>JAQUGQ010000005.1 GCA_028684095.1 Clostridia bacterium
ATGGAGTTCCATATGTTGTTTCCATATTTCTACATGCTAAAAAAGCATTGCTTATTGTTGTACTTCTAAGTGCAGTAACACCAGGTAAAGATTTTAAATTTGTAACTGTACCACTTGCTTGAAATTTTGCTACCCAGATTCCTGTTAATTCAGTAGTTCCAAATGTAAATCCTGGATGATTTGTCCAAGTATTTTTTGATCCATTAGCTCCAGTATCTGTATTTAATGATCCTATTTTATCAACATTCCAATTATCGTTTATATCATCACTAAATTGTACATCTATTATTCCTCCAGTAGATGATGCGGCATGCCAATAAATTGGTATTCTATAAACGTATCTTGGTATCCATACCCACATACTTCCATCTGCTGTTTGTGCATTTGCCCACTCTTTATTTGAATAATTATACCATGTTGTATCTGTATCTGGATCTGGTACCGTTATCCATGCTGCCCCGTCCCATTTTTTTGCTGTCATTCCTGTAAATAATATTGGTCTATTTGCAACTTCTATTTGAGGTGTTTGTTGAATATTAATATTTATTATTCTAGTTTCTGTTATTGTACTATCATAATTTACTGCTACCATTTTTATATATGCCATATTTACTCCACTAACTTTGTATGCTATGTTTTTTTTGTTTGTTACACCATTTGTTGTAGTATCTAATGTATATACTTGTTCATCAGTATAATTTATTCCATCTATACTTTTTGAAAACGATATTGTTTTGATACCATTTGAACTAAACATATTTGCTGTTAATTGTAAAGATTGTATTGTAGCACTATTCAATGTATATCCTATATATAAATTTGGAGCTATTATTTGATTGTATAAATTAACATTACCTGCATTATCTATTATCGCAACTTTTATACTCTTAATATTTTTAGGAGCATCTATTATGGTAGTTAAATCACTTGCAAGTTTAGCTTTTTTTGCTTCAGTTTTCATATATGTGGAATCAAAATCTGTAACATTATCATAATAATTTTCAGTTGTTCCGTTTTCTAAAAATTTTGTTAAATATTCATATCTAACTTCTTTAATTCCATTATCACTGTTAGCAAGTAATAATTTAACCATATTCATTCCTGTATATGATGAAAGTGTTGCACTTGCAATTGTAGGAAGCGTATTGTTAAAATTTGATAAATCAATTCTTACCTTACCAATTATTTCAGAATTCTTATATTTTAATATATCTACATATCTTTCAGCAAATGGTTTAGTACCTAATTCTATATACTCTGCCTCAAGTTGAGTAAGTGTTGGTACTTTTATTGTTTCGGTATCACTAACTATTGATGAAAGCAAGTCAAATCCAAAAGTATTTTTACCTATAGTTGTTGTGATCTCTCTATTAGAATCTCCACTTACTGACATATATAACAATTCATCTGAAGCCATTTCAGCTACTATATTTACACCCATTTTATTTGCCCAACCATTGTTTTTTGTAACTGTTATCAAACCTGATGAAATAACTGATGTTGTTGATACATCTTCTTGACTTTGAGATATTCTTGTTTCATTAGATATTTTTGATGTTATTGAAAAATATGTTGTACCCTTTGCATTTAATCCATAGGGATAATATACTATCATTGATGGATATGCTATAACAAATATATCATTTTCACCTAATTTTTTAGTTCCGTATGCAACTTTTGTAACATTTATTTTATCAAGATCTATTGTATAAAATTGTGCACTTAAATCATTATTTTCTGTAAGCTCCTCTAATAATAAATTTTGGGAACTTGCAATTGCTACCAACTCATCTTTATCCATTACAGCGGAATCATCTAATGATGGCATTATACGATTAGTTACGTAATAACTTTCTGTAGCCTCTTGTATTTCTGTTAAATCTTTTGCAAATTTAGTAATACTTGCATTATCTATAGATCTTATTGCTGAAATACTCGTTGCTGCTATAAGTATTAATGCAATTATTACTGTTATTATCAAAATTATTAATGATATACCACTCTTATTATTAGCTTTATATAAAGTTTTTTGTAAACTATTTTTCATGTTTTTATCACCTATGTACATTTTACACTTAAATATAAAAAAAAACAATACTTTTATGTTATTTTTTATATTTTAGATATTATTTATTATTTATTATTACTATTTTGAAAATCTTTCACTTACTTTTAAATCTTTTTATATTAGTTTAATTTTATTACTTGAAATTAGTTGTTTTTTTTGATATAATTAGTACAATTGAATGGAGAAAATATGAAAGAATATAATTTCGAACTTTTTTTAATCGGAATAACAAATCAAATAGAATATGTATCAAATAGTTTAATTGATACTTTAAACTATTCTTATGAATTTGCTAAATACTTAAAGAAAACAGATATAGTAGTTTTAAATGGCGAACTTGGTAGTGGTAAAACTATTTTTGTAAAAGGTATAGCTAAATATTTTGGTGTAGAAGATGAAGTTTCTAGCCCTACTTTTACTATTGTTAATGAATATATAACAAATAATATAAATATATATCATTTTGATGTATATAGATTAGATAACGAAAAACAATTCATGAATACAATAGGAACTGAATATTTTGAAAATGGAATTAGTATTATTGAATGGGGAAATATAATTAAAAATATATTACCTAAAGATACTATATATATTGATATATCAAAAATTGATGATAATACAAGAAATATTTTAATAAGGAGGAATGTATGAATATTTTAGGAATTGATACAACTGCTAAAATTGCTAGTGTTGCAGTTAAAAATTCAGATAATATATACTTAAGTAGTGATATAAATAATATTACTCATTCTGAAAAATTACTTCCACTTATACATAAAGCTCTAGAAAAAAGTAACACAAAGTTTGAGGATATCAATTTACTTGCTACTACAAATGGACCCGGATCATTTACAGGTTGTAGAATTGGAGTTTCAACTATAAAAGCACTATCTCATCCAAAAAAAATAGATATTTTAGCGGTATCCTCTTTGGAACTTATAGCTTTTGAAGTATATCAAAATTCAAATGAGAATAATGAAAAATATATTTGTCCTATACTTGATGCAAGAAATAACAGAATATATTATGCTGTTTATAAGATATATATAAAAAACAAAAAATTATATATTGAAAATGTATTTGCTATTTCAAATGATGATTTATTGACAGCCCTAGATAATATATCAAATTTTAGTTCATGTATATTTGCTGGTGATTGTACTATAAAATTTACAGATGATATATTAAACTATACAAAAGATAATAATTTAAATTATACTTGCTTAGATTATGAAATAATACCTGAAGCAAAATATTTGATTAATTATTATGAAAATATTTCAGATGATATACTACCTCTTAAAATGTATAATACATATAATTTAGATGTAGTTTATGCTAGGGTTTCACAAGCTGAAAGGATGAAAAATGAAGAACATCAATCCTGTTATATCAAAAATGAAAATAAATGAAATTGATGAAATAATGAATATGCAATTAATTAATAATAATATTATATTATCAAAATCATCAATATTAAATGATTTTGAAAGTAGTAATGCTATATATTTTGTTGCAAAATTAAATAATATTATTATTGGATATATAGCAGCTAACCTATTATATGATCATATTGACATACTAAGTGTATTGGTAAGTAATGAATATGTTAAAAATGGTATTGCTTCTACTCTACTTTCAGCTGTATTAAACTATGCTATAAATATTAATATTAGTGAGATATTACTTGAAGTTAGATTAACAAATATACCAGCTCAGAGACTATATGAAAAGTTTGGTTTCAATAAAATAAATATTAGAAAAAAATATTACCAAGATAATTTAGAAGATGCTATCATTTATAAGTTATCTCTTCAAAATAATATAAATCTATAAAAAAATAGCTGAGATACAAACTATATCTTAGTCATTTTTTTATATAACTATTGTGCTTTTTTAGATAATACAATTTTTTTATATATTTTTTTGCATTTAGCTTGAAAAAAAAATAATTATATTATAAAATATACTTATATTATAATTATATTTATGGAGGTAAGTATGAAAAATACAAAAGAATTAACCATTGATGAATTAAAAAGTAGTATAGATTTAAAAATGGATTTCAAAAGCACAAAAGAAATAGAACCTTTCTATGGAATTATAGGTCAAGAAAGAGCTTTAAAATCAATAACTTCTGCAATGAAAATAAAAAACAAAGGATTTAACTTATATGTTTGTGGTAGTCTCGGTATTGGCAAGACTTCTTATGTTTTATCAGTTATAAATAAACTAGCTGAACAAACTGTCATTCCAAATGATTACTGTTATATATATAATTTTAATAATCCTAATGAACCTTTATATGTATCATTAGAACCTGGAATGGGATATGAACTTAAAACAGATATGAATCAGTTTATAAGTAAACTTTTACTTGCATTCGCCACAAAATTATCTGGTGATACATATGAAAAAGAAAAAAAAGATATATTAGATAGATATGCTAAGATAAAGCAAAAAATATTAGATGATTTTGATAAATATACTTTTACTGAAGGATTTAAAATAAAATACGATAAAGAAGGTATATCATTTTCTCCTGTTTTTAAAGGAAATATTATAGATGAAAAAGAATTTAATAATTTAACTGAAGTTGACAGAAAATATTTTAAAGATAAGAGTTCTTCTATTCAGCAAGAAACTGTGAAAATTTTAAAACAATTAGATGAGTTAGATACTAAAGCTGAAGTAAGTATAAAAGAATGGGAAAGTAATATTGCTACATTTAGTTCTACACAATGTATAAAAGATTTAAAATTAAAGTATAAAAACAATTTAAAACTTCAAAATTACTTTTACTCTATACAAAGTGATATAGTTAAAAATGTAGAGTTTTTCAAACAATATCAGATATACATAAAAAGTAAAAATAATCCAGATATTAAAAGTTCAGAAAATAACAAAACAAATGTCAAAGTTGATTTTCCATTTGATAACTATAAAGTAAATGTAATAATAGATAATGATTCTTCTACATCTGCACCAGTTATTTTATGTAAAAGTCCTAATTATTTTGATTTATTTGGTAAATTAGAATTTGAAACTTCTAATCAAGGAGTAAAAACAGATTACACAATGCTTAAACCTGGTCTTATACATAAGGCTAATGGTGGATATATAATAATCAATGTTAAAGATATTCTTGCTTCTGTACCTACATGGGAAGCTTTAAAAAGAACACTGCGTAACTCTGAAATATCAATTGATAGTGCAAGAGATATAAATCAACCAATTACTATAAATTCTCTTAAACCAGAGCCTATTCCTATGGATGTACAATTTGTACTTATAGGTAGTGAAATGAATTATATTCAGCTTTCTAAATTAGATCCAGATTTTAAAAAACTATTTAAAATAAAGGCTGAATTTGAAGATACATTAGAAAAAAATACTTCAAATCTACAAAAATTCTGTGGTTATATTTCATTTATATGTAAGAAATATAACTTGCTATCTTTTAATCATGATGCTGTAATAAAAATAATTGAATATAGTTCCAAAATAGCAGGGGATAAAAATAAATTAACTAGTAACTTATTAGATTTATTAGATTTATTAATAGAATGTAACTATACTGCTAAAGAAAATAACAAAAAAATTATTACTTCTAAAGACGTTATAGAAACAATTAAGAATAAAAAATATAGATATTCTCTTTATGATGATAATCTAAGTGAACTTATCTCTGATGGAAGTGTTATTATATCGACTAATGGTGAAAAAATAGGTCAAATAAATGGTCTTACTATAATAAATACTGGTGATTTTATGTTTGGAAAACCAGTTAGAATAACAGCTAATACTTTTGTAGGTAAAAGTGGTATTGTAAATATAGAAAGAGAAGTTGCAATGAGTGGTACTACCCATTCAAAAGGTGTATATATTCTATCTGCATATATTGGAGAAAAATATGCACAAGATTTTCCACTATCTCTTACAGCTAGTATATGCTTTGAACAGTTATATAATGGTGTTGATGGAGACAGTGCTTCTTCTACAGAATTATATGCAATACTCTCAAGTTTATCTTCAGTACCTATAAAGCAAAACTTTGCTGTTACTGGATCAGTTAATCAAAAAGGTGAAATACAACCAATTGGTGGTGTAAATGACAAAATTGATGGATACTATAATGTTTGTAAGGATAGAGGCTTAGATGGTAGTCATTCTGTACTTATTCCTTATCAAAACGTGAAAAATTTAAGTCTAAGTGATGAAATACTAGAAGCTATTAAAGATGGTAAGTTTCATATATATCCTATTTCAACTATTGATGAAGGTATCGAACTACTAACAGGTATAAAATTTGGTGAATTATTAGATGATAACACTTATGAAAAAGAAAGTATAAATTATTTAGTTTATAACAAATTGAAAAAATATGCTACAAATAGTAAAGTATATAATAATTAGTATACAAAAACAAGAAAACCTAATTTAGGTTTTCTTGTTTTTATACATGCTACTATCTGCTTTTTTCAAAATTTCATCAGCATTAGAAAAGAAATCATTTTGTATAACACCCATTGCAAAAGAAATTTTTGTATAATCTTTCATTGTTATTTTAACTTCTTTTTCAGTGATTTTCCAGATACTTTCAATACAATCATGAACTTTGAAATTGCTTTTTATTATTATTACAAACTCGTCTCCTCCCATCCGGTAACCTCTGATTTTTTTATGTTTGAGCTCAAGAATTCGCTTTGCAAATTCTTTTAGAAGCAGATCACCTGCTGCGTGTCCATACTTGTCATTAACAATTTTAAAATCGTTAAAATCAATATAACATACTGTAAATTGTAGTCTTTTGCTTATAAGATTATTTAAATCATCAAACAATTTTTTTCTACTATAAAGACCAGTCATATACTCGAAATTAACTTCCTTATTAAACATGTGGATAGCAGATACAATTATTAAAATAAATGCAATGAAAATAATTATTATTTTTGTCACCATTATAATGTAAATTAATCTCATGTCTTTAAACATCAAATTGACTAAATTCATTTCGTAAATGTTAATACAAATAACAAATATTAAAGATGTCGTAAAAATTAGCATAATACATTTCAGAAAATTTCTTTTGTTATTATTCATTTTTTTACCTCCTATATTAATAGTTTTTGAATTAACATTTAATTAAATGTTAATTTATATTTTGACAATGGTAGTACCTATAGGATTCGAACCTACTAAATATTTTACAATATGCCTATCCAATTGGCTAAAGTACTATATATAAATTAAACTATTATAAGATTTATTACAATATTATAAATTATTTGAATTATAGCATAGTATATACATCATGTCAATGCATGTACTATTTTTCTCATTTTATCGACATTAAAAGATAAAAAAAGTGGAAATTTATGGTAATGAATCAATTAAAAAAAAAATAATCTTATTAAAAATATTAAAAGAATCTCTTTTGGATACAAAATTTTAGAAATAGAATGTTATTAATTAAACTTTAATGGAATTTCAAATCATTTTTTAACTAAATATAATTTGGTTATTTTGCCATGCTTTTTTTGCTGTATTTTTCAAGATTAGAAAGAAAAAAATTGTACTAATTAAAAAATCAGTACAATTTCAGTTATTTCTAACATATTTTAGCTTTCTTCAACTATTGACATTGAGCCCAACTTTCTTTGTCTTTTATAAGTTTGATTCTATCCAATTATCAAAAGATAATTTAACGATTCCCTCTATTTTATTATCTAAAACTTCATGACACTCATTTTGAGATAATACAAGTTCACTTAAAAGTATATTTTTCGATGTTGTAAGCATTTTTTTTTCACCTAAAGATAAACCTTTTTCCATGTGTCTATGAGATAACTCTTTGAAAACTTCAGTTACCTCATTTATTGAACCAGATTTTATTTTATCTATATTTGAACTATATCTTTTGTTCCAATTAGAATCACATGATAATTGTTCCATTGGTTGCTCTAATATCAAATAAACTTTATCAGCTTCTATTTTATTTGATATTTGTCTTACCCCTATATTTTTAGCTCTATTAGTTGGAACCATAACTTTAACATCATCAATTGGCATTTTTATTATATAATAATCTTCAGTTTGTCCAAGCATTTCTTTTTCTTCAATAGCCTCTATTGTACCAGCACCATGCATTGGATATACAACCTTGTCACCTATACTAAACATATTAGTGTCCTCCTTATATATAAACATTATAACTAATATTATATTATACCACGTTTTTATACAAAAGTAAAGGGAAAACCAGTATTCATGGTGTTATAGTAAAACTTTATATATTGTATCCTTTTAATATATATTGTTCTTGTAATCTTTTCAAAGATTGATATATCATTTTTGCTCTTATTTCACCTATTCCATCTACTTCATCTAATTCATCAATTGCAGCTGAGCATACCCCTTGCAAATTAAAAAATGTATTAATTAATTTTTCTATTATACTTGATGGCATTTTAGGAACTTTAGAAAGAATTCTATAACCTCTTGGAGAAACATTTAAATCTAAAATATCAACTCCAATATCATATCCTAATATTTTTATTATTTTTTCTAAATTAACCAAATCTTTTTTATCTATTTTTCTTATATCTTTCAATAGAGTTTCTGGATTCTTAATCATTTTCTTTTTAACAACCATATAATCTTGTATTATCTTTTTTTCTTCTTGCTCAACATTTGCAATTAATTCTACAAGTTGCATATTTACAAGTCTACCTTCATCACCTAATTCTACAATATTTCTAGTAACTTCTGTTTCCATTCTCATAATAATTTCACTACGATAGATTGTGTTTGCAACTGTTTCTAAAGATACTATATCATCAAATTCATGTTCACTTAATATATTAAGCATACCATCAAATATAGTTTTATATTTTTCTAATGCTTCTAATGTTTGATTTGCTCTCATTATAACAGAATAAGTATCATTTATGACATATCTAATATCTCCTTTATAGATAGTTATAATACCTCTTCTTTCTGAAATACATATAACAATTTCATTTGTTTGTTTTGCAACTCTTTCTGCATTTCTATGTCTTGTACCAGTTTCTTTTGTTCTTATTTTATTATCAGGAACAAGCTGAACATTCGCTTTTAATATTTTTTTACAATCACGAGTTATAATTATAGCTCCATCCATTTTAGCTAATTCATATATATTTGCCGGATTAAATTCTTCATTAATTGCAAAACCACCATCTGACATTTTTGCAACTTCTTCACTTTCACTCATAACAATAAGTGCTCCCATTTTAGCTTTCAAAATACTATCTAATCCATTTCTTAGCATTGTACCAGGAGCTAATATTCTCAAAATATCTAACATTTCTTCTGTCATATTTTTCACCTTATCCTATTACTATATTTATTACTTCTTCTATACTATTTACACCTACTAATTCTATCTTATAGTCTTCCTTTTTCAATTTTTCTAACTGTTTTTTACTGCCAAATATTTTCTTGTAACCGAAGTTTTTCTACTTCTTTAAGCCTTTTCTCTATATTATTTATACTTCTAACTTCGCCAGTTAAACCAATTTCAGCTATAAAAACATACGTAGGTGGTATAACAATATTTTTGTAACTAGATACTATTGAAATTGCTAGTGCTAAATCTACTGCTGGCTCATCAATTTTAATACCACCAATTACATTTACATATATATCATTCATACCAAGTGCTATATTACATCTTTTTTCTAAAACAGCTAATATCATATTAAGTCTGTTTAAATCCACTCCATTTGCCACTCTTCTAGGCATATTATAATAAGAATGAGATGTTAAAGCCTGTATTTCTAAAAGTATAGTTGAATTACCCTCTAAAGTTCCTGTAATAGCTGTTCCTGGTAATATATTGCTGTTATTAGATAAGAATACATCTGATATATTTGTAACTTCTATCATTCCTTCATCACACATTTCAAATATACCAATTTCATTTGTAGATCCAAATCTATTTTTAACACTTCTAACTATTCTATTAGAAAAAAATCTTTCTCCTTCTATATATATAACAGTATCTACCATATGTTCTAACACTCTAGGTCCCGCTATAGTACCATCTTTAGTAACGTGACCTATAACTAAGGTAGTTACTAATTTTCTTTTTGCTAAATACATAAGTCTTGCTGTTACTTCTTTTACTTGTGTTACACTTCCAGCACCAGATTGAATATCAGAATCGTACATAGTTTGTATAGAATCAATAATACAAAATTTTGGCTTTATCTCTTCTATCTTATTTTCTATTTCTGATATATTTGTTTCGTTCAAAAAAAATATATTAGGAGATAAAATTCCCAGTCTATCACATCTTAGTTTTACTTGTGTTTCAGATTCTTCACCAGATACATAAAGAACAATTCCTTGTTTAGCTAAATTATTACATATTTGCATAATTAAAGTTGACTTGCCTATTCCTGGTTCCCCACCTATAAGTGAAATTGAACCTTCAACTATACCACTTCCAAAAACTCTGTTTAACTCTTCGTATCCAGTATCTATTCTTATATCTTCTTTAAGCTTTATATCTTCTAACTTTATAACTACTGATTTATCATTAAAAGTTCTATTCTGCTTTTTATCTTTAACTATTTTTTCTTCTATTAAAGAGTTCCAATTATTACAACTAGGGCATTTCCCAAGCCATTTACTGCTTTCATATCCACATTCCTTACAAAAAAACACTGTAGTTGGTGCCATATTTCCCCCTATATATAATATTTAATTTTATATATATACACTATTTATATAAAATCTTATTATTTAAATATTATTTATTTTGCATTTTGTTACAATTCTAGTTTTATAAAAAATTATACCCGCTATTATAACACCAATACATATAACAATCAATGTAATTGTTGTATACGTATTTATATATCCAACTATTTTTTCCCAAGAAGTACCAAAAGCCACTCCAAGAAGTACAAGTACTGTATTCCAAATTATTGTTCCTGCAGTAGTTAAAATCAAGAAAATTCCTAATTTCATTTTAGTCATACCTGCGGGTAGTGATATTAGACTACGTATAATAGGAATAAAACGGCAAAAAAACACTGTTAAATTACCACGTTTTATAAACCATTCTTCAGATTTTCTCACATCATCCTTTTTAAAATGAAGTATACGACCTATTTTTCCATCTAAAATATATTCTAATCTTTCTTTGGTAAGTGAACGTCCAACTCTATATAGAATTAATGCTCCTAAAACCGAACCAATAGTAGAAAATATAATTACACCTATAACATTCATATTAGTATGAGTTGTCATAAATCCAGCAAAAGTTAATATTACTTCAGATGGAATAGGTGGAAATATATTTTCAATGGCAATTAGCAATAAAATACCAATATAACCAAATTGATTAACAATGTTTATAATTAATTCTTGCATTTTTACCCCTTATAGTTCTAAAAGTAAATCACTATTTTTAAAAACTTTAAATTATGGTGGAGACGGCGAGAATTGAACTCGCGTCCGAAAATTTGTTCATATAGACTTCTCCGAGTGCAGTATATATTTAATTTAAAACCATTATATTCTAATACATACATAAAACATATAATAGTTTAGTTATTTAATTACCCACTAACTAGTAACTAAAGTTAGTTTTGTTATTCCAGATAAATGATGCCTATATAGAACCTCTGGCGAATTTAATATAGACAATCTGCTTTATAATTAAGCAGCAAAAGCCATTTCATTGTTTGCGTTTATAATTTTTTCTCGTTTTTATAGTGGCCTACGAGAATCCACTACTCGCTATCCATACTTCAAAATATCCGTCGAAACCTGACGTCCCCGTATATTAAAGTATATATATTATATCATATTTTTATATAAAATACTATACTTTTAAATAATAAAAATTAAAATAATGGTAATTTTGTACCATTATTTTAATATATTTTAAAACACGTTTTCAATTTTAACTTTTTGCTTTTCAGAAATATGATATAAATTATGTTTTAACTGTTCTGAATATAACAAAGCTTCATCTTTGTTATTCAATTCAACATATATTTTAAAATTTAATAATGCTATTTCTATATCGTCTATTTCATTATGATTTATAAATATAGTCCACATTTTTTTCATGTTTTTCCACGTGTTTTCTAATTCTTTTATATGTGTATTAGCACCATTAAAATTATCATTTTGCACCAAATTCATTGCATAGTCAACATCAGATATTGCAAAAATAGAAGTTTCTTCAATATATTTAATTTGCCAAATACTAGTAATAATTAAAATAATAATAGCTAGCGTTAAAATTATAAAATTTTTCATTTTTCTACCTCTTTTAATTGGTATATAAATTTAGAATTTTCATCCATAGTACCAATTAATACATCTTCCAACTTTATCTTTTCATTTTCAAGTAATTTATTTACTTTTTCAACATCAAAACTTAAAATCTCTAAATTATTATCAGTAATTTTACCATCTTCTATAATATTTAATGGTATTTTATCTGTATTTTGATCCATTTTTATTATATTTAAGTCACCGTTTGTCTCAATTATAGCATATTTTACATCTTGAACCTTAAATATATCTTTTTTTCTTAATTGTGACATAAGGTCTGCTATTGTATATTGTTGTTTTTTTAGTTCTGCCTCTAAAATTTTACCATTTTCAATAATCACTACTATTTTACCACATACTACTTCTTGAACTTTATTGCTTGATTGTATTAAAAAAGTAAATATTATATAACAAATTAATAAAGCTACTATAGGCACTATACCATCAAATATTGATATACCTGGTGATGCCATTGGGCCAGAAGCAAGATCAGCTATAAGTATAATTATAGCAAGTTCAAAAGGTTGAACTTTCGACAGTTCCCTTTTGCCCATTAACCTTATAACTAAAAATGTAACTACATACAATATTAAAGACCTAAAAAAAACTACTAACATTTAAATCACCTAAATTTATTTTTTGCATATTTTCACTTTTTATACAAATAATATATTTAAACCGTTATGGAGGTATTTATGGAAAAAACATCTCGAATTGGAAGATTTGATCTTTTAAGAATTAAACAAATGATTATTAGATTTATAACTTCAGTTTCAATATTTGCAGTAACAGTATTTTTCACTCCAAATTTCAATATATCTTCTTTTCCTATACTTATTTTAAGTAGTTTATGTATAATAATATTTGACTATTTAATTTCAATTATATCAGGAATACACGATATACCACTTGGAAGAGGAATAGTTGGATTTGTATCAGCAGCAATTATTATATATTCAACACAATATTTTGTAGATGGTTATTATATAAGTGTTATTAGTAGCTTAATTGCTGCAGCAATATATGGACTTATAAATAGTATGTTACCTAATAGAATTTAAAATAAAAGCAAAGATTATTTTAATTAATCTTTGCTAAACAATTTACTAATATATTATTGTACCATTATATTCTAACTTTGATTTATCATTTGTAGTCACAATAATTTCTATGTTTTTAATATAATCAGGAATTGGAGTAATATTCATTTTTTGACTATCATAATAAATATCAATTACATTTTTCAGTAAATCCCCATCTTTTAAAATTCTTATTATACTACCTCTATATAATTCATTATATTCAAATTTAACTCTAACAGAAACATACTCTGCCTCTTTATCTTCTAAATACTTAACTGTAACATTTTCTTGTGATATATTATTTATATTTACTTTATCATCAAAATTTATATTATAGTCAGTATCTGTTAGATAATAAACAATATCAGAACTTATTTCTTTATTATATAAAATTTTATTTACTCCATAATTTATACTACTAAATATAATACCTAAAAACAATACAATAAATATTGTAATTATACCTAATATATCATACTTAATTTCTATGTCCTTTTTATACGAATAATATAATGTTTCAATTCCAAGTAATATGAATACAATAGGCCATAAAGAAAGAGTAAATCTAAAAAGATCTAAACTTGTAATTGTTTGAAGAAATATATTTATGCCTATTAGTATCATCATTATTCCAAATGTAAATGATCCAACTCTTATTAATTTTTTCTTTTCACTTTCCATTTATATCCCCCTATTATTCTTTGTTGCTAATAAATTTTATACCAATAACTATTGATATAATAGAAACTAATATAGATGGTAAATAGTTTCTAATACTATCTACTATACTTATTAGCCAATTTATATTAGTTTCATATATTAGACTTCCTATTACATTATTAAATAGTAAGTATGTGCCTATAAATATAAGAGATAATCCAAATAATGAATTCTTCTTCACTATTTTAAAGTTACTTTCAAAGATGTCTACACCAGCTGTTTTCCATATATATTCATCTTCTATGCTATTTTCAGTATCTAAGTTATTTCGAATATTATATGTATCAAAAAAACTATACATCATAATTATTGCTACAGGTATCATAAATATTGGTGCTCTAACTATAATTGTAACTGCAATAAAAAATGTAGTTAGTAGTAGTATTGACAATCCTCTCTTCATATATTGCTGATACATTTGACCAGCTCCTGGTACAAAACTAAACCAAAATGTTAAAAATAAACTCTTTTTCATTTATTTTTCCCCCTCTTCTAAATTAATTGATTTCATAAAAAAATCTCCAATTTCATTAATTTTATCATTAAGATATGTATTTTTTTGAACTATTTTTTGACTTATTTGATGCTTTTCACTAAAATTTGGGTTTTTAATATACTCTGTTTGGCATAATATAAGTGCAACAGTCACACATGCTACCATTTTAAATATATTAAAATAATATACCGACTTTTGTTTTTTTACTTTCAATAATATTTTCTCTTCTAACTTATTAGAATATGAAATTTCAACATGGTCGATTTCATTAATATATTTTTTAAATTCAATTTCATTATTTAGAAGTATATCTATCTTTTTCAATTTATCATTCAATTAAAATTTCACCTCCATTATTATGTATAATTTTCTTAAGTATCTTTTTACCTCTATATATATTTATCTTTAATGTTGCTTTTGAAATATTTAATTTTTTCTCTATTTCACTTAATGAAAATTCATTTATATAATAATCATATAATATTGTTTTATATGGCTCTTTAAGCTCATTTATTACCTTAGCTATATACATACTTTTTTCTTGCTCAAATATTTCTTCATCAATATTGTTATTACTAGCATAATCTTCATAATTAGTTATATCATCTAAAACAGTAAATTCAGCTATTTTATGAATTCTACTTTTGATTAGATCTTTACATTTATTAAGAGCTATTTTACATATTAAATTTTTCAGTTCATTGTCACTTAATTTATTATACCTATCAATATGTTTATATAAATTAAAATATACTTCTTGTGTCATATCTTCTGCATCTTGGGGAACAGATAACATATCTAAACAGATTTTATATACAAGTTTTGTATAGTTTTTTACTATATCTTCAAATCCCATGTTACCCCCCTTATGCTTATATACTATATAACGATATTTTTATACAAAAGATATCAATTAGTTAATAATTTACCAAAAAATAGGGCAATTTATTTAAAATTACCCTATTTTATCATTCGTATATTATATAATACATTTTCTTTTGCTAAATATGTTATTTTCTATACATGATATATTTCTTACTAGTTTAACCGTACAATCAGTATTATCACAAATAACATTATAACGTATATTATTATGATTATCTTTAAGTTCATATGAATTATTATTACAGTTACATACTTTTGAATAAGCTTTAACTGGACAAAATCTTGATGTCATAGCTGTTACAAAATTTTCTATAACTTCAATATCTATAATATTAGCAATGTTTTGTATTTCGCTCTCATCAATTTCTGTTGATATTGTTATTTTATCAATACCTTTTTCTTTAAAAAATATTGCTGCATATGTGTTAACTATATTTAAACTATAGTCTGCTACAATTCTTATACCATACTTAGATTTTAAATCTATAGCCATTTTTATATATCCTATATTTCCAAATAAAATTCCTTTTACACCTAATTTTATTAATCTTTCTAAATCAGAATCAATATACTTATCTAAATTTGATAAAACAATATTAGGAATATATATATATACATCTTTTTCATTAATATATTTTGAAATTATATCTATATTTTGCAACTCATATCTTCGTATATCTGATATATTTAAATAAATTATATTACTGTAATCTCCTATATACTTATACTCATCAATTGAATTATACTTGTATATAAATATAGAGTTTTCATTTTTTGATTTATTGTGTTGTAAATTATTTAGTGATTTATTATGATTTATAATATACTCATCTAATTTGTTATATTTTTCAGTAACATCTATATTAACTATATATGATTCATCTAACCTTTTTATTATATCTCTTCTTAACTCATTTAATTTAGATACTGGAACAAATAAATTATCATCAATATTATAATTCAAATTTGTAAATTCAAAAGGTGAATCTATAGTTTTTGAAAATTGATTATCTATGTATTCACTATCAACTTGTTTATTAACTGAATCCTGCGGAATATAATTTATAAATATATTAACTATTTCATTATTAATTATTAAATCCATATTTACATTAGTATTTTTTAATATATTAATAGTTCCTGTTACTAAATTTTTTCTATTTATTTTTAATATTTTATCTCTATATTCTTTATTTAATTTATTACTAGATGTTTTGTATACTATGTCCCCAATATTTACACTTTTAGATATATCTCCAATCCAAACTATATTATCTGATAATACCTCTTTATTAAAAGTAATAAATTTATCATTTTTTATACATGTTACAATAGTTGATACAACATTTTCACTTGTATATATTTCTATTCCATCATGTAAATCTATATTTTCTTCTAACTTTAATTTTATATACTCATCCTTTTTCCCTATTATTGTTCCAAGTTTCAAACCTGTATTTTTAGCACAATTTTCACTAATTGATTCTATAGATCCTATTTTATCAAAGTATCCTGAACTTTCTAAGCTACGTATAAATATTTGCTTTAAATCTTTTATATCCTTTTCATCTATATTACTATCAATACATTTTCTGTATTTTTCAGTTACAATTCCTACATATTCTAGAGTTTTACTTCTACCTTCAATTTTTAATGAAGTTACACCTATATTTATAAGTTTATGAATATAATCTATACCAAAAATATCTTTTTTACTAAGTAGATATTTATTGTTATATATAGATTTATTATTTTCATACATAGTATATCTTAATCTGCAAGGACCTGCACATTTGCCTCTATTTCCACTTCTACCACCGTATCATACTACTCATTAAACATTGACCTGAGTATGACACACATAGAGCTCCATGTACAAATATTTCTATTTCTATTTTGCTGTTTTTACATATATATTCAATTTCTGGAATAGTCATTTCTCTTGCAAGAACTACTCTAGAAAATCCTAACTTTTCTAAATATTTTACTTGTTTTAAATTATGAACACTCATCTGAGTACTAGCATGTATTTCAATTTCGGGTAATATATTTCTAATAACATTAAATAACCCTATATCTTGAATTATAACACCATCTAAACCATGTGAATATAACTGTACTAATAATTTCATTGCCGATTCCATTTCATTGTCATATATTAATGTATTAAGTGTTAAATATACCTTAACTGAACGTATATGAGCATAATGAATACACTCTATATATTCTTCTATACTAAAATTATTTGCCATTATTCTTGCATTATAACTAGAAGTTCCCATATATATAGCATTTGCTCCGTTTTCTATTGCTGATTTAAACGAATTTATTTCACCTGCTGGTGATAATAGTTCTATCATTTTTCTCTCCTTATATTTACATACATTATACAATAGATTTCACTATTATTCAATGATTATCAATATATTTAGAATTTAACAAAAAAAATTTACCCTTAATGCGTTTTTTTATCTCTGAAAGTTGACATAATTGTAAAAAACATGGTATAATTATAATATACAAAAAGAAAGGAGAGATTAACTAATGTTATCTCGGAACATAAAAGATACAAGAAAAAAAACTAGAAAGGACATACTTATTATTCAACGGAGAATCATATTAGTTCTCTTAACACTTCTAACTATCTTAATTTTTACATTTTTAACTAAAACTGTACTCGACATTTCAAAACAAAATCGTGCGAAAAATATAATAGCCTCTGCTCAGAATGAAGCTAGTCAAATTTTATATGAAGCTGAAAATAATGCTTCAATAGTAACATATATTGCTACTAGAGATGCTAATCAAAAATCTGATGATATTATAAAAATTGCAAAAGCTAATGCTGAAATAATTACAGAAACCGCTAAAGTTGAAGCTGATAAAATCATCGATGAAGCTATTAACGTTAAAATTGATGAAGTAGAAACATTATTAGCTATAACTGAAGCTGAAGCTGGTAATCAATCAGTAAAAGGTAAGGCTGCTGTTGCTGCAACGATTAAAAATCGTATAAAAAGCAATAAATTTAAAGCTGATACGATTAAAGAGGTTGTTTACTCAACAGGACAGTTTGATCCTGTATCAAACGGAAAAATCGAAAGTGTTACCCCTAGTGCTTCTACTGTGGAAGCAGTGCGAATTTGTCTTGAAGGTAGAGATTATTCTAACGGTGCGTTGTATTTTTACAATCCAACAGTTAGCAGAGGCAGTAATGCCCGATGGTTTAATAGTTTACAAACTACTACTATTATAGGCGATCACGTCTTTAAAAAGTAGTGACAACAGAAGAACTAAATACATAATTATTGTATTTAGTTCTTTCTTTATATTATATAAGTTTTTTTCTTTTCATTTTTTTTATTGTTTCTTTAGTTTCTTTGTCTACCCTATTTGACTCCACAATTTTTTGTAATACTTTATTATATGTAAAATTATCTAATTTATTTGAATTTAAGTAATTCATAGTTTTATCTTCAAATTTAATAAAACAATCACATAAAGTCCAAGCTACAGC
Organism: Clostridia bacterium; assembly: GCA_028684095.1. Taxonomy (GTDB): domain Bacteria; phylum Bacillota; class Clostridia; order TANB77; family CAG-465; genus RGIG5057. The sequence continues at coordinate 19,110 of JAQUGQ010000005.1, forward strand.
CATTTTAACATAATATCCTTCATTACATATATTATCTAAAATATTTAATACCGTATCTATATATTTTTCATCTATATACATAACTTTAAACATTACAACAGCAAAACGTATATAATATTCTTTTTCACTTTTTATACATTCTTGTAAAAAAATTAGAAATTCATTTCTGTTCTCCACTACTGATTTAAACTTTATACAAAAACTATCACATATAGCCCAGTTAGTTAAATTAGGTAAAAAAGATTCAATAAGTTTTAATGTATTTATATAATCCTCTTTAACATATCCAATAATTAATCCCTGAATCACAGTCTCTTCATAATACTCATTTCTAGCTAAAGTTAAGTATTCCATATAATTTCCCATAGATATAGCTTTTGCTATAACACGTAATTTAGGCATCTGTATACCAATCATATTATATAGTCCTGGAACTAAATTTTTATGAAAGTTTTTATACTTTTCATCACCGATTTCTTTTAAATAAACAATTAATTTATCATATTCTTTAATAGTCCAGTTTTTATTATTTAATTCCAATATAATCTTCTCCTTTAAAATTATCACATATTTAAATATTATTTATATTATATCACATATTTTTAATGTTTACATATTATATTTATAATAGAGGTGAATTTATGTATAATTATTTTGATGATAACTTTTACTTTTCAAATATTCCATTTTTGAGGAATAGATATATGTCAAACAAGGATTTAGATAGTCCTTTTGATATGGCATACCCATACATAAGTGGTTATAATCCAGTGTATATGCCACAAAATCCCAATTATACTGAGCCATACAATCCATATAAAAAAACAAACAAAAACATACTAAACTTAAATAATGATTTGCGTAAGCTTTGGGAAGAACATATTATTTGGACTAAACTTGTTATAATGAGTATAGCAAGCGGCTCTCCTGATATACAACTAGTTTCACAAAGGTTACTTAGAAATGCAAATGATTTTGAAAAATTATTTATTCCACTTTACGGACCTACTGCTTCAGAAAAATTCAGAGAGTTATTGAAGCAACATTTATTAATTGCTGCAGATTTAGTTAATGCAGCTAAAAAGAAAGATAATGCTTCTGTTAATTTAATTGAAGGTAAATGGTATAAAAATGCTGATGAAATAACAGATTTTCTTAGTCGTATAAATCCTTATTGGAATAAAAACGATGTAAAAAAAATGATGTACGAACATCTAGTTCTAACTAAATCCGAAGCAGTTTCAATACTTACAAATAAATATGAAGATAGTATCTCTTTATTTGATAAAATTGAAGAGCAAATACTTATTATGGCAGATATGTTTACTGAAGGGATACTTAAACAATTTCCTAATAAATTTTAATATTAATTAAAGAAGGTAATAATTTTTACCTTCTTTATATTATATTATCCCAAAATTACTATATTATTCACTTATATAAATTATTAAATATCCATTTATTTTTTTATTTTAATATTGGAAAAAGCCAGAGGAATTATTTATTTCCCCTGACTAATTCGTTTTTTACTGAAGTTACTCTAAAGCAAAAGCATGCAACTACATAATAGCCACGCAAAGCTTAATAGCAATCGCATAAAACATTTATCTTCACTTGAAGTTACCACGTGTCCTGAACAACCGCTTAATCAAAATCACTCCCTCATCTAAAATCGCTAGCTAACATGCTTAGCGGCCGGCAGTGAAAATTATTTATTCGATATACTTTCTAAGACATTTTTTACAGGCGGACTCATAAGATCTCACTCCTTCATCTAGTATTATTTGATTAAATATAATCGCTAGCTAACACGCTTAGCGGCCGGCAATAAAAATTATTTATTCAATATACTTTCTAAGGCATTTTTCACAAGCAAACTCATAGAATCACTCCCTTACATTTAAAATTTTCTTTTGGCTGATATATTAATATTAGCACATAAAAGATTTTTGATAACTTATTATAACATAAAAAATAAAATATGTCAACATTTATGATACAAATTATCACCAAAGATAACAATTGTGAAATTATTTAATATTTTACGAATAAATTGTAATTATTTTTAATTGATAATGTATCTCTTACTCAAAAATTATTATGTTTATATAGTATTTGTATTTCTTAAACTAATGAAATTATATTATTCAAATAATCACTCATTAATAAATTCTATAAGTTCTTTATTTAATTTATCTTTTTCTTCCCAAAATAGTCCATGACCACTATTTTCAAATAATATTAGTTTTGAATTTCTTATTTCTTTTTTCAAAGTTTGACCAAACTGTATTGGACAAACTTTATCATAAACACCCTGACATATTAATGTTGGTACATTTATTCTTTCAACATCAAAAAACAAATTTTCATTTTCAAGTAAAGACATAATAGCCATGGTTGAATGTCCCGCAGCTTCTAATCCTAAATTTAAAATCCAATGAGAAAACGAATTAGTTATATATTTATTAAATAGGATATTTGTAAAACCTTGTAACATTGTTGGTCTATCATTATATGTATCTAAAATAATTTTTTCTATATCTTGTTTTGTATTTCCATAAGGAAAATCATACTTTTTTATAAAACTTGGAGCCGCAGCACCAAGAAGTACAAGTTTACTTACTCCAAATTCATTATGACGTGACATATATCTAATTGATATAGCACCACCTACAGAATGACCAACCAAAGTAATATTTTCAAGTTTTAGAAAATCAATTATAATTCTAATATCATCTGCTATACGATCATAACTGTAGTTTGTATATGGTTTATCAGATTTACCAAATCCTCTAATATCAATACCAATACATCTATATCCATATTTTGCAAGTTCGTTATATTGATATTCGAACATACAATTATTTAGTGGCCAACCATGTATAAATAATATTGTTTTATTTCCTTGTGGATTTATATCATTTACAAATATATTAACATCTGGTTCAACTTTTACATAATATTGCATAAAAAAACACCCCCGTATGTTGTAGTATATTCAAATAATTTTATATATGTGTTAACTTAAAATTTATATTAATTTAAATTTTATTTTTTAAAATACACATACTATTATAACATTTAAATTTAAATTGATTAATATATAGGAGGTAATATGAATTACAAATATACTAATGAACTTATTAATGAAAAGTCACCATATTTATTGCAACATGCCCATAATCCAGTAAATTGGTATCCCTGGTCTAATATTGCATTTTCTAAAGCTATAGATGAAAACAAACCAATATTTTTATCCATAGGTTACTCTACTTGTCACTGGTGTCACGTTATGGAAAAAGAATCATTTGAAGATACCCAAATTGCTACTATACTTAATAATGATTTTATTTCAATCAAGGTAGATAGAGAGGAAAGACCAGATATAGATTCAATATATATGAGTGCATGCCAATCTTTAACAGGAAATGGTGGATGGCCTTTAACATTATTTTTAGATCATTACCAGAGACCATTTTTTGCAGGTACATATTTTCCTAAACAATCTAACTTTCATCAAGTAGGTTTAATAGACATCTTAGAAAAAATTAAAAATACTTGGACAAATGATAAAGAAAAAGTTCTAGATGCAAGTAAATATATAACCAATACCATAAGAAATACTTCTAATACTTCTAGTTCACAAAATATTAATTCTAATATACAAGATGAAACATTTAAAATATTTCTTCAACTTTTTGATACAACTTTTGGTGGATTTGGGAGTTCCACCAAATTTCCAAATCCTAACAACCTGCTTTTTTTATTAAGATATTATCATAGGAGTAATGATGAAAAATCTTTATTAATGGTTAATCATACACTTGAATGTATATACAGAGGTGGTATATATGATCATATAGGTTTTGGATTTTCAAGGTATTCGACAGATAAAAAATGGTTAGTCCCCCACTTTGAAAAAATGTTATATGATAATGCTCTTTTATCTCTAGTATATATAGAAGCTTTCCAAATTACTAAAAACGAACTTTTTTCTAAAGTTGCTAATGATGTACTAACATATACTATAAGGGATATGATGTCTCAAGATGGTGGTTTTTACTCTGCTGAAGATGCTGATTCAGAAGGAATTGAAGGTAAATTTTATGTATGGTCATATAATGAATTAATAAATATATTAGGTAAAAATGAAGGTATAAAATTTTGTAAACAGTTTAACATCACAAAAAAAGGTAATTTCAAAGGAAATAATATTCCAAATTTAATTGGCAGTGAAAATATAAATGTTGATGATAATATATTAAAGAAATTATTTATATATCGCAATAAAAGAATACATCCTCATAAAGATGATAAAATATTAACTTCTTGGAATGGACTTATGATCGTTTCACTGTCTATTGCTGGAAGGATACTTAAAAATAAAAAATATATTGATTGTGCAAAAAGAACAGTAACTTTTATTTATAATAATCTTATTGATTCGGACGGTAGATTACTTGCAAGATACAGAGATGGGCATGCTTCAATCTTAGCATATTCAGATGATTATTCATTTTTAATATGGGGATTAATAGAATTATATGAATCTACTTTTGATAGTATCTATTTAGAAAAAGCAATTCAGTTAAATGATGAATTAATAAAATATTTTTGGGATGAAAAATCAAATGGATTATTTTTATACGGAAGTGATTCAGAAAAGCTTATAATTAGGCCAAAAGAAGTATATGATGGAGTTATTCCTTCAGCAAATTCGGTATCTGCATTAAATTGGTTAAAACTTTCTAGATTAACTAGTAATCCTAAACTTGAAGAATTAGCTAACAAACAATTTAAAACTTTTAGTGATAATATTAATTCAAATCCTACTTCTTCAACTTTTATGCTTTGTGCATATTTATTTACATCATCTATAACAAAAGAAATAATTATCTTAGGTGATACAAATAATCAAAGAACTAAAGAAATGTTTGATATATTAAATAGTAAATTTGATCCAAATGTAACAACAATATTTAAAGATACATCTGATAATAGTATACTAAAAATAATTCCTCATTTATCTAATTATAAAGAAGTGGAAAATGTGACTACTGCATATGTTTGCAGTAACAATAGTTGTTCTTTACCTATAATTGCTTTAAATAAATTTAAGGATATATTTTAATCACAAATTAATTTAATATACTTTATTTTTTCTGAAACTTTTATCACAACTATTGACATTGAGCCAAAAATTGTACTGATTAAAAAACCAGTACAATTTTTATTATTTCTAATAAATTTTAGCTTTTTTGACCCAACTATTGACATTGAGCCAAATTAATTTCTATATTGTTTTACTATATCAAATGTTTTTTTATTAAAGTTCACTAGAGACCGCTAAAACCGGACGGAACCCTATATTACTGTATGCAATACCAATGTCGTTGTGGAAATTAAATGTACCCGCAGAAGTATTATTACTGGTAGTTCCACCGTGTAAGAAAAATGGACTGCTCAAACAAGGCATGTATGAATTGTCACTATACCATGATGTAGAACCAATACATGAACTTGATGTTTCATATATTGCATCACCTTTTTTACTTGAAGTTGCTATATAATTTTCATTTTCTGTATCACTTGTTCCTACTGAATATGCATCTTTATATTGACTTGTTGCATTTACTAAACTTGAACCATATGTTGTCAAATTTGCATCTCCATTATTTATATATGCAGCTGCAAATTCATATGCTCCGCCACTCATATCATATACTCCATATATATTTCCTGTTGTACTTGCATTTACTCCATATGTCATATCATTGTATGGATATGTTACTGTTGTACTCAAACAACTTACACTTTCTCCTGCTTGACCTGTTAAATAATTACTATTTGGATTTTTCCATACTTCTGAATTTTTTCCATATATACTTTGTGATATATATGCACAAGCACCCCATTCCATATTTTTCATCAAATGGGTATCTATTCCTGTTCCGCTTGTTCCCCAGCCATATTTAGTTCCGTATGTTGTTTCCATATTTCTACATGCTGTAAACATTGCATCTATATTTAAACTTCTAAGTGATGTAACATTAGGTTTTACATCTATTGCACTTATACTTCCACTTACTTCAAATTTTGCTATCCATATTCCTGTAAGTTCTACAGCTCCAAATGTAAATGCTGGATGTACTGTATAGCCACTTGTCGCTGTTGTTGATTTATTTCTTAAAAAATTTACTGCTATTGTTTGTGCTGTAGAACTATGTGGTGTTGGTATTTGATACTCATATCGTGGTATCCATACCCACATACTTGCATCTACTGTTTGTGCATTTGCCCATTCTTTATTTCCATAATCATACCATGTTGTATCTGTATTTGGAGAAGATACTGTATCCCATGAACTGCCATTCCATTTTATTGCTGTCATTCCTGCTGATAATACTGGTTTGTTTACACCTTCACTTTCAACATAATCTGGTACTAATGTAAATGAATTTGTTTTACTTACTACTGTATTTCCTGCATTATCACTTGATTTTATCCATAAATAATATGTTCCTACATCTGTTTTTGTTAATGTTGCTCCATTTGTAAATGATGTCCATCCAACACTTGGTGTTACTGTATTTTGTGAATCCCATACATATTGTAATGTAGAAGTATTAATCAAACTTCCACCTACATCACTTACTGTTACTGTCGTACTTGCAATATCACTTTCACCACCATTTGTTCCATAATCTACTGTTGGTAATATCACATCTATATTAGCTATCGTTAATGTACTTTGACCACTTTGATTTCCTGCTTGATCTATTGATTTTGCATACACTGTTGTATTATTTGTATTTACAGTTATATATGTTGTATAATTACTCCAATTTATTCCATTTGTACTATATTTTTTTGCTAATGAATCTGGTGAATATGTTATTGTTACTACTACATTGCCATTTGTCCATTCGGTAGGATTTGCTAATATTATTGGATTTGTTGGTGCTGTATTATCTTCTATATTAAAGCTTGTTAAACATGTTGTATCTTTCATATTTGATATATCATTTTCATTTGTTGCCGAACCAGCTTTTATAATTAACTTATATGATCCATTTAAAAGTGCATCTGTTTCTATTGTTACATCTACACTTCGTGTATAATCTAATTCTGTACCACTTACTGTTCCTATTACAAAATCAGGTTGTACAGTTAACACTTTTTCATCATCACGTACTACTTGCACTTTATCTGTTAAATTTATATCAGAAAGACCAGCATTTGAAGAAAATTCAATTGTATATACTATATCTATTCCTTGTTCAACTGCTGTTTCACTTATAGCAATTATTGTTACTTGAGGTTCACCTTGAATTATTACCTCTAAACCTATTTCTTCGGCCCACTCTTGTTGAGTTGTATCAGTACCCTTATATACTAATTTACCCTCTGACACTTCAAATAGTCCATCATACTTAGACATACTTCCAAGTAATGTTATAATATTATTAATCGTTTTATTAGTATCTTCTATTCCATCATATGTTACACTATTTTCGTCTGCTTGTAATTTTAATGGAGTATATCCTTTTGGTCCATCCATAATTTGATTATAATTATATGTATTTAGTTCATTAGTAAAATTTGTCAAATCATTCTTGAATGAAAGTTTTAATGCCTGCTTTATTGGATTATTATCTGAAAATAACATTATTATTGCACTTGCTAATATGAGCATAACTAACATTGTTATAATTATTAATATTAATGATATACCCTTTTTATTATATTTTTTCATTATATATACCCCCATATTTGCTTATTTTTATTTATATTTATCTATTTTACTTCAACTTCATTATATAATGAATATAATTTTTTGTCAATAAATATAATAAATTTTAAAAATAATATTAATTATGAGAAGTTAAAAAGTAAAATGGTATAAGTTTTTTCAAACCTTACACCACTATTTCATTCATCATTTATTGTTTGACAAAACTATACATTTATAATTCAAACTTATGTTGAAGTTGTATATCATATATTTATATTCTATTAATTGATAGATTAGTATCATATATCCTATTTGTGCAACATGTGAACAGATTATATATATCTTATATTGTTATCAGATTTTTATATTTTAAAATAACAATAATCACTTGTTAGAACAGTTTTTTTGTCTTATAACTTCATACATACTTATAGCTGCAGATACCGAAGCATTTAATGATTCTATATTTCCAAACATTGGTATTTTAACAATAACATCACAATTATCACGAACTAATTTAGATATTCCAGCACCTTCATTACCTATTACAAGTCCTATTGCTCCATCTATTTTTGTAGAATATATATCTGAAGCACCTTCCATATCTAAACCATAAATCCATAATCCTTTTTCTTTTAAGTATCTTATACTTTCTGTTATATTAGTTACTCTAGATACTTTAACATAACTAGTAGCTCCAGCAGCAACTTTTTCAACAGTATCAGTTATTTGACATGCATTACGTTTTTGTATTATACATCCATGTGCTCCTAAACAATCTATACTTCTAATTATTGCTCCTAAATTATGAGGATCTTCAATTTTATCTAATATTATTATAAATGGCTTCTCTCCTCTTTTTTCTGCAACAGCTAGTAAATCATCTATTTCAGAGTATTCAAAATCTGTAACTGAAGCAACTATACCTTGTGAATTTTTCAATTTTTCATCATCTGCAGTTATCATTTTATCTAATTTAGGTCTATCTGCAAGAACAGTTACTATTTTTTTTTCTTGAGCCATTTTAATTAATTCATAAACATCTTTATTTCCATTTTGAAAATATATTTTATTAATTGTTTTACCTGATACAATAGCTTCTGTAACAGGATTTATACCATATACTAAACCCATAATTTCTCCTTAATCATCTAATCTTAAAACACTCATAAAAGCATCTTGTGGAAGTTCAACACTTCCTACTTGTCTCATTCTTTTTTTACCTTCTTTTTGTTTTTCTAGTAATTTTTTCTTTCTAGTTATATCTCCGCCATAACATTTAGCCAGTACATCTTTTCTAAGTGCCTTAACTGTCTCTCTTGCTATAATTTTACCACCAATAGCTGCTTGTATTGGTATTTCAAACAAATGTCTTGGTATAATATCTTTTAACTTTTCTGCTATTCTACGTCCTCTTGGTTCAGCCTTGGATTTATGAACTATAAACGATAGTGCATCTACTACTTCATTATTCAATAGTATATCTAATTTAGAAAGTTCTGCTTTTTCATATTTAGCTATTTCATAATCAAATGAAGCATATCCTCTTGTTCTAGATTTTAAACTATTAAAAAAATCATATATAATTTCATTAAGAGGTAAATAGTATTCTAAACAAACTCTTTTTACATCTAAATATCTCATATTTATGAACTCTCCACGTCTTTCAGTAGCAAGTTCCATTACATTTCCAACATATTCTTTGGGAACTATAATTTCAGTCTTAGCAATAGGTTCTTCCATATAACTTATTTGCTGTGAATTTGGAAGTTCTGAAGGATTATATAATTCTAACACTTCACCATTTGTTTTATATATTTTATATATAACTGAAGGTGCAGTTGTAATTAAATTTAAATCATATTCTCTTTCTAATCTTTCTTCCACTATTTCCATATGCAATAAACCTAAAAATCCACATCTAAAACCATGTCCAAGTGCTGCTGAAGATTCTAATTCATAATTTAAAGATGCATCATTTAATTTTAATTTTTCTAATGCTTCTTTTAAATCTTCATATTCACTTCCATCTGCTGGATATACACCACAATATACCATGGATTGTACTTTTTTATATCCTTTTAAAGATTTTTCACAAGGGTTCTTCTTAATAGTTACAGTATCACCCACATGTATATCAGATATTTTACGTATACTTGCTGTTATATACCCAACTTCACCTGTTTCTAATACATCACATTCAATATAACTGCCCGGTTTAAAATATCCAACTTCTGCTATTTCATATTCTTTATTATTTGACATAGTAATAATAGTATCACCTTTTTTTAGAATTCCATCAAAAATTCTTACATATGCCATAGCACCTTTATAGTTATCATATACACAATCAAATATAAGAGCTGATGTTGGCTTATCTTTATCACCTGTAGGGCATGGTACCTTAAGTACTATCGCTTCCAATACTTGATCCATATTAAGTCCAGTTTTAGCTGAAACTTCAGGAGCATTCATAGCTTCAATACCTATTATATCCTCTATTTCTTTTTTTACTTCAAGTGGCCTTGCTACAGGTAAATCTACCTTATTTATAACTGGAATAACTTCTAAATCATTCTCTAAAGCAAGATATACATTAGCTAAAGTTTGAGCTTCTACACCTTGAGCTGCATCAACCACTAGTATTGCCCCTTCACAGGCAGCAAGTGATCTAGATACTTCATAGTTAAAATCTACATGTCCTGGTGTATCTATTAAATTTAAAATATAATCTATTCCATCTTTAGCTTTATACTTCATTCTTACAGCTTGAGATTTTATAGTTATACCCCTTTCTCTTTCTATATCCATATTATCTAACAATTGCTCATGCATTTTTCTTTCATCTATACTACCAGTCATTTGAAGTAATCTATCTGCAAGGGTAGATTTACCATGATCAATATGGGCTATTATACTGAAATTTCTTATATATTTTTGTTTGTCCATATGTTTTCCTTTCGATTTCTTGTATATAGATTATATCAATTTTTAGGCATACATTCAAGTATTATCACTAAAATGTTGTTAAAAATACATAAAAACACATGTATTACCTATTTATTAAATTGTTTTATCTATATAAATTTTATAACAAATATTTCTTGTACAGAGTTTTGAACTCTTTTTACATATATACATATTATTTATATTTATTTTATGGTATAATATATATATATTATTTAAATTAGTAAGGAGGATATAATGTTTAAAATTGGAGATTATGTTAGAATAAAAAATACCAACTTAATTGGAAACATACTAAGAATTAGTAATAACACATATAGTATATCTATAAATTGTAAATCAGTTACAATTTCAAAAGATTTAATAGAGAAAGAAGAAAATTCAAAATTAAAACCAAATATTAAAAGTAGAGTATCTTACAATATAAATGTTGATCCTGATTTTAAAAATGAGATTATGCTAAGACATAAAACAAGAGAAGAAGCAATTTATGAATTAGACAAATTTATAGATGGTGCAATTATAAATAAAATAACTATTATTAGAATAATACATGGAAAAAATGGTGGAATTTTAAGAGATGCAGTTCATGAATATTTAAAAAACAATAAAAACATAGATAGCTTTAAGTTAGCAGGATATTTTGAAGGTCAATTTGGCGTAACTATAGCAAATTTAAAATGAACTAGTAATATAATAAATTACTAGTTCATTTTATTTGATTATATTGTAAACTCTGCATATACAGGATAATGATCTGATATTTCCACATTCAACCTTCTTATTTCATCAAATTTTATATCACCACTATACATTATCTTGTCAATATCTGCAATTGGATTGCCTGTAGGCCACGTGTTAACACTAAAATCAGGACATTGAAATATTTTTTTGATATTTTCAAACTCTGTATATGAATTTAATTTTTTTACTTTGTATCTATGATTTCCTAATGGAATTTTCCCAAAGTTAAAATCACCACCTAGTATAATATCACCCGATATATTATTTCTCACCATCATTTTTATAATTGCCTCTGAAAAAGTTATTCTTTCTTTTTCAAATACAGGTAAATGCATGTTAAATACATTAATATACTTTCCATCTACATTTATTTCAGCATGTAACATACCTTTTGTTTCTTTAGAATATTCTGGTGTGGTAGTTAAATAGTTTTCTGATGATACAATTGGATATCTAGATAAAATAGCATTTCCATACCATCCTTCTTTATACGTTATATTTGAACCAAAACAACTATATTCAAAATCAAAGTTCTTTTTGAATTCGTATAATTGATTTTTGAATTCGCTACGTGATGTGCATATATCAACTTCTTGAAGCATTATTAAATCAGCATTATATTCTTTTAAAATATTTGATTGATTAATAACGTCTATTATGCCATTATTATTATCACCATGACACATATTAAAGGTTATAACTTTATATTTCATATTATATAACCACCTTCTTAATATTTTTATTATACACTAATTATACACCCATCTAATCAAATATGCAACAAATTATATAAAATAAATAGAAATTATTATTTTTATTTATGATAATCAACATTTACACCTTTATTAATAAACTCTTGAAATTGAACTTGGACCAGTTCCGATAATTATTACATCATACTTATTATTTAAAATTAAAACCTATAAATCTAAACAGTATATTTTTTACTATTTAATTTTATAAGTTATCAAGATTATATAAAAGTTAGTTATATATACTAATTTTCACAATTTTTTTTTTGCATTTCTATTATTTCTTCGGCTTGCTCTTTTAATACTTCTATTACTTCAACTTTATTCTTAGGTTTGAATATTAAAAATATTACCCCTACTAATATTGGTAAGTAAAATGTATATATTCTCCAAAATAATATTGCCATTTTAATTTCATTTTGTGCAAAAAACGTTTTAAATATAACATAAAATCCACCTTCAGCTGCACCTCCTGCACCAGGTGTAGGAATAAATGCCATTATCATCATTAAAAATGTTTGTGCTGATATCACATCAATTATATTATATTTTGTTTCTCCAAAAGCCCTATATACTGCATATGTTATTGATGAAAATGCTGTTAATTGCAAAATTGTTAGTACAGATGTCTTTATAATCATTATTTTTTCTTTTCTTATAATCTTAAATTCTTGATGAAATAAATCCATGTTTTGTCTTAATTTTTCTAATTCTTTGTCGACATTTTTTATAAAACCAATTTTATCTAAATATTTATATATCGTTTTTAAAATTCCATATATAAATTCCTTATTTATTCCAACCATTATAAGTGAAGTTATTACTACAAGATTTATTACAAAACCAACAATACTAAGTGTTATAAAACCACTAACTAATTCTTTAAAATATGCATATTTAAATATTATAATAAAAGATGTATACAGTACTAATATAGTTTGATATATTATAAATTTAATAAGAAGTATTGTAGCACTGCTAGTTATACTTATTCCAGATTTAACCATAGCAACTGCTTGCATTGGTTGACCACCAGACGAAAATGGTGTTAAATTATTAAACAATTGCCCTATCATTGAAATTCTTAAGCTATTTATAAATTTTCCTTTTTTACATACTTTTTTAGTAACTATATTAAGTATAACTGCCTCTAATATCCAATAAGTTAATAATAGAAAAGCTGCTACTGTAAACCATATAGGTTCAATTTGCTTTACAATAATAACTATATTTGCCCATCCATCGACAATTATCATATAACTAAATAGTGCTATAAATATTATTATAGTTAAGCTAAAATTTATGATGTTTTTATTTATTTTTGTTTTCACTTAATTTCATACCCTTTTTCTTTCCTTGCTTGTAAATCTTATTATAATAACTTCTCCAAATTTTAGTAACATTTTCTTCACTATAGAATTTACTACAAAGACCTGCTTTTTGTGATGCTTTATTATAATATACCTCATCATCTCTAAGTTTTAATATCTCATTCTTAAATTCTTCAACATTCGTACCTTTTACGTAATATCCATCAAGTATTCCTTTATATAAATCAATATCTCTAAGTAATATAGGTGTTTTACAATTTGCTGATTCTAATATTGTCATTGGGAAAAGTTCTTCAAATGAAGCTAAAAACATTACATCAGACATATTATATATATTATTCATTTCTTCTCTAGGAACAATCCCTAAAAATTTTACATTTTTTGGAGGGTTATCTACTATTGTATTTATTTTTTCATAACCATCAGATATCTTTTTAAATGAAAAACCACCCGCCCAAACGAATTCTATGTTTGGTAGCAATTTAGCCACTTCAACAAAATCAAAGAAACCTTTTCTTATTTGAAGTTGTCCAACACAAAGTACAACAAATTTATCTTGGTCTATACCATATTGTTTTCTTATTTTATGTCTCTCACTTTTTTCTAACTTAAAAAATCTTTTAGAAGATACATAATTAGGTATATATGTTATCTTATCTCTTGAAATTCCATATTCAACTAATTTATCTATAAAATATGGATTTACTGTTATTAAATAATCCATACTTTTATAAAACTCAATAACATATTTATAAAATATTTTTTTAAATAACTTTGGAAGTTTTATACTTGTTTCTAAAGTTTCAGGTAAAAAATGTACATATCCAACATGTGAAGATTTTATATTTGTAAATGGAAGCGTTAAAAAGTATTCTAAATTAATTGTATGATAGTGCATTATATCAGCATATTTCAATTTATTAATTGTTACACTATATTGATCATTTAAATTATTCTGAACCAGGCTAACCTGTTCTTCATATGCAGATAATACTCCTTGACCTTTTATTTTATGAGCACTTGATAACATATTTATTGTTCTTGACATAATATAAATTCCTCCTTTAAAATGTAACACCATTTTCTACTACATTTTGTTTTTTCTCATTTAATTTATCTTGTTTTTCTATTTTAAAATATTCATCCATTATTGGTCTAACTACATTGGCTGTATATGTACCTTCTCCACCATGTTCTATTATAGCGATTATAGCTATCTTTGGTCTATCATATGGCGCAAATCCAACAAATATACCATTACTAGATCCAGATGTTACTTCTGCGGTACCAGTTTTACCAGCTACTTCAATACCTAAATCTTTAAATGTATTATATGAGGTTCCACCGCTATCACTTGTAACATATAACATTCCCAGTTTTATTGCATCAATATTTTTTTGTGATAAATTCAAATTTTTACTTTCAAAAGTTACGCCTGTATATTCAGCTCCATATTTATTTAATTCATCCAGACTAACTGATTTTTTTTCATTATCTTCAACAGATTTTATTACTGTAATCTTATTTAATGTTCCACCATTTGCTATTGTTGAGATATAATTAGCAAGCTGAATTGGAGTATATGAATTATATGACTGACCTATTGAAGCAGACAATGTTTCTCCTAAGTACCAATCACCTTTATAATTATCACCTGCTATTTGTCCTTTTAATTCTCCACCGATTTCTATTCCTGTTTTTTCTCCAAGTCCAAATAGTTTAGCATAAGTAACAATATCTGATATTCCTACTCTTCTTCCGACTTCATAAAAATATGAGTTACAAGATACTTTTATAGCTTCAGATATATTAACATATCCATGTGTCCTACCATACATTTCGTAAATCCAACATTTAGGATTATGTCCATATGGATATATTCCAGGATCATTAATTTTTTCTGTTGTTGTTATTTTACCAGTTGTTAGTCCGAGCCAACCCTACTAACATTTTATATGTTGATCCGAGGTGAATAAAGTCCAGAGATTGATCTATTAAACATAGGTCTTAAACTTGAACTATTAAGATTATTCCAATCTTTATAATTTATTCCATTTACAAAACTATTTATATCAAAAGATGGATAACTTACCATAGCTAAAACTTCACCTGTTACAGTATCTAATACAACTACACTACCTGCAGAAGCATCTTCATGTTTCTTCATCTTAGGTGTACCAACTTTTATTTCATTTATAACTTTAACTAAAGTTTCTTCAGCTACTTTTTGTAATCTGTAATCTATAGTTAAAGTAACATTTTGTCCAGTTACAGATTTAGTAACAACATTTTCACTAGAAACTGTTCCATAGGAATCTACTTCTACTCTATTTACTCCATCTGTCCCTTTTAAATATTTTTCAAAAGCTTGTTCTATACCCATTTTACCAATATTACTATTTTGTGTATATCCGTAAATCTTTAAATTCAATATATTCTTCACTACTTATTTTACTAACATAACCAATAGTATGTGCAGCAAGAAAAGTTTCCGGATAATATCTCTTAGGTACTGATATTGTATCTATTCCATATAATTTAAATTTTTCTTCTTCTAACACAGCTAAAGATTTTTCTGATATATCTTTTGCAATTGTGACAGGTTTAAATAGTGAATATCCCATTAAACTTGCCTCATAACGAACAAGAATCATCTTAATTGCATATTCTTTTTGATAACCTGATAATTCATATTTATCTATATAGTAATCTATAGTTTGATCAAAAGTATATTCTTCATTGATTTTCATTTCAGTTTTCCATTTAATACTTGCCGCTTCATTTTCAAAATTAAAATCTGTTTTCTCCTCATTTATTGGAAAAGTGGAATATATTTTATCTCCATTTTCTTCTAATATTTTTATAGTATTAAATATAGTTGTATTTTGCTGAGCATTTGTTACCTTTACTCTGTATAGTAATAAATCAAATGACAATTTATTAGTTGCGAGTATAACACCATTTCTATCATAAATTTCTCCTCTTGCAGCTGTTATAGTTTCATTACGTAACATCTTCTTTTCAGATTTTTCTCTATATTCTTTACCATTTATAACTTGAATATTAAATAATGTTATTAAATATATGCATCCTATTAAAACAGTTATAATACCAAGAATAATATTTCTATTCGAGAATAAATTTGATATTTTTTCTATTATTTTTTTCAAGTTAATTTTTCACCCCTATTTTTAATAATATAAGATATTACTCTCTGCATATTCTGATATCTTTGCAAATGTACCATACAGTATAAATGCAAGTATTACATTAAGTAAACTGCCTATTGAAACCTGGATAATTAAATAAAATATATTAGAACTACTGCTACTTAAAAATAAATAAATAAAATATTGCATGAATTCAAATATACATGTCCCAAATATGGTAAGATAAGATAAAGATATTTTACTTTCCCTACGATAGTTATAGTTTAAGTATCCAATTATAGATCCAACTACTGTGTAAGAAAGAGTAAATATACCAAAGCTATTACCAAATAGTATATCTGTTAACATCCCTATACAAAACCCATAAATAGAACCTGCATATAATCCATACCATAAACTCATTACTATAACTGAAATGAGTATTATATTAGGTTTTATACCGAATAATTCTCTACTGTCAATAACATATATCTGAAACATAAATATACAAGTTAAAATAATTAATATCATAAAATATGAAAAAACTTTTTTTGCCATGATTACCTCTATTCTAAAATAACTGAAACTTCAGATATTGACCTTATATTAACACAAGGCTCTGCAATAGCATATCTATCACTGTCATTTTTATTATTTACAACTTTAGTAACTTTACCTACCGGTAGTGAAGATGGAAACATTGAACCAAGTCCTGAACTATATAACATATCCCCAATTGAAATTTCGGCATCTATAGGAATATATTCTAGTTTTAAATTATTGTTTGATTTAAGTTCTAAATTACCTTTTAAAACAGCAGGTTCATTTATTGTTGAAATTGTAACACTAACCGAAGTTCTAGGATCTAATATAGTTGTTACATTACTTGTATTATCACTAACATTAGAAATATAACCTACTAATCCTTCTTTATGTATAACTGATTGGTTTAATTTAATTCCATCTTTTAAACCAATATCAATCACAAATGTTTGACTAAAATTATCATGCTCCCTTATTATTATTTTACCGATGTTTTAATTTAAAATGTTGAAATGTAGAATTAATATCTAATAATTTCTTTAATGACTCATTTTCATTCAAAATTTCTTCTGACTCTAAAAGTTTAATTTGTAGTTCATCAACTTTAATTTTTAGTTCCAAATTATCTGCTTTTACCTGAGTTATATTTCCAAAATACATACTAACAGATGAAAAAGTATTACTCATACTATTACCAATAAACTTAAATGGTGCCGTTATAATATTAGAGGTTACTCTAATTACTAATACTTGACTATTTCTAAAGAAAAAAGAAGATATAACTAAAGCTATAATTAATACTATAGATATAAAAATAATTCTACTTTTCTTTTTTTTATTTCCATTATTAAAGTCATAATTATATTTCAATAGTGTATCCTCCTTTTCTTTATATTATTGGTAATACAACTCTTTTTTATTATTTTTTTATTATTTTTTTTTAGTTTTAATAGCTTTTTTCAATACTTGTATACTATCCAAAGTAGCTCCTATACCTTTTATAACACAATCAAGTGGATTCTCTGCTATATGTACTGGAAGTCCCAATTCACCACTTATATATCTATCTAAGTTTTTAATTAAAGCACTACCACCTGTAATTATAATTCCATGATCCATAATATCTGCAGAAAGCTCTGGCGGTGTTTGTTCTAAAGTTAGTTTTATTGTTTTAACAATTTTTTCTATTGACTCCATAATAGCCATTTGAATATCTTTTGTAGTAAGAGTAATATCTTCTGGAAGTCCTGTGTTTAAATTTCTTCCTTTTACTGTGAATTTTTCTTCAGTCATAGTTGCATATGCAGAACCTATTTGTTTTTTCACCTCTTCAGCATCTGTTTCTGCTATTATACAATTAAACTTATTTCTAACATACTCTACTATATCTTTATCAAATTTTTCTCCTGCTAATCTTAGAGAACTAGAAACAACTATACCACCTAAAGATAGTACTGCCATTTCACTAGTTCCTCCGCCAATATCCACAATCATAGAACCTTCTGCTTGTTCTACTTTAATTCTAGACCCAAATGAAGCAGCCATTACTTCTTCAATCAAATATACTTCTTTCGCCCCCGCTTTATATGCTACTCCCTCTACCGCTCGTTCTTCAACATCTGTGATTCCATATGGTATTGATATAACAAGTCTTGGTTTTAAAAATAAACTTTTTGGTATTACTTTAGATATGAAAGTTTCGAGCATCATTCTTGTTGAATCAAAATCTGCAATTACTCCATCTTTTAAAGGTCTAACTGCTACAATACTGTCTGGTGTTCTTCCAAGCATTTCTTTAGCAGAATGTCCTACAGCTAATACTTCTCCAGTTATTTTATTTATTGCTACAACTGAAGGTTCATTTAAAACTATACCTCTTCCTTTTACGAATATTCTCACATTAGATGTTCCTAAGTCCACACCTATATCTCTAGACATTATACCCATAATTTATCACCCTTTCTTTGCTCAAAAGTATCCTTTTTCCTTTAAACTTATATATTCATTTTTTCCAATTATAACATGGTCTAATAATTTTATTTCAAAAGTATTTCCATATTCATTAATGTTTTTCGTAAATTTTATATCACTTTCACTAGGGTTCATATTACCACTGGGATGATTATGTACAAGTACAATACCGGAAGCCATTTGTTTTATAGGTTCACTAAATATCTCTTTTATACCAATTTGTACTGAAGATGTTTTACCTATACCGTTTGTTATTACAGATAATACTTTATTCGAATTGTCTAATATTATTGTTTTAACAATTTCTTGTTTTTTTCCTATATATGATTCGTTTATTAAATCAAAAATATCTTTTGGACTCATTATTCTTGTTTTATCATTTATATTAATTTTAGAAATTCTTTTAGAAAGTTCTAAAACTGCTTTTATTTGAATTGATTTAACTCTTCCTATCCCTTTAAATTTTCTTAAATCTGGCATTGACATACTAGATAAATATTCCAAGTCTGATACATTTTCTATGTTTTTATTACCAGTTAAAATATCTCTTGATATATCTAAACAATTTTTATCCTTTGTTCCTGTCTTTATAACAATTGCTAAAAGCTCTGAATTAGTTAAATTTTCTGAACCGAAGTAATTCCAATTTCTCATAAGGTTTATCATTTACAGGTAAATTAATTAAATTTTTAACCACTTAAATGCCTTATTTGATATAAATGCAAATAAAACTAAACATAGTATCCCTGCTATATTTATTTTGCACCATATTCCGAATGTAAGTTGTAAAAAAGATAAGTCAATTAATAATGGATTTTTAAATCCTACTTCTCCTCCTATAGCAAGCCATTTTAATGGCTCTATATCACTGCACACAGTTCCTATTGCACATCCTATTATCACGCCTAGTATTATAAATACCATTGTAAATATTTTTTTCATAAATTCCTCCATATTTAACAACTATATTATACAACTTTTTATAATAAAAATCAATTAAAACGTTCCAATATCATTGAAAATAAAAAAAAATTTGAGTGTAAGTCTTTTTTTCTAAAGCTTACACTCAAAATATTGACATTAAGCCATTATTTTTAGATTGATTTCATACTATTTATACTAATTAATATCACAATTAAAATTATAGTTTACAATATACATACGTATTATTTTAAGATTATTTATATATTAGAAAGTAATAACTATTTTATCATCAACAATTTTACTATTTAAATTATTTTCTATATTCCAAGTATTAATTTTTGTATTGAAATCATAAGCTAAATCTTTATTATATTCATAAAAAGTCATTACCTCTTTTTTTTCGTTAATGTATATTGGTAACATTTCCAAAGAGTTTATTTTATTTTCTTTATTTATATTTATATCAAAAATGTATGATTTTTGTGCAATCTCACTACTTGAATCTGTCATTAAATATCCTGTAGAATAAATTATAGGTACATTTTTATATATTATTATAGGATATATACCTAATGAATGTGAACCCATAACTAAATCAGCTCCACTATCAATTGCACTATATGCTATTTTTTTCATTTCTGTAGTAACTCCATATATATACTCCCTACCCCAATGTATATCTACGATGACAATATCTGCATTTTCATTTGCTTCAGCTATATCATTTTTCATTTTATCTTTAGAATATACATTTATTCCATAATCAGTATAATTATTTTTTGTTCCTATAAAAACATTATTTGCTGCAATTATCGCAATTTTTTTACCATTTTTCTCTAAATACAATATAGAGTTATTTATTCCTGAGATATAAGTATTATTATCTTTAAGAATACTTAACGTATTATTAAAAATTTCCTTTGGAAAATCTGTCATATGATCAGATGCTATATTTACAGCATCTATTCCAAGTGATGTAATTGCACTCTTTATTTCTTTAGTAACTAGATATCCACTTTTTGCATCTTCAATTTTATCTAAGTTCGTTATGTTAGTTGATAAATTAGCATATGTAAAATCAGAATTTCTAGTTAAATTAAATATTTTTTTAAATGCAGAACTATATAAATAACTAGTATTTGTTGTAACATCTGAGCCCATCATCATTTCACCTAAAATAGTAAGTTTAATTTCATTGCTAACGGGATTTACAGTTTCTGAGGCATCAGTTTTTTGCTGTTCTTCTGGAATGGTATTTTCAGTATTATTTGTATCATTTTCAATTACTATATCATCAGCAACAACACTTTTCACTTCATTATCTGAAGATGCAATAACAGTTTTATCATGATTTGTATTTACACCTATAATAACAAATAAAAATATTACCATTACAATTGACGTTGAAATCAGTATAATCTTATTTATTTTATTATTCCTAAAATTAAATCTTTTTCTAATGAGATTAATTCTAATTCTTGAATTGTTCCCCATAGCTTTTCATCTCCTTTAACTTTTGTTTTAATATAATTCGAAGTATACCCTAGTAAGTATCCATCTTTATATTCTTCAAGTAGAACTTTCATATTTTTACCTATATGTTTATTTAAAAATTGTAATTTTAATTCTCTGCCAAAATTAATTAATTCTTCACTTCTAGTATTTGCAACAATTGGACTAACCGTGGTATCTAAAAAATATGCTCTAGTATGATTTCTTTTTGAAAATTTAAATACATGCATATCACTAAATCCTATTCTTTTTGCTCCATCCATTGTTTCACTAAATTCTTCATCAGACTCATCTATATAACCTACAATTATGTCACATGTAAGAGCAATATCTTTAAAAGTTTCCTTTAATTTATCTGCTACTTTAAAAATATAATCTCTAGTATACTTTCTATTCATCCTTGTAAGAACTGTATCACTTAAACTTTGAACTGACAAATGAAAATGATTACATAATTTGGATACTTTACTAAGTCTTAATATATTATCATCTGTAAGCCATCTAGGTTCAATTGATCCGAAGTCTTATTCTTTCTAATCCTTTTAGACTATTTATTTTTTCAACAACTTCAATTAAAGATATATCATTTTCTAGGTCAGTGCCATATGAAGCTATTTCAATACCAACAATAACTATTTCTTTTGTTCCATTACTAACTAAATTTTTTATTTCAGTTAAAATATCCTCTATATTTCTGCTTCTTACTCTCCCGCGTGTATATGGAATTATACAATATGAACAAAAATTGTTACATCCATCTTCTATTTTTACACTTTCTCTTAGTATATTAACTCCCTTTTCTAAATTACTAGGTTGAACATATCTTTTAACTTTATCTATATCTGCAACTTTAAATAATTTAGTCTCTTTACTATATTTTCTATTATTAATGAAATCATTTAGATACTTTATTATATCCTTTTTTTCTTCATTACCAAGTATCATATCAAATATATCACTACTTAAACTTTTACTTTCACTAAATTTTATTTCTTCTGCATAACAACCAACTAATATGACAATAGCTTTATTATTTAATTTTTTAGCTCTACTTAACATTTGTCTTGTTTTTCTAGTAGATAAATTAGTTACACTACATGAATTAATTACATATATATCTGATTTATTTTCAAAGCTAATTACTTCAAAGTTATTATCTTCAAATTGTTTTATCATTAAATTTGTTTCATATTGATTAACTTTACATCCTAATGTATAAAATGCTACCGTCATTTTTCCACCGCTCTCTTTAAATTATATTATATCAAAGAATACAAAAATAATCAATTAATTTTTTAAAATATGTACTTTTATAACCAATAATATATTTCACATAAATTTACTTTAACTAAATAACGTGTTGTAATTATACTGTTAGTTCCAATATCAAATGTCTAATATTATAGAATTTACTTTTAAAGTATCTTTACTTTAATAAAAATTCAACATTTATATCAAAATAAAATTTGAATGGAACAGGTTAATACCTGTTCCATTTTCTATCTATACATTTTTATTTTAATAAGTAAATTATCACTTTTTACTTTTTTAACTATATCAATATATTTAAATTTACCACATTTTCTAAATGATATTATATCATTTTCTTTCAATATATATGTTTTACTAGTTATACATTTTGAATTTATATATAATTCTCTTTTTGAAATTTTACTTTCTATTTCACTTCTACTTAATTTATATACATGTGCTAAAACTGTGTCTATTCTATTTGATGGAACTATAATATTTATATCTTCGAAATTATAGATTATTTCTTCTAAATTATTAATATTCATGACTTCTATTTTTATCTTTGAATTACCAACTTGTATATAATTAAACAATATAAATTCTAAAACAGTAGTCATTAAAAATATATACGAATATTCTTCGAATACTATTATATCTCCAATCATATCTTCTGTTATACCCATATTGTATATACTTCCCATATAGTCTTTATGCAATAATTTAGAATTTTTGTTTGGAGTTACTTTTATACATGATACACACGAAAAATCATAACCTTTGATATATTCGGGAATTATTGCTATACACCTTTTTTCAAGTACTTCACAAAGAGAAAAAATTTTATATTCAATTTGAAATTTATTTAGTAATTCAACAGAAATTTTAAATTCATTTGTATCTAAAAAATTAGTAGTAATAAGAGCATCTGTTTTTTCATATTTAGTTATTTTATCTAAGATATTAGATGCAAATATTTTATCATCTTTATCATTATATTTATTTAAAATTTCTTGCCTATTTATCATATAATGCATCCTTAACTATTTGTTTCATTTCATTAATACTTTCTGATTTATTTATCATATCTCTATACTTAGCCCCATTATCTATACCTTTTAAATACCATGCTAAATGTTTTCTGAGTTTTAGTCTACTCGTTCTTTCACCATCATATTTACATGCTAAATCAATATGATTTAATATAACAGATAATTTTTCACTATTATTTGGAATATATTCTTTTTGCTCTAATATACTCTTAAAAATCCAAGGATTACCAAGACTTCCTCTTGCTATCATAATTCCATCACAACCTGTGTATTCAAACATACGAATAGCACTTTCTAAATCCATAACGTCTCCATTACCTATTACTGGAATACTTACACTCTCTTTAACTTTTTTGATAATATCTAAATCGCATGTACCAGAATAATATTCTTCTCTAGTTCTTCCATGAACAGTTATCATTTTCACTCCAGCTTCTTCAGCTATACGTGCTAGTTTAACTGCAGTAATTATATCATTATTAAAACCTTTTCTAGTTTTAACTGTTATTGGCTTTTTAGAAGCTTTAACAGCTGTTTCTAATATATTTTTCACATTATCTAAATCAAGTAATAATCCTGCACCATCCCCGTTTTTCACTAATTTTGGAGCTGGACAACCCATATTAATATCTATTATATCTATCGTGTCATCTTCATTTAGTTTAAGTACCATATTTTTTATAGTTACAGCATCACTGCCAAATATCTGTGCTACCGAAGGTCTTTCATCTTCCAAAATACTTAATAACTTTTCAGTCTTTGGGCTACCAAATTCCATTGCTTTACTACTTGCCATCTCTGTGAAAGTAAGCCCTACATCGTAATTTCTAACAATTTCTCTAAATGCTAAATCTGTAACTCCAGCCATAGGTGCTAAAAAAATGTTGTTTTTTATTTCCACATTACCTATATTTAACTTATGTATATATTTTTTTAGTCTATTAATTTCCATATAACATTTGACCCTTATATTTTAATCCTTTTAAATAGTATACGTTATGTGTATTTTCGGCAACTAGAAAGACATCTTTATTTGCAACACTGCCAGTTCCTTTTTTTATTGTATCATTTTCAAATAAAGTTACATCCACTACATATAATTTATTGTTTTCATCTAAATTCTCTATAATATTGTTATAAAAATCGGTTCCTAAAGAACTAGCTGAAACTATTTGGTTTATTATTGGTAATCTTTCATTTTCTAGATAATATATATTAATATTATCTTGTACTCTAGATAAACTTGTTTTATATTCTTCAAAATTAGCTGCAGCTATAGACCCAGCTCCTATAACTGATGCTGATGTTATTATAATCATCATAACTATTGTAGCAGTTATTACCACAAGTAAAGTTACACCACTTTTATTTGTCATGTTTTACCCCCAATATATTCTTAATTAATATATATAATTATACCTTTATTTTCATAATTATTCAATAGAAATATTTAAAAAATACTTCATTTCACTTATTTTAATGTTTAATACAATTATTTATTGACAAAAGTTTAAAAATTATATATAATTGTACTGAAAAGGAAATAATAATATGATAATATTACCAAACTTACCTAATAGTCTGATTGAATTAACAAACTTTTGTGATATATTAAATGAGAATGAAATAATTTCAAATTCAAATATATCAGATGAAATTGTAACTACCCTAAATATAAATGATATAGAAATAAATAATTCAAAACTTAGAAATGTAAAATTTATATCTTGTAATTTTGAAAAATCATACTTTTCTAATGTTATATTTGAAAAC
This sequence comes from Clostridia bacterium, assembly GCA_028684095.1. Classification (GTDB taxonomy): domain Bacteria; phylum Bacillota; class Clostridia; order TANB77; family CAG-465; genus RGIG5057. Next base: position 44,814 of record JAQUGQ010000005.1, read on the forward strand.
TGTGATTTATCTAATATAAATTTATCAAGTAGCACATTTAAAAAGGTTCTATTTATAGATTGTAAACTACAAGGTACAAATTTAAATAGATCTTTTCTAGAAAATGTATATATGGATAATTGTATTCTTAGAAATATATACTTAGATGAATCTAAAATATCTAATTCGGATTTTAAAAAATGTAATTTTAAAGATGGTTCTTTGTGTATTACAATTTTTAAAAACATTACATTAACTAATTGCGACTTTACATGTAGTAATTTTTCTAAAACAAAACTAAAAGAATTAGATTTTACAACATCTAATATAGATGGTATAACTGTGTACACAGATGACTTAAAAGGCTGCATATTAACAACACTGCAAGCTTTAGAATTTATAAAAATACTTGGAATAGTAATAAAATAAAAGATAGTAAATTACTACCTTTTATTTTTTGTTTCAATTTTAAAACAAGAAACTTTTGTTTTTCCTTGCTGATATATTAAGTACAATTGCTATTGCTATTAAATTAGTCATTAGACTACTTCCACCATAGCTTACAAATGGGAGTGGTACCCCTGTTATTGGTAATAGTCCTATTGTCATTCCAATATTTTGTACAAAGTGGAAAAACAACATTCCAGTTATACCAATCACAATATATTTACCGAACAAATCACTTGTATTAGCGGATATTCTTATTAATCTAAGTAATAGAATAATAAATAATATAATTACTGTTACAGACATTATAAATCCCATTTCTTCTGATAAAACAGAAAATATAAAGTCAGAGGATTTTATGGGCAAATAACCAAATTGTGTTTGTGTACCCTTAAGTAATCCAGTACCAAATATCATTCCTGATCCCACAGCTATTTTAGATTGTATAGCATTATATCCACTCCCCAAAGGATCCATTGTCGGATTTAAAAATACTAATATTCTATTTTGTTGAATTGGTGTTAAAATAAACATATATATTAAAGGAGCTATTAAACAAACAGTTGCCATTATTGAAAGAATATACCTATATTTAAGACCACTTACAAATAACATAAAGAATGTTATAACTATAAACACAACAGCTGTACCAAAATCTGGTTGTAACATTATAAGTGTAAATGGTATAAAAAATAGCAATACTAAACTCACAACTTTTATTATTTTATCTTTTCTAGATAAAACTTCTTTACCAAAATAACTGAGCAACTTAGCTAAACACAATATATATCCTATTTTCATAAGTTCGGAGGGTTGATATAGAAAGTTTCCAAAATTAAACCAACTTTTTGCACCCATAAGTGAACTTGAAAATAGTACTAGGACGAGAGCTATTACACTAAAAAAGTATATAGCATATCCAGCTATATCAAATATACTATAATCAATCGACCATATTATAATAACTACAACAATCATAATACTAAACCACATAATCTGTTTTATATATTCATCTTTATTTATACTAGTATTATAACCTGCACTGAAAATACCAACTAGTCCTATTATAAATAAAGAAAGTACTATTATTAAAACAATATAGTCTGTATTTTTTAGTAATGTTTTAAACATAGTACTTTCCCCCTTAATTTAATAATTTAAATTTATTTGAAAAATGCAATATATGCTTTGTATGTCATATATATATCTCCAACTCCAGCTACTTCGAAAGGTGAATGCATTGAAAGTACTGGTGTACCACAATCTATAACATCTACTCCTTTATTAGCAAGAATATAGGCTATTGTTCCGCCTCCACCTTTATCAATTTTCCCTAAAGTTCCAAGTTGATAAATTATTTTGTTTTTATCAAGTATACTCATAACTTCTGAAACATATTTTGCATTTGCATCACTCGAATTATATTTTCCACCACTGCCAGTATATTTTTCTAAACAAACTCCAAAACCTAAAATATTTGAATTTTGTATATCTGAAAATTCTTCATAACAAGGATCAACACATGTAGACACATCAGCTGATAACATTTTAGAATTATAATATACTTCATAAATATCAGTTCCTGTTTCATTTTTTAAAGTTAACATTTTATTTATAAACATATCAAATATATTAGATTTCATCGAAGTATTTCCAATACTTCCTATTTCTTCTTTATCTACAATCATAGCTACCATTGTTTTGTTCACTTCATTTTTCGACTCAGATATCATTGCTTTCACCGTTGCATATGCACATACTCTATCATCTTGACCATATCCACCAATCATACTAGAATCCATTCCTAAGTACCTAGGTTTAAATGCTGGTACAAATTGGATTTCACTTCTTGCAAAATCTATTTCTTTTATTCCATACCTATCATTTAATATTTTAAGAATATTTTCTTTTACATCATTTTTTTCTTTTTCTTCATTTGTACTTTTAATACTTCCAAATAATATAGACATCTTTTCAGGATCTATAAATTCATTAGCATTAACCTTCATTTGATCTTTTGATAAATGAGGAAGTAAATCAGAAATAGTAAAACATGGGTCTTTTTCATCTTCACCTATAACAATATCTAATTTTTTACCTTCAGAAGTATACATTACTGCATGCATAGCAAGTGGTATTGCAAGCCATTGATATTTTTTTATACCACCATAATATTGTGTTTTTAAAAGTGCTACTCCTTTATTTTCATAAAGTGGCATTGGTTTTAAATCAATTCTTGGACTATCTACATGAGCTCCAATAATATTTAAACCATTCACTAATTTATCTTTTCCTATTACTGCTGCATATAAAGATTTTTCGTTATTTACAAAATAAACTTTATCTAATAACTTTAATTCTTTAATTTTAGAAATATCAACAAATCCTTCTTTTTCAAGCATTTCCTTAACAATTTCTATTGACTTATATTCAGTTTTAGCTTTTCCTAAAAAATCAACATAACCAGAAATATATTCGTTCATCTCAGATATTTCTTCTTTTGATAAGTTTTCATAAACATTTTTCTTTTCATATTTTAAACTCATATCACATACCACCTTTACACTATTATATATTTTTATACTAAATATATTTCTTTTTGCATTTTACAAACAGGTATACCACCAAATTTTGTTACAATAAACATTTCTTCTATCGAGCCTCCATTAGGTATAGCTATTCTAGGTTCTATTGTATATACTCCATTTTCAATTAGTCCTAAATTAGATTTTTTATTTGACTTATTTGATAAGATTGCACCTACATCATGAACCTTAAGACCTACAGGATGACCTGTTGAATGATTATAATTTGGATAGCCATCTCTTAAAATTCTATTTCTTACAATATCATCTATTTCATATCCTTTAACATCTGGTTTCATATGATCTAATGCATTTTCTATAGATTCAGTTAATGATTTAAATACTTTTTGTACACTTCTAGGTGCTCTTGTTTCATTTCTTTTCAAAGCATATCCCATTCTTTGAATATCTGAATATATTTTTTCACCATCTTCATATGTTGCACATATACCAAAATCAAAGTATATTGTATTACCTTTTTTTAGTGCTTTTTCACTAGGGATTGTATGACCACCTTTTGAAAGGTTTATACCAATTAAAACAATTGGACAATTTTCCCAAGCTAAAGAAACTGATATTATTTTTTTATCTAAATATTGATTTGTAATATTTTCAGTAATTCCTATTATATGTTTTGAAATATCTATCTCACTCATACCTATAGTTATGGTTTTAAATGTAGTTTCAAGTATTTCTTGTGTTATATTAGCAACAAATTTTATTCTTTCAATCTGATTCTCAGTTTTTTCACTAAGTAATGAATATATAACTTTTTCAGCAGAATTAAATTTAATTGTTTTTTTATATTTAATATATGGCTTTTTAATAATATTTGAAAATTCTACAAATTGACCATGTCCTAAAATATCTGTATCTTTATCACCCATTGTTGAATACGAAAGTGAAACCTGTGAAATAAACCCTAAGTATGATATAATATCTTCTATTCTATTTGATAAATCAGACAACGTATTATAAAAAATAACAATTATATTGTTTTTCTCTAAATATTTATTATCAATATTATATTTATCTAAATCATGAATCAATAAATAAGTTTTATTTACTGTTATAAAACACATAGATAATGTATAAATAGTTTTTGATATATATTTATAAAATATATTATCATTATTATCTTTATTAATCAAGATCCATAATTTTAAATTATACTTTGATAAAAGTTTTTGTATATTTTGTATATTCTCAACCATTTTTCTACCTTTTAAATTCAATATATATTTCTTCAGTTTGTTTTGCTATTTCAAACTCTTCATCTGTTGGTATTACGTAAACAGATATTCTAGAATTGTCACTAGAAATTAATGACTCTTTACCAGAACCTGCTATATTACGATTCTCATCTATATTTATTCCTAAATATTCCATATCAGATGTGATCATTTGTCTTTCACATGAATCATTTTCACCAATACCACCTGTAAATACTATTGCATCTACTCTGTTTAACTCAGCCATATATGAACCAATATATTTTTTAGTTCTATTAGTTTGAATTTGTTCTGCAAGAATAGCTTTTGAATCTCCAGAATTTGCTGCTTCCATTAATTGTCTGTGATCTCCTATTCCACATATTCCTAATCTTCCAGATTCTTTGTTAAGTATTTCACTAACTTCTTTAATAGATAAATTATCTATTTCCATAATTTTTGTAACAATAGCAGGATCTAAATCTCCAGATCTTGTTTCCATTACTAATCCTTCTAATGGACTGAATCCCATAGAGGTATCATATGATAAGCCATTTTTTATAGCACATATACTAGCACCACTTCCTAAGTGACATACTATTGCATTTATTTCGTTTTTTGGTTTATTTAATTTTTCTGATAACCTATTTAGAATATACATATATGAACTTCCGTGGAAACCATATCTTCTTATTCCATGTTTTTCATAATACTCATATTTTATAGCATATAGAAAGTTATATATTGGAATTGATTGATGAAAGGCTGTGTCAAATACTGCAACGTTTATCATATCTTTGTCTATATTTTTAATAGCCTTTATTCCAATTAAAGCTCCTGGATTATGTAATGGTGCAATCTCACACAATTTTTCTATTTCACTAATTACTTCTTCTTCAATTAAAGTTGCTTTACTAAATTTTTCTCCACCATGAACAACTCTATGTCCAACTGCAGATATATCATCAAAACTTTTAATAACTCCTTGCTTTTCATCTGTAAGATGTCTTATCAAAACTTCCATTGCTTGTTTATGATTATTGATAACCTCTGGCTTTTCATAAGATATACTATCCCTTAAGTTTTTATATATTATATTAGAACTTTCTAGACCTATTTTTTCACATCTACCTTTTGCAATCACCTCATTATTGTCCATATTATATAACTGAAATTTTATTGTTGAACTACCACAATTTATAACTAATATCTTCATAAATTCACTTCCTTCTCTTAAATATTAAATTTTTTCTTTGTATGTTGACTCTATACTTGTATACATGTTACAGCAACTGCACCTATTATTTCTTCAACATTACATCCTCTTGATAAATCATTAACTGGTTTAGCTAAACCTTGAGTAAGAGGTCCTATAGCGGTAGCATGAGCAAATCTTTGAACTAATTTATATCCGATATTTCCTGATTCTATATTAGGAAATATTAAAACATTAGCATGACCTGCAACTGTACTACTTGGTGCTTTTATTGCAGCAATTTCTTTTATAATTGCAGCATCAAGTTGCATCTCACCATCGATTTCAAAATCAACATTTGCCTCTTTAACTAATTTAACTGCATTACATACTTTATCAATAGATTCACTTTTTGCACTTCCTTTTGTTGAATATGATAGCATTGCTACTTTAGGCTCATTATTAATAAAGCATCTATAACTATTTGCAGATGCTATTGCAATATCTGCAAGTTGCTGCTCTGTTGGATTCTCTATAAGTCCGCAGTCAGAAAATATATATTTTCCATTTGAATCTAAATCACAGTTCGGTATATCAATTAAAAAGAACGATGATACGTTTTGAACACCTTCAGCTGCTTTTATTATTTTAAGAGCTGGCCTTAATGTCTCTGCAGTAGAATGAATTGCTCCACTAACTAATCCGTCACAATCACCAACTTTAACCATCATAGTAGCAAAGTATATATTATCACTAATAAGCCCAATTGCTTCTATCATTGACAATCCCTTGTTTTTCCTAAGTTCATACAATGAATTAATATAAAATTCACGTTTTTCACTGATTTCAGGATTTTCAACTTTTACCTTAGTAAAGTCAATATTTATATTGTTTACTTTGCATAAAAATTCTATTTCTTCTAAACTTCCAACAAGTGTAATATCAGCTATATCCTCTTTGGAAATTATATCTGCTGCTTTTAAAATTCTAAGATCACTACTTTCTGGCAAAACTATTCTTTTTTTATTTAATTTAGCTCTTTCTATAATATCTTTTGTAATTCCAAAAAACTCCATTTTTTTCACCTCATATATTATTATATACAATATATAGAGCAAAGTCAAGAAAAAAAAACTTTGTAACATATTATTGTATGATTTTACCTATTTTATCTATATCTTTAAAAACATTCATATATGATATATCCTCAAATCCTGTTATAAATTTTTGATATACTATATTAATGTTTTTAGCAGCTATTCCTATACATGCTATTTCATTAGATATTACATTTTGTAGATTTTGTACATTATTACTTAATTCATCTACAGAGCTAGTATTTACTCTATTTATTGCTTCATTTATATTTTCATTTATATTTATATAATCATTTATATATGATGTATCTGGATTGTTATTTATATACACACTAGTTAATATAAGATCATAATCACCATTTTTAATTCTTAAAATTATCTCTTCACTTTTTAATTTTTGTATATTTATTCTTATACCAGTATTACCAAGCATTTGTTTTACACTTTCTGCAATATTAACTTTTATGCTATCTTCAGAATTTACTAATAATGTAAGTTCTAGATTAACTGAATTTCCATCTATTTTTTTATTATATATTCCGGATGATTTATTCCATGACTCAGCTATTAAAGCATTTTCAGCTCCATAAATATCATATTTATATCCTATAGCAGAATATATATATGGAATATCTATAACTTCTGTAAAAGTTGGACTTATTTGTTTTGTAATTTCATTTCTATTTAGTGAATATGCAATAGCTTTTCTTACTTCTTTTAAACTAAATATTTTCGAGTTTTTATTTCCAAATAAAAAATATGTTTCACCATCTCTATACTTTTTTATGCTATATTCGTGCTTACCTACGAGCCTCATGTCTTCTTCACTAGAAGTTAAAAACATATCAATTAAATTATTTCTAAAATCACCTACTAAATTATCACTATCTAAATAATTAGTAAACGTTATACTTTTCATAATATCTCTACCAATTTCATCATTTCTAACAAACGATATGTTATTTGAATTATTAGAAAAATTATATATATTATTATAATAATTTTGTTTTTCTACATTTATATCTTTTTGCTCTATTTTAAAATCTAATGAATATATAATATATGCATTTGGATTATTTAAAACTATTTTTATAATATTATTATCTTTCATAGTAGCAGAAGATATATTACTTAAATACTTATAATATCTGTTATCATTATTGTTTTTTAACTTCTCTATTGTATATATAATATCAGAAATATCACTTGCATCTTTTATTTCTATCTCATAGGTTAAATCATCAATTTTAGTTATTCTATTTACCAAATTATATATTATTTTATATTGTTCATCAATAGTTATTAATGTTCTATATGAGTATTTATATAATTCATTAATTAAAATATTATTTTTATTATCTAAATTATTTACACCTATTTTAAAATCATAGTTTGCTACTAGTTTGATATCATTATCATTATTTTTAAACACACTAAGTATAGGATTGTTTTCTAAATTAACAATATATTTAGATACATATCCAATTGAAATAATAATTAAGATACAACAAGCAACTTTTAATAATAATAAAAATATACTGTTTTTTCTTTTTCTTTTTATATCAGACTTTCTTATCTTTTTACTATTATTAAAATAACTATATGCACTTTTTTTATATCTTCCACTTTTGATATTTTTACTAAATTTTTTATCTTTCTTATCTTTATCATTTCTACTTATTTTTTTGTATTTATGTGAATTAATAATTTGGGGATTCAAACTTTTCACCATCCTTTTATATTGTGCATATTATATCACAATTTTAGTCAAAAAGATAGATTTAAAGTGTTTTTAAGTTCTATATTTATAAAATAACAAACAAAAGCAGTGTAAAAATTATTTACACTGCTTTATTGATAATATATTGTTTAAGCCATTCATTTTCCAATTAAGGTAAAACAATTCCTGATATTAGTTTATATGCATTCCTATTAAAAATCTCACCTATACTAATTGTTATATATGCTTCAGCATGCATTTCACTATATGGAGCTCGGAAGTTCGAAAGCCGCTCTTCAACTAACGAATCAGTTACAGCTATATCTGTATACAATACACCCCTATAGTTAAAGCTACCCCGGAGCTTATCTGGATATTGTCCACCATCTTTATAGTAAATTTGGAAATTAGAAACTTTAACAAATATTAGTGAGTAATTTAGTTTTTGTGCTTCTACTTCACTCATTTGTTTACCGGTTCCAAAGATGTTTGGTACATTATCTACTAAATTATCCAACTGAGTTCTACCCAAATTACCCAGTAATGTAGTTCTTGTGTAGTTTGAATTTTCAGTATGATAATTATACTTAACACTTGGTTTATTTACAATTCCTTCTACTTCAAAAATTTTTAACATTTCTAAGTGTATTGCTCGACTTGCTGGTATTGGATCATGTAAGTTTTTTACTAACCTAATCCAATTTCCTTTTAAATCTTTACCTGCTACACACCTACCCCGGAGTTTCCGGGAATTAGCTAATATCACAATTTTACTCATACATAATACCCTCCTATAAATGTATTATTTGAATATCACCGTTACTTCCCTTTATGCTATTAACTACTAATTTTCTATGGCATTTATCAGGTTTATCCTCACTGCATAAATAACAAACTTTGTGTAAATCCTCATTTTGAAGTTTTGCTATACACCTCCTTTGCTCTAATATCGCGATAAACTGAGTAGTGTATTCTGCAAAACTCATCTTAGACTTTTTATCGTTATACTTCTTTCTGAGCTCTTCGGTAGGAGCGAGCATTATATTATGCTCATATTCTATGCCATGTAGCTCAAGAAAGTACTTCAAGTCTGCACCTTTAGCAAAGCCAGCTAGCTGACTTTTATTGGATAACCGAATATCAACTACCTTTTTAATTCCATTTTTCTTAAGAAGTTTAAAAAACTGTTCTGCAGTTTTTTTAGTGAAACCAATAGTATAAATATCCATTTTACTTCCTCCTGTATGCACATATTAGATTTTGCTTGGTGTAACTTTCAGCTATAGCATCATTCATCTTTGAAAATATATCTAACTGAACATTACTTCCAAAATGAATTTGAACTAAATCATCCTCTAGTTGTGTTTGTTTTACATAAGAATTAAAATCTTTAATATGAACTACTCTAAATTCTCTTTTGGCTAACTCTCTTGAAATAGCTAAAAACCTATGACATCTTATAGGCTCTTGTTCTGAACACATGATTGCTACATTATTTGTCACAGACAATTCTTCCAATTCCTTGAGTCCACTTAAAAACAGTTCTGTCTTAATAAGTTTTTCGTAATCAACAATTCCCTTTTCATCATAAACTAAATCATCCTTAGGTCTTCCACCTAATGAATTACCAAGCCACTTGTATGAAATGTTATGTTTAGCAAGCACAGCAGCAAATACCTCTTTATTGTAGTGTTCACTATACTTACTATATGGAGAACTTCTTACATCAACTATACAGTTAACCTTATATCTTAATAAGGTCCGTATAAATGTTTGAATGTCTGTTTTTCCATATCCTATAGTTACAAAACCTTTTTTCTCTTCCAAAATATTTCCTCCTTTTATATTAATAAATGAATGTGATTATTTTAATCTTATATATTTTACCACACTTTTTGTATTATGTAAAGTAAAAAACAAAATTTAGTTGTATTTACCTACAATATACATTATATACTGTCAGTATACTTACCTTCTAGAATATAACCTTAACATCTTACAATTTTTTATTAATTGTTATTTAAGATATGTTGTTTTGTCAATATTTCATTATTATGATACATTATTTATTTTCAAATACAATTTGCCAATAAAAGAACATTACAGTTATTATTTTGATAACTGTAATGTTCTTTTATTGTTATATAATATAAATTCAATTGCGCGATTCAACTAAAAATTTAATTGCTGTTTTTTCTTCATTGTTTATCATTATTTCAGTAAAAGCTGGTGTACATATAAGATCTACTCCTGATGGTGCTACAAAACCTCTTGCTATAGCAACCGCTTTAACAGCTTGATTTATAGCTCCTGCACCTATTGCATGCATTTCTGCTTTTCCATTTTCTTTTATAAGTCCTGCTATGGCACCAGCTATAGAATTAGGACTCGATTTAGCTGAAATTTTTAATATATCCATTGTTTCTCCTCCACTTTTTTCTTATGTATACAAATATATAATACTTGTATACATATTATATATTTTATTTTTAAATAAAGCAAGTATTTTTAACTTTTTTACATAATTTATTATTAAATTTATATATGTTTAAATAAGTTATTTTCTTTTTTTAATATTCAATTTCATCTAACAAATAATATATCATATATATATTTGGTAAAGTCATAAAAGCATTTGCAATACTAGATAGCGTCCATACCAGTTCAATTGCAGATACAGCTCCTATATACACACATATGGTATATATAATTTTATATATATTTTGATATACTACTTTATTATTAAATATAAATCTTATTGCTTGGCTTCCATAGTATCCCCAACAAGGTATAGCAGAAAATCCAAAACTTGTTAAACAAAAAGTAAGTAAATAATTACCAAAGGGAAGTGTTTCAAATACATTTTGAACAAGTATAACGGGATTTGTTTCGTTTATATACATGTTGCTAGCTACAAATATTATACCAGTTAAACTGCACAATACAACAGTATCTATAAAAACACTTGTAGATGAAATTATTGATTGCTGTTTAATATTTGTATTATTCACTGTTGTTTCAAATATAGGCGAACTTCCCATACCAGCTTCATTAGAAAACATTCCTTTAGATAAACCAGTGGATAATGCTTTCATAGCTAGAAACGTAAATATTCCAACTGAACCTGATTTAAAATTAAAAGCATTATCTATAATAATTAAAATACTATTAATAATATTATTTCTGAATATATATAATAATATTATACTCATTATAAAATATATAATAGTTGAAATTGGTACTATTATACTAGATATCTTCGCTATTTTTCTTTCATTTGAAAATATTATATATGAAGCTATTATCGTAATAATTATTGCAATCAGGTTTCTATCAATATTGAGATTTTGTGACAAATTCTCAGCAACAGAATTTGATTGTATCATACATCCTATACCAAAAGATGCTATTATAACAAATATAGCAAATAAAAATGCTAATATATTATTTCCTATTCTGTCCCTTAATACATACATTGTTCCACCGTAATATTTAGTATATTTTGTGTTTTTCTCTTTCTTTATTTTTCTATACTTCATACATAAAAAAGTTTCAGCATATTTAGTTGCAATAGCAAATACTCCTGATACAAATACCCAGAATATACTACCTACACCACCAATTATAATAGCAGCAGACATCCCTATGATATTACCCGTACCGAAGTGTTGCAGCAAGTACTGTCATAAGTGAATTATATGATGATATTCCTTTAGTATTTGAAGGTTTAAACATAAGTCGTAACCCTTTAAATATATTTTTTTGAGGAAAGTTTAGTTTAAAAGTTAAAAATATATGAGTAAATATAAGTGAAAATATAAGTGGAGTTCCCCAAACAATTTTATCTATATTTGATAATATATCTTTCAATAATAAATCACCTCAAAAAAGCACTATATAATTAATATAGTGCTTTTCTAATACTTTATTCTAATTACTATAAATTTTGCTCAAAATTCCATGTATCTCTACACATATCTTCTAAGTTTTTAACAGTTTTAAATCCTATTTCTTTTTCAGCTTTAGTAGGATCTGAATAACAAGTTGCAATATCTCCAGGTCTTCTGTCAGTTATCTCATATGGGACTTCTACATTATTAACTCTTTCAAATGTTTTAATTAAATCTAAAACACTATAACCTTTACCAGTACCTAAATTATATGTAAATGATCCATTTTGTTCTTTACGTATTTTATCTAATGCATTTAAATGTCCTAATGCTAAATCAACAACATGTATATAATCTCTTACTCCAGTACCATCTGGAGTATTATAATCATCTCCAAACACATTAACTTTTTCTAATTTTTTTGATGCAACTTTTGATATATATGGCATTATATTATTTGGGATACCTGATGGTACTTCACCAATTAATCCACTTGTATGTGCACCAATTGGGTTGAAATATCTAAGAAGTACTATACCCCACTCTTTATCTGATACATATATATCTCTAAGAATTTGCTCTATATATAACTTACTAGTTCCATAAGGATTAGTAGTTGAAAGTGGCATATCTTCCGTTATAGGGCATTTTTCTGGGTTACCATATACAGTTGCTGACGAACTAAATACTACTTTTTTACAATTAAATTGTTTCATAACATCGAATAGCACCAAAGAACCAGATATATTATTTGTATAATATTCTATAGGTTTTTGAACTGATTCACCTACTGCTTTAAGACCAGCAAAATGTATTACTGATTCTATATTATTCTCTTCAAATATTTTAACTAAACTTCCTCTATCCAAAATATTTGCTTCATAAAATTTTAATTCCTTACCTGTAATTTTTTTTACATTTTTAATTGCTTGTGGATTACTATTATAAAAATTATCAACAACAACTAAATCTTCACCTTTATTTAAAAGTTCTACACAAGTATGTGTTCCTATAAATCCTGCTCCACCTGTTATTAAAATTGACATGATATGTACCTCCTTTATATATATTATTATATATTACATTAAGCTATTTGTTAAAGTTTATCAAGTAATTTAGATTATTATTTATTATAATCTTCTTCAGATATAGTATCTTCAAAGTTATTTGTATCATCATCACCTATTCCATCTACACTTGAACTATCAACTAGTTCATCTGATATGTCATCAATTGGTTGTTCTTTATCTATAGATTCAGTTGAATTATTTCTTCTTCTAAAAAACATTGTATCAGTATTTTCATCATTGTCATTATTATTTGTTTTATTTATTTTCTCCACCTTTAAATATAAATATACTATTTGTGCAAATTCAAATAAAATAAATGCAAACAAAGTTAAAACAAGCCAATATGTTCTTAAATACATTCCAATAGTATTTAAAAATTCTCTAAATTTAGAAGAATTATTATCTTGTAAACTATCTGTTTCATCATATATATTTACAGTTGAAGCAATTACAGGTAAAGCCTCTTTAGTAACTTTTATTGTATATTCTTTAGTTGTTGTTCCATCAACTGCAGTAACTTTAACTTTAATTATATTTTCGCCTTCAACTAATTTATCATTTCCTGTTATTTCAACTTTTGCAGCTTTAATTTTTGGAAATGCTCTTATTTCTAATTTTTCTACTTCTGCTTTAATATTTTCAGAATTGTATTCTAAGACCTCCGCTGAAAATTCAGGTGAAAATTTAGAATTATCAATAATCAAATTTTCTAAATATGCATTTGCTTTATCTGGATCTGCAGATTTGGTAGCTACTATTGAATATGTTTTTTTAGTTTTCTTATCCGCTGCAGTAACAGTTATATATATTTTATTATCTCCATCTACAAGACCAGTGTTTCCGCTTACATAAAATGTAGCTTTACTATCATTAGGTGTTGCTGTAACAGTAATATTATTTACATTTTTACCTATAGCAATAGAATAATTTAATGTTGAACTCTTAAAGTTAGGTGATAAACCTTCTTCACTAACCCTAAGTCCCTTTAAAGTAGCATCACTACTAGCTGTAGTAGTCGTTGGTGTCACTACTGGTGTTACTACTACTGGTGTTACTACTACTGGTGCTGTAATTGTAACTGTTTTACTACTAGACGTAGGAGATTTTTTAAAATCTGTATCAGAAACAGTTCCACTTAAGTTTATGCTAGCACTTCCGGTAACTGTACTTTTAGCTTTAAATGTATATGATACATTGTTATCACCCTCTACCCATGCTATACTTAAATCTGAACCTCCCACTAACTCAAGTTTTGATGTATCATATGATACATTATAAACTGCACCACAAACATCACTACTTAAGGAAACATTTACTGTAAAAGTATTGCCTTGTAATATACTATTTACATTAGGAGAAAGTGTTGCACTTATACCATAAACATTATTTAAAGTACAAATAGTTAAAATTAACACCATTAAAATACTTATTTTTTTTAATTTTTTCATTTTTTCCTCCTTTATTATTGTACTATGAGAGTCTTATTTGTAAGGTGTCTCTTTAACCTTAATAAATCAGTAACATCAGGTTGTTCATTCGATTTTGAAATATTTGCAGCCCTATTAGCAAAGTATGTCAATTCCAATTTATTAGTAAGTTTTCTTTTTAGCATCAACAAATCAACTACATCAATCTCACCATCACCACTTATATCACCATAAATTATCACGTTATATGTATATATTAGATTATTACTATTATCTCTTACTTCCATTTTAGTTCCCGTTCCAACATTATCAGTATCTATTAAAATTTTATCATTTATATCTTTAAAGATAACATTAAGATTATTTAAAGTTATATCGTTAGTTTTTATGCTACTTACTGTTGTATCAGAATTTATTTTTGTTATTTCACTACCATTAACATTAACTTTAGTCGGATTTATTACAATACTTTGATCTGCTGCAAGATTTGATACAGTTAATGTAGCTGTATCTGTCTTATTTGTACCGTCTAAAGTTACAGTTATTGTTGCAGTTCCTGCACTGACACCAGTTATTACATTTCCTACAATAGTTGCTATTTCTGGTTTATCTATAGTAACTTTGTATGTGAAATTTGAATTTTCAACAACTGGTTTAATAGTTACAGTGTTACCTTTTAATAATGTATAACTTGTGCTATCTAACTTTATATTTGTATCAATTACATTAACCGTGCATATCGATGTTTTACCAGTTTCATTTGAAGTTACTGTAATAATCGCATTTCCTATTGATTTAGCAGTAATATTTCCACTTTGATCAACTATTGCTACACTGTTATTACTACTACTCCAAGTAACATCTTTATACCAAGCATCTGTTGGAGTAATATTTGTATTTAATTTTTGTATTTGATTTGGTAATAAAGTTATTTCTGTTTTATCAACAGATATAGTTGTTACTTTAGGATAAATTAAGTCTTTTACATATTTTGATGATAAATATCCCTCTACAACATTTCCTGTATCTAGATATTTAATTCTAATTTTATCCCAATAAGTATTAATGCCAGTTTCTAACCTAGTTATTTCTATCCCATTATCTTTAATTTGCTTTTGATCATCATTAAATGTTATTTGTTTAATTACATTTGCAGCCCAAGGTATTGAAACGTCAGGTTGTGATCTTACAGAAAACATATCTGGAACACCAGCATCAATAGGATCATCTAAATATACTCTTATTCCAGTAATAGACGGTGCCAAAGTATTATATACCGGAATAACAAATTCATGTTGCATATTTAATGTGTTATTAATAGACTCTTTATATGTCTTATATATAAAGGTCGCCTCTGATCTTGCTGCTAATATATTAGTCATGTATTGATGAGAGTATAAAGTTGTTGTACTTGCAACATTAAATTTTTGAAAATATAATGTGTTTTGCCCTTTACTAACATATTCTGCTTTTATAAATAGAGCACCGCCAATAATTGCTTTCTCTGGGTTGTCCCATGGTTCACCATAAACTCCAGGTGTTTTAGCATATTGTAATGCATTTGCAATTGGATGATTACCATTAGCGCCTATGTTGTAATAATTATATAATCCTCTATAATCACCTATACAGTTAGAGTCATAACTCGGATGGTATCTACCATTAATTGATAAATTACCATTTATATCTGCTTTTGTTTCAAGTTTAATTCTAGCTGCTAAATGATAAGGATTTATAAGATTGTTTTTACCTGCATCAAATATAACTTGTGAGTATGTCTTGCCAATAAGATCTTCTTTTAAATTCCCTTGTGAATCGTAGTATTTTATAGGAATAGTTACATAGGATTGTCCATCAGCACTTAAAATACTCATTGGAGTTGCATATAAAATACCATCTACTCCAACTTTTGTTTCAATAGAAGCATTATATTCTAATGTTTCAAACTGAAATATTTGTTCTTCATTCAAAAAATTCAAGGGATTTATTGCATATTCCACAGCTGCTCTACTGGCATTTACCCATCCTGTTTCAACTTCAACATTATCTCTTCTCCACCATGCATCATCTTGATCAGTTAAACTTCTACCTTCACTCATTTCTTCATTTATAACATCATTAAAATTTAGACCAGTATTTTTTGCAGTAAATGTCCAATTTGGATGAGCTACTCTTAAACTTCTTAAATATTGTTTGTATTCTTCTGGAAAACTATTATCAATTCCATCTGTATATGTTGCACCATAACTTATATTTAAAAAGTTAGAAAATGTACTTGTAATAATAAATACCATTACTAAAATCAAACTAATTATTTTTCGTACATCACTCTTTCCTTTACCATTATATATCATTCTATTACTCCTCTTTGTATATATCAGTTATTTCATTTATCTCTATATAAATTATAACATGAAAAAAATAAAATTCAAAGGTTTTGTATGAAAAAAAATCACAAAATACTATATTATGTCCCATTTTGTAATTTTCATTATTATATACATCAATCAATTATACAGTATATTTCATTTATGACATTTAATTTAAATTCTAACATGTAACTATTTTTTGACATGAAAATTGCACCCCTTTCTTATATTATCCACTTTTTTATTTAAGTGTCCAATATTTGGGGTGCAGTTCAAACTTATATCTCGTCATTAATATTATTTTATTTTTAATAATACTACCTACTTATTACCTATTATTTCAATATTTCTAACCATTTATTAATTATATTACTAGAATAATATTTTCCTGCACTTTGTTTAGCACTATTACCCATCTGTTTTCTTAATTTACAATTATCAATTAAAGATAATATTTTATTTGTCATTTCTTTAGATTGTCTATTTTCTATTAAATATCCATTTACATTATTATCAATTATTTCTCTTGGTCCAACATCAATATCAAAGGATACAACTGGTAATCCTACATCCATAGCTTCACACAAAACTAAAGAAAAACTTTCTGATTTAGAAGTAAGTACAAATATAGAAGATTCTGATAAATTTTTATACACCATATCTATAGGTATATTTTCAATTAAGTTTATTTTATCTTTAAGATTTAGACATTCTATTTTGTTTTCAAGTTCTTGTTTTAAAGAACCACTTCCTATTATATCTAAAGTCCATACATCATTTTTATGTTCTTTAACTATTTGATAGAATATATCAATAAGGAGTGAAAAATCTTTAACATCTTCTAATCTTCCAACAGATATCATTTTTTTATTTTCACAGTTGGAAATATATTTTTCGTTTTTTTCTATCATATCAGGTATAACAAGAATTTCAGTTTTATTATTAATTATCCATCTGCTATAATTTTCTTTTGCTTTCTCAGTCATTACCACTAAATAATCTACATTATCAAATGAATTGCCTACTTTTTTTATATATTTATCCGTATCTATATATGAATGCTCCTGAGAAATATTTATTGTATCTGTTCTTTGAATAAGCTTTGAAAATTCTATTCTAGTTGAAAAAATATAGTCTGTTCTGCACTTATTTATTTCTTTTTTCATTAGATAATATTTTAAAAATACTATATTAATTCCCTTAAACAGTCCTTTTACTAATTTAAAATATTTTTTATTATCAGCATATTCCTTTATTTCTTTTCTATTCGGACCATATGGAATTAGATATTTTATTTTAACTTTACTATCTATATCATAAAAAGATTTACCTAAAATATTATATACACATATTATCTCTATTTCAAAGTTATTAGTTTTAGCAAGTTCATTTATTAAAGTAACAGTTTGCTTCTCTAATCCACCATAATTTAAATGTAGCATTAAAAACGTTATTTTTTTCATAGTATCCTCCATTTGTTTTTTGTTTTATCTATTACTATTTAATTCTTGTACAGTTTTAGTGCTAATTTCTATACTATTTAACTTATCTTTATCTAAAAATTTTAAATTCATAATAATCACACCTATTATTATAAATGAAGCTCCTACTATTCCGTACATTGATATTTTTTCTTTGAATATATAATACGAAGCAATTAAAGTTATAACTTGCACTACTCCTGTACATAATGGAAATATATAGCTTAAATCAAATATTACTACAATTCTAGTAAATAGTAAAAAACTTCCTATATAACAAACAAATCCAAGTCCACTAATTATATTCATTGCTATATTTATGTTATCATCTTTTATAGCAATAGTTCCAGGGTTACCTCCGAAGTTTCATAAAGACTAAACCACTTATACTAAGTATTAAATAAACACATACTAATATATATTTCATGTTTTTTCTCCTTCCATAATTTACTAGTTTCTATATTATTACTTATTTTTTTACCATTTTATATCAATTTTAAGTTTATCTATCATAAACCTATATAATTTTAAGAATAATTTATATAATCCCATTGAATATATTTTTTTCATTATTCCAACTTTTATATTTGAACCTCTGTGTTTTAAAATATATGATAGTTTTAAATATTTAGATTTTCTCCAACTCGGAAAATTTAAATCAAGATATTTTTCATTTAGTTTCATTTCTTCATTAAAATTAGAACTTTTATCATATGAAACCCTAAACATTAATGATAATGCGAAATGTAAAAAAGCCATAGCATCTAATACAGGTAATAACTTTTTACCTTGTTTATTATTATTATAAACGTTTTTAACATCAACCATAGCATTTTGAGTAGAGCTTATTTGTTCTTTTTTTATAGTCATCATAATAGAATTTTGCCTTACCATATAATAATATAATGGATCTGCTATAAATATCATTTTCTTAGTTCTCAAAAATACTAATAATAAAAACATCATGTCATCTAATATCTTAGGTGGATTTGGCAAATTATCCATATTTTTCAATATTTCTGACTTGTATATTTTATTCCATAAAGCTCCATTAATTGATAATATATCCTCAGGATTTTTATCCATATTTATTATTTTACCAGCATGTTTTGTCATTTCAGTAGAAAAAATATGTTGGGTATCTGTATCTACTCTATAAAATCCACAAATAGCTACATCTGCCTTTGAACTTTTAGCTGCTTTATACAATTTTTCTGCATAATCCAGTGTAACATAATCGTCAGAGTCAGTAAAAGTTATATATTCTCCATTAGAAAGTCTTATACCATCAAATCTTCCTTTCCATACACCTTCGTTTTGTTTATCATGTATTACTACCTTGTCTGGATACTTTTTTTTGTATGATTTTAATATATCTAAACAACCATCTTTAGAACCATCATTAATACATATTATTTCTATATCTTTTAATGTTTGATTAACTAAACTTTCCATACACCTATGTAAATATTTTTCTACATTATATACTGGAACTATAACACTTAATTTTATTTTGTTTTTCATTTTATTTCCCCCTCTATTAATATTTCCGATAGTTGTAATGCTCTTTCTATTACCAAATCCATATTATAATATTTATATTCTGCTAATCTTCCACACAAATATATGTTTTTGTATTTTCCTATTTCATTTTTATATTTCTCATATAATTCATAGTTCTTCGAATCTAATATAGGATAAAATGGATCTTTACACTTTTGATCATTTACATCATATTTTAAAGGGTATTCTTTCAAAATAGTAGTTTTATTTTTTAATATCTGATTAGTTAAATATTTAAATTCTGTTATTCTAGTATATTTTTCTTCATTTGGATAATTCACTACAGAATTATCTTGAAAATAATCAATTTTATAATTTTCAAATACTAAATTTAAAGAACGATATGGAAGTTGCCCATATTTATAATTTAAAAGTTCATCAATAGCTCCAGTAAATATTATCTTTCCATTATATTCAACATTATCTATAAATACTTTATCATTATCGAAACTTATAATATCTTTAGCATTTGAGTTTAATTTACAAGTTATATTATTATGATCCAATAAATTTTCAAATAACTTTGTATATCCCTCTGTAGGCATATATTGTATTTTATCATTAAAATATCTATCATCATAACCTAATACAACTGGAACTCGATTGATTACCGACTTATCTATATCTTTAATATCTATTTCCCATTGTTTTGCAGTATAATTTTCAAATACATTTTTATAAACATAATTTCCAAAATCTCTTATAACTACATTATCATGATTAATTAAATCTAATATAGAAACTTTTTCTTGATTAAAATTTTCTTTTAATTTTGTTTTTATTTCTTCTGCTTTTTCTTTATCAAATAGCAGTTCTAAAGATTTAAAGTTAAATGGTATAGGAACTATTTTACCTTCAATTCTACCTACAACTTTATGCTCATATTTATAAAAATCAGAATATTTTTTTAAAAAATCAAATACTTTATCACTATTAGTATGAAATATATGAGGTCCAAATAAATGTATTCTTACCCCGTTTTCATCAAAACATTCATACATATTCCCAGCAATATGCTGTCTTTTATCTATGATTAAAACTTTTTTATTATTATCTGCCATCATTCTTGCTACTACCGAGCCCGCAAATCCAGCACCTACTATTATATAATCAAATTTATTCATATATCTTATCTTTCCTCTCTTATTTTTTCTTTTAAAATAGCAATTTCCTGTGATAAAGTAATTATCTTTTCTTGATGTTTTAAAAGTTTTTTAGAATTTCTAAAGTTTATTAAAAGTATAAAAATTATACATACCAAAAAAAATAGTGATGGTGCATATTCTATTCCAACTAAATTTGAAATATACTTTACTATATTTGGAAATATACCAACAATAACTATAGCTAAAGTTCCAAATAACCACAATAAACTCTCACCTATATCAAATTTATTATTCTTAACATTGCTTAAAATATATATTGCAAGTACAATACCTACTATGGCAAAAAATAAATTTACTTCCATGATTATACCCTCTTTCTAAAAATATTTCTAATTAATATTATTATTATAGTATAAAGTATTAGTATCATATATTTTATAGGTTTAATAATACCACCATGCATACTTTCACCATTTTCTCTTACTCTCATATTAGTAGATATCTCTTGGATATCATAACCTTCATATATCATTTCCATAATCAGATTAGCATCTGGAAATTCAGGATAATTACTATCATATCTTTTTATAACCCTTTTATTTAAGCATTGAAATCCTGATGTTGGATCTGTAATTTTCTTTTTACAAAACAAACTAATTAGAAATGTAAAAATTTTAGTACCTACCCTTCTAAAAAAGGAATGAGGATAATCTGTTTTTTCTAAAAATCTTGATCCAATTATTATATCCGAGTTTGATTCTTTCATTTTATTTAACAACTTTTCTGCCTCTTTAGCTATATGTTGTCCATCAGCATCAAACTGAATTACATAATCGTAATCATTTTGATATGCATATTTTATACCGGTTTGTACAGCCATTGCATATTTAACATTAAAAGGTAAAGAAATACATTTAATACCGGCGTTTTCAACTACTTCTTTTGTGTTATCTTTTGAATTATCATTAATTACTAAAATATCTGCATAACTTACATCTTTTCTTACTTCTTCTATTACTTTAGTTATATTTTCAGATTCATTATACGCAGGTATTACAAATAATACTTTATTGCCACTATTAAAAAATTTAATCATCTTTTTTTGCTCCTTTAAATATATGGGTTGAAATAAATATATTAAAACACCTATTATAACACTAGGTAAAATCACAAATGTATATCTATCTATTATAGCTCCTGTAAAAGTGTTAAATAATACATGTATAAATGAAGAAAACAATAATATAATTCCTATATTAAGTACTTTTTTATATTTATCAACTTTTACTCTAAGTCTTTTTATAATTATCAGCACACAAAATATTGGTAATGATAATATAGAAATAATATAAATTAAATTATATTGATCATATAATTTATTGAAAAAATTCTTTATTATGGTTGGAGAATTATTATCTGTTTTTAAATTTATAACATTATTATATAACGGATGACTACTGTCAAGCCACATTAGATTATCTTCTTCTCTAAATATACTATATCCAATTGTCATGTTTTCTGGATATAATTTTTCTGTTAAACTGGGATAATATTCATTAGCATCTTTATGCCTCATAGCTGTTATTGCATCAGATATAGCTAAATAATTCATTGTATATGACTTTATTGTTTTTAATGGATGCTCAGTTATTAATTTAAAGTAAAAATTTGATGCATCAAGCATTGTAAATTCTTTTTCTTTTGAATACATTACAATTTTCTGTTGAATATTAGTTTCTTCTCTACTTTTAAAATTGTTAAATATATTAATTAGACTATAACTTTTATACTCACTTTGATTATTAATAATTTTTTCTATTTCTAATTTGTCTTCATCTATAATTAAATTACTATTAAATATATAATCTAATTTATAATGATCTTTATAAGTATCAATTGAGAAAGAACTATTTCCATTTATAATTGCTGTTTTAATAAAATTCCCTGTAACTCTACCTGTATTTGTATTTACCCCATTTTTAGTTAAAAAGTTGTTCCAAATTGAATTTGTGAATACTACACTTATTATACATAACAGACTTATACTTATCCTATATATTATATTTTTTACCTTCTTATTTTCAAAGATTGATATCACACTAGAGACTAATATAGGTGCTAAAAACAAAAATACATACGGCTGTTTAACAAACCACATAAATATTGTTCCAATTATAAGTAAAATAGATAGAATAATTTTAATTATTTTTTTGTTTACATTAATCCATTTAAATGATAATAATGATGCAATTAATATACTCGGAATAGCAACAAACTCTGTTAATAATCCATGCATATATCCAATTAATATTGGATTAAATACAACTGCAATAATATATATAAAATTAATTATATATTTAAAAATTATATTTTCTATATTTATTTTTTGTATTATAAAATATCCAAGAGTTACTGTAATTAAATAAAATACAAACGTACCTACTAACAATCCAAATTGTGAATTACCAAAAATTATAGTAATTAAATATAAAATTGCAGGAAAACTTGGTCCCCTCATAGAAATCCAATTAGATATATTTACTTCTCCTCTAAATATTTTTAAAAAACCATAATATTCGGTTGAATCTTGCATTACCATAAGTGGAAATGATATATAAAATATAAACATAATTATTAATATAATAATTATAAACATTTTCTTCTTTAATTTCATTTTTTAATTTTTCTCCCCTCATATATATAATAATTAATTAAATTATTTTCCCTTTACTTAATAGATTATCTGTTTTTTTATATTTAGGCATTATAAGTATAAAAATAACAAAAGATAATGTTAAATAATTTATATATAAATATCTTAAATCTTGTGCTAAATTAACAGGCACATAAGATAATGTATTAAGCAACATAGGAAGCAACATAAAATAATATTTTTTGTTTTTTGTTTTATTTACAATATATATCATAATTGCTATTGATAAGTACATTGCTGTTGCAGGTCTATATAATATATTTCTAATAAATTTATTTTCCATTGTGATATTTATAATTCCATCAAAAAACACTTTTCCTTGTTCAAATTTACTTTCAACTTTAGCATCAAATCCATAAAATTCTGGCCCCCACTCTGAAAAATCAAATATGTATGTATAACCTAAAGGATAAGGACTCCATAATAGAGCATCAGCTTTTATATAATGAACTATTATGCTACCTGGATTTTTAATTGAATATTTAATAAATATTCTAAGTAATTCATCATAAGTTTCTAGCATTTTTTCCTTATTTAGTAAAGGTGAAAGACATACTGTATTTATTAAATATGGAGTATACAATTCTTTCCAAGATTCAATAGGCATAAGTGAATTTAAATATTCTATATCTTTAGATTCCATTTCAACATTATCTTTAAGTAAAGATCCTGTCATAAATATTGTTAATCCTTCTTTTGCTCCCATTATATCTAATGATGGTTGTACAATAATTTGTTTTGGAATTATAATCATTAAATAAAAAACAATTAAACTTGCTCCAAAAATTATTATTCTTTTTTTACTTACTTTATTTTTAAATAACAATACTAATAATATTACTAAAGTAATAGCACTTACTATTATTCCATTATGTCTATAACTTTGAATAAATATTAATAAAAACGAAATTGTTACTAAATCTAGTATTCTATATTTCCATTCCTTTTTAATACCAATATATAACATTAGTGTTAAAGAAATTAAAGCATATGAATATATTACATCTTTCCATAAAGTTATTGAATATACAAATATAATTGGAAATAAGCATGTAAAAATTGTATATATAACTTGTAGTTTAATACTACTATCTTTTTTTCTTAAACTTTTACATATACAAGTCCAAATAAAACTAAAAGCAAATATTTGAAATATCAGTACAATTGTCTCGCTATTCCATATATAAGATAAAATTTTTACAAAAAACGTACTTAAAAAAGGATGTGCATCTGTTATATAATTATTTTGTATTTGATTCCACTGGTAATTTCCATCATAAGTAGATATCCCCGGCCAAAATGATAAAAGTGCTAATGAAAATATAATTAAAGGAATTAAAAATATAGTAATATCTTTGAATGTTACATTTCTCTTTATTGCAACAAAAAAATCGATTATATGAACCATCCATGTCATATTTTTTCTCTTTAATTTTGTTTTTAATTGTTCACCTTTACTTGTCCAAGTTGCATCAAAATGATGAATCATACATGAGTTATTTGTAAACATATTATTTTGATGATTATAACTTAGTGGATAAAAATATTCCATAGGATATATATATATATCATTATTTAAAATTTGTATTTCATTAGAATTCTTTTCAAATCCAAATTTCATAAAATAATTAGTAATAATTTTAGGAACACTTTGATCAAATAAATCTCCTGTTGGATTGAAAACTTTGCTTTTTTCATATAATTGCAATATATTTTGTATATGTTTATTATTAGGATGCTTACTCCACACAACAGCAGCGTTTACCATATTAGAATCTTCTTTTCCAAAAAACAAATCATTTTCTAAATATTTATAAATATCTGATGTTATTTCCATATCCGTATCTAAATACATTCCTCCAAACTCATCTAATATTTTAAATCTCGTATAATCTGCCACAAAAGCCCACTTCTTCTGTTCATAAGCCTCTTTAACAAATGCACATTGATTAACATCAAAGTTACTTTCATTCCACTGCTTTATTTCAAAATCTGGTAAATATTTTTTCCAGCTTTCAATACAATTTAAAGTTAATTTACTTAATGGCTTACCACCAAACCAACAATAATGTATTATTTTTATATTTGCATTATTATCCATTATTTCACCTCAATCCTTATATTTTATTAAGTTTTTCAACAATTTCACTATATTTGTCTTAGTTCTTTAAGCATTTATCAAAATACAATCTGAAATCTTTACATTTATTTTCCCATGACCAAGATTTTATGCTTACAAGGTTTTCTTCTGATAACTTAGTAAATTCATCAGTATTTTTAATCAAGTATAATATTTTTTGTTTAAGACATTCTATTGATCTTTCTTCTAATATTAATTTTTGTTGTTTTACACCAAATAGATCTTTGATAACTCCTACGTTTGTTGATATAACAGGTACTCCACAGGCCATAGCCTCTAATGCTGGATTTGGTGTTCCCTCTGTTTCAGATGTACATATATATATATCAATTTTATTATAGTATTCTGACATCTTATCGTGTGGTATCATTCTTTCATTTCTATCTGCAAAATACATTTCAACTTTATAACCTTCTTTTATTAATTGCTTAATTGCAGGCTTTAAGATAGTATTTACTCCTTTTACATCATTAAATTTTTTATCATGTTCTCCCCATTTACTATTTCCTACCCAGCCAATTACAATATTTCTAGTGGCAATATTATTAAATCTTTTTAAATTAGTTGGTTTAAATTTATTTAAATCAACACCATCGGTTATTACTTGTATAGGTTTTTTATCAATAGGTAATTCGTAATATATCTCCTTCAAAATATTTGAAGATACATAATAATTATTAGTAAGATCTGTTATCTTTTTTGTTATCTTTTTTTCAGATTCATGAAGAAACATATGATCATAAACACAAGTTGATAAGTTTAAATTTTTAACAAATTCATTTAAAAACATCTTATAATCTATCCCTAATTTTTCGGTAGCATATATTAAATTATATTCATCTATTGATTCGTACAAAAAACCTCTCCAAAAGAAATGAACTAAATCACAATCTTGAACTAGTAATAAAACATCTTCAATTTTATTTATAATTTCTGTTTGTATTACATAAAAATCATAATACTTAGATAAGTTATTTACTATCTGTGTAGCAATATTTGCAAAAGCCCAATCCTCTTTATCTATTATTAAGGCAATTTTTGGGTTTTTGCTCTTCTTTATATTTTTAGGTAATAAATCCTTTAATGATAATCCTCTTATTTTTCTTGAAATAGATAAATACTTTGAAAAAAACTTTCTATATGCTCTAGAATTCAAAAAATTCATCATAAGAGAAAATTTCTCCTCCATTACTTTATATTTTAGTTCTAATTTTTCGTAATCATTTAACTTGACTTTATTATTCATATTCTATTTCTCCCTTACCTTTAGTAATTTTTTTAATTGCTTATAAATTGTATAACACTTGCTATACTTTCTTCATCGTATTTTTTCTTCCACTCTTTATATATATTTATAATTTCTTCTTTATTATCTAAAGCATATTTTGCTTTATTTGCTATTTCGTCTATATCATCTTCACTTTTAACTATTAGGTACTCCTCTAATTTTGTGTTTTTAAAGTAATGATGATTATTACCAGTTATACAAGGTATACCCATTTCCAAACTTTCTAATGGAACTATAGGAGAACACTCTGTAAATGTTACATATAAATTTAAATCATTTAATGCCATTCTACAAATCATATATTCCCTTTTTAAATATCCTGATGATTCTTTTAAATTTATATTCATAAGTTTACAAAAATCACTAACTAATTCTGTAGAGGGTATACAATCTAATACGATATTACTTAGTAATGATAGACTGCTAATTTGATTAAATGTGTTTTTTTCCCATCTATCACCAGCAGAATAAATTCCTACATTTGTTTTAGATTTATCTTTTGATTTTTCTAAATTTTTATAATATTCAGTATTTTTAATATCATCTAACTTTATGTTTTTTACAGTATTATTAACAAAAACTGTATTGTATCCTTTTTGTTTATAGAAATCAGCCATGCTTTCTTTAGCAAATGCTATGGAATCAACTATTTTCCTATCACACATTTCTAATATATTATATAAAAAGTATGATTCATCTCTATTAACAAAAAGTGAATGACTACCGTGCCAGAAAAACTTTATTTTAATATTAGAGTTTTTCTCTTTCAATTTTTCTATAAGTTCTTTCCAACCAAAGGCGATTGGACTAAATATAACTTGTTTAATATTATTATCTACTATACAATTTGCTATCTCATTTATATACTTGTCATTAAATAATTCAGGTAATCCTAGAGTGTTTTCAAATAATTCTTTAGTAGAATTCATAATTCCTATACAATAAGGATTATATATTGCTATATATTCTTTATCTTTAAAAAGGCATATTTGTTTTTTAATACTCTCTAATTCCTTCTTATTATATTTAAAAATAGATATTATATTTTTAAAATGTCTTGACATACAGCATCTCCTAACTTATAAACTAATTTTAATTACATCTTCAAAAAATTATTTACACTTTGCAAACTAAGAATATCATTTTGTTTTTTCCATTCTTTATATAAAGTCATTATTTTTTCTTTATTATCTAACGCATATTTAATCTTTTCTGATATATTTATAATATCATCTTCTCTATTTACAATTAAATATTTTTCAAGTTCAGTATTTTTAAAATAATGATTGTTATCACCAGTTAAACATACCACACCTACCTCCATACTTTCAATTGGAAGCATTGGAGCACATTCAGAAAAAGTTACATATAAGTTTATATCGTTCAAAGCAATTCTTTTAAGTAATTCTTCTCTTTTTATTCCTTTTTCAAGACCATCAATTTTTAAGTTGTGTTTTCTTGCAAAAACTTTTGCTTCATAACTCAGAGGTATTAAATCTGCTATAGAATTTTTAATTAACGAAATTGCTGCAAGCTGATTATACATGTTCTTTCTCCAATCAAGTCCAGCAGCATATAATCCTATTTTAATCTCATTTTTATCAGTTTTATTTGAATTTATATTGCCATTCTCATTATTTTGGTTTTCAGGTAATCTAACTGTATTCATTATAAATGCAGTTTTATAACCTTGAGATTTGTAAAAGTTTAAAATACTTTCTTTACATGTAGCAAAAACATCTATGATTCCTTTTTTATGTAATAAAATAACTATAGTATTAGTTTTCCAATTAATTTCATCAATTACTTGTGAATTACTACCATGCCAAAAAACTTTTATTTTAATACCACCGTTAATACTTTTAAGTTCTCTAGCTAGATCTTCCCATCCAAAACAAAATGCACTAAATATTACTTGTTTTATACTACAAGATACTATTTTTTCGGCTATTTTTTTAGCATCGTTTTTATTATATATTTCTTGTAAAGGAACTAAATTTTCAAATAATTCTTTTGTAGCACTTGTAACTCCAAGCCATCTAGGATTATGTAATATAATATAATCTTTATTGTAGTATTTTTCAATAATTTCAATTGAATTATTAATTTGATTTTTATAATCTGTACTTTTAAATACTTTGTCTCTTAGATTTTCTTTCATTAAATATCTTTTTCTTGCTAATTTGTATCTAAGAGTTCTCAATAAAGTTACTATATATCTATAACCAGATAAACCGAAAATCTTTAGAGAAATTAGTTTTATTCTTTGTCTAAAAGGGACACTTCTTTTTTCATATATAATTGTTTTTAAATTTTCTGAAATATCTTTACCACAATTATTATAATCAATTGGATAAAAATAATCATAAGGGTAAATAAATAATTTATTATCAATATTTATAATAGAGTTATAATTAGCTTTCATGTCTTGTCCTAAAACATCACTAAATACATCAGTGATTTCAGAATATATATTTTCTTCAATTTTATCTAATAGTCTTTTTACATATTCATTTTTAGGATTCTTACACCATATTATATTAGTTCCTATATTTTTATTATCACAAAATCCTAAAAACATATCATGCTTAAAAAAGATATCAATATTTTCAATCATTTCTACTTTACCATCCACGATTAAACCACCTTGATTATATAAAATATTTAATTTAATATAATCATTATATAGTTCATTAGTTTCTGATATAGTTGTACCAATATTTTTTATTTTATCTCTGGTATAAGTTAATACTTCAAAATCTTTTATAAATCTTTTGTTAAGACTTATGAATTTAATTATATTATTGTTTAAAAAACTAATATAATGTACTATTTTAATCATTTATTACCTCTCTTGCTATCTATTGTTTTTTACATATTTATAATTTTAAAATTTAATAATTAATATTTATTATAAACCTTGTTCTTTCAAATATGCTTCTCCTACTGTTTTAGAATCGCCATCCATCTTTATTAGTCCTTGATGCAACCATATTGCTCTATCACAAAATTGTTCTACTGTACTCATTGAATGAGAGACGAAAACCATAGTTATTCCTTTTTCTTTTAACTCTTTCATTTTTTTTAAACACTTATCTTGAAAGTGAGCATCTCCTACTGCAAGTATTTCATCTATTAATAATATTTCAGCTTCTACGTTTACCGCTATAGAAAAAGCAAGTCTCATATACATACCAGAAGAATATGTTCTAACTGGTGCATCTATAAATTCCCCTAATTCAGAAAATTCTATGATTGAATCTAAAACTTTATCAACATCTTTTTTACCCAATCCATATATAGATGAATTAAAATATATATTTTCTCTTCCTGTAAAATCCGTATTAAAACCTGCTCCAAGTTCTAATAAACTCGAAACTTTACCATTCATACTAATAGTTCCTGTCTCAGGATATATTATTTTAGATAGTAGTTTTAACAACGTAGATTTACCAGAACCATTTATTCCTATTAGAGCAACTGTTTCTCCTCTTCTTATGTCACAAGATATATCTTTCAATACAACATGTTTTCTTTTTCTCGTTCTTTTCAAATTAGCTAATCTTTCTTTCAAAAAATACGCTTTGTCCTCATAATATGTAAATTCTTTAGTTACATTTTCTACTTTTATAACAATTTCATCATCGATTTTTATTTTACTCATATTTTACACCTCTTCTGCAAATCTTCTTTGAAGTTTTTCAAATATTAAATACGCTATCCATAAAAATATCATTGAAGCTATAAATATAGCCAATAACCAGTTCAAGCTAGGCATAGTTTTATCATATAGTATACTTCTGTAAGCATCCATTATTTTTACCATTGGATTCAAATCATATAAAAACCTATACTTTTCAGGTACCATGTCAGATTTATAAAGTACTGGCGTTGCATAAAACCACACCATCATAAGTGGATTCATTATATATTGAACATCTCTTACATATACATTTAAAGCAGATAAAATTAGTATGCATCCAAGAGAAAAGATAGCTTGTATTAAAACTATCAAAGGTAGGAATAATGCAAACCAAGATAGTCCAATTGGGCTAAAGAATATAAGTGCTATAAATATTATGATAGCACTGAAAAAATAGTTTATTGTATTACTTATTACTGTTGCAAGTGGCAGTACTTCTCGAGGGAAATATACTTTTTTCAGTAGTGCTCCTCCATTAGAGACGCATGCTGTTCCCATAGCAATTGTGTTAGCAAAATAATTCCACGGCATCAATGCTATAAATAAATATATTGAGTAATTCGGTATATCAATTTTAAATACTATTTGAAATACAGTTGAATACACAAGTAATAATAATAATGGATTTAGTAAAGTCCATAAAAAGCCAAGGAATGATCCTTTATATCTACCTCTAATATCTTGTTTGACTAAAGTATAGAGCATATGTCTATACTTGTATATTTCTTTAAATTTTTCTATAAGTTTCATTTTTACCTCCATAAATTAATCATTATGTCTTATTTCTAAATACTTTATTTCAAAAGATTCATAAACTCTTTTTCTAATTCTATAGCTCTTTCGTTTGTAGTAGCTTCAAATCTTGCTGTTATATCAGGTCCTGTGTTAGATGCTCTAACTAAAGCCCATCCATCAACAAATTCAGCTCTTACTCCATCTATTGTGTTTATATTATAACCTTTATTGATACAATATTCTTTAACTTTTTCTATTACTTTAAACTTTTCTTCATCTGTTGATTTAAACTTAAGTTCTGGTGTTGAATAATATTTATTTACACCTTTTAATAACTGACTTACTGTTTTATCAGTTTCAGATAAAATTTCTATTAATCTTAAACCAGCATAAATACCATCATCAATATTAGGCCATTTATCATTAAAAAATACATGTCCTGCAAGTTCTGCTCCATAAGAGAAATTTTCTTGTCTCATTTTAGCTTTCATATATGAATTGCCTGTTCTATAACATACAGGTATTCCACCTAGTTTAGTTATTTCATCTGGCAAAGCTTTTGTACATTTAACATCAAATAATATTGATTTGTTTTCTATTTTATTCATTATATCTCTACATATAATTACAGAATATAGATCAATTTGAATCATGTTTCCTTTTTCATCTATGATACCAATTCTGTCTCCATCTCCATCTAAACCGATACCTACATCTGCATGATTTTCAAGTACTAACCTTTTTAAATCTTCATTGTTCTTTTCAACAAATGGATCCGGATGATGATTTGGAAAATCTGGATCAGATTCCATATATAATGGAATAAGTTCTACTCCCATCATTTCAAATGCTTCTTTTGCTATTATACTTGCAGTACCATTAGCACAATCAACAACTGCCTTTATTTTTTTATCTCCTAAATCTAGAGATTGTTTCATTAATTTTAAATATCTCTCACGTATATCATCTGTTGTAACCTTACCATTACCTTTTTTAAAATTACCAGCTTCAACAAATTTTCTAAAATCTTGTATAAGTTCTCCACAAGCATTACCAAAATCATCAAATGCCATTTTAATTCCATTATATTCTTTTGGATTATGACTTGCAGTTACCATCATACCCGGATATAACTTTAATTCCTTTTGAGCAAAATAATACATAGGTGTTGTAACTAAACCTATAAATATAACGTCTACTCCTGTTTCAGTTATACCTTTAATTAAGGCATCAGTCAAACTAATACCTGACTTTCTATTATCTTGTCCTACTACACATTTTGTATATCCTTTATCTTGTATGTATGAACCAAAGCCTAAACCAATAGTATATGCTACACTTTCGTCTAAATCTACCCCATATATAGCACGAATATCGTATCCTCTATATATTTGTGGATTGATGTTTTTATTTACATTTAAAATCATTTAAATCACTCCCTGCCATATTATATCATAAAAGAAAATACATTTCAAACTTTTTATATAATTTAGTCTCTTTAAAGTAAATTAATTCAAGTTGGTTTTGACACTTGTATGTTAAAAAAACATGTTATTATAGATATAACCATGATAAAACCGATAAATATTTCTCCTATTTGTTTAATATTTAAAAGACCAATAAACGAAGTTTGTTTACTGGTCTCTTTTTATATTATATTTATTTAAACATTAACTGTATTAACGTCCTCTTCTAAACTATCTGTTTTAACTTCATGATAATCTACTTCAGTATTTACTGCCCATATATTATTTTTATCAGATATATTATTTTTTATGTTATTAACTGTTTCTATAGCTGTAAGCATAGAATGATCCATATTATTATATCTATGCTGTCCGTTCCTTCCTATACAATATAGATTACTAAATGTATCTAGGTAATCTTTTACAACATCAAATTTCTTGTATGTACCAAAATATGCTGGATACGCTTTTTTAACTTTAATTCTATGTGTATCTAATACATCAGATTTATCAATTACATCAATTTTAACAAGTTCATTTATAGCAAACTTTATAAAATCTTCATCCGACATATTCCAATATTCATCATTTTCATTACAGAAATATTCTAAACCAATCCACACAGTATTTTCCACATCTTTTAATAAATATGGTGACCAATTATTAAATATTTGTATTCTTCCTAATTTTACATCAGGTTCTTGTACATATATCCAAGTATCTGGAACTATATTTGAAACTGTTTTTATTTTTGTTTTATTTTTTATTTTTAATTTATTAACTAAAAGTCCTACAGTCATAAAATCTCTATATGGCAATTTAGTTGCAATATCTTTTACTTTTGCTGGCATTATGATATCATCAATAGCAACTATTAAATCTTTTATTGGCATAGATGATATAACATAATCAGCTTGTATTTCTTCTTTTTTACCATTACATTCATATATAACTGATATAATTTTACCCTTTAAAGTTTTTATACCAACTACTTTTGATTCAAATTTAATTTCTCCACCATTTTTTATAACTTCATCAGCTGCAAGTTCCCATAATTGTCCAGGTCCAAGTTTTGGATATAAGAATTGTTCAATAAGAGAAGTTTCTTTTCCTTTTTGATCGATACTTTTATCTTTTTTCATAAAAGGCTTTTTAACTGCTTCAAAAACAGCCTTAGAAAGTGATAATCCCTTTATTCTTTGTGCACCCCAATCAGGTTCCATTTGTGCGGGACTTACTCCCCATAATTTCTCGTTATATTTTTCAAAAAACATTTGATATAGTACTTTACCAAAACGATTTACCATAAAATCTTCTAAACTTTTCTCATCTCTTTTGTGAAACTTTGAACCAATATAGCTAAATCCTGCTTTAGTTGTTCTTATAAATCCCATATTAGTAAATGTTTGCACTTTAAGTGATATTGGATATTCAAAAAACTTTCTTAAGAATAGTATTCTAGATACTCTCTGTCTAAGTAATATAACTCTATCTTCTTTTTCTGGATTTGGTCCACCCTTAACATATTGTTTTTCAGTATTTTCCAATATTATATCATCTTTAGCTGGTTCACCTTGGACCGGAATTAAATCTTGCCACCATTTCATAACCTTTTCATTTTTTGAAAAGAATCTATGTCCACCTATATCCATGCGATGACCTTTGTATTTAACTGTTCTAGATATACCACCTATTTCAGTCGTTTCTTCTAATATAATTGGTTTTACACAAGTTTCTTTCAACATTTCCACTGCAGCTGTTATACCAGCAGGACCTGCACCTATTATAATTGCTGTTTTATTACTCATTTAAAATCCCCTTTTAAATTTATATATATAATAATTCGCACTTTGAAATACTAAATCAGAATTATCTATAATATCTTTTTCTTTTTTTATTATATTTTCAGTTTTGATATCATTATTTTTTTCTATAACAAATAATACATTTGCATTTTCGTTCATAGATGGAAATTGCTTGTTAATGTCAGAGAACTCATCTATCTTATATACAAGTTTATTTGAAACTGATAAATGCATTGGTGGATTTGTATTTATTTCATATGTGTATGAAATAAATACATCTTCAAATTTAGAATTTTCCTTTATTAGATTCTCAAGTTCATATGTTATAGGTGCATCATATCTAATTTTATAAAATTCCAAACTTCTATGTTTTAAGTTGGTTGCAAATATAATAATTATTACTAAAAACATTGTAACCAAACCAAATCCCGGCACCTTAATTATATTTATATTATTACCTTTATTTTCTTCTGATTCTAATTTTAAAACTGAATTCAATTTAATTTTATATATTTTAAATATTATATATGCTATAATTATAACTCCAAAAACAAACGGTAATCCAAATTTTAGCATTGAAAATTCATGTATTGCTGAATGATTTTTTAATACAATAATCTGTAAAACGGGTGGTATATATATTATTAACGATATCTTTATTAAATTAGATAAGCTTTTATCATAATTCTTTTTAAAATATTTTACTATACTATAAATCATTAATATACCTACTATTGTTACTACTAAAATCATAAATAAAATCCCAATTTCAGAATAGGCATTCACAAAATGATTAATTAAAGTTGACTTTATATCTAAAGTATTTGCTGTGGCTCCTAATCTAACTTTTGCTCTTTCAACTATTATATCTTGAAAATTCTGCACATTAATAAGTTGAATTAGAAATAAGCTTATTCCTGTAATAACGGGTATTACATATATAATAGACTTTTTTATAATTGAAATATACTTACCTTTTTCTTTGTGTTTAAAAAATGATGGTATTATTTTTATTAAAAAGCTTATGAAAACTACAAATAAGAAATAGTAGTCAACTAATACTCCGAACAATATTACTAAAAATTTAGTAATAAAATGTAGCACTTTGATAACTTTATTATTACTATTTTCAAAGAAGTCTTTAAATATTTCTAACAATACATATAATAACACAACTGTTATTACAAGTTGATCTGAAAAATATACATTTTTAAAATAGTATAAATTATTTGGCAATATCATCCAAAACATACTAATAATTATTGAAATTAAAATATTTGTTTTCCTAAATGTTAACTTTAAACAGTATGTTAGAATGCTATATATTATTAAGCATACCAGTATGCAATCGAGTAGATATTTGGCATCGAGCATATGCTTGATAAAAGATATTCCTATTTCAGATTTTCCTAATATTTTAGCAATTAAATATGGTGGTATTATACAACCAGGAGGATACGAAATATATGGTCCTCTTGAATTTAAATCATTAAATTCTATAGAAGCTGGTGCTTCATACATTATAAATTTCAAATTCATTGGTCCTTCTTTGAGCCAATTATTTGTATATTTTATTGTGCTTGAACTTAGCCAAATATGAGCCCCACTTTGATCTTCATAATTACTAGGAACTACATAACTATTTAAAAATATGAACGCTAAAGTAACAATAATCATCATAATTATAATATTTATAACTTGTCCTTTTATTTGTTTCATTTATTACCTCTTTTATCCATTAGAAAGTATAAAACTTTTCTTATAGAAAAATTCCATATAAAAACTATAGCCGTTGATATTATTTTACTTAACATATAATACAATCCGATAACTGACGTTCCAAGCCACATAAATAAAGTGTCAAATCCAAGTCCAAAGACTCCTATTATTCCATATGTTGCAAATTCAACAATCTTGTTTACATTATTCTCTTCGGTAAATATTAGCAATTTACTAAGAATATAATTTGTTATAAGGCAAAGTAAAAAACCTATGATGTTTGCTATCAAATAATATATTCCTATATATTCCTTGAAAAAATATAAACTCCCTATATTTATCACAGCAGCAAATCCACCCACAAATAAATATCTTAAAAATTGTAGTTTTGTATCTTTTGTTTTCTTAAAGAAAAAATTATATATTAATTCTTTCATTAAATCCTCCTTATACTAATTAATTTCCATCAATATATTATTTGTTGTTTTTATATTAATGCTTTGTAATACTACATTTGTTAAATATGTTATTAATATAATCGTCAATGGTAATGATGACAAAAATAATCTTTGATATTCTCCTGAAGAGCCTATAATTGTCGTGAATAAACTTCCACAAATCATACTCAATAAAAAAGCAAGTATCCATGCTATTTTCTTGTTTTTTAGTAATAAAACAAGAGCTTTATATGTCTTACTAGAATAGTCTATAGTATAATTTACATATTTAGTTCCAATATTTTTACTTCCTAATCCCAATGCATTTTGCAATGTATAAAAGATATATTTCTTTGTATCATTTTTATAAACATTTGAACAATATTCATTTATCTCATTTCTTTCAAAGTTTTTAATTATTTTTTTAGCACAACTAAAGTAATTACCGTCAAAATTTATGCCGCTTATTTCACTATTTATCATATCAGTTATATTTTTATTGTTTCCAGAAACATATGTATCACTTATTATAATACTCGAAATTTTATTTATCGATGAGACATTTGTAAGTCCAAAATTTCCATGTTGAATTTTAACTAGTAAGCAATAAATCAAAATAAGAATTAAACAAATAGACATTGATATAATACCAATTACATTATTCTTTTTTTCCGTTTTAGTAGTTAAATATCTAAAAATCCAGAAAAATGTATATATAATAACGGACTTTTGAAAAAAGTACTTACATTGTCTTTAACATTAAATACTGTAACTTTCCTATTATTCATTCTTATTACCTCGATTCAAATATATTATACATAATAACATAAATTACACTATAATACAATATATTTTTACGATTTTATACAAACTTTAAGAAAATCTAGGTTGTTTGATTTATCAATTATACCAATATATCAATCGATACTGAGAACAAATTTGTTATTCAGTATGTTTTTGTATAATATTTGATACTTATTTATTTAAAATTAGCCGTCGTTTCTATATCTAATAACTTCTCTTTTATATCCAATCCACCAGCATATCCAGTAAGTTTTCCACTTGTTCCTATTACAATTTTTCCAATTAATGTCTCATATTCATTAACTATCACCTTGTTTCCTCCTTTTTATATAGTACAACTTTTCTTTTGTATATTATATCATATTTTGAATTTAAATCATATAATATATATTATATACTTTTTAAAAGTTTTAGTAATTACTTGACTTTTCCTAAGTTATATATTAAAATATAGTTAAATTGGTATTTACTTTAAAGGAGTGAATAAAAAAGTAATACACAATTAGCGCATGGTTAACATTTATTTGTTATTGACGAGGTTAGTAGTTATCGAATATCAGCGGGTACTACTACGGTGGATATTTCTATCGTTATACATATTACAAAGAAGTAAAATTATAGATTACTTTTAAAAAATATGTAAATACTAAAGTATATAATATATGTAGGTTTATATATCTACTAATTATTATTTATGCTTGTATTTTGAAGGGGGAAATATATAATGTGTGGAATAATAGGTTATGCTGGCACAAAAAGAGTAGATAAGGTTTTAATATCTGGACTTAAAAAATTAGAATATAGGGGTTATGATTCAGCTGGTCTTGCTTTTATAACAAACGATAATAATTTAGAAATAATAAAATCAGTTGGTAAAATATCTAAATTAGAAGAAAAAGTTAATAAATCTAACATACAATTTGGCAATGTTGGTATTGGTCATACTAGATGGGCAACTCATGGAATTCCTAATGAAATCAATGCTCATCCACATACAAGTGGAAAAGTTTCAATAGTACATAATGGAATTATTGAAAATTATACTAATATAAAAGAAGAATTACAAAGCAAAGGTGTTACTTTTTATTCAGATACTGATACAGAAGTTGCCTGTGCATATATTAATTATATATATGAAACTGAAAAAGATAAAATAAAATGTATACAAAAAGCTTGTAAACATTTCAGAGGATCTTATGCTTTTGGAATCATTTTTGAAGATGATAAGGATAGCATATTTGTTACAAGACGAGATAGCCCACTAATTATTGGAATATCAGATGGAGAAAATTTTGTTTCTTCTGATGTATCTGCTTTTTTGAGCTATACTAAAAAATATATATTATTAGATCATAATGAATTTGCAAAAGTAAGTAGTAATTCTGTTTTAATATATAATGATAATGGTGATTTATTAAATAAAGAAATTAATATAGCTACTTGGAGTGATACACAATATGAAAAAAACGGATATGAACATTTTATGCTTAAAGAAATATATGAAGAACCACTAGTTCTGAAAAATATATTTAATAGATATTTAAATGATATTTCATATTTAAAAGATGTAGACTTATCAATATATAATAATATACATATAGTAGCTTGTGGAAGTGCAATGCATGCAGGACTTGTAGGTAGATATCTATTTGAAACTTATGCAAATATTCCTGTTACTGTAGATGTTGCATCTGAGTATAGATATAAAAATCAAATTATAACAGATCAAACATTAGTTATAATAGTTTCTCAATCTGGTGAAACTGCCGATACTTTAGCAGCTCTTAGAGTAGCTAAGTCTAAAGGTGCTACTGTACTTGCAATAGTAAATGTTTTAGGATCTACAATAACTAGAGAAGCTAATATTGTAATATATACATATGCTGGGCCAGAAATAGCTGTTGCAACTACAAAAGGATATACATCTCAAGTTGCTATACTTGCTACTTTAGCTTTTGAAATTTCAAGAAAACATTTGACATTAGATGAAAAAAATAAAATAATATCTGAAATGAATAATATACAAAATATTTTAAATTATGTTTTACTTAAAATCGAAGAATATAAAGATATTGCAAAAAGTATATACAAAAAAGAACATCTTTTCTTTATAGGTAGAGGAATTGATTACAGTATGTGTATGGAAGGTTCTCTTAAATTAAAAGAAATATCTTATATGCATAGTGAAGCTTATCCTGCTGGTGAACTTAAACATGGTACAATATCTTTAATTGAAAATAAAACTCCAATTATAGCTATTGCAACAAATAAAAACTTATATGAAAAAACAATTAGTAATATAAAAGAAACTAAAGCAAGAGGAGCATTTGTTATATTTATAACAAATGAAGAGTTAGATACTACCGGTGATTTTTATGATATTAAATTAGTACTACCAACTAGTACAGATTTTCTTCAATCGCTTTCAGTAGTAACTGCTCTGCAACTTATATCATACTATACAGCAAAAGAAAGAAAATGTGATATAGATAAACCTAAAAATTTAGCTAAATCTGTTACCGTTGAATAAATAAAGAGTATAAACAAAAAGAGAATAAATAACTTAACTATTCCCCTTAATGTATACATTGTATAAAAAACATTGTATAATATTAAGGGGAAATTTTTATGTCTAATTTGTATTGTTATTTTTTTTTTTATTTATTACTTTGTCTATCCAGCTATCAATTATATTGTCTGGAACATTTAAATTTCCCAAACCAATTCCTAATTTTATTTCTCTTTTTCTAGTTCCGTGATAATCACTACCACCAGAAATATATAAACAACGTTCATTACAGTAATTTACTAAATATTTACTTTGTTCCTCTGTAAAGTGACTATAATAACATTCTATTCCATCAATATTATAATTTTCAGTAAGTTCTTCTAAAATCATATTTGAATTTTCTCCATAAATATATATATGTGGAACAAATACTAATCCTCCAGCCTCTCGAATTAAATTTATAATTTTATTACAATCTGGTAATAAATCATGATTTGAAATATAAAAATGACTATTTGGATTTGACATATATTTTCTATAAAAAGAAGTACTGTCACCCCATGCTTTATCACTTAATATAAATTTCCTATTTTCTTCGTAGCTAGTTATATTTTCATGTAAGTAAGTAGTTGCATATCTATAGCTATTATCATAATTTTCTATAACATCATCATCTATTCTAACACCAAGTTTCAAACAATTTTTGTGTAATCTCTTCATTATAATAAAGTCATTCTCACTTCTTTCAGCATATATTTCACTTACTTTTTTATTTATATAAGCAACATCTACTCCATAGCCTAATAACTCTATAGGTAC
Source organism: Clostridia bacterium (assembly GCA_028684095.1). Taxonomy (GTDB): domain Bacteria; phylum Bacillota; class Clostridia; order TANB77; family CAG-465; genus RGIG5057. The sequence goes on from JAQUGQ010000005.1 coordinate 86,092, forward strand.
ACCTTTTATAACTGTCTTAAGTTCTATCCCATTTATAATTTTTCCTGTATAATAGTCTGATATATCAATATCTTTCATCTTTTCATAAATTTTACAATTTTCGTGATCTGTTATTGATAAAATTTTTATTTTTTTTGACTCTGCTTTTTTTAATATGTCTATAATATCATCTGTTCCATCAGAATATTTACTGTGTACATGTAAATCTATCATTATACTCCCTTTCTGTTTATTTAAATTAATTATACTCCATGTGTTATGTAATTTAAAAATGCTTGTCCAAAATTATCAAAATCTTTTATATAATCTTCTTTCAAAGATAACGAAAAAACTTTGTTTGTATCAGAAAGTATTATATATTTTATAGCAACTAAACATGCGAAAGGTAATTTTATATATCTTTTCTTATCTGATTTAGAACATTCCGTGCACATAAACTCATTATTTAAATAATCATAATATATTTTTTCTTCTGCCTCTTTAAAATTACATCCACATTTATTACAATTTATTATATGTGGTGAATATCCAAGTAAGCAAAGAAATTTTATCCTAAATATGTTCACTACTAAAATATTATTTTTATCAATATTTTCAAGCACATATAACGCATTTAGAAATAATTTTAAAATTTTTGTTGTATCAACATTTTCATCTGTAAGAGATATAATCGACTTTGTAAGCGGGAATACTAAGCTTAATTTATCAAAATCAATTTTTAAATGGTAGAACATAGAAATACTTGAAGCAGAATTTACATGATAAAAAGTGCTTCCTTTAAATAATATGAATTCACTATAAACTAAATATTGTGACGATGCAAGTATTGCACTACTAGTTCTTTTAGCACCTTTTGCCATACATGTTATTGTACCAATTTCATCAGAAAGTACTGTTATAATTTTATCATAATCACTATATGCAACTTCCTTTATTACTATGCCTTTGATTTTAATAAGTTTCAATACTAACACATCCCACTAATTATTTATTTTATTTTTTAATTCAATAATTTTTTTATATTCTAAAAAACTTTCAATATTTCCTGTCTTTAAAAAATTATTCCATGCTATATTTTCATACATAACTATCACCTAGTAATAGTTTATGTAATTTGTATATCAGTATACTACAAAATATATCGATTTTTATATTATTTGTTCAAATTTCTAAATTTAACATTTTTCAAATAATTTTCATTTTGAGCCCAATTTTCTCTTACTTTAACCCAAATTTTTAAATTTATTTTTGTATCTAATATTTTTTCTAAATCAATTTTGCTAGAATTAGTAATGTGCCTTAGCATACTACCATCTTTACCTATAACCATAGGTTTGTATGTATCTTTATTGCATATTATATTTGCAACAATACAATATACTAAATTTCCATTTATATTAGTAATCTCTTTAAAAGTATCAACTTCTACGGTGATTCCATGAGGAACTTCTTCATTTAAGTTGTTAAGTATTTTCTCACGTATACACTCTTCAGCTATTTCTCGTTCTGTCATATCAGTAAATTCATCACTAGCAAATAAGGCTTCAGATTCATCTAAATTATCTTCAATTACTTTAATTAAAATATCTAATCCATCCTCTTTATAAACAGATATTGGTACAATAGCTACAAATTCAAAATTTAATTTTTGTACATAATTATTATACATTTCTATAATTCTAAGTATTTCTTCTTTTTTTATCTTATCTATTTTATTTATACAAAGTATAACTTTCTTATTTAATTTAACTATATCTTTTATAACTCTCTCAGCTGCTTCATCTATTCTAGTATGAGTACAGTCCACAAGATATACAATTAAATTAGTTTCGTTAACTGCATTTGATACACCTTTCATCATATATTCGCCAAGCTTATGCTTTGGAGTATGTACTCCTGGTGTGTCAATAAAAACAATCTGAGATGTCTCTGATGTAACAATTCCTTTTATATTATATCTTGTGGTTTGTGGCTTGGGAGTTGTTATTGCCACCTTATATCCTACTAACTTGTTTATTAGTGTAGATTTACCTGCATTAGGTTTTCCTACTACACCTACATATCCTGATTTAAACATTTATCTTCTCCTTCTTTAACATTTTATAATTTGAAACATATTATACTATATAAAAATAAATTTTATATTTTGAGGTGATTTTTTTGGATAAATTTTGTCCATATACATTTGCTATAAAACAATTATTGTGTCAAGGTGGTATTAATAAAAGACTTGATAATACCTACATAAATACAGCAGTTGGAACTGAAATTCCACTTAGTTTTGGATATGTATTAACATTAATAGCTGGAACATGTAAAAACTCTACTATAATGCTTACTAATCCAATATATATACCAAACATTAACTTTATTATATTAAACGAAAGTTTTAAAATATTTGATCTTCCTTGTGAATGTGGAACTTATAGATTACACATAGCTGCAAGGTTAGCTCCAGTTGAAACCTTTTGCTCAGTAAATTAAAAAGGATGTGAAAAATTTATGAATGATTTTACAGTAAACCTGAACATAAAAGATGAATGTTGTACTAAATGTGGTAATACTACATTACAAAAAGAAGTTATTATTACATCTTTCAATCAAACAATAGACTTGCAAGGATGTTACATATTAAATGTTATAGAAGTAGGTCCTAGTTTTATAAAAGTAATTATTCAAAACGGTATGTACGTTATTATAAGAACAATTTTCCCTACTTATGCTATGCAAGTTTCTTTACCTTCTGATTGTAATACTAAACATGTAATTACTATATGTACACAAGTATGTAGAGTGTAGTTATATGAAAAGTTGTAATGAAAATATTAATGGTTTTAGTTTTATATTACATTCTACACTTGTTTCGTTTACAATAGCTAATAATTTAGATGCTGCTGAACAAACTATACTGGGTATTTTTCTAGCTGACGTTGGAGCAAATTTATTAACAATAGCTGCATATAATAAGTATATTGAAAACAAATGTACAGGCAATACCGATGTACCGGATTATCCTTTTAAACCACCATTATTTTAATTTGCTTTTGCTTTTTTAAATTCATTAATTTGTCTTTTTGCTTCGTTTTGCAAAATTATATCACGTTTGTCATATATTTTTTTACCTTTACATATGCAAAGCTCTAATTTAAACCATCTACCTCTCGTGTATATTTTACTAGGTACTAAAGTATATCCACCTTGTTTAATGTATCCAATCATCTTTAATATTTCTAGTTTATGTAATAAAAGCTTTCTATCTTTTTTTTCAGGTACATTATTTATATTACCCATTTCGTATGGACTTATATGCATATTTTTAAGTATTACTTCGCCACCATTTATTAGAGCAAAACTATTTTTTAAATTGCACTTAGAATCTCTAATAGATTTTACCTCTGTACCTTTTAGCTCTATTCCACATTCTACTCTTTCTAATATCTCATATTTATGACTAATCTCTCTATTATTTATACATATTCTTGTATCTTTTTTATCTGCCATATTAAACCTCACCTACTTATTTAAAAAATTACATTTAGCTATTTTTGTAACTCCACATGAGCTACACGATATAGAACATCTTGGTGTTGTTTTTTCTTCTAGTGCCTTAATATATTCTCTTTTCAAAAATTCTTTATCAACCCCACAAAATATATTATCCCAACAAAATTCAGTGTCTAAATCATATTGTTTATTTGAATAATCTTCTATTTTAATATTTTCTCTCTCTAAAGCTTTATTCCAAGCAGATACGTTAAAACATTCATCCCAGCTATCAAATTTTGCACCTAATCTCCAAGCAGAATATATAACCCTACCTACTTTTTCATCACCCCTTGCAATCAATGCTTCTAATCTACTAATCAAAGGATTATGCCAGTTATATTTTATACTTTTTTTACTCAATTTATCTTTTAAAAATTGTTGTTTTAGCTCAATTTTTTCTAATGTAGCTTGCGAGCACCACTGAAAAGGTGTATGAGATTTAGGTACAAACGTCGAAGTACTAACTGTTAAAAGAAACTTACCTTTTCTATTTTCTTTAGGTATTTTATAATATTCATCAATTATTTTATTACACAATTCAACTATCGCATTTAAATCAGCATAATCTTCAGTTGGTAGTCCAATCATAAAATATAGTTTTAGCGACGTATAACCATTTTCAAAAGCAAGTTTTGAAGATGCTAATATTTCACTTTCTGTTATGTTTTTATTTATAACATCCCTTAATCTTTGACTTCCAGCTTCTGGAGCAAATGTTAAAGAGCTTTTTCTTACCGATTGTATTTTATTTATTATATCAACGTTCATAGAATCTATTCTAAGTGATGGAAGTGATAAACTAACTCTTTTATCTTCTCCAAATTTAAGTAATCTATCAGCAAGTTCTAAAAAATCAGGATAATCACTTGTGCTAAGTGAAAATAAACTTATTTCATTGTGACCTGTTGATTTGATATTACAACTAGCAATTTCTAGTAATTTATCTATAGATTTTTCCCTTACAGGTCTATATATATATCCAGCTTGGCAAAATCTACAACCTCTTGAACACCCTCTAAATATCTCTAAAGATATTCTATCTTGAATAATTTCAGTACTTGGAACTATAGGTTTCAGTGGATAAGCAACATTGTTTAAATCTTGTACAACTATTTTTTTTATTATATCATTTTTAGTATGAATTAATGGTATAAATATACCTTGAATATCTTTTATACTTTCTAGATAAATTCTTTTGGGTAACTTATTTTTCTTCCACTGCACATACTTATCCATAAGTATGTTTAAAACCTCTTCAGCATCTCCAATTACAAATATATCTATAAATGGTGATAACGGATAAGGATTAGCTGTGCATGGTCCACCAGCAATTACAAACGGAAATCTAATCTGCCTATCTTTACTGTATACAGGTATATTTGACAAATCCAACATATTTAATATATTAGTATAACTCATTTCATATTGCAACGTAAATCCTATAAAATCAAAAGTATCTATATAATCTTTAGATTCCAACCCATAAAGTTTTACTTTCTTTTTTCTCATTAAATCTTCAAAATCTTTCCAAGGAGCAAATACTCTCTCGCACCAGGTATCTTTTCTCTTATTTAATATATCATAAAGTATTTTCATACCTAAATTAGACATGCCAACATCATAAATATCAGGAAAACACATAGCAAATCTTAAATCAATTTCTTGTTTATTTTTAAGTATTTGGTTATATTCATTACCTACGTATCTTGCGGGTTTCATAACCTTTTTCAAATCGTAACTATTTAATTTTAACATAATCGTCCCTTTCAATTAATAGCTGAATCTGTTTTTTTGAACTCTTTACCACATAATATAACCTTATTTATAACTTGTTTAAGACTATCGGCCGTATTCGTATTACTTATTACACTGTTACTTACAAAACTATCTGAAATACGTGTTAAAACATCTGATAAATTAATATATATATATTCAACATTTTCAAATGAAGTTATATTTAAATCATTTGATTTCTTTATTTCGGTTATATTTATTTTTGCATTTTCTGTTAGAAAAACATTTTCTTTATTCAAAAAGCCTATGTATATTTGCAACAATTGATTTACTATTAACTCTGAATTTAATTTTTCTTTATTCAAAGTTTTTTCATCAGTAATTAAATTATTTTTAACAACTTTATCAAAAATTTCACTCACGTTTTTCACATCTTTTTCCATATTTTGAATAATAGTTTCAGAAGCTATTTTATACATTTGTTCATATTTCTTTTCTTTAGTTTCAGCTATAATTTTATTAGATTGAACATTAATACTTTCTACTGTGTTTTCCACTTCAGGTGTATTATCACCAGTTTGATCAACTATTTCAATTTTTGAATTATCGATGTAAGATTGTAAATAAGTCATCTCATTATTCATTTTTAAATTAATTAAATATGCTGCTTTTTCTAAATTAATAGTACTACTTACTTCTAAATATTTTTTATTTACATTAAATCTAAATAACTTAATATCATCATTAGTCTTTAATATTTTTTCGTAAATTTCATCTAAATTTGTTTGATTAATAAGTACACTTTTAATCTTAGATTTAATAGATAAGATTTCTTCTTTATATTTATATAAAACGTTAGTATCTTCGGTTGTATCATTTTCAGTAGTTGCTTTAATATATGACAACTCAATTAAAGATAAATTTAAATTTTCTTCAATCTGTTCAATCTGTTCATTTATACTAGATATAGCCTTATCCTTTTCATTTGAAAAATATCCAGTTATCATTGATAAAAGTTGTTTATCTAAAAATTTATTCACACTCTTAGTTTGTTGCAAATAACCTAATAATTTAAATATACAAGTTTGTGCATCTGTTAAAGTCATATTTTTATCTATTTTTACATCACGTGTAATTACAACTATACTTGAAACTTCAAAAGATTCTATTTTAATACTTTTTTTGTTAACAACACTTTTAATACTATATCCGCTTGCAATATCAACTGTTGATACACCATTTCTTATTTTAAGTTTTGAATTAATAATAGAATAAATTCCGAAATATGGGGTATCAATATTTAGTCTCACTGCTGGATATTTTTTATATTCAGTTAAAGTTCTTGATATTGATATTTTTTCATCTATATTTTTAATTTCTTTATTAATATATGCTAATATTTTTTCAATACTAGTATACTGTGCATCTGTTACTTTTACAATAGAAGTAGTATCAATATTTTCTTCAGCTATAGCATATATTAACGTACTGTTAATTGTTATACAAATAACAGCTATAATAATAATTTTTATAAACATATTTTTATATAACATCTAATCCAGCTCCCAATGTATATATTATATCATATACGTATATGTATTTCAACTAATTATATATTAAAAATAATTGTATTGTAAATGTTTAATAAAATTAAACAAAAAACAGAGAAATAAGTTTAAAGCTTATTTCTCTATTTTTTCATGAGTCACGTAAATATTCAAATCTATAAATTTGATTATTTGGATTTTCTCTTCCTTCTGGAACTTTTTCTAAAAACATATCTAATGGTCTTACCCATATATCACCTATATCTTCTCCATATAATTTTATGTAAATCACCATTTTTTCTAAAGTTTCACTATGTGTCGCAACACCTATAACTTTTGATAGCTTGTCACTACCCTTAAAATGTCTATATATTCCTGGTTTTAAATTTCTTTTCATATTATTCCCCCTAACTTAAAATCTATTCCAATAAAAAGTTGTATTGCTACTACTCTTTAAATTGTCCGTCATTATATCTGTTATATAATGTGCCTTTTTATTTATATTACTACCTAAAGCTAAATATTCAGGTACAATTTTAAATGTCATAATTTCAGCGAATATTTCAGCTCTATCTTCTTTTTCAGATGTTTTCGAATATTTTGTAACAAAAAATATGTCTGTTTTATTAAAAATATTACTATATATATATTTATCATCTAAATTCTGTGAATTTGATATATATTCAAAGTTTTCAGGATTAAATTGATTCCAACTTGAAAACATATTTTTTTTACTTATATTTAATTTATATTCAAATATATGAAACAGCTCATGATGTAGAGCCCTTTCAAAAGTTTCATTATAACTGATATATATTTTAAATTCATTCAACCTATTTCTAGATGCTAAAGCTATATTATTATTATTAAACTTATCTAATAAAATAATTGTTAAATTATTCCCCTCAAAAAAATTATCCGGATATTTTTTTAATGTTTTATTTATTTCTGTTAAGTTTTGATATATTTTATATTCATCTTGTTGTATATTAGCTTCAACTTTAAAAACAGATTCATAAGAATCCCTACCATATAATATGTTTATATTATATTTATCTTTAATATAGTTTGATTCTATATAGTTTTTGTTAACTATTTCAACATCTTCAAGTGATAAATTCTGAATAATTCCATCATTTGATGAAATTAATTTGAATCCTGATAAAAATATATTAAGCAATAAAATGAATAGAATTATATCTGTTATAATTGATAGTCTTTTTGTCTCTATTTTATTTTTTTTACTAATTTCCAATTTATCCTCCGTTTATTCATCTATATATTCAGTTTCTAATGAATTAATATAGTACTTTTTATCATAAAAATTAGAACTATAAATTTCAGCATCTAATTTAATTTCAGCATCTTCTATACAAATATTGATTTTCGATATATTACTAAATTTGTTAAATATAGATATATTTTCTAATATATTATTTACATCTTCAGCAAAATTATTCAGCTGATCTGAACTTATTTTATCTACCGATTTTGTTATATATACAGTAATATTATTTTTCAAATCATTATATTTAATATCAAATTCAAAATCTGTATACTTAGATAAATCTATCTCATCTGAAAATTCATTTTTTAATTGTGCACTATTTAAGGATAATCTACTATTTTCATATCCATCTATTATGTTATCATCTAAATATACTGCAAATTTATATGTAGTGTTATCATTATCATCAATATTTTTCACATTAAATGAATAGTATTTATATTTAGTAAATACAAATTTTCCTTCTGAAATCTTAAAATTATTACTATTTGGATAATTGGAACTTATATAGTTCTCAATTTTATGTTTGTATTTTAAATACGTATATATATTTCCATTAAAATAGTTATTTAAAAATATACCAGCCAATGCAAGTACTATTATTGCTGTTATATTTTTAAAATTACTTTTTTCTATATTGTTTCTTTTTTTATTTAAAAGTCTAATTAAATACATGCCTTCTACTTCACCCATTAAAATACATATAAAACAAAATAAACTATACATTAGATTGTATTCAAAACTATAAGTTCCAATAATATATATCGTACAAATAGAAACTAAAAACCCAAATATACTTGTTATAACTGGCCTATTAAATACTATCCTGCCTACTAATCCTAGTACAAAAACTAAAGGTAGCAATTTTATTAATATTGGTCCTGTAATACTAGCAAATATGATAACTATTATAAGAATTATATAAATAACTCCTTCTATATAACCAAAATATTTATTTTTGAATTTATCCATATAACCACCTTTTCTGATTTAAATTATATAACAAAAAAATACAATTATCAAGTGCTTTTTACAAAATTACATATAAAAAACCAGCACATACTAATGTGCTGGTTTTTTATATGTAATTTTTATTATTGATTCTATTTTTTATCATTATTGATAACAATAAAATCAAACAATACTGTCCACAAACTGTATTCGTAATGCTCATCATATTCTAATTTAAGAGTCTTTCCTTCTAAATAGTCAAATATAGCCGCTAGAAAAGCTTTTTTACTCTTACTTTTTATATTCAAAATATTTCTAATTTTATTTTTAGCCTCTTTATCACTATAAATAGCATTTACTTCCTCGTTAATTTTTAATATTTTAATTGTCTGAACAACACCTTTAGATTTTTCGTCAATTTCATCGATTAAGCAGGTAAGAAAGATTTTTGAATTATAAGAAAAAAACTTCTCAACTTTTCCATCAATAATAAGAGGATTATCTCCAATTTTTACGCGGTCATAAGTTAAAGTCACTGGTTGATAAATTTCACATAATTGAGTTTTTAATTTAGCATTTCCATTTTTATTCACAAATGTAAGCTTAGCTGGTTTAACTATTAGTGTAAGTTTTAACTTATATTCTAGCCTTTTAACAAAATCTTTTGTTAATTTAATATTCCGATAAATTTGTTTTATTTGCTCATGAATTGGTACTAACATGTTTACAATTGACTGATTTTTAACATCATAACAAACAAAATCACAAGAAATAATACCTTCAGCATCTAAAATCAAATTTAGGTCATTACACTCCAGGTTAACAGTACTTTCCATTTAATAAATTCCTCCTCTTAAATAACAATTGTTACTTAAATCAAATTTTATTTATAAATATATTATACCATTATATTACTGTCTTGTCAATATAAATTATATGACTAATTTACATAATATTTAATTATCCATGAATCAAGTATATTACTTTTTTTAAAAATACTATTTAATCCATCTTTAAAATATTGGTTCATACTTCTTTTATTTAAATCCTCAGTCAAAAATATATCTTTTAAATATATCTCTTCTTCACCTAAATACATTTTTATATTTCCTAAATATGTACCTTTGGGCATAGGTGCATATATTTCTTTTAAAAACTCCTGTTTCACATAAATATTATCATACTCTTCAGATATTATTGGATATGTCATACTATCTAATATATTAGCTTCATAATACTCATTTTCACCTTTTATCACAGGAATTTTAACATACCAATTCATCATTTTAGATAAGTCATCATTTTTATATAATTCAAAAGTTTTATCCATCAAGTCTTTTGCTGTATTAAATCTTGTATTTGTATCTGTTGCTCCCAAAACTACAGATATAATTCTAAAGTTATTTTTAGTTCCAGAAGTTATTACGCATCTTTCTGCATTATCTGTATAGCCTGTTTTTACTCCATCTACATATGCATAACTTTTAAGTAATCTATTTGTGTTATTTAAAGTTCTGGTTGTTTTTCCATATGTAATAGATAAACTTGTGCTACCTACTATTTTGTTTATAACATCATTTTTAAGTGCATAACTTGTGATAAGAGCCATATCATATGCTGTACTATAATGTCCTTCTACATCTAAACCATGAGCATTCTTAAAACTAGTATTAAGTGCCCCAATTTGTTTAGCTTTTTCAGTCATCATCTCAGCAAATTTTTCTATTGTGCCACCAACATGTATACCGGTGGTAAATGCTGCATCATTTCCTGATGGTAATAACATACCAACTAATAAATTATATGTTGTTATAGTATCACCTTTTTTTAAACCAAGTTCAGATCCACCTACCCAGGTAGCTTCATCAGGTACATTAATAACTTCATTTAAGTCACAATTTTCAATTAATAATATACTTGTCATAACTTTTGTAAGAGATGCAATACTTCTTTGTTCATTAGCATTTTTGTCATAAAGTACTCTATGTGTATTATCATCTATTACAACTGCAGCTGGTACATTTATTTTTAAATAATTTTTAGTATTAACATACTCACTTGCATATATATTTAAACTGCAAACAAATATTATTAACGATAATACTATTTTTTTTATCATATTTTTATCACCTAATATTCCAATTGAATTAATTAAAGATATTCTAATATTAATTTATATTTGATATATCTTCAATCATATTTTCTATAAATACTCCATATCCTCTTAGTGGATCATTAAGAAAAACATGTGTAACAGCACCAATTAACTTACCATTTTGAATAATTGGACTACCGCTCATACCTTGTATTATTCCTCCTGTTTTGTTTATTAATTTTTCATCTATTATTTTTATTATCATATTTTTATTACCAACTGAATTAAGTAAAACCTTTTCTATTTGAATTTTATATGCATTTATAGTATCATTGTCAAGTAAACAATATATAATCGCTTCACCTTCTTTAATACCAGATTTTGGTATTATTTCTATACTTTTTTTGTTTTCAAAATATTTTGAGTCATACATTTTACCATATATACCTTTTTCTGTATTGTGTGTTATCTCACCAATAATATGGTTAGTTATAGTTCCCTTTAATTCTCCAGGAATTCTATTTATCCCTTTTTTTATACTATATATATCTGTACTTGTTATTCCACCTGATGTTATAGGTAAAATATAGTTTTCTTTAGTTTCTGTTACCGCATGACCAAGAGCTGCAAAATTCAAACTCTTTCTATCATAAAAAGTTATAGTTCCAACACCCGCACTACTATCTTTTACCCACAATCCAAGTTTATATTCGTTACTGAGCTCATCAAATGTTGGAGTTACTTCTATTTCAAATATTTGATCTTTTCTCATTATTTCTAGCTTCATTTTTTGGCCTTTGCTCAACTGTGTGAAATTTTGAAGCTCAGCATTTGATTCTACTTGATTACCATCCACTTTAAGTATAACATCAGCTATTTCAAGATTTACATCATCTCTATCCAATCCCATAATTAGTACTCCAGTTGCTAAAAGTTTTATACCTACTGTTTCACCACCAATAACAATATCCATGTTATTAATTTTTTTTCTAAGATCTTTATTAATACTATATGAATTAACTACATCTGTATAATTTATATATACAAAAACAATACTAAGTACAATAATAATACAAGAGATTATAAGTATCCTTGTTTTTTTATTTTCAAATATGTATTTTCTATTTTTTTTCATTTTTACCTCTATAAATTAACTCCAATTATTCCACCTATCAAACCTGAAATTACACCAACTGCTAAATATATAGCAACTGTATAAGATAGACTAAAACTTAAAAATATTGCTCCAATTAAATATATAGTTACAATTACTAATAAACCAAATATACTTCCGTATACCGCTCCTTTACTTTTTATTTTTCTATTTAAAAAAATTGAATTTAGGAAAATAGATATACCAATCAAACAATATACAAATATATCCAAATACTTATCATTTATATTAGTATATGCAAAAATAACTGAAGTTACTAATAATAGCAAGAGAATCATAACACAAGTAATACCCAAATTTATACCAAAATATTTTAATTTATTCAAACTAATCACTCCTTAATATATTTTATTAGTTAAACCATAAAATATTCATAAAGATTTTAAAAACAAACTTATTATTGTGTTTTAAATTATTTTTATTTAACTATTATATTTTTCATGTTTTTTCAAATAAACATCCGCCTGTAAAACAGGCGGTATTATTTTCGCCCTATAAGGGCATGATACTTGCGAGTACCTAAAAGTACACATTATTACGACAATCGCAATTTATACTCTAGCTACCCTTAAAAGGG
>JAQUGQ010000025.1 GCA_028684095.1 Clostridia bacterium
GTCCCCTGCTCTACCGACTGAGCTATCTAGCCTTATAAAAAAAATGGCGACCTGGAAGGGACTCGAACCCTCGACCTCTAGCGTGACAGGCTAGCGTTCTAACCAACTGAACTACCAGGCCACAAATAAATGGTGGGAACTATAGGGCTCGAACCTATGACCCCCTGCTTGTAAGGCAGATGCTCTCCCAACTGAGCTAAGCTCCCATTTATCTTTGACTGTATACATTATAAACTATAAACAGATTTTTGTCAAGACTTTTTTCAAAATAAGTTGAAATTTCTATAAAAAATGTCTTTCAAAAAATACTGCTCTTACACATACGTGTAAGAGCTGAGTTTTAAGCATTTCATAAGCCGGGTTCTGTATTTGACGGTCATTTATCTAGGATATATATCACTATATACCTCAAGCCACCAACCTTAAAAGACGACGAACAATGTCTTAACCTTTATTTCTTGGTGTTGCTCCAAATGGGGTTTACACAAGAACTATGTCACCATAGAACTTAGTGAGCTCTTACCTCACTTTTTCATCCTTACCTTGAAAAATTCAAGGCGGTTATTTTCTGTTGCACTTTCCTTAGGATCACTCCCACTAGACGTTATCTAGCATCACATGTTCTGTGGAGCCCGGACTTTCCTCACATAAAAATATGCGCGACCATCTGAAATACTTAAAATATCTCATATATAAATTATAACATAGAATACTACTAAAATCAATTAATTTTAGTAGTATTCAAATAATTTATTGCAATATCATAGTTTTTTTCTGATTTATCCCAATCTATTATGTTATACCAATTAATTATATACTCATCTCTTCTGTTTTTATATTTTAAATAGTATGCATGTTCCCATACGTCTATTAATAACACATGAAAAACATTTAAAGGTACATCTTGATTAGCACTTGTAACAATCTTTAATTCTTTATCTTTATCTACAATAAGCCATGCATATCCAGAACCAAAAACTTTAAGTGCTGCATTTTCAAATGAAGTATAAAAATTTTCTAGTGAATCAAAACTCTTAATTATCGCCTCTTTAAGGTTACCTGTTAGATTATTTTGTTGCATGGCTGGTTTCATTATGTGAAAGTATAAATTATGATTATATATACCTCCCGCATTATTTTTTACACCAATTTGTATAGTTGGTGGTAAAGCACTATTATTTAATATTAATTTTTCTAAACTCCATGTATGATATATAGGATAATCAGCTAAAATTTCATTTAAATTATCAACATATTTTTTTAAATGTTTATTATGATGCAACTTAACAGTTTCTGTATCAATATATGGTTCCAATGCACTATACTGATATGGCAATCCAATTAATTCAAATGGGTATTTATCTTTCACTATATCTCCTCCTTTTATTATATATATTTTTTTAAAAAAATTTTAGAACATATTCCTGTTTCTTTATTCTTTTTTTTATTTTTTTTATTTTTTTTTTATTTTTGTACTTTTGTGATTATTTTATATTTTTTAGGGAAAAATATAAATATATGAGGAGAAAATATATGGAAAATTCAAATAAAAACGAAACAATAATAATTATTGTTTTTACAGTTATATTACTTGCTATAATAGGAATTATTGTATATACTGCATATACATCTACAAATAGTTTAGAAAATAACATTCAAAGTAATGAAAATATTGGTCAAAATAATACTTCTTCAAATACAACTCAAAAAACAGACACAGTTGTTCCTGATAAATCTACTGAACCTACTGTTCCTTCCACTCCTATACCTGTAGAAACACAAATTGCAATTTTTTCTTCAAATATATATGATCATGATTTAAATAGAGTATTTAACATAGAACTTGCAATTAAAAAAATTAATGGAGTTGTTATAAAAAAAGGTGAAATATTTTCATTTAATGATACTGTTGGACCTATGGGAGAAGAGCAAGGATTTAAAGAAGCTATAGGTTTTGATACAAATGGAAAAAATATTAAGATTTTTGGTGGTGGTATGTGTCAAATAAGTAGTACTATTTATAATTCAGCTTTAATTGCAAATTTGGAAATAATAGAAAGACATCCTCACAGTAAGCGTGTATATTATGTACCAAAAGATAAAGATGCCACTATATATTATGGTAGTTTAGATTTGAAATTTAAAAATACTACTGATAATGATATAAAAATTGTAGCTACTAGTGATAATTCAAATGTAACTATAATACTAAATAAAATAACGTCTGGAATCTAATTCCAAACGTTATTTTTATCTATTCAATTTATTTTTTTAATTCACTCTCTATTTGCTTATTCATTATTTCAATAAATTCTTCAATTTTAATATTTTTAGTATCCTCGCCTTTTCTATCTCTAATAGTAACTGTTCCACTATCTACTTCATTTTTACCTAATACTATCATATATGGAACTTTTTGAAGCTGAGCTTCTCTTATTTTGTAACCAATTTTGTTGTTTTCATTATCAACAGAGGCTCTAAAACCTGAATTTACTAAAGTGTTTTTTATATTATTTGCATATTCTACTTCATTTTCTGATATAGGTAATATTCTAACTTGAACTGGGGAAATCCATGTAGGAAATGCTCCAGCATAATGTTCTGTAATTACTCCTATAAATCTTTCAATACTTCCCAGTATAACTCTATGTATCATAACAGGTCTATGTTTTTGTCCATCGCTACCTATATATGTTAAATCAAATTTTTCTGGCATTTGAAAATCAAGTTGTATTGTACCACATTGCCACTTACGTCCAATAGAATCTTTTAATATAAAATCAAGTTTAGGACCATAGAAAGCACCATCACCTTCATTTACAATATAATCTTTACCTATAGACACTAATGCATCTCTTAATGCATCAGTTGCTATTTCCCAATCTTCTGCTTTTCCCATTGAATTTTCTGGTCTTGTTGATAATTCTATATGATAATCAAAATCAAATATTTTATAGAATTTATCTATTAGATTTATAACATTTATAATTTCAGATTTTATTTGATCATTTGTCATAAATATATGTGCATCATCTTGTGTAAAACATCTTACTCTCATAAGTCCATGCAATGCACCTGATAATTCATGTCTATGTACAAGTCCTAGTTCTGCAACTCTTTCAGGAAAATCTTTGTATGAATGCATTTTTCTTTTATATGCAATCATTCCACCTGGACAATTCATTGGTTTTATTGCATAATCACCTTCATCTATTTTTGTAAAATACATATTCTCTTTATAGTGATCCCAATGCCCTGAACGGTGCCATAATTCTTCATTTAATATGATAGGTGTCTTAATCTCTTCATACCCTGCTTCTACGTGTTGTTTTCTCCAAAAATCTTCTAATATATTTCTAAGAACCATACCTTTTGGTAAAAAGAATGGAAATCCTGGTCCTTCATCTGATATCATAAATAAATCTAACTCTCTACCTAATTTTCTGTGATCTCTTTTTGTAGCTTCTTCTAACATAAATAAATGTTTTTCTAATGCTTCTTTGCTTTCAAATGCTGTTCCATAAATTCTTTGTAACATCTTATTGTTTTCATTACCTCTCCAATATGCTCCTGTTACATTAAATAATTTAAAAGCTTTAACTCCTTTTGTATATAACAAATGTGGACCTACACATAAATCTGTAAATTCACCTTGTTTAAAGAAAGATATTTGTGCATCATCAGGTAAATCTTGTATAAGTTCAAGTTTATAATTTTCGTTTTTTTCTTTCATAAAATTTATAGCTTCATCTTTTGAAAGTATAAAACTTTCAAATTTAAGATTCTCTTTTATTATTTTTCTCATTTCAGATTCTATTTTTTCTAAATCTTCTTCTACTATTTTATATTCCAAATCAATATCATAATAAAATCCATTTTCAATTGTTGGACCGATAGCAAGTTTTATGCTATCTCCATAAATTCGTTTTAATGCCCCAGCTAGTATATGTGCTGCTGTATGTCTTGCAACATTTATATCGTATTCACCTTCATATACTTCTCCTTTATTGTTTATATATTTAATTGCCATTAAAATCCCCCCTAATTATTTTACTCAAATTTAATTATTTATTGTTGCAGATAAAACTTCGTAAAATTTGCCATTACTTAATTCCATAACTGAATATTTACTGTTAAATTCGTTAGTTTCTTGTAATATTATATCACAAACATTATCACCATTTAAATCAGCTACAAATTTAGTTGTATATATTCCAAAATTAGAAGAATTATTTACATCCTTAACATAGTTATATTTTATTAATTTAATATCTCCCATGCTACTTGCATATATTGCTACACTATATACACCTCTATTATTTTTTCCATCATTTGTAGCAGTTATAATATAAGATAATTTTCCAGGAACTAATGCAACCTCATAAACTTCTCTTATTTTAACAGTGTTATTTAATATTCCATATAATCCTAATGCTTTCTTAACTTTATTTTTATATACAATTGTGTTACTTTCATTTAAAATTACTTCATTCATTTTAGATATAGTAGTGTTTCCCGTTTTTACAGCCAAATATTCATCTGTATAATTAGTTCTCGTAGTTGAAGTATATGCTGCTGTAGCTTCATCTTCTTTTGATACTTCGCTAAGTTTATATGTTCCAGTTTTACCTTTTTTTGTATATACATCAATATCTAATAATTTTTTATTAATACTTTCAAAATAATATCTTTCCATACTTACCCATTTATAGTTATATACTCCACCAAGTATTATATTATTAATTACAATAGGAGTTGATTGATATGCAATATTATCATCTACAATACTACTATCACTATTTATATTCTCATATACTATGTTATTTGTAACATTTATATATGTTATAAATGTTATATAAGCAATAAGTAATAATATAAAAATTATTACTGCTCCAGGAATCAATCTTCTCATAATTAATTTGTTTTTTGAATACTTAACTTTACTACTCATACTTGATATTCCCACTTTCCTTCATCTATAGAAAAGATACAACCACAATATTTTTGTCTATATAATCCCAAGTCTTTGGCAATCTTTTGACCTTCTTTGAACTTTTTTGTATAATCCAAATGTACGTATTTAATTCCATATTCAATTTCAAGTTGCTTTCCAATTTTATTTATTAGTTCTTGATTTTGATATGGGCTTATAGATAAAGTTGTCATAACTATCTCAAAGTTATTTTCTTTCGCATATCTAAAAGTACCCTCTAATCTTTTAAAATAACAATATTCACATCTACAACTATATCCATCTAAATTAACTATATCTTTAACAAATTCTTTTAGATTATAGTTATCGATTATATCTAATTTACAGTTTACATTTTTACAATAATTAATTAATGTTTCTTTTCTTCTTTCATACTCCATCTTAGGTTGTATATTTGGATTATACCATAAACTTGTTATATCTAGTTCTATATCTTCAGTAAATATTTTTCTAAATTTTGTTAAATCCTCATGTATATAGACAAAGCACGGTGCACAACATGTATGAATTAGTAATTTACTCATTTTTCTTCTCCAATCCTAAGTGTGCATATGCTAAATGAGTAGCTGTTCTGCCTCTAGGTGTTCTCATTAAATACCCTATTTGCATAAGATATGGTTCATAAAAATCCTCTATTGTATCTTTATCTTCTCCTATTGAAGCAGCCAAAGTATCCAATCCGACAGGTCCACCATTGAATTTTGTTATTATAGCTAGTAGCATATCTCTGTCTATTTTATCTAATCCCAGTTCATCTACTTCTAATCTATCTAAAGAACTTTTAGCTATATCATAATCAATTACTTTTTTGCCTACTACTTGTGCATAATCTCTTACTCTTTTTAGTAACCTATTTGCTATTCTTGGGGTTCCTCTACATCTTGAGCCAAGCTCTAAAGCAGCCTCTTTATCTATTTCAACATTTAATATACTTGCACTTCTTTTTATGATGCTAGATAACTGTTTTTCCGTGTATAGTTCTAATCTATGTATTATACCAAATCTATCGCGAAGAGGCGATGATAAACTACCTGCTTTTGTTGTAGCACCAATTAAAGTAAATTTATTCAAATCCAATCTAATTGATCTTGCAGAAGGTCCTTTACCTATTATAATATCCAAACAAAAATCTTCTAATGCTGGATAAAGTATCTCTTCAATTGTTTTATTTAATCTATGTATTTCATCTATAAATAACAAATCATTTTCTTGTAAGTTTGTAAGTATAGCTGCTAAATCTCCAGCTTTTGATATAGCCGGTCCAGATGTTACTCTAATATTAACTCCCATTTCGGAAGCTATTATACTTGCAAGTGTTGTTTTTCCAAGTCCTGGAGGACCATATAATAATACATGATCCAAAGACTCATTTCTTTCTTTTGCAGCATCTATATATACTTTCAAATTTTCTTTTACCTTAGTTTGTCCTATATAGTCATTAAAATTACGTGGCCTTAAAGAGACCTCCATCTCTTTTTCTTCATCAGCATATTCTGTTGATATAATTCTGTCTTCAATCAAGATGTACGCCTCCTTTATTGTATTAGTATATTATATCACAAATTATAATAGTATTGCAAGAAAAATATAAAGTTTATATTAAAAATAACTTCAAATTATACACTAATATTAATAAAATTTGACAAGTATGATATAATTATATATATAACAAATAATTTACCGTATTAAAATTTTAATTAGGAGGGATATAAATTGGCGTTTGAGACCGATAATATCGAAAAAATTTTTCATTATTCTACTGAACACAAAGATGATGATGAAGCTAAAAGGGAAAAAAATAACCGGAGGTTTGAAACAATATGTAGAAAATTACCTGAAGTTATGCATGTAGTTTATGAATCAAAAAATGGTATAATAGCTTCCATAGGAATTGTTAATGAAAGATACACACAAATTCTTAGTCAAGAAGATATAGCAAATGCTATAAAAGAACTACAGTCCTTTTATAAAATAATTTCCAATCATCATATAGATATACATACTAAAGCTTCTATAATAAGCTCATTTGATTTTAAAGAATACCGTAAATTAGTAAACACTTGCAAATTTTCAGGGCTTAAATCTGTATCACGTTTAACTAACATGAAAACAATGTCAATTAATTATCTTCATGGTAAATTTGACAAAAAACTATATTCTGAAGATTTGAAATTACAATCATTTTTCTTTAATAATTTAATATCAAAATATAAAGATATGTCTATTGATAACTTTTATGTTTATGTACTTCGGTATGATTTAAAGACAATAAAATCAAGAATTCCTGTCATTAGAACTAAAAAATGAAATTCTAAACAAAAATAAAGTATAACTAAATTAAATGGTACCCTTTGTCAAGGACATTAATAAAAAAAGTGTTCAAAGTGGTAATGTTTATTAAGCTACAAGATGATTCCTGTATTGTACAGGAGTCATCTTTTTTAATCCCCATTGATATCGGTG
>JAQUGQ010000016.1 GCA_028684095.1 Clostridia bacterium
GGATTTCACTAAATATATTATAGATAATATAAATAAATTTAATATAGATAATATAAACAATGTATTAGGGGATGAGAATTTATTACTGTTATTTCCGGAATCAATAAAATCAAGAGATTATTTATTGGAATGTTTAAAAAATAACAAAAAAATTGAAGTAAGTGAAATACTAGAAAAATTAAATGAAGAAGAACAGTTAACAGATATTGATGATAGAAGGAAACAATGGCTTGAAACTTATGAAAAGTATGGATCATCTTCTGTATTAAGTTTAAGTGACAAGTTACTTGAAACTTTAAATAAAGAAAAAGTATCAGATTCACTTTCTAGAACACATGGTATATTTAATAGTGAAGATATTATTCTAACTGGAATATTAGGAGATGAAATATATAATAATATTGAAGATGAAAGAAATAGACTTAAAGCACATTTGAAATTTTTTGATAAAAGAAAAATTTCAGATAGTGAAATAGAATTTTTTGCAAATAAATATAAAACAATAGCAAAAGAAGATGTAAACATACTAGATGTTTATTATTTAATGAATATTGAAAATAACCCTGATGTAAGTAAAATACTATCTAACTTTCCTGAAAATTTAAGAAAACAAGTTTTAAAGGTAAATTTAAGAGCAAAAAATTATGAGATAATAAATGTAATAAATGCACTAAAAAATGATATAGTTGCACCTTCATTGCAAATTGAAAATAACGAAAACATTAAAAGAAATTTATCTAGTATGCCAAAAGAGAAAATAGATGAACTAAAAAAACTTATTATTCAAACTAATTTTAAAAAATATAAAACAAAATTAGATATAAATCCTAATATCACAATTGGATATGAGGTAGAAGTTGAAGGTGTTTCACCACATATAATTAAAAATATTCTTGCAAATAATGAGGTAAAAGACACTTTGTTTAAAAAACAAAGTATTAATCCAAATCTTAGTAGATGGGGTATTAAGTATGACCCAACAGTAAGTACAGGTGTAGAATTAGTTTCTCCAATATTAATGGATAATGAAAAAGATTGGAAAGATTTAAAAGATGTTATAGATATGCTGAAAAGTGTAGGTGGTAAAATTGACGGACAGTGTGGAGGACATATACATATAGGCAGTAATATTCTTGGAACAGATGGAAAAGCATGGGAGAATTTTTTAACAATTTGGTCAGAATGTGAGAGTTCAATATACAAAATTTCTAATCCAGCAAATGAGGATTTTAGAGATGGAGTTGGAGAATTTGCCTCGCCAACAAAATCTATAATTGATGAAATATTAAAAAAAGGAAGCGTGAAATTGGACACACACGAAGATGTAAAAAAAATGGCCGAACAATATAGTAGAATGTATATACCTAATAAAACTAAATCAGGAAGATATAAAGGATTGAATTTAAAACCAATATCTGATGGCAAACAAAATACAGTAGAATTTAGGATGCCAAATGGACAATTAGATGCTATTGAGGTTCAAAGAAATATAGAATTATTTGCAAGAATAATGGAAGTTTCAAAAAAAATATCTATAGAACCTGAATATAAAAAAGAAATTTTTGATAAAATGAAAAATAAAGAAACAACAGAAGAAGAAAAATTAATGTGTTTATTAGATTTATCATTTAATAACATTGTAGATAAAGCAATCTATTATGAAAGATATTTATCTAGAGATAAAGAGTTAATAATATCTAATGAACCTTATGAAAAGTTTGTAGACAGAAAATCAAATTATGATGATAACGAAAGATTTTAATAGGAGAAATTATTATGAAAAATATTATTATATTATATGAAAACAATAAATATGAAATAAATACTTTACAAGAAATTGTTAAATTAGTATTAGGTGAAGAATATCTTAATATGAATGTAGAAGAAAAGTTTAAAGTAAGATATGAAAAAGCTTTTGGAATCTGTAAAATGAATAATATTATAATAATTGATACAAAAGTTGGTGTACTTAATGATAATAATAAAACAAAAATAAAATATGACATATTAAATACATTTATAATTGATAACGAAGAAACATATATATTATCACTATGTAAGTATGCAGATATGTTATTACTTGAAGAAAAAAACAGTGAAGTCTTTAATAATAAAGAACTTATAAAAAATAATACAAATGATAATTATGTGGTTATTAATAAATATGTTAATGAATTGTTATTATTAAATTCTTCATGTTAAAAATTATTTATAAATTATATAGTAAAAGGGTTGTTTTAAAAACCTAATGAAAGTTTACACAATCTAAAAAGTAAAAAATATTGACAAAAATATGAATATAGTATAAAATTTAAATGTTAGTTAAAGTATTTCAAAATTAAGGTATTTACTTAAAATAGGAGGAATTTTAAAAATGAATAATGTTAATTGTTTATTAAGTAAGAGAGGTATATCTTTAATAGTTTTAATTATAACTATTATTATTATAATCATATTAGCAGGTGCTGTTATATTATCATTAGCACAGAATAATCCAATAAAGAAAGCAGAAGAAGCAAATTTTAAAAATAATATTAGCAACTATCAAGGTGAGTTATCTTTATGGATTACAAAAGAATATTTATTAACTCAAGGTACATTAGATGTATCAACAGTTAATGCAACAAAAGATACAGGAACATATATGAAAGATGGAAATACTTTAAAAATAAAAGATATAATAACGAGTATTAAATTAGAGGATGAGGATATATTTGAGATTAAAGAAGGAAATCTTTTTTACACAGGAACAGATGATGATGAAATAAATTGGATAGGTGATACTGGAATTTCTATAGGAGATTCTGGAGATGAAGTAGTAGCATTAGCGGTAGATATAGTAGCAGGAAATGGATTTACGACAGTATTGCTAGATGACGGAGTAGTGAAAGCATGGGGGAATAATAGCAATGGACAACTTGGAGATGGAACAATAAATGATAGGTATATACCAACAATTGTACCAGGGCTTACAAATGTAAAAAAATTGGAAGCAGGTGGATATCATGCATTGGCACTGTTAAATGATGAAACAGTGAAAGCATGGGGAAGCAACTGGAGTGGCCAGATTGGAATTGGAACATGGCAGGATGTACATGTACCAATAATTGTACCAGGGTTTACAAATATAAAAGAATTGACAGGAGGAAGTGATTGTTCATTGGCATTATTAAATGACGGAACAGTGAAAGCATCTGGAGGTAACTGGGCTGGCCAGCTTGGAGATGGGACTGGAGAAGATGCATATTCACCTGTGATAGTACCGGGTCTTACGAATATAAAACAATTATCATCAGGAAGCAACTTTTCAATCGCATTATTAAATGATGGGACGGTGAAAGCATTTGGAGGTAACTGGGCTGGTCAGCTTGGAGATGGGACTGGAGAAGATTCATATTCACCTGTGATAGTACCGGGCCTTACAAATGTAAATCAAGTAGCAACAGGTTTTGAACATGTATTTGCACTGTTAAATGATGGAACAGTGAAAGCATGGGGGGCTAATAGTTATGGACAACTTGGAGATGGATCTGAAGAAGATGCATATACACCAGTGATAGTACCGGGTCTTACGAATGTAAAACAATTGGCAGGAGGAAGTGAATTTTCTGTGGCACTGTTAAATGATGGAACAGTGAAAACATGGGGGAATAATAGCGATGGACAACTTGGAGATGGAACAACAGAGGCTAAACTTATACCAACAACTGTACCAGGATTAACAAACGTAAAACAATTGGCAGTAGGGGAGAATCATGTAGTAGTTATATTGAATGATGGAACAATAAAAACATGGGGAAATAATGGAAATGGACAATTAGGTGATGGAACAACAGATAGTAAATATATTCCAACACAGATAGATGTAGCATATGTAGATACAGTGGGACCAAAAGTAGAATTTGGAATAAATGGTGGAATAATTCCAACAGAGGCTAGAACAACAGTTACAGTAAGTGATGTTAGTGGAGTAGATCCTTCTACATTACAATACGTATGGGATACACAAAATATAACAACACCAAGTAGTGGATGGGCAGCATTTACAAATGGACAATTATTTACAAAAACTGATGAAGGAACATATTATCTATGGATAAAATCAGGAGATAATCTAGGAAATAATTCAGTCAATAAGTCAAAGGCATTTATAGTATCACATGTAATAAATGTAAATAAACCAGTATTGTCAGCAGGGATGACAGCAAAAGAATGGAATGGAAGTACATGGGAAACAGTATCAAGTCCAGATACAGATACAAGCTGGTATAATTATGCAACTAATAAATGGGCAAATGCACAGACTGCGGATGGAAGTATGTGGGTATGGATACCAAGATATGTATATAGAATATCAAGCTTATGGCATGAATCAGCAGCAACAGGTGATATAGTAAATATACAATTTAGTCAAGGAACAAATGACGAATGGAATAGTACTCATATAGGAATTTTAAATAATGATACTGGAGCTACTGCCTCAAATAGAACATGGACAAAACATCCAGCATTTACATTTGGAGATAAGGAATTAACAGGAATATGGGTAGCAAAATTTGAAGCAAGCAATAATAGTGAAAAAGTGAAAGTAGTACCAAATGTAGTATCATGGAGAAATATAACAGTAAATAATATATTCAATGCATGTAGAGCAATGGAAATAGATAATACATATGGATGGGGAACAAGTGGAACAGGTATAGACACACATATGTTAAAGAATGTAGAATGGGGAGCTATAGTTTACTTAACACAATCAGTATATGGAAGAAATGGGGTAGAAATTTGGAGGAACCCTGATACTAATTATACAACAGGTAGAGCGGGAACAAATAAATTTGCTATGGGGACAACATCAACATATTCATATGATAATTTAACATATGGTGTAAATACAAGTACAACAGGAAATATATATGGCATATATGATATGTCAGGATGTGCATTTGAGTATACTGCAGCATACATAAATAATGGACATAGTACTTTGACAACATATGGAAATAGTCTAGTAAGTGCATCAGCACAATACAAGGATGTATATTTAGTTGAAACTGATGTTTATTCAGATAACTATCCAAATACAGTATACAAAAAAGGAGATGCTGTATATGAAACAGCAAATTCAGGAGGGGGAGTAGCATGGTTTAATGATTTTGTATATATGCTTGATACAAGTGAATCATTCTTTTTACGTAGTAATAATTATGATAGTTATAGTTCGCGTCTGTTCGGTTTTATTGGTAGAGGCGGTTATGCAGATGTATCTTTCGGATTTCGTCCAGCTTTGATTGTTTCTGATACACTTTAAAGTGTGAAATGAAATAAAGACGATCATATTATTTGTAAATGTCAAGTTATAAAGTTATTTAGAATATAGAACTTAAATAATTAATATATAAAATATCTAGAATAAATATTCTAGGTATTTTTTTGTTCATATATATAAATTAAAGTCGTATTTACTTGAAAAAATTGGTTATACATAGTATAATATATTTAAATAAAGTAGGTGAGTAAGATGGATTTTGTACATTTACATATGCATACTGAGTATAGTTTGTTAGATGGTGCAAATAAGTTAGATGATTTAGTAAATAAAATTGATGAACTAGGTATGAAAGCTGTAGCTATAACAGATCATGGTAATATGTTTGGCGTGGTTGATTTATATAAAAAGTGCAAAGCTAAAGGAATCAAACTTGTTGTAGGTTGTGAAATGTACATGGCTCCTAGAAGTAGACTAGATAAACAAGGAAAAATTGATACAGAGCCAAACCATTTGATTTTACTTGCTATGAATGAAATAGGATATAGAAATTTAATTAAGTTAGTTTCAATTTCATACGTTGAAGGTTTTTATTACAAACCAAGAATAGATATGGAAATATTAAAACAGTATAGTGATGGAATTATATGTTTATCTGCTTGTCTTGGTGGTGAAATAGCAAGGAAGATAGTACTAGGGGATATTGAAGGAGCAAAGAATAGTGCAAAAGAATTTTTGAGTATATTTGGAAAAGATAGATATTATTTAGAAATACAAAGTAATGGTATAAGAGAGCAAGTTTTAGCAAATCAAAGTATAGTTAGTATTGCTAAAGAACTAGATATTGGTTTAGTTGCTACTAATGATTGTCATTATTTGACAAAAGAAGATTATGATTTTCATGAAGTTTTGTTATGTGTACAAACTAAGAAAACATTGAATGATCCTGATAGAATGAGCTTTCCTACAAATGAATTTTATGTAAAATCTCCAGAAGAGATGAGATCTTCTTTTGAAAATTTTCCTGAAGCTATTAAAAATACAGTAAAAATTGCTGATATGTGTAATGTTGAGTTTGAGTTTGGTAATATAATATTGCCTGAATTTAAAGTAGACGATAATGTTACTAATTTAGAGTATTTTAAAAGGTTATGTAATGAAGGTTTAGAAAAAAGATATAATAAAGAAGAATATAGTGAAGAATATATAAATAAAGCACAAGATAGATTAGAGTATGAAATAAGTGTAATAGACAAAATGGGTTATGTTGATTATTTTCTCATTGTACAAGATTTTATAAATTATGCTAAAAACAGCGATATACCTGTAGGACCAGGTAGGGGTAGTGGTGCTGGTAGTATAGCTGCATATGTTACTGGAATAACAGATATTGACCCACTTAGATTTAATTTGATATTTGAAAGATTTTTAAATCCTGAAAGAATTAGTATGCCAGATTTTGATATAGATTTCTGTTATGAAAGAAGACAAGAAGTTATTGATTATGTTTCAAGAAAGTATTCACATTCTCACGTTGCTCAAATTATAACATTCGGTACAATGGCAGCAAGAGCAGGTATACGTGATATTGCTAGAGCACTAGATATTCCATATCAAAAAGCTGATATGATAGCCAAAATGATTCCTCATGATCTTAAAATGACTATAGAGAAAGCTCTTAAAATAAATCAAGATTTAGCTACTATGTATGAGATAGATGATGAAGCTCATAAACTTATAGATTTAGCTATAAAAGCTGAAGGTATGCCTCGCCATGCTTCAACTCATGCAGCAGGCGTTATTATAACAAAAGAAAGAGTAGATAGTTATGTTCCACTATATTTAAATCAAAATGTAATATCTACTCAGTATACAATGACAACTTTAGAAGAATTAGGACTTCTTAAAATGGATTTTTTAGGACTTAGAACTTTAACAGTTATTGCAGATTGTATAAAGTTAGTTAAAAAAGTACGTAATATAGATGTTGTTTTCGATAAAGAAATGAATGACATTAGTGTTTTTAAACTTCTCTCTGAGGGTAAAACAAATGGTGTATTTCAACTTGAAAGTGAGGGACTTAAACAAACGATTAGATTACTTAAACCAGATTGTTTAGAAGATATAACTGTTGTAATCTCGTTATATAGACCAGGACCAATGGAGCAAATACCAAGATATATAAAAAATAAAAACAGTAGTGGTAATCTTGAATATACACATAGTGCATTAGAACCAATACTTAAAGTTACATATGGATGTATGGTATACCAAGAACAAGTAATGCAAATTTTTAGAGATTTAGGTGGATATAGCTTAGGAAGAGCAGATTTAGTAAGACGTGCTATGAGTAAGAAAAAATCAGATGTGCTCAATAAAGAAAGAGAAGTTTTTGTTCAAGGTGCAGGTATTAAAGGTATAGACTCTGCAAGTAGTAATAAAATATTCGATGAAATGTATGAGTTTGCTAAATATGCATTTAACAAATCACATGCTGCATCATATGCAGTTATATCTTATCAAACAGCTTACTTAAAAGTTCATTATTCACAAGAATTTATGGCTGCTACAATGAATAGTCTTCTTGGTAATTTGAATAAAATACCTGAATATATTGAAGAATGTAAAAATATGAATATACAAGTTTTAAGACCAGACATAAATGAGAGTTTTTCTAAATTTGGAGTTATAGATGGTAAAATAATATTTGCACTTGAAACTATAAAAAATGTATCAGCTGGAGCGATTTCAGATATAATATCAGTACGTAAAAGAGAAGGTAAATTTAAAGGGTTTATTGATTTTTGTGAAAAAGTATCTGGTGAAAATGTTAATAAAAAATGTGTAGAGTCACTAATAAAAGCAGGATGTTTTGATACATTAGATGATGGTTTAAACAGAATAGATTTATTAGAAAGTTTTGAAATTGTTATTGATAATATAAATTCCAGTAGAAAAAGAAATTATGCAAACCAAATAAATTTATTTGAAACAGTAGAAGAAAATACTATTACAATACCCAAAAGTAAAAGAACAGCAAATAAAAAAGAACTGCTTGATATGGAAAAAGAAATAATAGGAATATATGTTTCAGGTCATCCACTTGATGAATATAGCGAGTATATCTTAAAGAATTCTACTATAACTACAAAAGATTTAGCTACTAATGAAGAAAAAGATGATGAAATAGAAGAAATGGAAAATGTAAATATAGTTAATTATGATTCTAAACAAGTTGTTATATGTGGAATAATTGATAGTTCAAAAATAATATACACAAAAAATAATTCACAAATGATGTTTGCTGAAATGTCAGACATGTATGGAAGTATTGAATTGATATTGTTTTCTGGTACATTTTCTAAATTTAGTAAATTAATTGAAGCAGGAAATGTAGTTAAAATTAAAGGTAAGGTGAGTATTAAAGAAAGTGAAAAAGCTAAAATATTAGTTAGTGACGTGGAAAAAATATCTAAGAATGAAAATATATATATAAAACTTCCAAAAGATAAATTTGATTTAGAAGCTAATGTACTTGAATTTGTAGATGAACTTTCAAATGAATATTTTGGGACAGTTCCAGTATATTTATTTTATGAAGGAACAAATAAATTAAAATTATTAAATAGAAGTTATTGGCTGAATGAAAGTATAGATGTAATAAATGAATTAAAATCGAGATTAGGTGAAGAAAATATTAAAAAAAATTAGGAGGAAAAATATGATTAAAATAGCATTTTTCGATACAAAAGAATATGATAAAAATTCTTTTGATGAATATAACAAAAATTACGGATATGAAATTACATATTTTAAAAACAGATTAACGGCCGAAACTGCTCCGCTTACAAGTGGTTTTGATATAGTTTGTATATTTGTAAATGATGTTGTAGATAAAGAAGTTATGAGTATATTAGAAAAATGTAACGTAAAATTAATTGCTTTAAGATGTGCAGGATTTAACAATATTGATATTGATTATTTAACTGATAAAATAAAAATAGTAAGAGTACCTGATTATTCTCCTTTCGCTGTAGCTGAACATGCAGTAGGATTATTACTTACATTAAATAGAAAGATATATAAGGCATATCAACGAACAAGAAAATATAATTTTTCACTTGATGGTTTACTTGGATTTGATATACATGGTAAAACAGTAGGTGTTATTGGAACAGGTAAAATAGGTAAGGTATTTATAAAAATCATGAATGGATTTGGAGCAAATGTTATAGCTTATGATTTATTTCCTGACAGTGAAAGTGCAAAGAAAATAAATTATAGTTATGTTTCGTTAGATGAATTGTTTAAAACTTCAGATATTATATCACTACACTGTCCTTTGACTTCAGAGACAGTTAATATTATAAATAAAGAGTCTATTGGAAAAATGAAAGATGGAGTCTACATTTTAAATACAAGCAGAGGGAAATTGATTGATACAAATGATTTAATACAAATGTTAGAATTAGGTAAAATAGGTGGTATTGGACTTGATGTATATGAAGATGAAGAACAATATTTTTTAAATGACATGTCTAATTCATATATAAGAGACAAAGATTTATCGATATTATTATCAATGCCAAATGTTGTAATAACAGCTCATCAAGCTTTTTTTACAAAGGAAGCATTAGAGAAAATAGTTAGTACTACATTTAGTAACATAAAAGATATTTTTGAAAAGGGAAATTGTATTAATGAAGTTAAAAAATAATTAAATAAATAAGGAGGTATATACGTGGAAGAAAACTTAATTTCAGCTATGAAGGAAAATAAAATCAATTATGATGATAACAAATTACAAGCTGTTTTAAATTATGCAAAAGATATATACAAAGATGAACTAAGATACACAGGACAAACATATTTTGAACACACAATTGGTGTTGCAACAGAAGTTACATTACTTAAATTAGATGAAAATTCTATATATGCTAGTATATTACATGAATTAACAAAGTTTAATGTTGACATGAATCATGTTACCATCAAATTTGGAGAAGAAGTAACAACTTTAATTAAAGGTGTTGACAGATTGTCATATTTAAATTATGCTAATAATGATAAATTAGATATACAAATTTTAAGAAAGATGTTTATGGCTATTGCAAAAGATGTAAGAGTTATTCTTATAAAACTTGCAGATAGATTATATAATATGAGAAAAGCTGATGAAATGCAAGAAGAGTTTAGAATATTAAAAGCAAAAGAAACTTTAGAAATATATTCACCAATCGCACATAGACTTCGGAATAGCACATATAAAATCCGAATTAGAAGATATTTCATTCAGGGTTCTAATGAATCATGAATATATGTATATAAAATTAAAAATAGATGCTACAAAAAACGAAAGAGAACAGTATATAGAAACTAGAATAAAGGAAATAGAGAAAAAACTTAAAGATTCAGAAGTTGTATCTACTGTACATGGTAGACCAAAACATTATTACAGTATATATAAAAAAATGAAAGAGAAAAATTGTGATACAGATGACTTATATGACTTACTTGCAATTAGAATAATAGTAGATTCTGTTAAAGATTGTTATACAGCTTTAGGAATTGTTCATGAATTGTACAAGCCTATGCCAGGAAGATTTAAAGATTATATTGCTGTACCTAAAACTAATAATTACCAATCATTACATACAACAGTATTTGGAGAAATCGGTTTTCCTTTTGAAATACAAATACGTACATGGGACATGCATAGACATGCTGAATATGGTATAGCAGCACATTTTATGTATAAGGAAAAATCAAACGATTTATCTGAAACTGAACAGAAAATAATGTGGATTAGACACACATTAGAACTTCAGAAAGAATTAACAGAAGGTGTTAGTAATCTAAATGCCTTTAAAGGAGAACTATTCGGAGAAGAAGTATTTGTGTTTACACCAAAGGGAGAAATAAGATCTCTACCAAGAGGCTCAACAACTATAGATTTTGCATACTCAGTACATCAAAATGTAGCCGAAAAAATGACTGGAGCTAAGATTAATAATAAGTTGGTTCCAATTAGTACAAAACTAAATAATACAGATGTTGTTCAAATAATTACAACTGCAAGTAGTAATGGACCTAATTCCGGTTGGCTTAAACATGTTAAAACAAATAGTGCAAAAAGCAAAATAATGGCATATATTAAAAAACAAGGTTCTACAGACAACTTATTAAGAGGAAAAGAATTATTTGAAAAAGAAGTTAAAAAGCAAAAGATTCCAAAGGAAGAATTATTAAAAGAACAAAATTTAAATGAATTACCAGCAGCTCTAAAGGTTAACAAAATAGAAAACGTTTATGAAAATATTGGATTTGGCACTTTGTCTTATGTGAAAGCTGTAAATAGATTATTAGATATATATAACAAGCATAACAAAATACATGATATTAAAATAAATGAAAATAAACCAAAAAAAGTCAAAGGAAGTATTGATGCAGTAATTGTAGAGGGATTAAATAATTGTCTTGTTAAATTTGCTGGATGTTGTAGCCCTATACCAGGCGATGATATTATAGGTTATATAACATACTCAAATGGTGTTTCTGTACATAGAAAAGATTGTACAAATTTAAAAGGTTTAGATGTTGTAAATAGAAAAATTAATGTTAAATGGAAGGATAAAGTAAAATCAGAATTTATAACTAATATAAGAGTTATGGCAAATTATAGAGAAACATTAACCATTGATATTATTAAAAAACTACAAGAAATAAAGATAGATATTTTAACTATAAAAGCACAAAAAAATGAGGATAAAGAAATACTTGTTGAAGTAAGTATAAATACAGAAAATAATGAAAGTTTAATAAAAGTAATTAGAGAAATAAAGAAAATTGATAGTGTGTATGAAGTTAAAAGATCAAGATAAGGGGGAATATAATGGCAAAATTATATTTTAGATATTCGTGTATGGGTGCACGGTAAGTCTATAGATTTACTTAAAGTTGCATTTAATTATGAAGAAAGAGATTATAAAGTAATACTTTTTACTGCTGAAATAGATGATAGATATGAAAAAGGAAAAATAACAACAAGAATAGGTATAAGTAAAGATGCATATATGTTTAATAATAATACTAATTTATATAACTTTTGTTTATCACTAAATTATGTGCCAGCTTGTATATTAGTAGATGAAGCACAATTTTTAAGTAAAGAGCACGTAAATCAGTTATCTAATCTAGTAGATTACTTGGATATACCAGTTATTTGTTATGGACTCAGAAGTGACTTTAAAAACGAACTATTTGAAGGTAGCAAAGCATTACTTAATATATCAGATAAAATAGAAGAACTTAAAACTATATGTAAATGTGGAAAAAAAGCCACATGTAATATGAGAATTTTAAATGGTAAAATTGCTACATCTGGTAATCAGGTGCTTATAGGTGACTTAGAGTACAAATCAGTATGTAGAAAATGTTATAAAGAAAGAGTGAAAATTGATGGAGAGAAATAAAATAATACAAATTGAAGTAGGCGATGATAATTATCCCACAAATTGTTATGTTGTATATGATGAAGATAATAATGCTATAATTATAGATCCAGGATATGATAAACAAAGAATAATATCTAAAATAGAAGATAATAATTTAAAAGTTAAATATATAATTCTAACTCATTGTCATGCTGATCATTTGGGTCAGTTAGAAGAAATAATGAAATTTACAGATGCAGATGTTATAATACATGAAAATGATTTAGATGGTTTAGAAGATGATGAAAAATCACATTTTACACCATTAAATATAAATAAACCTAACATAGAAAAAGATAAAATAATTACAGTTAAAGATAAGGATGTTATAGAAGTAGGTAATATAGAGCTTGAAGTAATACATACACCAGGACATACAAGTGGATGCATGTGTTTATTTGAGAAAAGTATGAATTCGTTATTTACAGGTGATACAATATTTGCAAATTGTTATGGTAGAGTGGATTTAAAATCAGGAAGTTTAGAAGATATGAAAAATAGTATAAATAAAATATTTGATAGATTTGAGGATATAATTATTTATCCTGGACACGAACAAATAGTCAATATAGATGATTGTAAAAGAAGAATAAGATTATTAATTAAGATTAGGAGTATGTAGAATATGTTATATTTTCATAATATAATCAAGGAAGAAAAGGAAAAGGAATATTTTAAAAATTTAACTTTATTTATAGATGAAGAATATGCTACCAAAACAATATTTCCTGAAAAAGAAAATATATTTAAAGCACTAGAATCTACAGCATATGAAGATGTTAAAGTAGTTATAATTGGACAAGATCCATACCATGGTGATGGACAAGCACATGGACTTAGTTTTTCTGTAAAGCCTAATATAAAAGTTCCACCTTCACTTAAAAATATATATAAAGAATTAAATAGTGATTTGGCAACGTATATACCAAATAACGGATATTTAGTTAAATGGGCAAATCAAGGAATACTACTACTAAATAGTGTACTTACTGTTGAAAAAGACAAACCTGGAAGTCATAGAAATAAAGGATGGGAAACTTTTACAGATACTGTTATATCAAAATTAAATGATAGAACAAAACCAATTGTATTTGTACTTTGGGGAAATTATGCTAAAGATAAAGAAAAGTATATAACAAATACTAGACATTTAATTTTAACAAGCACACATCCAAGTCCTTTTTCAGCAAGAAATGGTTTTTTTGGATGCAGACACTTTTCTAAAATAAATGAATTTCTAAAACAAAATAAAGAATCTGAAATAGATTTTCAAATAGAAAATCTATTTATAGAAGATCAAATTGATTTTTTATAGAAGGGGATTATAATGAAGACAAGTGATTTTAAATATGATTTACCACAAGAGTTGATAGCACAAACACCTCTTTTAGAAAGATCTAAATCTAGAATGATGGTAGTAGATAAATTAACAGGTATAATAGAACATAAAGATTTTGAAAATATTTTAGATTATATAGATGAAGGTGATACAATTGTACTAAATGATACAAGAGTTATCCCTGCAAGATTATTTGGTCATAGAGAAGGTAAAGAAGAAATTATTGAATTTCTTCTAACTAAACAATTTGAAAATGATAAATGGGAAACATTAGTAAAACCAGGTAGAAAAGCTAAAATTGGAACGGAAATAATTTTTGATAAAAATTTACTTACAGCAGAAGTTATAGATATTTTATATGAAGGTGAAAGAATAATAAAATTTAAATATGATGGAATATTTAATGAAATATTAGATAAACTTGGAACTATGCCATTACCACCATATATAACAGAAAAATTGGATGATAAGGATAGATACCAAACTGTGTATAACAAAAATGCTGGTTCTGCAGCAGCTCCTACAGCTGGTCTTCATTTCACTAATGATATACTTAATAAATTAAATACAAAAAAAGTTAATATTGCTTATGTAACACTTCATGTTGGAATAGGAACTTTTAGACCGGTTAAAGTAGATGATGTATTAAATCATAAAATGCATAGTGAAACTTTTAATATAAATGAAGAAACAGCTTATGTTATAAATGAAACAAAAAAGAAGGGAAATAAGATAATTTGTGTTGGTACAACATCTTGTAGAGTTTTAGAGAGTGCTACAGACGATAAAGGTATAATACATAGTATGAGCAAAGAAACAGATATATTTATATATCCAGGCTATAAATTTAAAATAGTAGATATGCTACTTACTAATTTTCATTTACCTGAATCTACACTTATTATGCTAGTTTCATCACTATGTACAAAAGAAATTATACTCAGTGCATATAATGAAGCAGTAGCCGAAAAATATAGATTTTTTAGTTTTGGAGATTGTATGTTAATTAAATAACATATTATTAAAATATCTTAGAAAGTGAAAAATGTTTACATAATGTATTGACATTAGTAAAAAAATATAGTAAAATTAAAATATGTATATAAAAGAGAGGAAGTAGTTGTATGGAAGAATTAATGATTAAATTAAAGGAAATTAAAGAAGATATAAATGAAATAGAGCAAGTAACAGAAATTATTAGAAGAGAAACTAGTATTTTGGAGTACTTTGACAGAATAGATAAGGAGGTATCATAATATGGTAATTGACATAATGAAATTAGAAGAATTAGACAGAATAAATAAAATTAAAGATAGATTAGATGCGGCAGAACAAAAATTTAATGAAATATTTGCTACATATAATATACCAGTAGATATTACTGATAGAGATGCTAAATTAAGTTATGCACTTTTTGAAATTGGTGATGATCAAGTAGCTAGAAAAGAGCTACGTGAAAAAAATAATGAAGCTAAAAAGAATTTTGATCTTGCTAGCGAAAGCATAAAAGAAGATTTTATTAATATGACTAATTTAGCAAATAAAAAAATTGAAAATTTTGATCAAAAAATTAAAATTGCAGAAGAAGAATTAGAAAAGCAAAAATTACAAGAAGAAAGTAAAAAAGAAGAGATTGTAGTAATAGATGGAGAAATAACAACTTTAAATGCTGAAAAAGTAGAACTTCAAAATAAAATAGTAGAAGAAAAATTAAATTCAACAAAAGTAAAAGATGATGCAAAAGAATTAGCAAAAAAGATAGCTGAAGTTGAAACTAAAATAAAAGATATTGATAAAGAAATAGAAAAATTAAATGAAGCAAATAGAAATACTAATGACCCAGAAGAACTTAGAAAAAATGCTGAAAAAATTACTTTTTTACAAGGTGAAAAGACAGATTTAATTCAAAATAGAAGTGAATTATCAACACAACATCAAGATAAAGAAACTGAAAAAAGTAGATTTGAAGAGAGTATAAGAAAATTAAAAGGGGATTTTTTGGGTTTAGATTCGCAAATAAATGATAAATCTTCTAGAAAAAACTTTTTAGAAAATGAATTAAGATTAATGCCTATAGCTACTGATGATTTAATGAAATCAAGAGAAGCTTTTGAAAAACAAAAAGAAGAATATAAAAAAGTAGTAGATGCTATGAAAAAGACTTTAGAAGAAAGAGGTATAGATTCTAAATCTGTGAAATCAGAAGACAAAGATAAAGATAAAGATAAAGATAAAGACAAAGATAAAAATAAAGATACAAATAAAGATACAAATAAAGATACAAAAACTGGAACAAATGATGTACCAGTTAGTAATGGTCAATATGTACCTTTTCAAAATGATAACTTACTTGTAGTTACACCAGAACAAAAGAAAAAAGAAAATTTTGAATACATTACTGGTTATACAGATAATGGAGTTGGATTATCATCTGAAGACAGACTTAAGAGAATACAAAGTGAACTTGGTGGAAGAGACTATGAAGCTATGGTTAAAGCATTTGAAGAGTTAAAAAAATCTCCTGTTAAATTAACTAGAGGAGAAAAAAATAAAATTAAAGATATGATGAAAATCGATAAAGAAAATATAGCTAATATTATAGATGGTGTAGATGTTAATAAATTAGATAAACTTTTAAAATCAGTTGGAATTACTATGGAACAATCAGAATTAAAATCATTACATAAAAATTATGGTGAAAAGAAGTATGGTATGTTAGATGGATTTACACAAATGTCAGCAAATAATCAATCTAAATTCGCAGATGCAATAAAAGGTTATGCAAATAAAAAAGAGAGTATGTCTGAAGAAGAAATAAAAGATTTTGAAACATATGTACTTACTCCAGTTAAATTTGGTACATTGCAGTCTCAAACTAATGAAGTATGTAGAAATCCTTTTGTGAAGTTTCTTGCTAAAATTCAAGGAGAATCAAGAAAAGTACCTGATATGATAGCAGCAATTGTACAAGTTGAAGTTCCAAAAGGTGAAGAAATTTCTTCGAGAACAAGAGCAAGGAATTTTACAGAGAATTTAAGAAATCAAACAGAACAAAATCCGCCATACAATGAAAATCAAAATAGAACTGACGATGAAAGAAATAGAAATGGAAGATAGTAAATGAAAAAAGATAAACGTAAACAATTTGTTTACGTTTATCTTTTTTAGTGTCCCCTCTTTTTCTTTCTATTTCTAATAAAAACTAGAATAGTAATAATAACATATGCAGTAAATGATATACCAATTAGAGAAAGAAGTGTAAAATTTTTATCTATGATATTAACAAACATAGATCCAATAAATCCACCTACGAAAATTCCACCTAATACTTCGTGAGGCAGATGACCAGCCTTAAGCTTAAGATTACTAAGCAAATCATCAAGTTCTTGTTGAAGTGCTTGGGAATTGATATCATCATCTACGAGCTTAAGCTTACCAAGTCTATCTGACATATCTCGTGATGATGTTGCAATCTGCTTAATTGCATGTGCATGTTCTTGTACTCTAAGTCGAACTCCCATGGCATCACGAATCTCATAACAAGACCATAATACAAGAACTAGACCAACAAGTACAGATGCAAACATATCAACATTTGGATTGTTAATGGCATAAGAATATATCATATGCCAAAATACAATGTTGAAGGATACAAGTATCGCTGTGTGTGATGAAGGAAAATCTCCATCAGACAATAACGTTTTTGCATCAAACTTTCCGACTATTATACTATTTAGTACAGTTTTAAATACCTGTACGAAAACCATAGTAAAAATAGTACAAAGGGACAATGAAATTACTGAATTAACAATTGTTAAATTCATTTCTATAAACCTCCATTTTCAGTTTATTTTTATAAGTTCCTAAATACATTATACACTATTTTATATGATTTGTCAAATTTAAAAATTTCTGTATTATGTCACGTTTTTATCAAAAAACATATTTAAAATGTAATTTTACATAAAAAGTTAACTTTTTATGACTTTTTTTCAAAAAAGTATTGCATTTTATTTATTTTTATATTAAAATTATATCAAGTGGTAAGAAGTGGAGAAAAGTGGTGAATTTTAAATGTTATTAGGAGAATATAATCATAATGTAGATGAAAAAGGAAGAGTAAGTGTACCAGCTAAATTTAGAGATGATTTAGGGGCTTCGTTTATTGTTACAAAAGGGTTAGATAATTGTTTGTTTATATATTCAAAAACTGAATGGAATACATTTGAAACAAAACTAAAGGATTTACCTCTAACTAATCCAAATGCTCGTAACTTTATACGTTTCTTTTTCTCAGGAGCTACTGAATGTGAATTAGATAAACAAGGAAGAATTAATATACCACAAAATCTAAGAGAATATGCAGGTTTGAATAAGGACTTATCTATAATCGGTGTATCTACTAGAGTGGAAATATGGGATAGAGAAAAATGGAATACATATACAAGTTCTGATAATATGGATTTAAATGAAATTGCTATTCAAATGTCTAACTTAGGCATTTAAATATACTTACAAAAGACAAACTTTTACAAAAGATAAATTCAAAATATACAAAAGACAAACTTTTACAAAAGATAAATTTAAAATATACAAAAGACAACTTTTACAAAAGATAAATTAAAAATATACAAAAGACAACTTTTACAAAAGACAAATTTAAAATATACAAATTTAAAATATACAAAAGATAAACTATGTTTAACATATGTAATATACAAAAGATATATATATATATATAATCAATATTAAATGAGGTAATATATGGAATTCAAACATAAACCAGTTTTACTTGATGAATGCATAGAAGGATTAAATATAAATCCAAATGGAATTTATGTAGACGGTACTTTAGGTGGTGGCGGTCATTCGTTTCATATTATAGAAAAGTTAAGTGAAAATGGAAAATTAATAGGTATTGATAGAGATAAAGAAGCAATAGCGGCATCAGAATTAAAATTAAAAGATTTTCATAACAAAATAATATATCATGGTAATCATGATGATATAAAGAGAATACTTGAAGAATTAGATATAGATAAAGTTGATGGTATATTACTTGACTTAGGAATTTCTTCATATCAAATAGATGAAGCTGAGCGTGGATTTAGTTATATGTTAAACAGCAAACTAGATATGAGAATGAATAGGGAAGATAAATTATCTGCTTATGAAGTGGTAAACAAATATAGTGAAGATAACTTAAGTAATATCTTTTCTGACTTCGGTGAAGAAAGATATTCAAAGAGAATAGCAGCTAAAATATGTGAAGTAAGAAAGATAAAATCAATAGAAACTACACACGAACTTGTTTCTATTGTTAGGTCTTGTATTCCGTATAAAGCAACACTAGAAAAGCAACATCCAGCTAAGAGAGTATTTCAAGCTATAAGGATAGAAGTTAATAGTGAGTTAGACAAATTGAAAGAAGCAGTTATCGATAGTGTAAATTGTTTAAATAAATCAGGTAGACTTGCAGTTATAACATTTCATTCATTGGAAGATAGAATAGTAAAACATGCTTTTGAAGAATTAGAAGGTAAATGTAAATGTCCAAGTGATTTTCCTGTTTGTATATGTAAATATAAATCATATGGTAAAAATATAACTAAAAAACCAATAATTTCAAATGAATTAGAACTTAAGGAGAATTCAAGAGCACGAAGTGCTAAGCTAAGAATATTTGAAAAGAATTAAATATATTTATAAATTTTAAAGTAAAGGAGTGTTTATAATAATGCCTGCTAACCCAAAGTTAAATTATGTAACAGGATCTTCAGCTAGAAAATATGAATATTTAGATGATTATTCTAAAACAAAAAATAATCATATTAAAAAAGTTGTAAAAAAAACAGTTATAAATGAAAAATTAAAAATTAAAACTGTTTTTTTAATCTCTTGTTTATTTGTTATGCTTATGATTATTACATACAGATTTAATGTTATTAGTGAAAGTAATTTAACACTTCAAACTTTAAAAGCAGATTTAGAAAGAGTACAGTCTAATTTAGCATCCACTGAAATGAGTATTGAACAAAGTACAGATTTATCAAAAATTGAAGCATATGCAAAACAAAAACTTGGTATGCAAAAACCAGATAAAAATCAAGTAGTATATATAGATACATCAAAAGATACAAATGTAGTAAAAGAGACTAATATAAGTTTTGTAGATAAAATTATTGAAAGTATAAAAAGACATATAAATAATATAAAATAGTAATAACTAAGACAAAACGCGAGTAATATGTAGTATGCTTTTAATTGTCTTAGTTTTTTTCTATCAATGGGGGTGAATACTTTGTCTTATGTGGCAGTAAAAAATAAAAAACGAATAGTAATAATCTTAATGTTTTGCTTAGTTGTTACAATACTTCTTTTTGGTAGACTAATATATATACAAGTTATAAAATCGGAACATTATAAAGAGAAAGCATATGAGCAACAGACAAGAGAAAGAGTTGTTACTTCAAAACGTGGTACTATATATGATGCTACAGGTGAAAAAATTTTTGCACAAAGTATTTCAACAAGTAAAATAACAATTATACCTAATAGTGTAAATAAAAAAGAAGAAGTAGGTCTTAAACTTTCTGAAATATTAGAAATAAGTGTGGATGATGTTATGGCTAAGCTTAATAAAAATTCAGCTCAAGAAACTATATATTCCAAATTAGATAATGAAAAATCTCAGAAGATTTTGGAATATATAAGTAAAAATGATATTGAAGGAATAAAAATAGATGAAGATACAAAAAGAATATATCCATATTCATATTTATTAGCACATACTTTAGGGTTTGTAGGTACAGATAATCAAGGATTAGCTGGAATAGAGGCAGAGTATGAAAATGAATTAAAAGGTATATCTGGCAAAATAGTTGGTAGTACAGATGGTAAAGGAAATGAAACACCATTTACTAATGAACAATATGTAGATCCTATTGATGGAAAAGATTTAATTCTTACAATAGATGCAACAATTCAAAGTATAACAGAAAAATATTTAGAAAAGGCACTTAAAGAAAATATTGGTTTATATGCAACAGCAATAGTAATAAGACCTTCTACAGGAGAAGTATTAGCTATAGCTACAGCTCCTACATTTGATTTAAATGATCCGTTTTCACCAAATACTGATGAATTAAAACAAAAATGGGATACACTTACTAAAGAAGACAAAAGTAAAGAACTAAATGCTATGTGGAGAAATAAAGTTATATCAGATACTGCAGAACCAGGTTCGTCTTTCAAGATAGTTACAGTAGCCGCAGCAATTGAAGAAGGCGTAGCTAATATGGATGATGCTGGAGCATATAATTGTAATGGTTTTATGAAAATAGATTCATGGATTATCAAATGCTGGAGATACCCTAGAGCTCATGGAGCTGAATCTTTAAGAGAAGGAATAATGAATTCGTGTAACCCAGTATTTATGCAAGTAAGTTCAAAACTTGGAGTTGATACTTATGTTAAATATTTAGAAGCTTTTAATTTATATTCTAAAACAGGAATTGATTTACCTGGAGAAGCTACTGGTATAATGCATGATAAAACTAAAATGACAGCTGTAGATTTAGCTACAACATCATTTGGTCAAACAATACAAATTACTACTTTACAAACTGCAGTTAACTATAGTGCAATAGCAAATGGTGGTTATATAATCAAACCGTTTGTAGTAAAAGAAGTACGTTCTAAGAATGGTGATTTTGAAAAAAAGACTGAATCCCAAATAGTAAAGCAAATAGTATCAAAAGCTACAGCTGATATAACTCTTAGTGCATTAGAAGATACTGTAAAATTTGGTACTGCTAAAGCGGCTCAAGTAAGAGGATATAGAGTTGCGGGTAAAACAGCTACTGCTGAAGTAGGTAGAGGAGCCGGATCTACATATATGGCAGGTTTTGCAGGTATTGCCCCAGTAAATAGTCCTGAAATAGTAGTAGTAGTAAATATAATGGATCCTAAGGGACCTTTAGGTCACCAAGGTAGTACACTTTGTGCTCCAGTTGTAGGAAGTATTATAGATGAAACTTTAAGATATTTAGATGTTAAACCTGAGTATACAATAGAAGATAATAATATAAAAGAAAAAGTTGTTCCGGATTTAAATAACAAAACATATGAAGAAGCAACAAAGATTTTAATTGAAAATGGGTTTAAAATAGCATCAGATAACAACTTAATCTCTACAGATGTAATAATAGATCAAATACCTAAAGTAGGTGCTAGCTTAATGGAAGGTTCAACTATACGTGTATATATTAACAAAGATACAAAACAAACAGTTAATGTTCCTGATTTAAGAAATAAATCTACTGAAGTTGCCAAAAAAGCACTACAAAATATTGGATTAAATGTAAGAATAATCGGAAATGGTTATGTTCTTACTCAAGATCCGTCTTTAAATACAGTAATTGAAAAGGGTTCGATAGTTACAATAAAATGTGTTGATACAATGGATCTACCATAATATATAGGAAAAACTTGAAAAACTCTATCAATTATGGTAAAATATAAAAAACAACATAAAATCTTAAAATAAATAGGTTGTACTATGTAACTTAAAGTACATTATGATAAAATATTACATTAATATGTAATATAAAATATATAACATAAATATGTTTTAATATAGGAGGATATAAAATGATTTTACAATACTTGTTAGAGGAATTACCATTAATTAAAGTAGTGGGAGATACGAATGTTAAAATTAATAAAATAGAATATGACTCAAAAAAAATAATCTTAGGAGATGTATTCGTAGCAATAAAAGGATTTGAAGATGATGGAAATAAATATATTGATGAGGCGATAAAAAATGGAGCAGTAAGTATTGTTTTAGGAGCTGATGAAACATTTGAAAATTCAAATGTTTCATTGGTATATGTCGAAAATATAAGAGTCGCTCTTAGTATACTATCAAGTAGATATTATGATTATCCTTCAAAAAAACTAAAACTAATAGGAGTAACTGGTACAAAAGGAAAAACTACAACTGCATATATGATAAGAGATATATTACTTGCATCAGGTAAAAAAACTGGTATGATAGGCACAATATGTATAACATATGCTGATGTAGTTATAGATTCTGAAAGAACATCACCTGAATCTTTAGAACTTCATAAACTGTTTAAAGATATGGTAGATAAAGGTATAGAATATGTTGTTATGGAAGTAAGTTCACATGCTTTGGAATTAAATAGAGTTTATGGACTTAAATATATAATAAGTGTATTTACTAATTTATCAGAAGAACACTTGGATTTTCACAATGATATGGATTCATATCTTACTGCTAAAGCTAAATTGTTTGCTATATCAGATTTTGCTTTAATAAATGGTGATGATATATATTCAAGTAAATTGATAAAAATGATTTCTTGTAAAACAGCAAAATTTGGATTAGATAACGAAGTTAACTTAACAGCCACAGATATAAGAGTTAATAGTTCATACACAGAATTTAAAATGTATATAAATAAAATGCTTGAAACTGTAAGAGTAAATATACCAGGAAGATTTACAGCATATAATACACTTGCAGCAATAGGTGTTACTAGCATGCTGGGATGTCAAATGGATTCAATATTACCTGCTTTAGCACTATTGAAAGTACCTGGCAGAAGTGAAGTTATAGATATTGATAAAACATTTACTGTTATAGTAGATTATGCTCATAATCCTTCTAGTTTTGAAGCAATACTTACAAGTACGAAGAAACATGCTAAGGGTAGAATAATATGTGTATTTGGTTGTGGTGGGAATAGAGATAAATTTAAAAGAAGTGTAATGGGTGAAATTTCAGGCAGATATTCAAATTTTACCGTTATAACAAATGATAATCCAAGAAATGAAAAACCTACTGATATAATAAATATGGTAGAAGAAGGTATAAAAAAGACTAATGGATTATATAAAGTAATAGAAGATAGAAAAGAAGCTATAAAATTTGCAATGAAAATAGCATGGAAAAATGATATTGTTCTTATATTAGGTAAAGGTCATGAAACATATCAAATATTTAGTGGCAAGAAGACATATTTTGATGATAGAGAAATAGCAAGAGAAATAGCAAAAGAAATGCCTGATAAAAATATAGAATTAAATCAATAGTAAAGGGGAGAAATATATGAATGCACAAATGCTAAATTTAATCGTATCTTTTGTAGCAACTATAATACT
Source organism: Clostridia bacterium (assembly GCA_028684095.1). GTDB lineage: Bacteria > Bacillota > Clostridia > TANB77 > CAG-465 > RGIG5057. The sequence continues at coordinate 24,296 of JAQUGQ010000016.1, forward strand.
AGGTGTAATTATTATTCCTATACTTAGAAAATTTAATGTAGGGCAAGTAGTAAGAGATGATGGCCCTAGTCAACATCTGAAAAAAAATGGTACACCTACAATGGGTGGAATTATTATACTTGCAGTGATAATAGTAATTCTAGGTATAAGTAGTATTTCTTATCCAATACTTGTATTGCCTCTTATTGCAATAACAGGATTTGGATTAGTTGGATTTATAGATGATTACAAAAAATTAGTAATGAACAATACTAAAGGATTATCTCCTATGAAAAAAATATTAGGACTTATGCTAACAACAGCTATATTCATAATTTTATATATAAATGTATTTAATTTAAGTACAGATGTTATAATTCCATTTTTAAATATACCAATATCATTATCACTTGGAACATTTATAGTATTTACCACTTTTATATTATTAGCAGCAAGTAATGCTGTAAATTTAACAGATGGTTTAGATGGACTTGCAACTGGTGTTGTAGCTATAATAATGACATTTTTTACGGTTATTGCCATACAAAATGGAGATACAGAAATGGTTATACTAGGATTTACAACAATAGGAACGTGTTTAGCATTTTTACTATTTAATAGTTATCCCGCTAAAGTATTTATGGGAGATACTGGTTCACTTGCTTTAGGTGGAGCAGTAGCATCTATTGCTATAATACTTAAAATGCCATTATATTTAGCTATTGTAGCTATAATTTGTATACTAGAAACTATATCAGTTATATTACAAGTGATATATTTTAAAATAACTAAAGGAAAAAGATTATTTAAAATGGCACCATTACATCACCATTTTGAATTGTCTGGAATCAAGGAAAATTTGATAGTGAATGCATTCTGGATTGTGACAATTGCAGCATGTTTACTTGCATATTATGTGTAGAGGTTAAAATATGATAAAAGATAAGTTATTTGATAATAAGAATACAAAAAAATTAGACTATCCTATGCTATTAGTTATATGTATACTAATATGTTTTGGATTAGTTATTTTAGCATCTGCAAGTTCATATGCAGCACTTAATACTTATTCAGATAGTAATTATTTCCTATTTAGACAATTAGGATTTGCTATGCTTGGAATATTCTTTATGATAATTATATCTAAAATAGATTATAAAATATACAAGAAATTTGCATATTTTGGATATGGAGTCAGTTTGTTACTTATGCTTGCAGTACTCATACCAGGTATAGGGGTATCTGTAAAAGGGGCTACAAGATGGCTAGGGGTTGGTATACTTAAATTTCAACCATCAGAAATAATGAAAATAATGCTTGTAATAGCAGTATCCTCATTCATTACACTAAATTATAAAAAATTAAAAAATGTATTGGGATATGTTCCTACAATTTCAATGCTTATAGCAGTATGTGTAGTTATGTATTTTCAAAATCATTTAAGTGGAACTGTTATCATGATAGTAGGAGCTTTATCAGTTATATTTGCTGGTGGAATCAAATTAAACTTTAAAGTTATTATGGCAGTAGTACTAGTAGCTGCAATAGCTGGTAGTACGTTTATACTATCAGAGGATTTTAGAATGAAAAGAATAACGGCATTTTTAAACCCAGAAGAAGATTTAAAAGGTGATAATTGGCAAGCTGCTCAAAGTTTATATGCAATAGGTACTGGAGGAGTGTTTGGTTTAGGACTTGGTCAAAGTAGACAAAAATTTTTATGGCTTCCAGAAGCTCAAAATGACTTTATATTTTCAGTTTTAGGTGAAGAGTTAGGACTTATAGGTACTGTAACAGTACTAGGGCTATTTAGCTTTTTCATATATAGAGGATATTACATAGCCATTTCTTGTAAAGAGATATATGGTACATTAATTGCTACTGGAATTACAAGTGTGTTTGCACTTCAAATATTAATAAATATAGCAGTTGTAACTTGTTCGATGCCAGTTACTGGTATGCCCCTCCCATTTTTCAGTTATGGTGGTACAGCTTTGTTTATAAACCTTTGTGCAATGGGGATTTTACTTAATATTTCAAGAACATGTAAATAGAGAGGAGTCTTTCATGAGAGTTGTAGTAACATGTGCAGGAACTGGTGGACATATAAATCCAGGTATTGCAATAGCAGATTTAATAAAAAAAAAAGAGCCTAATTCTGAAATTGTATTTATAGGAACTTTAAATGGACTTGAAAACGATTTAGTTCCAAAATCAGGATATAAAATATATAACATAAGAACTGGTAAATACTTAAGAAAATTAACTCTTGAAAATGTAAAAGCTTTATATAATGCATATATAGGAATACAGGACAGTGAAAAAATACTTAAAGAATTTAAACCTGATTTAGTGATTGGTACTGGTGGATACATATGTGGTCCTGTTATGATTGCAAGTAGAAAATTAAAAATACCATACATACTTCACGAAAGCAATGCTTTTCCAGGACTAGCAGTTAAAATGTTTGCAAAAAAATCTGCATGTACAATGGTTGGTTTTAAAGAGGCTATATCAAGATTAAATAATATGAGTAATGTTGTATATACAGGAACACCTTCTAAATTCAATGAAGAAAAAATGTTCAAGTTGAATAAAGAAACTTGTAAAAAGGATTTAGGATTAGATGAAATAAATAAAAAAATTGTGTTTATAACATTTGGTAGTCAAGGTGCTAAATTTTTAAATAATACAATAATAAATATGATAAAAGAAAATATGGATGAGGATATATTCTATATACTTGTTGCAGGAAAAAATAATTATGAGGACATAGAAAATAAACTTAAAGAAACTGATCTATCAAAATATTTACGTCTAGAAAAATTTGTATATGATATGGATAAAATGTATAAAGTATCTGATATTTGTATAACAAGGGCTGGAGCTTTAACTATAAATGAACTTGTTATATTTAAAAAACCATCTATACTTATTCCACTTCCATATGCTACAGAAAATCATCAGTTATATAATGCACAATTTCTAGAAAAAATAGGATGTGGTAGTATAATTGAAGAAAAAAATCTTACAACATCTATACTTCACTCAAAAGTAAAAGAAATATTATATAGTGAAAATAAATTTAATGAGATGATTAGTAATTTTAATAAAGTTGAAAAAAAAGATGTAGAAGAAAGTATCTATGAGCAAATAGAGAAAATATTCAAAAAATAGAGGTGAAAATTTTGGACAAGGGTAGTAAAAAAAGTAGAAAAAAAGTTAGTGGTAGTAAATTAAAAAGCAAATCAAAAGCCTTGATACAAAAAAAATCAATTAAAGGTAAACTACAAACAAAAACCAAAAGAAAAGCTAATAACAAAATAAAAGTAAAAAAAACAATCACAAAAAAACTAATGATATTAGTTACAGTCATTATTATATCTTTATTTATTATAGCTTCATCATATTACTTAATTAAATCGCCTAAATTTAATATTACATCAATTACAGTTGTTGGTAATAATAAAATAAATATAGAAGATATTATAACTATGTCAAAAATAAATTTAGGGGATAACGTAGTAGAGAGCTTATTCAAAATTGATAGAAAAAACATTTCAAATATACCATATATTTCTAATATAAATTTATCAATTAACTTTCCTTCCGAACTTGTTATAAAAATTACCGAAAGAGAAAGTATATACTATGCATATGATAAAGAAAAGAATGTATATTATAGATTAGATAAAAATGGAATAATTTTAGAAGTATGTAATAAGATCGAGTTAAAAGAAAAAGAAATTTTAATAAATGGCATAACTTTTGATGATGATGTAAAACTTAGCACAAAAATAAATGATATAGATTATTCAAAGATACAAGTATATAGGAAAATAGAAGAAGAATTTAATAATATATTTTTAGAAAAAAAAATAACAAAGGTTACCTTTGAAAATTCTTTAACTAAAATATATATAAATGATAAAATTGAAGTTATTCTTTTAAATGATACAGATTTAAAATATAATTTAACATTTTTAAAAGATATTATAAGTAATGTCGGTGATGTTAATGGAACAGTAGATATGACAAAGGAAAATCCAACATTTATAACTTTTTAAATAGTAGTTAATTTATCTTGAAATTAGCATATTTATTCAGTAGAAAGAGAGGATATATTAAAATGAAAAATAAAAAAGGTATATCATTAATTGTATTAGTAATAACAATAATAGTTATAATAATATTAGCAGGAGCAGTAATATTAAGTTTAGCAAATAATAATCCAATAGAATCATCAAATGAAGCAACGTTTAAAACAAATGTAGCGGAATATAATTCAGAACTTGCAATGGCTATATCAAATAAATATTTACAAAACAGTTCTTTTGATTCAGCAACATTTGATGCAGGAGTATGGGATGGTACTGGTACTGGTGATGGAACAATAAAACAATATATAACAAGTATGTCTGAAGTAGATGCAGCAAAATT
>JAQUGQ010000017.1 GCA_028684095.1 Clostridia bacterium
ATGGTAATTACAAGAGAACTAACTATGAGTATGATGCAGCAGGTAATGTAATAAAAGAAGAAACATCAAATGAAAAAGTGTTATTAGATACTGCACCTACATCATATATAACAACAAAGTATACATATGATGATATAGGTAATATAACTTTAAAAACAACTTCATCAGGTGAAGAATTTAAATACACATATGACAAAGATAAAAATATTATAAAACAAGAACAAAAAATAGAAGATACTAACTACAAAACTACAGATTACACATATAACTATGCTAAGAAAGTTACATCTAAAAAAGAATATATAGAAAAAGGATCATTAGCTTTAAATTCAATTGATGATACAACAATTATTACATTAGATACAACATATGAGTATGACAACATGAACAATGTAGTAAAAGAAACAAGTCCGGATGGAATAATAACTAATCATTATTATGATAAACTAAATAGAGAAACAAAAAATGAATTAGTTAGTGGTGATAAAACTATTACACAAACAGCTACATATTTATATGATAGTAAAGATAAAGTATTATCTAAAACAGATGGGAATGGTAATACTACAACATATGAGTATGATATATTTGAAAATATATTAAAAGAAACAAAACCAAACAATACAATTACAACATATGAGAATAACTTCTTTGGTAATAGAGTTAAAGAAATTCTGCCAAACAATGTAGTAAATATACAAAACAATACAACATACACATATGACGAGTATGGCAATGTAGCCACTAAAACAAAAAACTATATGGAAGATACAACTTTAAAACAAATAACTACTACGTATGAATATGATACAAGTAATAACCTTGTAAATGAAACTACAGCAAATGTAAGTACAAGTAGTACATATAACAAAGCAGGTAAAGTTGTAACAAAAACTGATGGAAATGGTAATACTACAACATACGAATATGATGCAAAATTAAATGTAGTAAAAGAAACTAATCAAAAAGGAACAATAACTGATTACTACTTTAATGAAAGAAATAATTTAGTTAAAAAAGAAATAGATAACGTAGTACAAGAAGAATATACATATGATTTACTAAATAACAAAATAACTGAAAAAGATGAACTAAACAAAGTAATTACAAATACATATGATATAAATAGTAATTTAGTAAAACAAGTAAATAATAGCAATAGTTATACAGTTAGAAATCAATATACATTATCTAAAAAAATAGCAAGATCAATAGACAACTATGATAAGGAACTATTATATAAATATGATATGTTAGATAATGTTATAGAAGAAACTGAGCAAAAAATAGATGCCACACAAGTCATAACAACAAAAACAAAATACGATAATCTATCAAACAAAATAGAAACAACAGATGGCAATAATAACGTTACAACATATGAGTATGATGAAAATAACAACTTAGTAAAAGAAACTAATCCAAAAGCACAAATAACAACATATACATATGACAAGAATGGTAATCAGTTAACAGAAACAGATTATCTAAATAACACATTAACAAATACTTATGACAATTTGGATAGAGTAATAGAAAAACTTGATCAATATGACAATGTAATTGAAAAACTAGTGTATGACGACTTAGGAAGGCAAACAAAATCAATTGATGCAAATGATAATTGGGTTGAATATACATTTGATAATAACAACAATACATTAACTAAAAAAGATCAAGAAGAAAATATTGAAACATATGAATATGATAGTAATAATAACAAAACAAAATATATAGACAAAAACTTAAATGAAACTACATATGAATATAACAATAAAAACAAACTTACTAAAGTTATAAATGCACTAAATGAATCGACAATATACACATATGACAATAAAGGTAATATGTTAACACAAAAAGATCCAGCAAATAACATAATAGAATTTGTATTTGATATAAACTCAAATGAAATAAATAAAATAGATCAATTAAGTAATGAAGATACAAAAACATATTATGCAAATGGATTACAACAAACATTTACAACAAATAACGGAGATATATTTACCTATACATATGATATACATGGTAGACTAATAAATGAAAATATATTACAAGAAAATACAGTATATGAATATGATAATAACGATAACAAAACAAAAGTAGGAAATGTACTTAAAACATATGATAACTTAAATAGAGTACTAACTAGTGCAGAAAACAGTCAAACTGTAACTTATGCATATGATGATGCATTAAAAACAGTAACAATAACAGATTCAAAAAATAACGTTACACTTGAGGAATATGATAAAGTAGGTAGGTTATTAAAAGTAACAAATAACAGTAAAATAACGCAGTATGTATATAACTTAGATGGAAGTGTTCAAAAACAAATTAACCCTACTACAACATCAACTTATGAATATTATCCAGATAAAAAAATAAAACGCTTGACTACAAAAGATGTAAATGATATACTAATAGAGGAAAATTATTACGAATATGATAACAACAATAACATAACATTAGAAAATGCTAAAGTATTTACATATGATGAGTTAAATAGGATTAAAACAAATGATGGTACTGAATATACATATGATGCATCAGGTAATATATTAAGTAAATCAATACTAGAAGGAACAATATTAAAAGTAACAACATATGTATATAATGATAAAAATCAATTATTAACTGCAGCAACATTAGAGAACACAGTACTAATATCTGAAAGTGCATATACTTATGATGATAATGGAAATCAGTTAACAGAAATTACAAACAATATAACAACAACTAATACATATAACCAAAGAAATGAGTTAACTAATGTAAATGATGGACAAACAGTAGCACAGTATACATATAACTCAGAAGGAAAAAGAGTACAAAAAATAACTTATACAACAACAAATTATGTATATGATGGCGATAATATAATACTTGAACTTGATGATCAAAATAATCAAATAGCTACAAATACATATGGTTTAGCATTAGTAAAAAGAACAACGACAGAAGAGGGATATTACTTACACAATGGACATGGTGATGTAACAAAAATACTAGATAATACCAATACTATATTAAATATATATGTATATGATAATTTTGGTAAAATACTATCTGAAACAGAAACATTTAACAATCCATTTAAATATGCTGGATACTATTACGATAAAGAAACAAAAACATATTATTTACAAGCAAGATATTACAATCCTGAAATACAAAGATTTATATCTGAAGACACATATAGAGGAGAAATAGAAGATCCATTAAGCTTAAATCTATATACTTACTGTGCAAATAATCCGTTGATATATGTAGATCCGAATGGGCATTTTGCAACTTTAGCAACAGCTGCAATAGGTACAGCAATAGGTGGATTTTTTAATTTAGGAATGCACTTTGTTTCTGATTTATTAGATGACGGCCAATTAAATAGTGGTGTACGATCATATATTGGTGCAGCTGTAGAAGGCGCAATAATTGGCTTTGGATTTGGTTTGTTAGGTCCTGGAGGAGCTACAATGTTTCAAACAGCTGCTGTTGGAATGACATATGGAACAGCAGGTAATGGTTTTAACCAACTTATAAGTACTGGTAAAATAGATTTAGGTAAATCTTTAATATCACGGAGCAACAACAACCGTAGGGGCACTAGCATTTGGGGTAGGCGGCAATGTAACAAGTACAGGATTTAAAAAGGTAGCAAGTTATGCTTTAAAGGGATTTAATGCTGGAGGATATGGTAATTTAACAAATCAGGCTTTAACAAAAGGAATAAATAAAATTGATCCAAAGGAAGTATTGTTTTCGGGAATTGGAGGAGCAATTGTAACACCTGCAATAGTAAAAATATGTGAAGTATCAATTAATAAACCTGAAAATAAATCTACATCAAATGATAATGCTACTAGAAATGGACCATATTCTAATATTGAAGATTCAACAAAGATTGAAGTTGGAAAAGATTTTACTGCAACTCAAAAACAAAGGATAATAGAAGAAAATATGAGAAAAAATGGCGGAGTAGTTAAATCTGATTTGTCAGGTGAACAACTTGTAAAGCCTATTAAAAGTCAAAAAGGCATCACCCCATCTGAAAACGAGTGGCAAATTGATCATATTGACCCTAAAAATAGTGGAGGTTCGAATACTTATAAAAATGCACAAGTTTTGTCTAGAAAAGAAAATAGAATAAAATGGGATAAATAAAGGAGAAAATTTATGAATAATATTATTAATGAGATTAAATGGAAAAAGGAGCAATTAAAAAGAGGTTGTATATTATCTTCAATAGCACATGCAATAATGATTACACGTTATCCGGATTTAGTGAATGAACATTCATGGGATGGAATAAATTATAATATTCAAGATAGTGCAGGTACAAGAGGAACAATTACTTTTGATTTAGAATATTGTATAGCAGCTTTTCGTATGGATAGTAGCAAGAGAATTAATTCTTCAGAAAAAATAAAGCAATCTAATGAATATTTTATAGGAGCACCAAATAAAATAATTGAACTTGCTGAATCGGAAACATTACAATATTTATTAGAAAATGTAAATGGAGTACCAATACCAATTATTACTACGGCATTTTGGAGTGAAGGAGAAAAGCTTTTTACAGTGGATTCTTTTAATGATATGTATGAAAACGGCGGTTTTTTATTAAAAAGACAATTGATGGATGTTGATAAAGCAATAGAATCATGGAAAGAGTATTATGATATGTCAGCTAGACAAAGTGAGTTATTAAGAAAAATTTTTGAACGTAAAATTGCTAATTTCGATAAATTAATTGTTTTAACTGCATCTGAAATTGAAATGATAGAATCTTCAAATCAAGTCGGATTAGAAGAAAGTAAAAATTCTTTTAAAGAATTGAATATAATATTGAACAATGAACTGTAATTAAAAAAATATATAATAAATAAATTTCAAAATAATATTGATATTTCAAAAAGTATATTTGGTTCTAATAGCACTCTAGTATACTTTTTGTCATATATACTATAGATATAATTCACTAAATAAAGTATCAAGTAAATATGAAGAAATAGATAATGGTAATTACAAGAGAACTAACTATGAATATGATGCAGCAGGTAATGTAATAAAAGAAGAAACATCAAATGAAAAAGTGTTATTAGATACTGCACCTACATCATATATAACAACAAATTATACATATGATGATATAGGTAATATAACTTTAAAAACAACATCTTCAGGAGAAGAATTTAAATACACATATGATAAAGATAAAAATATTGTAAAACAAGAACAAAAAATAGAAGATACTAACTACAAAACTACAGATTATACTTACAACTATGCTAAGAAAGTTACATCTAAAAAAGAATATATAGAAAAAGGATCATTAGCTTTAAATTCAATTGATGATACAACAATTATTACATTAGATACATCATATGAATATGACAACATGAACAATGTAGTAAAAGAAACAAGTCCGGATGGAATAATAACTAATCATTATTATGATAAACTAAATAGAGAAACAAAAAATGAATTAGTTAGTGGTGATAAAACTATTACACAAACTGCTACATATTTGTATGATAGTAAAGATAAAGTATTATCTAAAACAGATGGAAATGGTAATACTACAACATATGAATATGACAATACAAACAATCTTATCAATGAAACTACAGCAAATGTAAGTACAAGTAGCACATATAACAAAGCAGGTAAAGTAGCAACTAAAACCGATGGAAATGGTAATACTACAACATACGAATATGATGCTAAATTAAATGTTGTAAAAGAAACTAATCAAAAAGGAACAATAACTGATTACTACTTTGATGAAAGAAACAATTTAGTTAAAAAAGAAATAGATAATATTGTACAAGAAGAATATACATATGATTTACTAAATAACAAAATAACTGAAAAAGATGAACTAAACAAAGTAATTACAAGTACATATGATTTAAATGGTAATTTAGTAAAACAAGTAAATAACAATAATGGTTATACAGTTAGAAACCAATATACATTATCTAAAAAAATAGCAAGAAGTATAGATAACTATGATAAGGAATTACTATATAAATATGATATGTTAAATAACGTTATAGAAGAAACTGAGCAAAAAATAGACGTCACACAAGTTATAACAACAAAAACAAAATACGATAATCTGTCTAACAAGATAGAAACAACTGATGGCAATAATAACGTTACAACTTATGAGTATGATGGAAATAATAATCTAATCAAAGAAACAAATCCAAAATTACAAATAACAACATATACGTATGACAAGAATGGTAATCAGTTAACAGAAACAGATTATTTAAACAATACATTAACAAATAGCTATGACAATTTGGATAGGGTAATACAAAAACTTGATCAATATGACAATGTAATAGAAAAACTAGTGTATGATGATTTAGGAAGACAAACAAAATCAATTGATGCAAACGATAATTGGGTTGAATATACATTTGATAATAACAACAATACATTAACTAAAAAAGATCAAGAAGAAAATATTGAAACATATGAGTATGATAGTAATAATAACAAAACAAAATATATAGACAAAAATTTAAATGAAACTACATATGAATATAACAATAAAAACAAATTAACAAAAGTTATCAATGCACTAAATGAATCTACAATATATACATATGACAATAAAGGAAATATGTTAACACAAAAAGATGCAGCGAATAACATAATAGAATTTGTATTTGATATAAACTCAAATGAAATAAATAAAATAGATCAATTAAGTAATGAAGATACAAAAACATATTATGCAAATGGATTACAACAAACATTTACAACAAATAACGGAGATATATTTACCTATACATATGATATACATGGTAGACTAATAAATGAAAATATATTACAAGAAAATACAGTATATGAATATGATAATAACGATAATAAAACAAAAATAGGTAATGTACTTAAAACATATGATAACTTAAATAGAATATTAACACAAACAGAAAATAACCAAACTGTAACTTATACATATGATGATACATTAAAAACAGTAACAATAACAGATTCAAAAAATAACGTTACAACAGAAGAATATGATAAAGTAGGTAGGTTATTAAAAGTAACAAATAACAGTAAAGTAACGCAGTATGTATATAACTCAGATGGAAGTGTTCAAAAACAAACTAATCCTACTACAACATCAACTTATGAATATTATCCAGATAAAAAAATAAAACGCTTGACTACAAAAGATGTAAATGATATACTAATAGAGGAAAATTATTACGAATATGATAGTAACAATAACATAACATTAGAAAATGCTAAAGTGTTTACATATGATGCATTAAACAGAATAAAAACAAATGATGGTACTGAATATAATTATGATGCAGCAGGTAATATATTATCTAAATCAATACTAGAAGGAACTACTTTAAAAGTTACAGCATATGTATATAACGATAAAAATCAATTATTGACTGCAGCAACATTAGAAAATACAGTACTAATATCTGAAAGTGCATATACTTATGATGATAATGGAAATCAGTTAACAGAAACAACAAACAATATAACAACAACTAATACATACAATCAAAGAAATGAGTTAACTAATGTAAATGATGGACAAACAGTAGCACAATATACATATAACTCAGAAGGAAAAAGAGTACAAAAAATAACTGATACAACAACAAATTTTGTATATGATGGCGATAATATAATACTTGAATTAGATGACCAAAATGAACAAATAGCAACAAATACATATGGCTTAGCATTAGTAAAAAGAACAACAAGTCAAGAAGGATATTACTTATATAATGGACATGGTGATGTAACAAAAATACTAGATAATACCAATACTATACTAAATACATATGTATATGATAATTTTGGTAAAATATTATCTGAAACAGAAACATTTAACAATCCATTTAAATATGCAGGATATTATTACGATAAAGAAACAAAAACATATTATTTACAAGCAAGATATTACAATCCAGAAATACAAAGATTTATATCTGAAGATACATATAGAGGTAATATAGATGATCCATTAAGCTTAAATCTATATACGTATTGTGCAAATAATCCGATGATGTATACAGACCCAAGTGGACATTTCTTTGAAACAATATTTGATATTATTGGTGTAATAATGGATATTGGCAGTCTTGTAAAAAATCCAAGTTTGGCAAATGTAGGGATGTTAGCATTTGATATAGGTACAACATTTATACCGGGAGTACCTGGAACATATGCATTTAAAGCTGCAAAATTGCTTAGTAAGGCTGATGATGTAGGAGATGTAGCAAAGGTTGTATCTGGAGTAAACCATGTAGTAGGTTTAGGAAAAACAGCATCAAAAATGAATACTGCAGGAACCTTATTAAAAGGCGTTTCTAAACTTGATGATATAGGTGATGTAGGAAAAGTTATTAATAAAAGTGATGATGTATCAGATATAGTTAAATTAGTATCTAAAACTGATGATGTTAATGATATAAGTAAAGTAGGTAAAACAGTAACTTCAAATAGTGACGATGTTGTAGATGGAATGAAAAATATAAATAAATCTAAAACAGGCCCAAAACCATCTGGTACTGGAGCACATAATAAAAAAATAAAAGAAATAGCAGATAAAGTTGACGATGGTGAAATAATTTATGGAGGGCAGAGAGGACCTGAAAAATTATATAGTACTAAAGGCGGTATAAAATCTGGCAGAAGACCCGATGTTGTAGTAAGAAAAACATCAGATGGATCATTATATGGAATTAATGTTGGAAAAACAACTAAAAATGGAAAACCAATTAAGAGAGAAATAGATGCAATTAATGATTTAGAAAACTTTGGTAATATGCCAATGCGCTTCGTACCGTATAAATAAAATAAATGGAGGTGAAATAAAAAATGTCAAGTATAAATTTACAATTTCATGCTACTAAAGATGAAATGATTGAATTAATAAAAAAAACATTAGTTGAATTTGAATTATATATGGTTGCAATAAAATTATCTCCTAAATTTCATGGGGAATTAATTTCTATAGATGAATTTGAGGATAAATTAAATATAATCAATGAATGTGATATGGTATTTTTCTCTATATCACGACCGAATGAAATACCTAATAAATATATTAAATTTTTAGATAATAATAAAAATAGTTTAGTATTTCATATAGGAGAAAAGAAGAATAATATATTAGTTGAATCAGATATAGGTACCATAACACAAGATATAGAAATTCTGAAATTATGGAAAAAAATCATTAATAAATATAAGAAAACTTTGTTAAAAGGTGCCTGGGTTATTAATACTAAGATTGGAAGAAAAGATTTTGATAAAAATCATTACTATACTGCAAAAGCTCAAAAAGCATTTCAAGATGGATTGCAAATGGTCCAATTCTTAGAATCTGGTATTTTCTTTAATCTGAGTAATGACTTATAAAGTTTAGAAATTTAATATGAGATATTGAGGTGTGAGTTTGAAAAGATACATACCTCAATTAATTTTTACATAAGATCAATAGACAACTATGATAAAGAATTACTATACAAATATGATATGTTAAATAACGTTATAGAAGAAACTGAGCAAAAAATAGATGTTACACAAATCATAACAACAAAAACAAACTATGATAATTTATCAAATAAAATAGAAACAACAGATGGCAATAATAACGTTACAACATATGAGTATGATGAAAATAACAACTTGGTAAAAGAAACTAATCCAAAACTGCAAATAACTACTTACACATATGATAAAAATGGTAATAAATTAACAGAAACAGATTATTTAAACAACACACTAACAAATACTTATGATAATTTAGATAGAGTAATTCAAAAACTTGATCAATATGACAATGTAATTGAAAAACTAGTGTATGACGACTTAGGAAGACAAACAAAATCAATTGATGCAAATGATAATTGGGTTGAATATACATTTGATAATAACAATAATACATTAACTAAAAAAGATCAAGAAGAAAATATTGAAACATATGAGTATGATAGTAACAATAACAAAACAAAATATATAGATAAAAATGGTAATGAAACTATCTATGAATATAACAATAAAAACAAATTAACAAAAGTTATCAATGCACTAAATGAATCGACAATATATACATATGACAATAAAGGTAATATGTTAACTCAAAAAGATCCAGCAAATAACATAATAGAATTTGTATTTGATATAAACTCAAATGAAATAAATAAAATAGATCAATTAAGTAATGAAGATACAAAAACATATTATGCAAATGGATTACAACAAACATTTACAACAAATAACGGAGATATATTTACCTATACATATGATATACATGGTAGACTAATAAATGAAAATATATTACAAGAAAATACAGTATATGAATATGATAATAACGATAATAAAACAAAAATAGGTAATGTACTTAAAACATATGATAACTTAAATAGAATATTAACACAAACAGAAAATAACCAAACTGTAACTTATACATATGATGATACATTAAAAACAGTAACAATAACAGATTCAAAAAATAACGTTACAACAGAAGAATATGATAAAGTAGGTAGGTTATTAAAAGTAACAAATAACAGTAAAGTAACGCAGTATGTATATAACTCAGATGGAAGTGTTCAAAAACAAACTAATCCTACTACAACATCAACTTATGAATATTATCCAGATAAAAAAATAAAACGCTTGACTACAAAAGATGTAAATGATATACTAATAGAGGAAAATTATTACGAATATGATAGTAACAATAACATAACATTAGAAAATGCTAAAGTGTTTACATATGATGCATTAAACAGAATAAAAACAAATGATGGTACTGAATATAATTATGATGCAGCAGGTAATATATTATCTAAATCAATACTAGAAGGAACTACTTTAAAAGTTACAGCATATGTATATAACGATAAAAATCAATTATTGACTGCAGCAACATTAGAAAATACAGTACTAATATCTGAAAGTGCATATACTTATGATGATAATGGAAATCAGTTAACAGAAACAACAAACAATATAACAACAACTAATACATACAATCAAAGAAATGAGTTAACTAATGTAAATGATGGACAAACAGTAGCACAGTATACATATAACTCAGAAGGAAAAAGAGTACAAAAAATAACTGATACTACAACAAACTTTGTATATGATGGTGATAACATAATACTTGAACTTGATGATCAAAATGAACAAGTAGCTACAAATACATATGGTTTAGCATTAGTAAAAAGAACAACAACTGGGGAAGGATATTACTTATATAATGGACATGGTGATGTAACAAAAATACTAGATAATACCAACATTATATTAAATACATACGTATATGATAATTTTGGTAAAATACTATCTGAAACAGAAACATTCAACAATCCATTCAAATATGCAGGATATTATTACGATAAAGAAACTAAAACATATTACTTACAGTCAAGATATTACAATCCTGAAATACAAAGGTTTATATCTGAAGATACATTCAGGGGTAATATAGATGATCCACTTAGTTTAAATTTATATACGTATTGTACAAATAATCCATTGATATATACTGATCCAAATGGACATTCACCGGCGAGTGATCAATTAGTAAAAGACCTCATAAACCCATTTATAACAATAGGTGCAACTGTAGATAGTATACGTGATGTAGGGAATGAAATGATTATAGGAGCTTTAAACGGTGCATATAGTATAGGTCAAACATTAGGAAGTGGAATTGGATTAGGTTTAAATAACATGGGATATGGTCTTGGAATAGTAGGACAAGAACAGTATTTAAAAAATAAAACAAACTATTCAAGCGTTATATCTACTAATAGGAATATGTATTCTCAAATGCCCATAAATATGTGGAATGGTTTTGCACAAAATTTTCAAACGGCATTAAATTGGAATAATTTTTCAAATTTCCTTGATTCTGATACAGCATATAATGATAAAAAATTATATGCTAAATCAGCAGTAACAACAATATCAAATTTAAGTGCAGTAAAAAATTTAGCAACTAATTTAGCAACTAATTTAGCAACTAATTTATTGAAAGGCTTGCCGACGATAACATATACACAAGGTCCAGCCTTACAATGTGCAGGTATGAGTGGTAGTGTTGCAACAGCAGGAACATTTGCAATTACAGCTGGTACAGTATCTACAACATCAATAGCAAGTAATGTGAGTTTAATTGCTGCAAGTAATTATAATGGAAATAATGGAGCATCAAATGAAGCACCAGTAAATCCTAAAAAAGTAGATGACAAATATTTAAAGAACAATGGAATTGATCCACATGATTTAAAACATGGAATTCTAGGTAAAAAAGCACCAATTTCAGAATATAATATTTACATTGATAGAAATGGTAGTATATGGTTACAAAAAAATGGCATGAAAAACTATATACAAACATTCGAAAAAATTAATTAAAGTTGTGATAGAAAGGGGAATTTATGAAAAAAACAAATATTAAGGTAGAATTTTCAATCTATAAATATGAAAAGTTTGATGTAGAAGATATTAGTGAGATATTAAATATAACTCCATTAGAAACATATGTAGAAAAAGATAAATTCGATGAGGTACCAATAAAAGAAACAAGTTGGATGATAGAAACAAAATATGAAGAGTCATATGATATTAGAAATCAAATAAACAAAATATTTAATTTACTTAAAGCAAAAAGAGAACAGTTGAAAAAAATTAGTAATGAATATGGTGTTAATATGCAATTTATGATAGTTATAAATGTAGAGAATGGTGAGTATCCAGGAATGTTTTTAGATAAAAAATTTATAGAATTTGTTGCATACATTGGTGGAGAAATACAGTTTGATACATATTATTTTTAATTAATACTTTCAGGGTATGGCAAATGAAAGAGTAGGGCCATTGTTCAAACTGGAGCAGAATTTTCATGGGATTTAGGTGAAACTTTAGGAAATGAAGTTGGACATAACTGCGGATTAATGGGACAAGAACAGTATTTAAATAATAAAACAAAATATTTAGATATTTAATCAACTAATATGAATATGTATCTCCACATGCCTGTAAGTATGGCAACAAAAATTGTGGATGATTTTAAAACAACAGTTAATTGGAATAACTGTTCAAATTTCCTTGATTCTAATACATTATACAATGATAAAAAAACATATGCTAAAGCAGCAATAACAACAACATCAACATTATATGTAGCAGGAAATTTAGCAACTAATGTATTGAAAGGTTTGCCTACGATAGCATATACACCAGGTCCAACTTTACAGTATGCAGGTATAAGTGGTAGTGTTGCAACAGCAGGAGCGATTACAATTACGGCTGGTACAGTATCTACAATATCAACATTAGGTAATATGAGTTTAATAGCTGGTGTAAATAATAACGGAAATAATAATAATTTAAATAATAAAAATAAAATAAATGACTTATCTAAAAATATTAAAGATTTGTTAGGCAAAGACACAAAAATAATTATAAATAAAAATGGAGATAAAATATTCATATCAAAAGATGGAACACGTAGAGTTAGATTTGACATTAATAATCCATCCCCTCATCAAAGTCCTCATGCACATATTGAGGAATTGGTCAATGGAGCTTGGAAGAAAACAGGGCCAGTATATCCAACTGACGTACCACACAAATAATAAGGAGGTTAATTATGAGAATACTTGATTTAGACAATGATAAATCTATAAAAAATGCTATAATCTATTTGAAAATTAATGAAGCCAAAGAGTTATTAGACTCAATAAATGAAATTGTTAAAGAAAATGATTTGAATAATCATGTACATATTGGTGATATCGACTTTAGTCATGAAATAACATTAACTTTATATGATGAGCAAAAATTAGATATGTTGGATGAGCGTTCAAGAAAAATTATAATTCAAGATATATAAATAATGCCAAAGGGTATGTTTCTAAAATCAATTGATTTAAACGATAATACAATAAAATATACACTTGATAATAACAACAATACATTAACAAAAAAAGATCCAGCAAATAACATAATAGAATTTGTATTTAATATAAACTCAAATGAAATACATAAAATAGATCAACTAGGCAATGAAAATACAAAAACATATTATGCAAATGGATTACAACAAACATTTACAATAAATAACAGAGATATATTTACCTATATATATGATATACAATAAAAGAGCAAAATAATTTATTAGAGTAAAGCAAAATCAGTTCGATGTCAATTGTTGTGGTATAAATTCTTCGAAATCGATTAGAGTAACAATAAAATCATGTAGTTTAAAAACTACATGATTTTTTGTTGACTTATATTATTAATAATAATCTATTTCTAAAGTTTTGTAAGTTTCTATATCGAAATGAGATTGTTTTTATTGTTTTAATAAGGTTATTTTTACCTTCTGTAGGTACATTAGAAAAATTTGTTTTAAATTAACTTAGATATACATTCATGCCATTGTCTAAGAGTTGAAATAGCTGACTTAAATTCTTTAATTATAGAACACTCTACATCAAATAGCTATTTTCTAAAAGCATTTTCTTTTTCTTCGTAGGAATTACATTTTTTAATATTAAGAAATTATTACATTAGAATTTTGAACCCACATAAAAGCATAAAGTAATTTTTCTGTGACAAAATCCTTGACTTTAGATTTAACTTTTATTAAAGAAAGTTTTAAATACCTAAAATATTTTTTCTAGTTTCTTTATAATTATATTATGTTAATATTTAATCATATTATGTAAATTTCGTCTATGATATTTATTGTATAAAAGAAATTTAAAATATTAATTTGATTAAAAATATAAAATTTTATAATAATATGATTGAAAATTGAAAACATTACAGAGACTATATAAAATAATGTAAAAATAAATTTATTTATGTTATTTTAAAGTAAGTATTATATTAAATGAAAATTAAAAATATTTTTTAAGGAGGTGAAAGAAATGAAAGGAAAAAATCTAGTAATAGTTGCTTTATTTGTAGTAGTTATTATAATGACTGTGGGTTATGCTGCTTTGGCACAGCAATTAATTATTAATGGAACTGCTAATATAGCAGCAAGCTGGGATATTAAAGTTACTTCAATAACAGAAGGAACAATGATAGGAGCAGAATCTAAAACATTACCTACATTTATTGGAACAGGTGCAACATTTGATGTTGATCTTAAATATCCAGGTGCATCAGCTGTTTATACAATTACAGTGCAAAATGGAGGTACTATAGATGCAATATTACAAAGTGTAGCTGGTATAACAGAAGCAAATGCAGCACTACCAACAGAAACTCAATATACAATAAGTGCAGAAGCTAATGATACTTTAAATTCAGGTATTAGTAAAACATATAATGTAACAGTAAATTGGGTTTCAAATCAAACTGAAACTATTCCTGAAACAATACCAACAGGAACTACATCAAAAACAGCTACAATATATTTAAATTATATTCAAGCTTACTAAAATAAAAGGATGATATAATGAGAAGACTAAAATCAATAATGAAAAATAATATACTCAAAATAATATTAGGTGTGTTTGTATTTTCAATTATTTTTATTGGTATAGGTTATTCATTACTTGTAACAAATTTGAATATAACAGGTAAAGTAAATCTTATAGCTTCAGAGCCCCCATATAAGTTAAGTTATATTATAGATTCTTGGTTTAGTAAAGGGAAATATTATTATAATGTAAATATTACTATCACTAATAATAGTAATAGTATATTAGAAAATTGGTTTATTAAAATGGATTTTCCTATTAATACATCAATAGCAAATGCATGGAATACAACTTATCAAATAGCAAATAATACGATAACTTTTTCTAATATGAGTTATAATGGAAATATAGGAATAGGTGAAAGTACTGATTTTGGATTTCAAATTAATGATTTAACAGGAGATTTTTATTGTAAAAATGTTAGTATAAATGGTATACAATTGCCAGATTCACAACCACCAGAACCAATTCCCCAAGGTAATGTTGTAATAACTTTTTTTAAAAGTAGCCAGTGGCAATCGGATGATCTATATTATTATAATTATAATGTAACTGTAAATAATATGACTAATAAAAAAATAAAATCATGGGCGTTTGATATGATATTTGATAGTACAACAAATGTATCAGAGATATGGGATGCGAAATATATAACCGCAGCAGGAAAAATTGTTGTTAGTAATATGACATATAATGGAGGTATTGTAGCAGGTGGTAACGTAACTTTTAGAATGATAATTAAAACTAAAAATAGTAATTATATTCCTCAAGCAACTAATATTGTATATAAATAATTGGAGTGTTTATTTTGAGCAAAATTAAAGGTAGTATCATAGGTTTATACATAATTATAATATTATATTTAGTAATATTCAATATGTATATAATACCTAATTATCCTAACAGATATACATTAATAAATATTATAGTATGGTTTTGTATATTTGCACTGTCAATAGTATTAACACACGGTGATAGAAATGTATATAAAAAGTCAAAAGACAAAATTAAAATTGTATTTATAATCACAGTAATTTATCTTATAGTATATTTTTTACTAGGACTAATATTAGGATATTTAAAAAGTCCGTATGCACATACTTTTATAGGAATATTTAAAAATATATTTAACATTATAGTTATAATAATATTTCAGGAGTATGTTAGAGCAAAATTAATTAATTATGATAGTAAAAAAGTATATATATATATATTAATAACTGTGATGTTTATAATTGTAAATATTGAATATTCAGCATTTATGAATAGTTTTTCTGATGCAGAAAATATGTTTAAATATGTATCCTCCATTTTATTTCCTACTATATTAAAAGGTTGTTTATTTACTTACTTATCATCAATTGGAGGATATATACTTACACTGACCTACAGAATACCAATAATATTAGTAATAATATTAGTACCGTTATTTCCTGATTTAGATTGGTTTTTCATAGCAATAATGGAATGTACAACTCCATTTATAATTTTTTTGTTTGTAAACTATGAATATATTATGAAAGAATCAAGATTATCAAAAAGAGAAATTAGTAAACAAACCCCATTAGTTAATATGTTGTTGATAGTTATATTACTTGTATTTGTAGGTTTTGTAGCAGGTGTTTTTAAATATAAACCTTTAGCTATAATGTCAAATAGTATGATACCTAACTTTGGAAGAGGAGACATAGTAATAAGTAAAAAATTGAATAAAGGAGATATAGAAAATATTCAGATAGGAGATATAGTAGAATATACTACGGAGAAATATACAATTATACATCGTGTTATAAATATATATATAAATAAAGCTGGAGAAAATATCTATATAACAAAAGGAGATAACAATAATGCTCCTGATGCAGAAATTGTAGAAAGTTATCAAATAGTTGGGGTAATAAAATTAAGTATTCCAAAACTCGGTTATCCTTCAGTTTGGTTTAGTAATATAATAAGACTAGCAAAATAAGTAGTATAAAGCAGGTGAAAATATGAAGGTGAAAATAAAAGAAAAAAAAACATTTATATTTGATAGTATAGGAATTGTTATTATAGCAATACTAATTTTTTTTATATTTTTAGCAATACTACTTATTGGTAAACTTTTTTTAAAATCTAATGTTGAAAATGATATAATTTATTCATATAATATTAATAATAATCTTGACTATAAAGTTTATTTGTATAAAAATGACTTTATTTCATCTGAATATTTAGATATGAAAAAAATGTATATAGCAGACTTGATTGACTATGTTAGAATAAGTTTTATATATAATTATTCTGGTTCAAAAAATGTAACAATGGATTATAATTACTCAGTTGTAGCAACTATTTATGGTGAATATCAAACAGAGATAGAAGCTGCAAATACTGTAGTGTGGACAAAAGAATATAGTATAGTAAATAATACAAAAGAGAATGTAACAGATCAAAGTCAGTTTAATTTGAAAAAAGATGTAGATATAAATTATAATTATTTTAATAGTGAAGTGACTAGATTTAGTAATGAATTTAAAATACCTATTAATACATATTTAAATGTTAAATTTAAAGTTGATTTAAAAAGTATTATAGAAAAGAAAGAAATAAATGAAGATTCAGTTATTGAAGTAAATATTCCACTAAATAAACAAGCTTTTGAAATAACTGATAAATATGTCACAGACCAACAAAAATCAATAAATAATGAATTACCTATACAAGATGGATTTAATTATATAGCACTTATTTTTTATATTATTTTAATTGTAGGATCTTTAATATCAATTGTTATATTATTGAAAAAAGTAATAAAAATTAAAATTAAAACTGAATATACTAAAAAATTAAATAAGATATTAAAGAGTTATGGAGATGTAATAGTAAATACATTAAATCCTATAAAAATTAAAAATTTGAATGTTATAGATGTAAAAAAATTTGAAGAAATGTTAGATCTTGTAGAAGAGATTAGAGCCCCAATATTATTCAATGAAGTAAAAGAAGATAACGAGTGTTGGTTTGTTGTAATACAATATGATATTATGTATAGATATATATTAAAAGATGAAAAAGAAAATAAATAACTATCCGCTACTTTTGCATACTCAATATATTGAAAAACATGTTTAAAGAATGGTAAAGTATAATTTTAATCAAAAGTGATAATGATTTATATGGTATAGATGACTATACATATATATTATGCAGAAGATAACAAAGTTTAATTGAATATAGCCCTCATAACTTGTCATTAAAGTTATGAGGGCTATATTCATAAGTAACATAGTAAGGACAAGTAGAATACTATTAAAGTAGAAGGTGTTTTGTATGAATAATAGTTATTACAACGGATTAACTGGCGAAATTATAATGCCATGTGATGAACAATACGATGAGGCTAGGCAAGAATATAATAGATCAATACAAAAATTTCCTAAGGTTATAGTTTATTGTTGTAGTAAGACTGATGTAATTAATGCAATTTGTTGGGCACAAGAGAAATGTTTTGAAAT
Source organism: Clostridia bacterium (assembly GCA_028684095.1). GTDB lineage: Bacteria > Bacillota > Clostridia > TANB77 > CAG-465 > RGIG5057. Next base: position 19,016 of record JAQUGQ010000017.1, read on the forward strand.
TAGAATTAGAAGTGGTGGACATAATTATGAAGGATATTCAGTTGGTGATAATGTAATAGTAATAGACATAAGTAGAATGAATAAATTAAAGTTAGATAGAAAAAGAAATATACTAAAGATTGATGGAGGAGTAATTAATTCACAAATATATGAGCTTCTTGGAAATGAAGGATATCCATTCCCAAGTGGAACATGTCCAACAGTTGGTGCTGCCGGTTTAACTCTAGGCGGAGGATGGGGACTTTCATGCAGATACTTCGGACTAACATGTGATAACCTACTAAGTTTAGAAATTATTGATTATGAAGGTAATAGAATAATTGCAAATAAAAATCAGAATTCTGATCTGTTTTGGGCTTGTAGAGGCTCAGGTGGTGGAAATTTTGGTGTAGTAACATCAATGATTTTTAAAGTCCCAGAAAAAGTTAATAAAGTATGTTTAATAAAATTAAATTGTTCAAATGCTACAAAAGAAATGATGAGTGAATTTTTGTGTATATGGCAAAATTGGTTAATAAATCTTGACGAAAGAATAACAGTTGTTTCAAGGTTGTTTAACACAAAAGAAGAAGGTAAAGTAATTCGTGGAACAGGAATATTTTATGGATTACCAGAAGAAGCATTCGAAATAATGAACCCTTTCACAGATATAGAAGGAATGGAAATATGCATTGAATATATAACATTTTTAGAAGCTATAGAAGATATAGAAAGTGTATATCCAGATTCTGAAAAATTTAAGACTACAGGAAGATTTGTAAATAGGAATTATAATGATGATGAAATAAGTAACATTGTTGGTTTAGTACAAGATAGACCACAAGGCTCTATAATTTCAGGATTGTCACTTTATGCATTAGGTGGAAAAGTAAAGGATGTAAATAAATTTGAGACAGCTTTTTATTATAGAAATGCTAAGTATATAATTGCTATACAATCAGAATGGGAAAATCCTATATATAAAGAAGACAATATTAATTGGGTTAAAAGAAAATTTAAATATTTAAAATCTGTAACAAAAGGTTCGTATATTAATTTTCCATATAGTAATTTGAAAAATTATGATAAAGAATATTATGGACAAAATGTATGTAGATTAAAAGAAGTAAATCAGAAGTATGATCCTTGTAATGTATTTAAATTTCCGCAAAGTATAAATTAAAGTAAATAAAACAAAAAAAAACAGTATTACATTTAATTATGAAATACTGTTTTTGTTATGGTTGCGGGGACAGGACTTGAACCTGTGACCTTCGGGTTATGAGCCCGACGAGCTGCCAGCTGCTCTACCCCGCGATACGTTATGTATTAAGTATAATACAAAATCAAGTAAATGTCAACCCTTTTTAAGAAAAAAAGTTAAATTAGTTGTATTTAAATATTATTATATGTCTGTTAATATAATAATATGCAGATTGAAATAATATATTCATTTATTGATTTAATTATTTTTTTGATTATTCTTTTTGTGTTTTAACTTGATAAATAGGTGTAAATAATATATAATATATTAAGGTGAAAAAAATGAAGATAACAGGTAAGGTTGTAGCAAGAATATTTCATAATGCAAGTAACGGTTATACGGTACTTGTTATTAAAACTGATACCGATAGTTTAACTGCTGTTGGTGAGACAAGTGAAATTGAAGTAGGGGACATGATTGAATTAGAAGGATCATATGATACACATAATTCATATGGAGATCAATTTAAGTTTTCTACATGTACTAAAGTAATGCCTAAAGATAGGACAGCTTTGGTTCAATATATATCAGATAATATAAAAGGTGTAGGTAAAAAAACTGCAACTAATATTGTTAATATGTTTGAGGATGAAACAGTTTCAGTAATACGTATGCATCCTGATAGACTGTCTGAAGTATCTGGACTTAATGAAGAGAAAATAGAGAATTTACGTAACTTTTTTTTGAATGAATGGGAAAAATGGAATACTGTAGAGTATCTATCGAAATTTGGAATTTCTGTTTTAGTTGCAAACAAAATATATGAGACTTTAAGATCAGATACAATAGCAATAGTAAAAGAAGATCCATATAGTTTACTAGGCTTTGTTAAAACTTTAGATTTCAAAACTATAGACAAGATAGGTTTGAATCAAGGTATTAGTCATGATAATTCATCAAGAATATGTGCTGGTATATTATATTCATTATCTGAAGTTACTGAATTTGGTCATACTTGTATTGAAGAGGAAAAGTTAATAGAGCATTCAGCTGATGTTTTAGGCACAACAGAAAGTGTTATTGAAAATGGATTAATCAGTCTTAAAATGAATGAAAAAATATATATACAAACTATAGATGATGTAAATTATGTTTTCATTAGTACCTTTTATTTAGCTGAAAGAAATATATCAGAAACTATAATTGCTCATGCAAATCAATTTAGTTCTAATAAAGAGTATAAAAGGGAGATAGAAATAGTAAGTGAAAAACATGATTTGATTTTATCAGAAGAACAGATGATAGCAATTTCTACTTGTTTAAATAACTCTATTTCAGTTATAACTGGAGGACCAGGAACTGGTAAAACAACCATTATTAAGTGTATTATCGATATATTATCAGATATGAAAAAGAGTTATGTGCTTGCTGCTCCTACAGGACGTGCTGCTAAACGTATAACTGAAACTACTGGTAAAGAGGCAAAGACACTTCATAGGTTATTAGAAATAACTAAACTAGATGATAGGGATTTAGATTTATTTTTAAACTTTATTGTAAAAAATATAGAAGCAGATGTAGTAATTGTGGATGAAGCATCAATGATTGATACTTTAATGATGAATAATTTACTTAAAGCTATGAAAACTACAACTAAAATTATTTTAGTAGGAGATGTAAATCAACTTCCTTCAGTTGGACCTGGTAGTATACTTAAAGATATAATAGATTCAGAAATGGTACCTACAGTATTTTTAAGAGAAATTTACAGACAGAGTAGTAAGAGTGATATTATTATGAATGCACATAAAGTAAATAGGGGCGAGTTTCCTGAATTCAAGACAAAAGATACAGATTTGTTCTTTTTAAAGACTAATAGTATAGAAGAAACAGTAAGTGAATTATCTTCACTTATAGCATATAGATTATCTAATTTTGCTGATATAAATATTATGACTGATTTACAAGTTTTAACTCCAACTAAAAAAAATGAACTTGGTACATATTCGTTAAATAAAACAATACAAAATATATTAAATCCTAAAACTACTAAAAAACATTCTAAAGAACATAGAGGAAAAATTTTTAGAGAAGATGATAAAGTTATGCAAATAATAAATAACTATGATAGAGAATATAACCAAAATGATGTAAGAGGTACAGGAATATATAACGGTGATATAGGGTATATAAGTCATATTGATAATCTTTTAGAGTATATGGTTATAATATTTGATGATGATAAAAAAGTTGATTACAAGTTTGATGAATTAGATGAATTAGAACATGCATATGCTGTTACAATACATAAAAGTCAAGGTAGTGAGTACGACTATGTTATAATTCCTTTATATAGTGGATACCCTAAACTATTTACTCGTAATTTATTATACACAGCTATGACACGTGCAAAAAAAATTTTAATATTAATTGGCAATAGGAATATTATAAATTTCATGGTAGAAAATATTGAAGAAAACAATAGAAAAACAGGTTTAAAGCATCAAATTACAAAAAAATAAAATATGTAAAACATGATATAATATAGCTGTATTTATACTTTTCTAGGCATCTTAAAGTATGATATAACCAAATAATATTAAATAGGGTATTTATAACTACAAGATTTTTAAATTTAAAAAGAATTCATATTAATTTATGAATCCTTTTTTTGTATCCAATTATATATATCTTCAATAATTATATCTAAATCTTTTTCATTAGGTATAAAATGTGATGTTCTTTTATAATAGCTTATACCTTTTCTTTTTGATGATATATTTTCATATACAAACTTTCCACTCATTGGATTTGCAACATAATCATGTAGTGATTGAATTACATATGTATCAGAAGTAATTTTAGCTATATTATTTATTGTAAAGTGTCTTAATCTACTTAACTCTAAATTATTCCTTATTACCCTATACTTAATTGATCTAAGTACAGTTCTTGTATGAAATAATCTTCTTTTTCTTATGTCATCATCAAACCAAAACCTAAAGCTATCAAAATCCCATATGTGAATAGGTGGATTTAAAAGAATTAGTTTATCTATTTTTATTTCCATTGAAGTACACATACAAAGGAGTGCTCCCATAGAATATCCAACAACAATTATTTCATCATAGTTTTTTGATATTTTTGATATATATTCCTTCAAATGTTGTACCATTTGAGTATATCTAACTCCAAAAACAAATCCTCTTTCTTCCATGCTATGACCAAATAACAGTGGTAGATACATATCATTTTCATTAATATCATACTTTAATAAACTATCTCTTATACTATATACATCTTTTGGGTTACCACCAAAACCATGCACAATTATATATGCAGTATTCATTTTCATCCTCATTTCTGAAATTATTTTACCACAAATTTCGATAATTTACAAATGTTTTTTGTAAAAAAAGAAAACAATTTGTAAAAACGTTTGATAATTATTTATATTTATGATAAAATATAAATAATTTGGGGTGGTTATGAAATGGAAGAATTAATAGAATGCATATGTGATTATGTAAGAAAACCGTATATTGATTATGCAATAATGTTAAACGGTGAATGGGGAAGTGGAAAAACATATTTTTGGAATAACAAGTTAAGATCAAGATTAGAGTCTATAACTGTTAATGGTAAAAATTACAAGACAATATATATGTCATTGTATGGGATAAATAGCTTAGAGGAGATTAGTAAAAAAATATTTATTGAAACAAATCCTATGATAAGTAAAACGTTAAAGAAATTTGTAGATACAAGAGAAGGAAATTTAATACCAGAATATGTTAAAACTGGACTTGATATGGCTAATATGTTTGGTACAATGTCATTTAATTCTGAAAAAGTTGACTTTTCAAAATTATTTGCTATCGATAATAAAATACTATGTTTTGACGATTTAGAAAGAGCAAATGTAGATGTTATAGATATACTTGGATATATTAATAATTTTGTTGAGCATGATGGTATAAAGACAATAGTTATATGTAATGAAAAAGAGCTTGCAACTAAATTTAAAAATACAAATGTTGAATTTAAAACTTTAATTGCAGCATATATACTAGATAAAGAAAATAAATTAAAAGTTACTGTAAAGTCTAAATTTAAAATAGGAGATAAAGAAGAATCACCAGTTCCTATAGGAAATCTAATAGAAGAAAAAATAGCTGAAATATTTGATAAAGCAAATGCTTATGAAAGAATAAAAGAAAAGTTAATTGGTGAAACTTTTGAATATATTCCTGAATATTCATATATATTAAGTGGTATGATAATGAAATATTCATATAATGAGAAATTATCTGATTTCTTCAAACGTAATACTTCATTAATAATTGCTGCATTTAATAAATCAGAAACTAGAAACTTAAGAATTTTAAAACACTCATTAACTGATTTTGAAAAGATATTTGATAATATAATCAGAGATTTTCCTGATACACCAATAAACGTTTTAAGAAATTTAATTACGTTTACAATAGCTGTATCTTTTGAAATAAAAGCAGGTAATATATCTAAAGAAAAATTAAAAGAAATCGATAATAATTCAGAATATAATTCAGTTGTATTCACTTCAAAAATATTGAATGATAAAAGTCAATTTTATTTGAGAGAATTTGATAACAAGTACTTTTTAAATAATACATCTAATTTTAAATTCTTTAAATTTGTTGAAGTATATATAAGAACTAGATTCTTTGATGAAAAATTATATAAAGATAATATGAAAGAAGCAACAGATTTTATTGATACTGCTAAAATTCATAATAACAAAAAATATTATACAATTTTAAATGGTGAATATTTAAAAATATCTGATTATGAATTTAATATGTTGGTTAGACAAGTGCTAGATGAAATAAAACTTGGACAAGTTGAATTTAAAGAGCATATGCAATTATTCTCTATATATAAATATTTTGTAACAAGTGGTCTTTTAGATATGTCTATAACTGATTTGAAACAATCATTTATACTAGGAATGCAGGTATCAGCTTCTAAATTTACTGATATAAATGAAAATGATTCAGAAAATCTGCATATTGAAATAGAAGATAAAGATTTAGCTGAAATCAAAAATCAATATATGAAAATTAAAGGACAAGTAATAGAAGATATGTCACTTAAAAAAGCTTTAGAGTTATTTAAAAATTTACCAAGTAATATACAACAATTCTATAAAGATATAATAGGAGATTATCAAAATTTACCTGTATTTTCAAAATATGATATGGAAGATTTATATACTAAATTAGAGGTTACATCAAACTACGATTTATATAATTTAGTTAATATGTTTTCTGTTAGATATAAAGATAAAGCAGAGTTATTTAGACAAGATTCAAAAAATCTTAAGAAACTATGTGAAATTATACGTAAAAACAAACATGTTAAAGAAAAGACAATAAAGGTTGTACTTTTAGATAATATTGCTGATGTAATTGAAAAATTAGATGAGAATGTAAACTATATATAATATAAATAAAAATGATAGTACTTGATGTAACGAGAATATTTAGTTGTGTCAGGTATTATTGCATATTATAAAATGATATGTTTGTAAATTTTAAGAAAGGGTAAAAATATGAAAAAATACAAAAAAATAATATGGGGAATATTTGCTTATGTTTTCTTGATATTTACTATATGTGGTATGCTTTATATTTTTGGAAGTAAAAAAGGTATAGAAGTAGCAATAATTATATATTTAATTCTAATTGTATTAAACTTATCAGTAATAATAGCTATAAAGAAAAAATATAGACTAAGTTTAGATAAAATAACTGATTATGAATATTGGAGAGATGCTGAGTTTGTAGATATAGATCCAATATATGCAGATTATTTATTACATAAAACAGATATTAATATTAATGGGATTATAGCAACAATATTTTTATTAGAGCAGAAAAGTGTGTTTAATATAGAAATGCTAGATGACCAGTATTATATTACTCTAAATATAATAGATAAAGATATTTTTAATAATCTTAAAACACATGAACAAGAGATAGTAAAATTTCTTTTTGATAATATTAAAGATTCACAAAAGGTTAATTTATCTGAAAGAATTAAAGATATAAATAATAATTATGAAACTAAAGTTATTATAAATCATATGTGTGAAAAAATAGAGTGTCAAATAGACAAAAAAATGTATAAGGAAATAAAATTAAAAGATTTTGAAGTCAGATATATGGTGTTAGATTATATATCGATATTCTATTCATATATGGGACTAATTATAGCGTTTTTTGTATTATCAGGTGCCGGTACATTAGGAACAATATTATTTGTAATGTGGCTTATACATTCTATTTCTTTTATATATCAATCTGTAGTTAAAAGTGGAAAATATTTTAAAGACAAATATCTACAAGAAATGAATATGTTAAATGGATTATATAACTTTTTATTAGATTTTTCTGCTTGGGATTATAAAGATATGAAATATGTAAAGATATATGAAAAGTTTTTTGTATATGCATTATGTTTTGGTATAACAGATAAAGTTGAAAAGCAATTTGGTCAAGAAAATATTAAAAATAATATAATAACAAATATTGAAATACTGATTAAAAGTGCAAAAAAATAATTAAGATGGAGGGTATATAATATGATATTATATGGTTTTATAATAGGAATAACGTTATCAATAATTATATTTTTAATATTTAAATACATGATAAAAAGAAGTAGCTCAGCTTCCATTCATATACTTTTGATTATGGCTATGACATCAACTATTCCTTGTATAGGAATATCATTAATAATAGAATTTTTTACTAATGGAAAAGGTAATATAGTAATGTTTCTTGATGGAGTAATGTGTATTTCTTTTTATATGTTATTTAATTTAGTAGGTTCAGTATATATTTTATGGTCAATTAAAAGACAAATAATAAGTAAATATGAAGAAAGTAAAAAAAGTTGGGTAAATAGTTAGAAATAAAAACACTTTTCTTTTAAAATAAAAGGAAAAGTGTTTTTTTATATGTATTTATTTTTAAGTATTAACTATTTTTATACAATTTGGTATAATTTCACATCTTAATTTTTTAGTATAAAATACTTCACCGTCAACATTAACAGGGAATTCTTTATTAGATACTATGGTGATTTTTTTTGTTGTTTCCATTTTTACTTGTTTTAAATTCATATGTTTACTTGATTTGTATTTAGGAAGAAGTACAAGTTTTGTAATTATGGATGTACTTTCAATCATACAAATATCTAGCAAACCATCATTTATTTTAGCTTCAGGAGAAGGGCATATACCACCACCATAAAATTTACCATTTGAAATAGCTACTAAAGTAAAGTTTTGTTTTATAACTTTATCATTTAATCTTACTTTAAATTTAAAATTTTTGTTTTCAAATAAGGTGTATAATATGGATAAGTTATATTTTACTGTTCCTGATACTGCAGGTAACCATCTAAATTTATCTACATTTTTACCAACCATAGCATCAAAACCTGCACTTAGTATATTAATACAATAGTTATTATTATTTAGTTTCATTATATCTATATCAGTAGAATGGGCATTAATTGAGTTTGTTATAATTTTCCTCATACTTTTGTATTTAGATATTGATTTTACAAAATCATTTCCTGTTCCACAAGCTGTAACTACTATTTCAGAATCTGTTCCTATAATTCCTTGCATAATTTCATTTAATGTACCATCTCCACCAACACTATAAAATCTACATTTAGTTAGTGAAGAGAATTCTTTAGCAAGTTCAATTAGATGTTCAGGACCTTTCGACACATGAATAGAAGATATAATATTATTTTTTTTTAATAATATTTGTATTCTAATTCCATATTTTTCACCTTTTTTTCTTCCAGCAACAGGATTTACTAATATTATATGTTCCAATTTAATATCCTCCTAATATCTCTATATTTTAACATGAAAATTTTCTAAATTCAATGTTATTATATTTTTTTATTGTAAAATACTATATTCTGTGGTATAATTAATTCATAAATTGAAATCGGTATTAAAATATAATTATTATTTTATGAAAGGAGTAATTAACATGCTTAACAGTTCAAATGTAAAGTTTTTTGATGATTATAGTAAAATGGAAGTGCAGTTTGAAATGAGTAAATTAGATAGTATAATGAACTGTTCCCCTTAAAGTAGACATCTTAAAGAAAGAGGTGTATAATACTTTAAGGGGGATTTTTTATGGGAAGTATTAAAAAAACATACTCTAAAGAGTTTAAGTTAAAAGTTGTAGAAGAAT
>JAQUGQ010000006.1 GCA_028684095.1 Clostridia bacterium
CCTTTTAAGGGTAGCTAGAGTATAAATTGCGATTGTCGTAATAATGTGTACTTTTAGGTACTCGCAAGTATCATGCCCTTATAGGGCGAAAATAATACCGCCTGTTTTACAGGCGGATGTTTATTTTACTATATAACTAATACCTTGACTAACCTTATATTAGTTCTAGTCCCTCTATAGGCACCAAACTATATTATTTTATATTAAAATAAATATTTATTGTTTTTGTTCGACTAATATGATATAATTACCAATAAAATGATAAAAAGGGGAGAAATGAGAATGAAACTTATTATAAATGCCGATGATTTTGGGTTTTCAAAAAGTATAAATATTGGTATTATAGATGCATATAATGAAGGATTAATTAGTACTACTACAATAATGATTAATATGCCTTATGCTGAAGATGCTATAAAACTATGGAAACAAAATAAAAAACTTGGTTTAGGTCTACATATTAATATAACTGTTGGTAAACCTATATCACATAATGTTCCTAGTATTGTTGATAATAACGGTGTATTTAATTATATAAGAAAATGGGAAAATCATAAATTTGATTATATAGATGTATATAAAGAAGTTAAAAGTCAAATAGAAAAATTAAAGCAATATGATGTAACTATAGATCATTTAGATTGTCATCATGATTTAATGAGTAATACAATATTTAGAAAAGTTTTTTTTGATTTAGCTTTAGAATATAAATTACCAGTTAGAAGTGATAACGAAGAAGCAAGATATGAGGCAAAAACAAATAATATCAAAACAACTGATTATTGGTGTAGTGATTTCTATAAAGGTAATGCACAATATAAAACAATAATAAAATATGTTGATAGTAATAAAGAGGCAAACAGTATAGAGATAATGACACATGTAGGGTACATAGATGATGATACTAGAAATAGAACTAGTCATTTATCACGTGAAGAAGAAATAAATGAACTTAAAAAATTAAAAGAAACTGGTTTTTATAAAAAATACAAATTAAGTACATATAAAGATTTGTAAATGAATGGGGAAATAATATAATGGAGTATATAGATATAGTGGATGAAAATAATATTGCAACAGGAGAAGTTGAAGAAAAGAAACAAGTTCATACAAATGGGAAATATCATAGAACAGTACATGTATGGATAATAAATGATAAAAAAGAATTGTTATTACAAAAAAGAAGTGCTACAAAAGAGAATCATCCTAATTACTGGGATATATCATGTGCTGGACATATAAGTACAGGTGAAACTGCTATTAATGGAGCAATTAGGGAACTTCAAGAAGAATTAGGTATAAAGGTAAGTGAAGAAAAATTTGAATATTTAGAAACATTAAAAAGTATCAAAAATACTAAAAATAGAGAATTTGCATATGTATATTTGATTGAAATTAATATAGATATTAATAAGTATATTTTTGAAGATAATGAAGTATCAGAAGTTAAATATGTGTATTATAAAAAATTAGAAAAGCTTGTTTCTAGTAAACAAAAAGATTTGCTTATGCATGATGAAGAATATAGTATATTATTCAAATATTTAGATGATAAGTACAGTAAAATGTAATTAAATAGTATGGTGATTCAAGGTTATTAAGTGATATTTTAAAATACGCAATGAATAAAAAACTTTACTTTAGTACAGAAAAGTATTAACGTATATTTACTTTTTAAATAATACAAGTATTACAATAACATATATTGACATTTGAATTTATTACTGATATAATTTAATTATAAAAAAATATCATATATATTATAAAAGGAGGATTTATTATGGATGATTTTGATAACAAAAATATATTTAGTTTTTCAAATCTGAAAAACAAAAAAGTTTTATGGGGTATAATTGTAGTACTAATAATACTAGTAATTATATTTAGTATATTTTCAACAGAAGACAATAAAAGTTCAGACGTTGACAAATCACAAAATAATGTAAATGGATTAAACACTTCTACAGAAAATAACTTACCTCAAAGTACTATATATTATTCATACACAAATTTTACAACAGAAGGTATGAATTCTGTAACCGGAGCAATTCAGTCAGATGGAAAAAATGCTAGAAATATAGTAGGTGATATAGGTTCAATACAGTATTTTGATGGATATATTTATGGTATAAAGGATAGTAGTGTATATAAATTTAAATCAGATTTTAAAGATGGTGAAAGTAATTCATATATCAATATTACTGGTTCAACTACAGATAATTTTGTAAATAAATATAACATGTATAATGGAAAAGTATACTATAGCAAAGATAATTCAAATGCAAGTGATGATGTTTTTGCAAAACTTGCTTCAATAAATAGTGATGGAACAAATTTAAATATAATCAATGAATATATTCCTAGTCAAATTTTAGCTGATAAGGATGGATTATTTGAAGTATCTATGGATGCAATAACTGAAAGAAAAATTCTGAAATTTGATTTAGATGGTAAGAATAAAATCACATTTGAAAGTGGCTCAGCAGCATATATAAATATAGCTGGAGATTATATATACTATACTAATATTGAGGACAATTTTAATTTATATAGAATAAAAAAAGATGGAACTTCAAAGAACAAAATATTAGATAATAGTCTTAACTATAATACAAACACATCTTATCAAAGTAATGGAAAAACATTTTTTGATGTAATAGATGATTATGTTTATTATATAAATATAAATGATGGAAATAAATTATATAAAGTAAAAACAGATGGAACAGATAATAAAATTATTATTGATAAAAATATTTCGAAAATTTTTATCAATAAAGGATATATATATATCGTAATAAATTATGGAACAGATTCAGGTGTATATGTATATGATAATAATGGAAAAGAATTAAATAAAATATTTGATAAATATGTAGAGAGTATTTGGGTTGAATAAACAATATATATTGTTTATAAATAAATTTGAAAGGGTGATGTAAAATGAAAAAAGATATTATTGAAAAAATTGTATCAAAATTATCTGAATATGGTATTGAATGTGAACTAGGTGGTATTACCGATATAAAGATTGACAAAGAATTTTTAGATGCAAAATGGTCAACTGGAGAAAAGAAAATAGAATTTCATGCTCTTGTTTATTTTTCTGAAGAAGAATCAACAATATACTATTACGAAACAACAAAAGATATAGGTAGTGGTTTTTCTTTTGGTTCAGATTCAGAAACAAGTTTTCAAAGTGGAACTACTTTGTTTAGAAAAGTTAAAAGTGTAGGTTATGGTATAGATGGTAAAGCTTTTGAATATACTATTGATTTAGGTGCGGTGCCAAAGACATTTAAAGATATTGCTAAAGAAAATAGTTGGAAGTTTAAAACAGTAATTATGAAGAAAAAAGCATTATATCCAAATCAAAAACAAGAAAATATTGTTACTAAAGATGTCATTAATACTACTGATTCTGAAGTTAAAAATAAAACAGAAGAAACTACTAAAAATGTTGACAAAACAAATAAAATAAGACCAATAATATTTTGGATTTGGGCAGTCTTTACATCTTTAATTATACTTTTATTTATTTCTGCTAGCGGAACTACTATATCTTTTATATTGTCAACCATAGTTATGATAGCTTTAATTGTTAAAAGAAAAAAAATATATGAAAAAATATTCAAATTTATTATGACAATGATTTTTGTGCCAATTATATTAATATTATTAATTATATTAATGTCACCAGCAGGAGCAAGTAATTTTACTACTACAACTGATATATCAGTTGTTAAAGATGGAGTTGACATTTCAAGGGCAGTTTTTGCTTCTGAAATTGATGATGTGACATATAAACCATTAACAGAAACTAAAACATTTAAACCTACAGACGAAGTATCTTATGTACTTGAATGTGTGTATATTCCTGTAGGAACAACAATTAATTATGTTTGGACTTACGGAGATGAAACATTGATTAATGAAAATTATACATTAACAGAAGAAATTAGCAATAGATATCTTAACATTTCATTTACTAAAAATGATGGTCTAGAATCTGTTCCAACTGGAAAGTATAAAGTTACAGTATATGGAACAAAAGATGGAGTTGAAAATTTTAAATTTGCAAGTGAATGTAACGTTATTGAATAAAGTATTTATATAGAGTGGTTATAAAATGTGGTGTCTTAGAAAGATAATTTTCTAGGGCACTACATTTTATACTTTTTAAGTTACTAATGAAAAACAGTTAAAAAAGTATATGTTTCATTATAGACTGTTCCCAAACATTTATTGTAGAATCATAAAAATCCCAAAAAAATCAAATAAATATCAGAAAATGCTGAAAAAATGAAATGAAAATATATTGTTATATAATAAAATACTGTATAATTTAATTGAATAAAAAAGATGCTATATTAATTAAAATATAACATCCATATCAATTTTTAATGTAAAATTCTCTTTCATATAATTTATCTTATATTTTCTGATTTTTGAACTTCTTGATTTTGAGATGCAATAATTCTATCTTTATCTAGATTTAATATTTCATCCTGACTCTTAATAGGATTATCCATTAGTTTCTGATCATTTTTATTCTTTGTTTTTTTCTCAAGTATTTGTTTTTTATTTAAATAATTTACTTTATCTATTTCGTTTGGATATAAATTTCTCATAATTCTTGCCATTAATCTATTCCATATCTTATTTTTATTCATATCTAAAAAATGTTCCAAATTCATCTCGATTTCTGAATTATTCCAATTATATGAATTACATTTTTCGGATTTTCTTTTAGCTACTGTTTTAGAATCTAATTCTTTTTCAAATTTAATTTCTTGATTATCTTTAAATTCTAAATTCAACTGTTCTTTTGCATAATCTTTTAGTTCTGAAGCTTCTTTAATTGAAGTAATTTTGTTTATTGAATCATTATATTTATCTCCTAATAATTCCTTATTATCTAATAGCATTTCCAAATATAATATTTTGGATTCCAACATATTTTGTGCATTAGAGGGTTTATTAGGTGGTGTATAAGCAAAACAACAACCGTTATGATCATAAACTCTACATGCTTCTTTTTCGAAAAAGTTAAAATGACTTTTATTTTCTTCTATTGAATATCGCATGTTTTTTACATATTCATCAATATTTAAATTCGGATCGTCTAAAATATCTTTTTCCATTCTCAAGTTAAGTCCTACATAGCTTAATTTTCTAAATTCATTATAACTTTCTCCAAATTCATCAGAAAGGAAAGAGGGGTTCTCACGTTTTTCAATATACTCGTTAAATAATATACTAGTATGTAATGAAAATTTTTCCATAAATTTATAGTAATCTTTCGAATCCAAAAATTTAGACTCCATTTGTTTGTCGAAAGCATATCTTCCTTGATCTGATTTTTTTAAAAACTCTTTTTCGTTTATACCTAAACTATTTTGTAGCACAGTAGTAAATAATGTAAAACCCTTATTATAACCGGATGTTTTTCTAATCATTTTTTCATCATCTATATAATTATCATTAAATACTCTTCTAGTTGCACCAATTTCAGTTCTCATTTCATCTAATATTATATCTTGCTCATTATTTTCAAGAATGTTATCACCTTGAATTTTATACATTCCAGATTTTTTATCTTCTTCATTGTAACTACAAGCATGATCTAATTCATGTGTCAATACACCAAATAATTTTTCATAATCTTGTTGATAATTAAATAAGTTCGCATTTAAATAAATTTTATGACTTTTGGAATCAAATCCACCTATAACTGGTACAGGGAGAATTTGAAATTTAATTCCATTTACATTTTTACAAAGTAAGTTTACTTTGTGATTTATTTGTTCATCACTTAAATTTAAATCTGCTTTCACTCTTGAAAAATATTCATTAAGAACAGGAGTCAATTTTTTAAATCTTTTTAAAAGTATTTTACTAAAATCTAATTTTTCATATTTACTATTTTCCATATAAGCCCTCGTGTTTTTTACAAATAACCATATCTCTAATTATTTGTAAAATTTTCTTATCTTTAACTTCTACATAATCATTGTTTTCATTTTTAAATACTCTATAATTTTCGCATATATAATATGAATTAGCTTCTATATTCATTTTAAAATATATCGCCAAAATTTCATTGTTATATTTTATTGTTTCACAATAATCATTAAAACTACTCATAAATATTTTACTCCTTACTAAGGTGGACCCCGTTTGCTGGACACTTTTTGTATCAAACATTGGTTTTCCTTCTTTTTAAATTCATTTAATATTTTCTTGTCTCAATAAAACTATATTTTTACTGTAGTCATCTTATTATTGTTATATTATAATCTATGTACAAATAATTGTCAATACTTTTTTAGACAATTTCTATAAGGACACTTTTTTATATTGAATTGGTGCTAAATAATTCAAATAACCACGAATTTTAATATTATTATACCAATTAACATAATCAAATAGTTCTAGTTCTAACTATGTAAAGGAAGACCGCACACAATAAGCAAATCATAGAACCGCAGGGTCATAGGTTGTGTGTAGAGAGGTAATGATTGCAAATTGGCTGCAGTAGATAGCAACAAGATTTATTAGGAGATATATAGAAAAATAAATGCACTCTATAATGAAAGTTATATGATTTAGTAATGGGACAATAAGGTATATACTTTATATAATATAATTGTTATAATTATAATAGGTAAATTAATTAAGAGCCTGTGAAAGGGAACTGAACCCAAAATGTTAGACAAAAAGGGCTCAATGTCAATCGTTGGGGTTGAAAAAAAAGCTAGAGCTTTTTTCAAGTATTCAATTCTAATTTTGAAATATATTAAATCAATAAAATTTAATATATTTATTTAAAACAATTGACTAATTTGTAATTTATGATATTATTATATAGGTATTTGTAAAATATTTGAGATATGAATGAAAAAAATTAATAATTATACTATATGTTAAATTTTAATATATTTGTTCTCTAAATAATTTATTAGAATAACAATCAATAACAAATATCAAGATAATAAAATGAATCATATAAGGGGTGATTTTATGAATTTTAAAAAAGTAATAATAATAATTGCAGTAATAATTGTTGTACCATTTATAATATATTTAATGCTAATTATGCTGAATGTAATTCAATTAAATAACAGTAATCCAATTAATGGAGCTATGAATGCCATGTCAGTTTCAGATAAGAAGTTTGTCCAATCATCAGTAACTCTTTATATTGCAAAGATAACAGCAGAAAATAAAAACAAAAGTGAACCTGTTATAACAGCTGGAAGTATAAATAAAGGTAGTGCATATGCCATGGTAGGTAGTAAAAAATATATTATAGACAAACAGTCACTTGGAATCAGCTTACCAAAAGGAAATTGGTATATAGATAAAACTGGTTTAGTAACTGTTAAATAATTAATAGTGATTTAATAAATCAATTGCAAAACAAAATAATATATCTATATATTTTAATTTGCCTATTGAAATATAATAAGATATATTATATTATTATAATAGGAGGGGAAATAATGGAAAGAAATAATAAATATGAAAAAATTTTAATTATAATAATAGTATTAATTTTAATTGTAACTACGGTACTTATAATATTAGTGGTATCTGGTAGATTAACTTTAAATATTAATTCACCAAACACTACAACTAGCAATACAATAGATAATACAAATAATCAATCAAACATAAATGATCCATATGCCAAATATCCTGATATGAAATGGAGCACAAATATAAAATATGATGAAAATTGGTGTAAGGTATTGATAGATGTTAATTTAGATTTAACTATGCAATTATTTGATTGGAATACGGAAACAAATAATTATGATATACCTGGAGCTATTACTGTAAAGAAGTTACCTAATAATGAGAAAGTGAAATATTTTGAATGTGTACCGTCCCCACAAGCTCCAGTGATGGAATATATAATTGTATTAACTACGAATAATAATTTATACTATGTGGGAGTAGATGGTTCTAACAAAATATTTAAATTAAATTCTAATAATAAAGCAATTGAGCTAACAAGAAACATTGATACTAGTCCTCAGATACAATATACTAGAAATGACGTATATGTATTATTAGATAATGGTAGTTTAGTTAAAGTAAATGATCTTTATAATAGTGATACAAAGGAAATTACAGCAGAACTTGGTTTAACTTATGAAGAACGTAACTCACATAAAACCACTCTTGTAGTTGGTCCATATGAATACGGATATTATATTACTAATGAAAACTATATAAAAAATGAAGATTTAACTAGAAGTTATATACTTGATGAAAATAATAGTAAATTTGTACTGCAATATTATTTCCAATATTATAGTTATGGTGATTGTTACTTTGTATCAAAAACAAATAAACTATATAAATTAGATTCTAGTATTAATAATAAAATAGAATTAGTAAATAGTAAAATAATTTCAAGTATTGGGTTAAATGGAACGACTATTAATATTAAATATGTAGATAATACAACTGCTACATATGAATTAATTTCAACATCCTCTTATCAAGATAAAATTAATCTTTATGAAAATGAAGCATATGATTTTAGCAATAAGTCTGATAGAGAAATTTATGCAGGAAAGTATTTATTTAAGCAATTTTAAGATTTAAATATATAAAGCAACAGATATTCAAAAGTATCTGTTGCTGGCTCAATGTCAATAGTGAACTGCACCCAAAATATTAGACAAAAAAGTTTAATGTTAGGGGTGTAGTTTTATGTTGAAAAATACAATTGATAAAAAATTAAATGCAGTATTAACATATTTACAATTAAAGTCTTTTTCTACTTCTTTCTCAGCATCCTTTTCATTTTCTTCTATAAATATATTCTCCTATTGATAATTTAAGTTTACCATATAATATTATAGAAATATAAAAAATAAAAGCTCATATTTCTAAAAATTTAAAATTTATTGATTTAATATATGAGGTTAAGTATCTTTAATAAATCAGTATAAAATTTTTAGATTTTAAAATAACATTTATTTTTTGCAATTTCTCTTAAAATATGTTATAATATTAATGCAAATAATTTGGAGGTGGTAGTATGATTATTATTATCAAAATACTTTTACTAGTATGTGGAATATTATTTTTTGTCTGTATTCTAATAAGCAATTTTGTAATTCGTACTGAAAGGTTATGTCTATTTACATCAAAGGTTAGCAGAAAGTATAAGATTTTACATTTTGCAGATTTACATCTGCAGTACGATTGTTGGAATTCAATACGGAATGTTTTAGAAAAAGAAAAAATTGATCTAATTGTAATAAATGGGGATATATTAAAAGATCGTATAAACTATAGGAAGATAAGAAAATTAGAAAATTTTTTGGAAAAATTAAAATTATTTGGTGTAGAGATAGTGTTTATTATGGGAAATCATGAATTAGAGCATGTAGATAATGAAAATTATATAAATTCAATTATGGCAAAACTCAAAATACGAATTTTGAGGTCTGGTGAAGTACTAACAAAAGACAAAATAATGTTTACAACTTATGATTTCGTATATAGGATAACAGAGGAGGAAAAACACAAACAATTAGAAAAAATAAACGAACTACAAAAAGAAAAACAAATGTACAAAATACTTTTGTCGCATTCAAGTCCGCATAATGAATTAAAGAACGGTACTTTAAATAAAGGCTCTGTAGATTTGACATTATCAGGACATACACATGGTGGAATATTTACATTTCCAATATTTGGACCAATTAAACTACCTGATGAACCAATAAACGAAAACAGAAAATATTCATCAGGATTACACAATATACACGGTACATTAATGAACATTACACGAGGAGCTGGACATGGTGAATATTACTTTATAAGGGGCATTTTAAATTTACGCGAAATATCCGTAATAGAAATTAACTCTGAGAAGGAAAGCATCAATATTAATTAATTTAAAGCATAGGTATATTAACTATACTGAAAGAAAAAACATGATTAAACAGATACTATAATTTTTTATAGTATCTGTTTATATATCAGGTTGTTATGGTAACAAAGTTTTAAGTAATACATTATCCCTGCAAAGAAAGTAGCACCCAAATGGACAAACTTAGGTGCATCAAGGGTTGCAGGTTAGTTAAAGAGGCAATGACTGCAAATTGACTGCAGTTGACAACAACAACAAGATTTACTATATGATAAATTGAATAGATGATACACTCTATAATTAAAATATAGGGTGTATTTTGTTGTTTCGACAAAATTAGACGGCATTTGCTATATAATCTTGTCGATGGAAGTGATATAATTTATGCATATAAATAAGAGGAGAGGAAAATATCATATATAAATATTATTTATGTATATGTTAAAAGGTGAAATATGATAGAAGAAATAAAAATTAAAAATTTTAGAAGTTGGAAAGATGAAAAAGTGAGTTTCAAACCTAATATGAATTTGATAATTGGCGAAAATGACTCTGGGAAAACTACATTATTAGATGCATTATCTATTATGTTTAATAAAAAAACACTAGAAATAATGGATATAAGAATTAATGAGAATGCTACGGAATTTATATTGAAAATGAATATAGTTACAATTAAAGTAAGTTATAATAGAGATGATATTAGTAAGCCTATGAAAGAATATGTATTTAAAAAAGAATATTTAGAGGAGCAAAAAACAATATTACAAACACTAGATGATATGGAAGAAATAAAAAAATTAGGTTTAATAATTAATGAAAAAATTACAGCTGCAATAAGAGAAGTAGATAGGGCTAAATCAAAGATTACTACTAAAATAGATGAATTGATTGTAAGTGGTAATCCTGTAGAGGATAGTACTATTTTACAAAAATATAATTTTCAATATTTAGATGGAAAAACTATAAATGATATAAATCAGTACGTTAATGAGGCGTATATTAACAATTTTTGTAAAGAAATTTGGAATGAAAAAGTTGAAAATGCTACCATAACAGTGAAAGAATACGTCGAAAAAAGATTTGCAAATCATATAAATAATGTTAGAACTACATTAAATGAAGTAGATAATATACAAAACTTCAAAAAATATAATAATAATATAAATCGATTAGATATAGCAGAACCAAATGTACAATTTGCTAGCCTTAAATGTAATACCAGCATATCTATAGTTGGGAATGATAATAATCCAATTGAGTTTAATAAACTTGGAGATGGTACTAAAAGAAGAATAACATTAAGTTTATTTGAAATAAACTCTAAAGAGGAAACAAGAGAGTCTATATATCTTTTTGATGAACCTGACACTCATTTACATGTAAAAGCCCAATGTGAGTTATTAGAAATATTCAAAAAAATATTAGATAAACAAATTATTATTACAACACATTCTCCTTTTATAATAAATTCTGTTTCTACGGACAGAATTAGTTTAGTAAGGAAAGATGAAGATACAACTAAAATACAAAGTATTAGTGATGAAGGAATAGAAGAAATTCTACAAGAATTAGGTGTTGAGAATATAAATCTATTTTTTGCCAGAAAAATATTGTTAGTTGAAGGAGACACAGAAGTTAATTTTATAGAAGGATATTTTAAAGAATATCATAAATCTAATCTAAAAAATAGATTAATAAAAGTTATAAATATTGAAGGTATTTCAAATTCATGTGGATTTGCTAGAGCTATTAAAGAACTAGGATTAAAAGATTGTACAAAAGCACTATTTGATACAGATATGAAAGATAGTAAAAGCGATATTGAAACAATAATTAGAGAGTTAAACTTTGAAGAAAATAAAGACTATTATTTAGTAGGAGAAAAAGAGTTTGAAGATGCTTTTGACACAGAGGATATATATAAGGCACTTCTAAATTATAAGGTAGATAAAGATATTGAACAACTATTAAAAAATCTTGCAAAGTCTGGGCTATCAGATAGTGATATTAGAGAAAAGATTGAAGAAAAAAAGGGCAACGTTAAAATGTGTGATAAGTTTACTAAGGATGCCATAAATGATTTGAAAAATAAATGTAAAACTGATAATAATAAATTTTCCGCTGAACTAATTGAATTAACAAGTGGAACCGGAACAAAGTACACTAAACCTATTATCGGAAGAGCATTAGCAAAATATGTAGACAGAGAAAAATATGATGAAAAAATAGTTAAAATACTTGAATTTCTGGAAAAATAATTTTTAATAATCAATAAAAAAGATATGCTACAAATTTAGAAAAAAATATTCATAGTACTACATAACGTTATTGTCCCTATAATATAGTAGGTTAGTATGAAAAATAGTAGTATAATAGAAGCAATAAATAACAAACAAAAACTTGAAATATATTATGATGGTGGAGTTAGAATAGTAGAACCATATTGTTATGGAAATGGAACAAGCGGAAACGATTTGTTGAGAGCTTTTCAGATAAATGGTTATAGTAAGTCTGGAGAACCTACGGGTTGGAAATTGATGATAACTAATGAAATGAAAAACATAAAAATACTTGATGAAATATTTGAACATAATAATTCGCAATACAAGAGAAATGATAAAGCAATGAGAACAATATACGCACAAATATAAATAAAATATAGAAAGGATATTATAGGGACAAACATATATAAAAATATAAAATTGATTGAAAACTACCTTAACCAGCTTCTTATCCTTAAAATAATTTGTAACCTTAGATATTTTCTCATCTTGAAATTGTTCAAAACATGAGAGGAGGAATCTAAGGTTATATATATTATTAATTACAAAGAATAAAACATTATTTTACAAAATATTACAAGGTTTTATTGCTAAAAAAAATATTTCATAGTATAATGAAATAAATATAAATGAATTTAATACAAAAGAAAAAGGTGAGATAATTATATGAATGATATTTCATACAAAATTGATAATTTATTACTTGAAGATAGATATATATCAAAGAAGGATTATATTAATATATTAAATATGTGTAATGATGAATATTCACATAATATTGAAGCTAGAGTTGAAAGACATAATAAGGCTTTTGTTAATTCTAAATTAGAAGAATATAGAGAATATTTAGATAATATATTAAAAAAAGTAGATAAAAATATTAAGTTAGATGATGAACAAAGAAATTGTGTTTTAGTGGATGAAGATTATTGTTTAGTTGTAGCAGGTGCTGGAGCTGGTAAAACTACTACTCTTGCTGCTAAAGTTAAATATTTAGTTGAAAAACAAAATGTAAGACCAGAAGAAATTATAGTTATATCATATACCAATAAAGCTGTAAAAGAGTTAGTAGATAAAATAAATAAGCAAATGAATATACCTGCTAAAGTAATAACTTTTCATTCATTAGGCTTTGAAATAATGAGAAAAGAAGCTTCTAGTATACCTTCTGTATTAGAAAATACATACTCTGTTTTTTCAGATATAATAATGAATAAAGTATATAAAGAAGAGAAGCAATTACAAAATATATTATACTTTTTATCATATTACATGAACATACCAGAAGAAGCATTAGACTATAAAAATATAAGTGAATATATAGAAGATAAAAAGACAAGAGATTATAATACTTTAAAAGGAAATATTGAAAGATATATTGAAACTGAAGCTAACAAAATAAAAAAATATGTTAGAACTATTAATGGTGAAACTTTAAGATCAGTTCAAGAAGTTATGATTGCTAATTTCTTGTATTTAAACAATATAGAATACCAATATGAAGAAGCATATAATAAAAGAGTTAAATTATTTAATAAACCATATATGCCTGATTTTCATATAACTCAAGGAGATAAAGAGGCATACATAGAACATTTTGGTATGTATAGTAAAAATAAATTAAGTAAAATATTTACTCCTTTTGAATTAGGAATATATGAAAAAAATATGAATGAAAAAATTATGCTTCATCAAAAGTATAATACTACTTTGATAACTACTTATCCAGATTATGAAGATGGAAGAGAAATGTTAGTTCATTTAAAAGAAGAACTTGAAAAAGCAGGTTTTGTATTAACAAATAGAAATTACAAAGAAGTTTATGAAAAATTAGTAGAAACATGTAAGGACAAGTATATTAACGATTTAATATTTTTTATATCTGAATTCATATCTAAATTTAAGGGCTTAGGTATGAAATATGATGATTTTAATAATTTGAAGAATAGAACAGATAATGTTCGTTCTAAAATATTTATAGATATTGCTGAATATGTATATGTTGAATATGAAAAATTTTTAAAAGAAGAAAACAAAATAGATTTTAATGATATGATAAATAATGCTATTGATGTAATAGATAATATAGAGAAAAATAAAATTAAGCTAAATTACAAATATATAATAGTAGATGAGTATCAAGACATAGCAAAACAAAGATTTAATTTAACTAAAAAAATATCTAGCGTAACTAATAGCAAAGTAATAGCTGTAGGAGATGACTGGCAATCAATATTTGCTTTTGCTGGTTCTACAAGCGAATACTTTTTAAAGTTCAAAGAATTAATGGGATATGCAGAAGAACTTCAAATAACTCATACATATAGAAATTCAAAAGAGTTAATTGATGTAGCAGGCGATTTTGTACAAAAGAATCCAATGCAAAAGAAGAAATATTTAATATCTCCAAAACATCTAACAAACCCAATATACATATATGGCTATGAAGATGAAAAGAAAGCAACAGAAAATAAAATTGAATTACTAATAAAAGTATTAGATAAGATAGTAAGAGAAAGTGGAAGTCAAGGATCAATATTACTTATTTGTAGATATGAATTTGAAAAATATCAATTAATACAATCCGAAAAATTTGAAAAAAGATATGCTAAAGATAAAATAAGATGTAATAAATATCCTGAATTAGATATGACAATATTAACTGCTCATAGATCAAAAGGTTTAGGATTTGATGATGTAATATTAATAAGTGCAGCAAACAGTAAGTTTGGATTCCCATCTCAAATAGAAAACGATCCAATTCTTAACTTAATAGAAGAAGTTCCAAAAGAACCTTTAGAATATGCTGAAGAAAGAAGACTATTTTACGTAGCACTTACTAGAACAAAAAATAGAATATATATATTATCTCCATTAAATAGACCATCAAAATTCATACAAGAATTAATGATAAACTATAGTGATAAAGTAAAATATGATACTAAAATATCAAAAGAAAAAATAGAAATGAAAAATAAATTTTGTCCAGTGTGTAAATTTCCACTTAAATATATGCCTAAAAAATTAAAAGGAAAAATAAATATATGGGCATGTACAAATGAACCTGAAATATGTGATTTTATGACTAATGATTTAAGTGTTAAAAAAGATATTCATTATTGCAGTGAATGTGAAGATGGTTGTATGATAATAAAACCTAGAAGAAATGATTTAACCAAAAAGTTATGGGGATGTACTAATTATAAAGAAGATGGTACTGGATGTAAGCATACTGAGAAAATATAATATATTACAAATAGTTTGAATAAGTTGATGGGAAAAATAAATTATGATTTTATTAATTATATGATTTAAGAAAAGTAATTAGGAGAAAAGTATGATAGAAAAAAAACCATTATCAAGTAACATGAAATTAGATTACTATGAATGCTATGCAAAAGTAGTTTTAGAAAATAAATTAAATTATAAATTAATATTAGATGATAAACCTGATTTAAGATCTAAAGATAATACAATAGGAATAGAAGTAACAAATGCAACTGACGAAAAAAATGAAGAAACATTTGTATTAGGAACTTTATTACAAAGCAATAAAGTTAGAAATCGTAATAAAGTATTAAAAAAAATAAAAAGAAATGGTGGACTCGTAGAAGAGTATTTTATTTCTGGTAGAACTGTACATGATAATATAGAAAAAATAATAAAATGCTTAAAAAACAAATTAAAAAAATTGTAGAGCAACGATTTTAAAAAGTTAGAAATAAATAAAATTATTATTATTTCAACAACATATATCAATGAAGAAAGAGCAAGCGATATAAATATAATATATAAAAATCTGAAATCAGAATACAAATATACATTTGATGAAATATATATATTGTTACCAAATAGTCTTTGGATACTAAAAGATAAAGAGTATAGTAAAATAGATATTTCGCATTCTGAACAATATAATTTAGCAATAGAAGCAGGTAAAATGTAAAAATAGGTATAAAAATATGTTTTAGGCATACAAATTAAATTTAGTTTACAACAACAATATTTATTATATGATAAATTGAATAGATGATACACTCTATAATTAAAACATAGGGTGTATTTTGTTGTTTCGACAAAATTAGACGGCATTTGCTATAGAATATTGTCGATAAAGGTGGTATAATAAATTAATTAAAATTAATAGTAATATTAAAAAATGATTGGAGAAAACAAATGAAGTTAATTTCTTTTTCTGTAACTAATTATAGAAGTATAACTAATGCACATAAGATAAATTTAAATGATGCAACAGTTCTTTTAGGAAAAAATAACGAAGGTAAGTCAAATATAATAAAAGCTTTAGCACTAAGTATGTCAGTAATTAGTGGTAGATATAGAAGGACAATGTATAAGGGTAAAAATGAAACTGATAACTATGATTGGGAAAGAGATTTCCCAGTAGATCTTCAAAATAGAAAAAATGGGTTAAATACTATATTTAAGTTAGATTTTGAACTTGATGAAAACGAAGTTAGAGATTTTAGAAGAGAAGTAAAAAGTAGAGTACATAGTGGAGAAATAACTATACAAATACAAATAGGAAAAAACAATATTCCTGATATAACTATTCCTAAAAAAGGAACTGCTAATTTTACTAAGAAAAAAATTGAAATCAATAATTTTATCAGAAAAAGAATACAATTCAATTATATTTCTGCAATTAGAACTGAAGAGGATGCAATAAATATAGTTGAAGAGACTTTATCACAAGAATTAAGAATTATAGAAAAGCAAGATGAATATTTAGCAGCTATTGAAAAAATAAATAATTTACAGAATGATATATTAAATAATATAGGTGGAAAAATAAAGGAAGTTTTGGTTAAATTTTTACCTAATATAACTGATGTTAAATTAAAAATTGAAGAGGAGCAGCGAAGATTTAATTTGAGACGTAATATAGATGTAATTATTAACGATGGAACACCCACAAAAATTGAATACAAAGGAGATGGGATTAAAAGTTTGGTATCCTTAGCTATGTTGACAGATAGGTATAATATTGAAGGTGCTTCGATAATAGCTATTGATGAACCAGAGGCACATTTGCATCCAGAAGTAATT
Organism: Clostridia bacterium; assembly: GCA_028684095.1. Taxonomy (GTDB): domain Bacteria; phylum Bacillota; class Clostridia; order TANB77; family CAG-465; genus RGIG5057. The sequence goes on from JAQUGQ010000006.1 coordinate 17,251, forward strand.
AGAGAATTGAATAAGGTTATAATTGAACTTAGTAGAAAAAACCAAGTAATTGTCTCGACTCATAATCCTTTGTTTGTAAATAAAATGAATTTGAGATCGAATATAATAATAAATGATGGAAAAGCGAAAATTGTTAAAAATATCAAAGAAATAAGAGATATATTAGGTGTTAGAGTGACTGATAATCTAATAAATGCTGATAAAGTATTAATTGTAGAAGGACAAACCGATAAAATAGTTCTTGAAAAAATATTTTGCTGCATGAGTGCAAAAATAAAGAAAAGTATGGATGATAAAAGTTTTGAAATAATAGCTTTATCTGGAGCATCTAAATTGTCAGAGAGATTATACCAAATGTCAAATTATATGTGCAAATATCTAGTATTACTGGATAATGATGATGAAGGACATAAAAGTTTTGATTTAGCTAAAAAAGGTAATTTATTAGAAATAAAAAACACTATATTTACAAATTGTATTGGAATGGCTAAATCTGAATTTGAAGATTGTTTTTTGTCAGAAGCGTATAGAGTTGAAATAAAGGAAGAATATGGGGTTGATATAGATAACAGAAATTTTAAGACCAACAAAAAGTGGTCTGAGAGAATGGAAAGTACATTTCTAAATCAAGCTAAAAGTTGGAATGAACAGATAGAAAAAGAGGTTAAAATTTTCGTAGCAAATGTTTTAATAGCGAAGATGGATTCTGAGAATATATTGAATGCAAACAAGAGAAATTCTATTGATTATTTAATAAAATCAATAGAAGAAATACTAAATTACGAAAGTAATATATAAATTTTAGTTGATAAGATATAGAACAAGAATAAGTTTGCTAAAACTAAATAGAAGGGTTGAATAATATGGAATATCTAACAAAGTATAATGAAAAATATGCACTTATTATAGGAATAAATGAGTATGAAAATGTAAATAATCTTGAATATGCTTGTAACGATGCACAAGAGATTAAAAACATTTTAATAGATAAGTTTAACTATAAGTCTGAAAACATTGAATTATTATTAAATACAGAAGCAACTAAAAATAATATCATGAATAAATATATGGATTATGCAAGAAAAACAGAAAATGAGGATAGTATTTTTGTTTTTTATGCTGGACATGGATATACTGAAATTGCTAATAATGGGGATGTTGGATATTTAATTCCTTATGATGGAAATGTTAAAAATTTATACACATTAATAAGATGGGATGATTTTACAAGAAATGCAGATCTTATACATGCAAAACACATTTTATTTGTTATGGATGCATGTTATAGTGGTTTAGCAATTACAAGAAATGTTCTATCAGGTAGTACTAGATTTTTAAAAGATATGTTAAGAAGATATTCAAGACAAGTGTTAACAGCTGGAAAGGCAGATGAAACTGTTAGTGATGGCAATGGTCCTTTACCTAATCACTCTATTTTCACTGGACATTTTATTGAAGGACTTAACGGCAAAGCTAAATCAGAATCTGGGCTATTATCGGCTAATACATTAATGTCATATGTTTATAACAAGGTATCTAACGATACGTATTCACAACAAACTCCACATTTTGGATATTTTAAAGGTGATGGAGATTTTATTTTCAATATAGAGGAATTTTTAGGACTATTCGCAGATGCAAAAAAGGAAGATAATGATATTTTAATAACTATACCTTCAGTTATAACAAAAAATATTTTAGATGAAAATACAAATACCTTAGTAGATAAAGTAAAAGATTTGATATCAAATGATAAAAATAAAATAAAGGTCTATGATCTAGTAAATGAGGAATTAAGAAAAGTATTAGAAATTATTAATACAAATTCTTTTGATGATAAGGATGAAAATGCGTTTAGTAAAAGAATAAAAGAATATGAAGATACTATAGATACATTGCAAAGTATTTTAATTGTAATATGTTATTGGGGAAATACAGAATATGTAAATATAGTAAAAAAAGTATTTTGTATATTAACAGATAGTATAAAATCAAAAAGTGGAATTTCATTTTTATTGGATTTGAGATGGTATCCAATATATGTACTATTTTTAACTTCGATTTTATCATGTTTAGAATCAGAAAATTATACTATTTTAAAGAATTTATTAAATATTACATCTGAAGCTGGGGTATTCAATAATGAAACAAAAAATATCTTAAATATGGCATCTTCAGAAATAAATAGATATAATAAGAATTTCAGTATGTTTAATGATAAACCAAATTATTATTTTCCTTTACAAGAATATTTATATAAAAAATTACAGCCCAAATTAGACGACCTTTTATTCTTAGGGGGCACTTATAGTAAATTATTTCAAACAACTGAAATAATTATTGGATTTAATTATGCGGTTAAAAATTACGAAAAGGAAAGCGATAGAGTTTGGGGAATACCAGGAATATATGCATATAAATACAAAATGAATAAAAAAATAATTGATGAAGTAAAAGAAAATAAAATATTTGATAAAATAGGAATGTTTGAAAATACAGAAATTGATGTGGCAGAATTAATGGTGAAATATAAAAAGTATATATCAGATTTAAATCTATTTTAATAATAGAATAAAAGGAATAATGTTGCATTATTCCTTTTTGTCATACTAAAACAGCTCCTTATCCTTAAAATAATCTGTAACCTTAGATATTTCCTCATCTTGAAATTGTTCAAGTACGTGAGAGTAAATATCTAGGGTTAATTGTATTTTTGAATGTCCTAATAATTTAGACACTACTTTTATATTCATTCCAGCTTCTAAACATCTAGTAGCAAATGTATGTCTAATCATATGGAAATTCTGTTTGTCAAACACTTTTACATATTTCTTACTTGTAGGCTTAACATTTTTATTTTCAATTTCATTTATAACTTCACATAGTCTATTAAAACATGCAGATACATTAGCAGTAGATTTAAGTTCACCTTTTTCAGTCGCAAATAGTAACCTAGAATTTTTGTTATAACATTTACCAAACTTTCTCTTGTTATCTTCAATCACTTGTATTTGATCTCTTAATACTTCTTCAACTTTATCAGATATGAATGGTACCATCCTAGTGTATGAATTTGTTTTAGTAGTAGATATTTCATTTTTGTTTTTACTTCCAGCTTCTGCATCAAAGTCTGTATAACTCAAACAGTTTTTATTTACATTTATTGTTTTGTTTTTAAAATTTATATCTGATACATATAGTGAAATAATTTCACCAACTCTCATTCCTGTATATAGTGCAAGTAATATCTCGTTTTTAGCTCTAGATAAATGTGCAGATTGTATTATTAGTTTTTGTTGCTCCAATGTGAAGGCTGAGGAAGGACTAGAAGGATTTGTTTTGTCTTTTGGTATCGTAACACCAAGACAAGGACTGTTAACTATCAAATCGATTATAACAGCTTATTTTAAAGAGGCATGTAATACAAGATATATTTTCTTATAAAATAATAAGAAAAACACCATATTTTTTCATAAAATATTGCTAAAAAAGCAAAAAAGATACATTTTTTATAGTCAAAATATGTTTACCTTTAGATAAATCTATATTATAAAATTCAGATAAAACATCAATTACTATGTCTAACTCATATTTATCTAAATCATAAGAAAAAGTTAAAGAATCTAAATTAGGAACAATATCTCGAGAGCAATTATATCCTTTCTTTTTGAAAAACAATTTTAAACATAAATATCCATCAAATTTTTTCATATATGATTTATTACATTTATCACAACAAATCATATAACCTCTAATACATAATCTGTGTTTAGACTTATGTCAAAGCTGAAGTTTTATAATATTTAGAACTCTTTGAAGTAGTATATAATCCATATTAAATCACCACCATTTATTTAGATATCAATGAATTATTTGTAGTATTTAACCTTAGCAATTTCAAAATGTCAAGTAATTATAGCAATTAAATTGTTTTAATTATAAATAAGATAATTAAAAATAGAAAGTTTATATTTAAGCATTATCATATTTACGACTCTTTGTAGAAGTTTATAGTCCAAATCATTCATTCTCTGTTAAAGATTCAATAGTTAATTTAACATACAATTCACCTCTATTGCTTTGTTGGGAATATTAAAAGTTTTAATATTACAAAGGTTTTGGAAAAATTTACTAATAAAGTTATTAATTTATGTTAAAATGTAGAAATATGAGGAAATTTATTGTATAATTAATATTATAAACGAAGGAAGTGGGAATAGTATGTTACATGATATAAAATTTAAAAGTTATTGTTGGAGTATAGGAACAACTAGTTTCAGAGTTAGCAACTTAAATTTTAAAATAGAAAAACAATTACAAATGTTAAAATCATTATGGACTGAAAATCCAACAGCTAATTGGAGTGGAAATGTGAATATGCAATCTATTTACTATGATTTGATGAAAGAAACTAAGTTTGTGACTGGTGAAGCAGATAATAAACCAAAAGATGCTAGACAAAAAACATCAGGGTTAGTTGAAATAGGTGTTATAGATTCAGGTAGGAGAATAACAAAAGTTGGAGAAAAAATTATAGACATTATACAAAATGAAGATTTTAAATCAGATAATATTTTTAATATTAATAAAGATAGTTATATATATTTAAAACAATTATTGAAAATGCAAAAAAACGATAATAGTTTTAAAGTTAAACCATTTATTATATTAGTTTACTTATTATCAAAATTGAACTATTTAACTCGTGAAGAATTTACATATATATTACCTTTATGTACTAAAAATTCAGATGTAAAAACAATGGAATTCTTTATAAAAGAATTAAGACAAAAAAGAACAACTATCGAGGAAATTATTGAAGAAAAAATGCTTAGTAGTGACAATTATTTAGCTATAAAAAAATATATAAGAAGTAATGCTATAAATACAATTGAAGATTTTGCCTTAATTGATATGGGAAGAAAAGGAACAAAATATATTACAGATGAATATGACTTTTTTAATAGTTTATACGATATTATTACTAAGGATTTTACTAATAGCTCATTTAATACAATAAAAGATTTTATAAAAAAAGAAACTAAGAAAAACCCTAAAGTTGCTAGATATTGGAAAGAATATTTAAAGTTTAATATAAGATTAACATTTGAAGAATATAAAAATGGACTGAGTGATATACCAATATTCTGTACTAAAAATAAAAATGAATATAGTGAGGAATTTTTAAAAGTTTTACATACGGCAAAATGGAAATCAACATTAGAAGATTATGCGGATTTAAATAAGAGATATTTTTCTTTGAGTGATATTATTATATTTCAAGATAATAAAATAGAATTAGATTTGTTTCCAAAGTATTTTTTTGCTAATATATCAGAACAATTATTAAATACCGAATTTTTAGAGAAAAACTATGGACAATTTATGGAAAATGACATTAAATTAGAAGAAATATATGAATGCTTGAATTTAGATATTGATAAAGTAGTTAAACAAATTAAAGTCGATTATCCAGGACATGATATAACTTCACAAAATATAAGTACATTTATTGCTGATGAAAGATTAAAGAAATTTAACACTTTAATAGATGATAAATTTAAAGATAATGATTTAGTAGAGTTACTTAAGTTAGTTGAAAAAGATAATAGGAACGAAATAAATGCATATGTTGAATGGGAAGCTGAATTACCTACTATATTTGAATACCTATTGGCTATTGCATGGTATAAAGTTAGTAATAGAGAAGGTAACATTTTAGAATATATGAAACTTAGTTTAGATGCCAATCTATTTCCAAAGACACATGCAGGTGGTGGAAAAGCAGATATAGTTTATGAATATAAAAACAATATAAGCTACCCAGAACATAACATGTTACTAGAAGCAACCTTATCTGAATCAACTAACCAAAGAAGGATGGAAATGGAACCTGTATCAAGACACCTTATGAGAGAAGTTCAAGAAAATACTAATGATAATACATATTGTGTTTTCATTACGAACTATTTACATGAAGAAGTATCAAGTGATTTTAGATCTAGAAGAACATATAATTACAGAGTAAATGAAAATGTAAGAGTTGGACTTAAAATAATTTGTATGCAAGTTTCAGATCTTATAACTATTATAGATAAACAAATTAGATATAACAATTTGTATAGTCTTTTTGAAAATGCCTATAAAGACAAAGAAATAAATGATTTAGACTGGTACAAAATAATGATAAAAGAGAAAATTAATGAATTATAAAGAAATAAATAAAAAAGAGTTGATTAACTCTTTTTTATTTGCTATAATTTTAATGTGCATTAGATGCCGAGAAAGGAAATGCAATGAAGAGGTTAGATATAAACAATAGGAGATATTTAGGAAGTAAGTATAAATTGCTTGACTTTATTGATAGTATTGTAGAAGAAAAATGTAAAGATTATGAAACTGTTTTAGATGTTTTTGCGGGAACAGGGATAGTTGCAGCACATTTCGCACGTAAAGGAAAAACAGTATATTTAAATGATATATTAAAGTCAAATTATTGTATTCATGATGCATGGTTTGGAACTCAAACTATTGATATGAAAAAAACAGATAATTTTATAGAAGAATATAATACCAATAAATATTTTAATGAGAATTATTTTTGGAAAGTATATAAAGATACATACTTTAGTTCAAATGATTGTAAAAAAATAGGTAGTATAAGAGAAGATATTGAACAAAAACAAAATAACCAAATTATAAATGAAAGAGAAAAAAATATATTAATTGCAAGTCTAATATATTCAATGGATAAAATAGCAAATACAGTAGGTCACTATGATGCATATAGAAAAAAACAAAAATTAGAAGATAAATTTGTAATGTTTGGATTAAATATACCCAAAGCATCTAAAAAAGAAAACAAAGTTTTTAATATAGACTCAAACAAGTTAGTAGAAAATCTACAAGCTGACATATTATATATAGATCCACCATACAACTCAAGACAGTATGGAGATGCATATCATTTACTTGAAAATATAGCAGAATGGAAACAACCTAAAGTTCATGGTGTTGCAAAAAAAATGAACAGAGATGATATAAAAAGTGAGTATTGCACTAGAAAAGCTGCTAATGCATTCAAAGAATTAATACGACATTGTAAAGCTAAATATATACTTGTATCTTATAACAACATGGGAGTAAAGGGAAATTCAAGATCACAGGCTAAAATATCAGACGTTGAAATATTAGAGATATTAAATCAAAAAGGTAAAGTAAAAGTATATGAAAAAGACTTTGGATATTTTACAACTGGAAAAAGTAAAATAAAAAATCATAAAGAAAGAGTGTTTTTCTGTGAAGTAATGGAAAAAACATGCGAAGAAAAAGTGCCACAATTAATTTCAAACGATAATTTTGCTAAATCGCCATTAAACTATGTTGGTGGTAAATTTAGATTGTTAGGACAATTAATATCGAAGTTACCTAGTATAATAAATACTTTTGTCGATTTTTTCTGCGGTGCAGTTAATGTAGGAGCTAATATCAATGCTAAAAAAATAATAGCAATAGATAAAGAAAAGTGTTTGTTAGACGTATTAAAATTATTTAAAAGTTATAAATATACTGAAATAATAGACAAGTTAGATGAAATTATAAAAAATTATGGACTAAGCAATACATATTTGAATGGATATAAATATTATGATTGCAATAGTTCAAGCGGGTTAGGTAAATTTAATAAAGATGGATACCTGAGGTTGAGAAAAGATTATAATAATCCTATATGTTTAGAAAAAGATGAAAAAACATTTATGTTTTTAACACTTATTATATATGGATTTAATCATCAAATAAGATTTAACAGCGAAGGTAAATTTAATATGCCAGTAGGAAAGAGAGACTTCAATAGTTCAATAAGGAAAAACTTATTAGGTTTCTGTCAAAAACTACAAACAAAAGAAATAAGTTTTGTGGCGAGTGATTTTAGAAAATTTAATATTGATAGTCTTGAAAAAGATGATCTGTGCTATTTTGATCCGCCATATTATTTAGGAAATGCAAGTTATAATGAAAATAATGGTTGGACGGAAAAAGATGAAAAAGATTTACTTGCATATATAAAGAAAATAGATGATAAAAAAGTAAACTTTGCATTTTCAAATGTATTAGAACATAAAGGCAAAAAACATCAAATGCTTATAGATTGGGCTATAGAAAATCAATACAATATAAATTATTTGGATTATAATTATAACAACTCAAATTATCAAAGTAATAATAAAGATAATATAACAAGAGAAGTTTTAATTACTAATTATTAAAGATGAACTAAAGATAAAGTAGAATGTGATTATAGTGTTTCATATTTTGCTTTTGCATATTATGGAGGGTGATTTTATGAATGTAGATGAAAGTATAGTGAGTATTAATAGAGTAATATGCGAAAACATATCTTTAATGACTATTAAGGATAGAGGGTTCATTTCACAAAACATATTAGCTCAATTAAGAAATTTGGTAGAAGCTATTGCAGTAAAGATATATTGTGTTTCATTACAAAAAGATTTGCCACTTAGCTATAAAGAAAGTATAGGAGTTGCTTTGGATTATGCATCTATTAGAGGAGAGTTAAGTTTTTTAATAAAATTCCATAAACTTTTACAGATATCAGTTTCACATTATACAGTTACAAACGAAAATGCTGAAAGATTACTTTTAAAATATTATAAATATCTTATACTTTTAAAAAAATATTTTAAGAATAAATTTAATATAGAAATATTAGCCAATTTAAGTAAATTTCCCGTAGATTTAGATACTTCATTTAGCGAATATTATAAACAAATAGCTAAATGTGTAGAACAAACAGAATTTAATGAAGATAGTAAATATATTGATGGGAGATATTATGTTCAAAAGATAAAAACATTTTTTATTGAGCAGGAGGTTTACTATGAGATTACATTATCAATAGCTACAGATAATGTTAGCAAATTCAATAGAATTACTGTATTTAGTAAAACGGAAATATTATCGAATTATTCCATTAAAGTATCTTTGATTAATTCAAAAATAAATATGTTTGGTAAAGAAACAGAAATTAAAATAATTAACAACTGGATTGTATCGATAAGACCTTGTGAAATCAATAATTTTTGTAAAATATATGGAAAATATACAGAAGTGCAGAATAGCAATACTGAATATAGGGAATTAATGTCTTATTTGTCTAAAAGTAATAGTAATTTGCTTGATATAGTAAATCTATCAGATGATAATTACTCATATGTAAAATCTATTATACACGAAAGATCACGTAGCAAAACTATTTTTGAAGTGCTAGACGGATGTAGAAATATAATTAAATATAAATTGCCGAGTCATAATATTATAAGGTATATGCTATATAAACTTAATAACAAAATTATTAAAACACAACACAATGTGGAAAAATGTAATTTATTATCTAACTTAAGTCTAAGCATTAGATGTAAGCCTTTTGATGATATGCCATTTACAGCATCTTTAATTGGTCACAATCCCAGCGGGTATGATATATTTGAGTGTATAGAGATTAATGGAAAGGAAGATGAATTACTAGGTAGATTAATACAAAATAATACAGAAAAAGAATGCAAGTTATATACGTCAATTAGCGAACTAAGCGAAATATCTAATGTGTGTGAATTAATAAAAATTTATAATCAAAAAATATATCCAAAACATAGGGAAGAAAGAAAGTTACAAATAGAAAACAACAACATTTTTATAAATGGTTATGAAAAAAATACTATATATATAATGGGAGAGTTGTTAAAATTGTCAAAAAGCGGAATTATAGGGTATAAAAACTACTTTGAGTATTGGCTAAATAACACGTCACATTCAATAGATTGTGACGAAAAAAAAGAAATACTAAGAAATATTTTTATTTCATCAAAATTAGCAGTTATATACGGTTCTGCAGGTACTGGAAAAACGAGAATGATTTCTCATATTTCTGACTGCTTTGAAGATAGAAAAAGAATATATTTAGCAAATACAAATCCAGCCATAGAAAACCTAAAAAGAAGGGCAAATAAGACTAATGGGAGTTTTTATACGATTGCTAGTTTTTTATCAGAAACAAATGTAAACATAGAATGTGATTTATTAATAATTGATGAATGTAGTACAGTAAGCAATATGCTTATGCGTAAAATTTTAGAAAAGGCTAAATTTCAAATATTAGTATTAGTTGGAGATGTTTATCAAATTGAATCTATAACATTTGGAAATTGGTTTAATATAGCTAGAAGCATATTACCTGAAAATGCTAAGTGGGAATTATTTGTGCCATATAGAACTAAAAATAAAGAATTATTGGAACTTTGGAGTAAAGTTAGAAATATTGATGAAAGTATTGTGGAATATATTTCAAAAAAGGGGTATTCACAAGAATTAAATGAAAAGCTTCTGAAAAAACTAGACGATGATGAGATAATTTTGTGTTTGAATTATGATGGATTATATGGAATTAATAGTATAAATAAATATATGCAAAATAATAATGAAAACCCAGTTGTAGAGTGGGGTATTGATACATATAAAGTTGGAGATCCTATTTTATTTAATGAATCTAACAGATTTCATCCTATTTTATATAATAACTTAAAAGGTAAAATAGTAAATATAAATAGAGAAGAAAATTTATTGTGGTTTGATATAGAAGTAGATAAAGCAATTAATGGATTAGAAATATTAGGAAAAGGATTATCTATAGTAGGTGAACCTGTGGACGAAAAAACAATAATAAGATTTTCTGTGGGTAAATTTAAGGATAGTGATATGGACGATTATGATACATCTAATGCAGTAATGCCATTTGTTGTTGCATATGCCGTTTCTATTCACAAGTCACAAGGGTTGGAGTATAATTCGGTAAAAGTAATTTTGACAAAAGAAATAGAGAATATGATTTCTCATAATATATTTTATACTGCTATAACACGAGTAAAAGAAAAATTAAATATATATTGGACCCCGGAGTGTGGGAATAAAATAATAGAAAGTTTTAATAAGAAGCTAAATAATAAAGATGCTTATTTAATAAAACAAAAAATGAGTTTATAAAAAGTCTATGACATTTACACCCTAATGACTGCAAATTGACTGCAAATCTTAATGATATTCAATGTATTTTGAGGTACTTGACTAAGAAATAGGTATACAATAAATATAGCTTAAATGCTACGTATTAAAGCTTTTGGTGAGTTAACGTACTTATTTGTATCTCATAATTTTTTAACTGCAAAAGTTAGTACCTACGGTTCAAGGGCTAAAACAGTGCCTACAAATGGCTTTAAATCAACATTACTACTTCTTGTAGAATCGGTATTTTTCCGATGACTGCAGTTGGCAACAACAATAATATAATATAGTTAAAATCATTGATAAATAAGCATTTGTCAATGATTTTACTTTTTTAAAAATATAAAAAATAGATATAAATTTACTCCCAAACTAACTAAATTAAAAAAGTTAGCATGAAAGTAAATATTCAACTATTAATTTATAAAAATTTATACTAAATATTGTAAAAATAATAATAGATGGTATAATTAAAGAAAATACTTTCAAGTAGGTTATTAATTTAAAAAATATTGTTTTTTTAATTATTTTTATTTAACAATATAAATTATAGAAGAAAGGAGAATCTTAAATGAAATTAGAAAATTATGTATCAGGAACATATACGCTTGAAAATGATTATAAGGCATTTTTACCAAGTAATATTAATGTTACTTGGAATTGGGACGATACGAAATTAAATAAACTTTTATCTGAAGCAAGTATGCAAGTAGGAGAGTTGAATGCATATTCAATGTTAATACCAAATGTAGATTTATATATTAAAATGCATGTAAGGGTTGAAGCTAATAAGTCAAGTAAGATTGAAGGAACCAAAACAACTATTGAAGAAGATCTATCTGATATAGAAGATATTATGCCTGAAAAAAGGGATGATTGGGAAGAAGTACAAAATTATATTAAAGCAATAAATTTTGGTATTGAAAATATCAAAGAAGGGTTTCCGCTTTGTAATAGACTTATAAGGCAAGCACATGAAATATTGCTTGATGGTGTAAGAGGAAAACAAAAGCTACCTGGTGAATTTAGAAAATCACAAAATTGGATAGGTGGAAGTATGCCATCAAATGCAATATATGTACCACCATCACATATTAAATTACCGGAATGTTTATCTGATTTTGAAAAATTTATAAATAATGAAAATGATGAAACTCCAGATTTAATAAAAATTGCGATGTTACACTACCAATTTGAATCAATACATCCATTTTTAGATGGTAATGGAAGAATAGGAAGACTTATTATCCCTTTATATATGTTGAATAAAGGGATGTTACATAAACCATGTTTGTATATATCAGATTATTTTGAAAGAAATAGAGAATCGTATTATAATATGCTAACAAAGGTAAGAACACATAATGACATTATAGGATGGGTAAAATTCTTTTTAGAAGGATTAATAGAAACCGCTAAAATTGCAAAGGAAAAATTTAAAAATGTAGTTGCACTTACTCAAGAAATGGACAAACTTATATTAGAATTAAATGTAAAACCTGAAAATGCAAGAAAAGTATTAGATTTATTATATAATGAACCTAAAATATCAAGAAAGAGAATAATAGAGATAACAGGAATGAAGCCTGCTACAGCAACCATTGTTGTAAATGCTTTTGAAGAAAAAGGAATATTAATAGAAACTACTGGTTATAGTAGAAATAAAGTTTTTGTATTTGAAAAATATATTAACCTATTTTTAAAATAATTATAGGATTAAATAATTTAAAAAATAAGTTTATAAAATTTATAGAATAAAAAAAACTATAAAATTAGTCTATAAAATTTTATAGAACAAAAAAAGATAAAAATTTAGTCTATAAAAACTCGTAGACTGAAAAAATATAAAAAGTTGTTCTATAATTTTTTGAACCGTTGATATATTTACCGGAAAATTCACTTGAAAATTGATGAAAATTAAAAATGTTAAAAAGGTTTATAACAGATATTTTAAAATAAAGTTAAGTTAGGTAAAGTAAAGATGATATACAATACTGTATTGATTCTGTCAAGCTTATACGTAGTTTTAAAAATTACTTAACTATATATTATACGAGGGGGAATTAAAATGAATATAAAAGATTGTAAAGATACTAGGTATTATATTGATTTAGATTTAAAAAACAGTAAAATAATAAATTATGGTTTTGATGATAGGAAAGTTTTATCACAGGATTTAAATAATCAATACTTTCAAAGAGTTTTTATAACAAAAGGACAATATAACAAATTGTTAGGGAAAATAAATTTAATAAATAATATTTAGAGGGGGTATAGAAATAATGATAGATTTGATTATGATTGCTCCTTGTGGAATGAATTGTGCTTTATGTTTAGCTTATCAAAGGGATAAAAAGAGATGTATGGGATGTAACTCTAATGATATTAATATGCCTAAGTCCTGTCAAAATTGTATTATAAAAAACTGTGATAAGAAAAAATCTATTAATTTAAAACAGTGTTATGAGTGTGATGATTATCCTTGTAAAAGACTAAAGCAATTAGATAAAAGATACAAAAGTAAATACAATATGAGTATGATAGAGAATTTAAATAATATAAAAAACATCGGAATAAAGGAATTTTTGAAAAATGAAGACAAAAGGTGGAAGTGTAGAAAATGCGGTGGACTTATATGTGTTCATAGAAATAAATGTCTGAAGTGTGATATATAAAATAAAAAGGAGTAAATCATGGTACATGTAGTTTATTGTGATAATAAGGAAAAAGTTTTAGAAAAAATATTAAATGGAAGTAAAACAATGATAATCAGAGGAGCTTCTGGAAGAAAAATACCTCATAGTAGAGTATTTAATAATGAAGAATTATATTTTATAGAAAAAGGATCAGGATTAATTAGTACTAAAGCAATTGTTAAATATGTACAGAATTTTATAAAACTATCTGATGAAGAGATAACTGAAATAATAGAAAAAAATAATTTAAAACTCAATTTATCTGAAAAACAAAAAGAAAGATGGCATAAAAAGTGTTTATGTTTAATTGAATTTGATAAAGTAGAAAAAATCAACCCAATGAAATTGAATCATCAATCTAATATGGATGATTGGCTTATAATTGAAAAAATAGAAGATGTAGTTGTAGGAACAAGTATAAAATATAATTATGATAATAGTAAAATGACTGCAAATAAGGAAGAGTAGTATAGAATGTTTAAGTTGATATAGTTCGGGATAAATAAATGCCGTTTTTAAACGTATATCTGATATGATTTACGAAGGAAAGCGGCATTTTTATATAAAAAGATATAAATACATATTGAAATTAGTTTTTTGATGTGTATTTATTTGAAATTAAAAACTTTTATAGTATAATATTTATAAATATAAATTGAAAATTATGAGGAGCTAATATATGAAAGTAGAAGATTTAAATAAAATAATCAAGGAGGAAATTAAATGAAACTACTATTTTTAGATGTAGAAACAGGCGGAATGGATGAAGTTGTAAATAGTCTACTTACTATTGGAATGGCAGTATGGGAAGATGGAAATATATTAGATAGTAAAGAAATATATATTAAAAAAGAAGAATACAATGTGGTACAGCAAGCTTTAGATATAAACAAAATAAATTTAGATGAACTTCGAAATAAAGGGATAGATGAACAAGAAGCAATAAATCAAATTGAAGATTTTTGTGGAAAATATTTTGCTGATGAAAAGATTATATCAGCTGGACATAATGTAGCATTTGATATGGGATTTATAAAATCATTATACAGAAGAAATAGTAAAGATTATTATAAAACATTTAGCTATAGATTTATTGATACAGGAACATTACTTAGATTTATGTACATGCAAGGAAAGTTTGAAAAGGATATATCTAGCTCAGATAAAGCATTTGAATACTTTAATATCACATTTGAGCAAGACAAAAGACATACTGCTTTAGGAGATACAGAAGCAACAGTGAAGTTGTTTAATAAATTATTAGAGATCTAGGAGGTAGATATTATGAATAAAAATTATTTTATAATTCATGGCTCGTTTGGAAGTCCATTTAGTAATTGGTTTAGTTGGCTACATGATTTTATACAAAGTGAAGGTAAACAAGTATATGTACCTAGTTTTCCAATAGGGGTAGGATTTCAAAACTATGATAATTGGGCTAAACTATTAAAATATTATAAAGAGTTAAATTTAATAAATGAAAATACAACTATAATTGCACATAGTATTGCACCTGTATTTGTATGTAAGTTTTTAATAGAGAATAAGATAAAAGTAAATAAACTTATTTTTGTATGTGGATTTAATAACTATTTTGGGATGAATGAAGAATATGATACAGTAAATAATTCTATGTATTTAGATTGTATAGAAGATATAAAACAATATGCTAATGATATAACTTGTTTTTATTCGGATGATGATCCATATGTATCATATGAAGTAGAAAAAGACTTTGCAAATAAAGTATCAACTAATCAAATTCTAATTAAAAATGCAGGTCATATTAATAGTGAAAATGGATATGATACATTTGAAAATATAGTAAGTTATTTATAAGGAGAGGGAATATATGTATTATGGATATATAATTGAAGAAAGTTTAATTAATAAAAAAGTACTTAATAAATTTAAAATATTAAAACTTATATTAACTTCAGAATGGCATTTATATAAGTTTGAATTAAATAAAGAAGATATATATGCTTTATCAGAAAATATTAATAATGCTACTAAATGGTATTGTCATTTTTGGAATGATAATAAAGACTTAATAGTTGTGTTTAAAGATAAAGTATTTGAAACTACACTCGATGATTTAGAAGAACAAGAAAAAATAAAGCAATATGGAATTAATTTAGGAATACCTAAATCACAAATGAATTTTCTAATTGATTAGAATGAGTAATAAATATAAAATTTGAATATAGGAGTAAATATGATAGTTAAAAAAGCTGGATGTATTTTATTAGATTTTAATAATAAAAAGGTTGGAATAATTTATAGAAAAAAACATAATGATTATTCTTTTCCTAAAGGACATTTAGAAGTTGGTGAAACTTTAGAAGAATGTGCTATTAGAGAAACTGAAGAAGAGACTGGTCGCATATGTAGAATTATTAATTTTAAAGATTTACCTGTTTTATCTTATATAGATTCTAAAGGTCATAGTGTTGAGGCTCATTATTATTTATCTTATGATGAAGGTAGTAGTTTAGAGGTTTTTAATGAGAGTTTAGTTCATGATATATTATGGCTTTCTTTAAATGATGTTGAATATAAACTTTCTAATTCTAATTTGATATCTTTTTGGAGTAAAATTAAACCTATAGTTAGTGATGTTTTAAATGATTTAAAGTAAATATATATATGCTAATATCATTAAATCAAAGAATTCGGATTGACAAAGTTACATAAGTATGATATAATAACGTAACAAAATTAACTAATTAAATCGACAATTGGAGGTATATTATGGGAAATACAACTGTTACAGCCGTAAATTATGAGGAATCACATACTGTTCAAATGCAGGGGAAACGTCGGGATATTGAGAAATATTTAAAAAAGGGTTACCATGTAAAAGAAGAGCGGAATGGTTACTGGGTTTTAGTTAAGGATTCTAGAGTTAAGGTTACTCTTACTAATTCTACAATTACTAGAACCTTTAATATGAAAGAAGATATCCGCGAACATTACAATAGAACTCGTGTTACTGCAGCTTTAATAAAGACTTTTTCAAAAGATATTAATTCTGGTAAAATAGTTATCTGTATGGATTCTGATGGTATGTACACTTTTAATTAAGTGTATATTTAAAAAGTAAAAGTGCATCCAAAGTATTAGTTAATCTAGTATTTTGGGTGCATTTTACTACAGATAAAGAATTAAAAAAAAAACCATATAAATAGAATAAAGCAAAGTAATGCATAATTAATATGAATATTTATATTATATTTGTAAATAATACATAATATATGAAAGGATATGATATATTATGGCATTATTAGGAAATCCATTTGTTGGAAATATAGCTCGTCAGATGACAGCTGATGAACTTGCACAAGCAATTCGTGTTGATATAGCAGGTGAACTTGAGGCAATTATAGGATACGAAGCACATATACTTGCTACAAGTGATGAAAGAGCAAAAAAGATTCTTCGTCATATTGCGGATGAAGAGAAAAATCATATAGGGGAATTACATCAACTTCTTTATATACTAAGTCCAAAGGATGCAGAGCATATTGGAAAAGGTAATCAAACTATACAGAAGCAACAAGAGTCAAATTTTCAGCAGCCTATAGAATAAACAATAGAAGTAAATAATTTTAATTTTTTGAAATTATTTATAGTAAAAATACTTATAAATATTATTTTGTAAGTATTTTTTGTTTTTTATGAATTAAATAAAAAGTGTTAATCTGTTTAAACAGTTTACAAGTGTTACTATGTGTGATATAATTTATCAAATTTATAAAGTTGATTTTTAAGGAGAGTTTAAATATGTTTGATAAAATTATAGAATTATTTAACAAAAATGATGGGATATTAACAACTAAACAAGTAGAAGAAATTGGTTATAGTAGACATCTATTATCTAATATGTTGAAAAAAGGCTTAATAGAAAGAGTTGAAAATAATACATATTCATTAAAAAATGTAGAGAAAGATGAGTATTATTTATTACAATTAAAATATCCTAATGTTGTATTCTCATATGAAACAGCATTATATTTTTATGATATGCTGGATAGAACTCCTATTGATATAAATGTTACAATTCCTACCAGTTATAGTGGTAGTGATTTAAAAAAAGAAAAAAATATAGTTGTATATTATGCTAAAGGGAATGCATATAATAAAGGGATTACATCTATAGAAACACCTTGTAAAAATGTTGTTAGAGCATATAGTATAGAAAAAACAATTTGTGATATTATTAATAATGATAAAATGATAGATAAACAAATATATTTAAATGCTATAAAAAAATATGCAAGAATGAAGGACAAAGATTTAATATTATTAGATAAATATGCTAAGATGTATGATATAGAAGTTAAATTAAAACAATTAATGGATGCTCTGATATAATAAATATAAATTTAAATTAAAGGGGAAATAGTATGAGGGAATTTAAAATATATAAAATATACATGATTTTATTTGAAGTATTAAGAGGTTTAATAATTATTATATTAGCTAGTTTTGTATTGATATCATTATCTGGAATACTTGCAAATATATATAATATAATAATTGCTTTTTTTGTATGTGTTATAGCTGGTGTATGTAGTCAATTATATATGGGCAAAATAAAAGGGAAAATTGGAGAATATGTTACACAAAAAATTGTTGAGTCATATTGTGATAAAAAAGGTTATTCATATTTATATGATGTTGTGATAAATAACGATAAAGGAGAATCTATAAAAATAGATCATCTTGTTATAACTAGAAGAGGTATAGCTGTAATTGAAACGAAATTTAATGTTGGAACTATATTTGGTTCAGAAAATGATATAAATTGGACAAATATTACAATGAATAATAATAGTATAGTTCAGAATAATTCTTATAATAATCCACTTATTACAAATCATAAACATATTGAAATGTTGAAAAAAATTGTAGATAGAGATGTTGAATATTATAATATAGTTGTATTTATGGATAAAGTTAATTTTAATGAATGTGAAGTAGTAAATAAATTTACTAAAGTTGGGTTTGCATATGATCTGAATACTATAATTGAAACCCTTGATTCTTTAAGTGAAAAGAAAATATCAAGTGTAGAAGCATATGAAATATATAATAAAATAAAGGCAGTTAATATTATAGATAATAAATTAAAACAAGATATAAAAGTAAATGAATAAAAATAATTTATAGAATGTCAAAAACAGATATTGGTATTACACTATCACATATATATCAGTGCAAGCTCAAGGTAAAGTTCAATACAAAGAGGTATTTTTTCTATAAATATTTACTGTAATATTACAAAATTTCACAATATTCTTGAATTATTTTATTGTTATGATATACTTATTATAAATTTAAAGGGTATATATATAAGTTAATAGTATTAAAAAAATCAAAGTAAAAAGGTAAAGGAGAGAATAGAATGAAAGAACATGCATTTAGATTAGTAAAAGGTGATGATTTAAAAAAATCATTAGAAAAGTATACTGAAGATAATGATATAAGAGCAGGTGTAATTATATCATGTGTAGGTTGTTTATATGAAGCAATAATTCGCGATGCAAGTGGTGTTAACTGTGTTACTTTAAAAGAAAAACTAGAAATTGTATCAATAACAGGTACTTTATCTATAGATGGAAGTCATATTCATATTTCAGTATCAGATGAAGAACTTAAAACTTATGGTGGGCATTTAAAAGATGGATGTTTAGTAAACACTACAGCTGAGATAGTTATACTTGAACTTGATTCTTATGTTTTTGAAAGACAAATGGATGAAAAAACAGGATACAAAGAACTATGTATAAGTAGAAAACAGTTAGTTTAAAATTAGTATAAGAAAAAGTCTAACTAATTTAGTTAGACTTTAATTTTTTTGTTTGGTTAAGTAATTGTTTTTTAACCTATTTTACCGGTAATACTTAGAATATCATTTTTCATATTTACTGCTTCTACGTAACAAGACTCATCAAAGGTTAAAGTAGGATGTTTTTTGTATGCACACATTATACCCCGAGAAGAGTTAATGATTGCACCTAAACCTAAGTTGTCGAATGCACCTCGTACATCTTCGGCACCTCCGCCTTGTGCACCATATCCAGGAACTAAAAAGAAAGTGTAAGGTAATATACTTCTTAATTCTTTTAATTGATCAGGATATGTTGCTCCGACTACTATTCCTACAGAAGAGTAGCCGTATTGTCCAATAAGGTTTTCTCCCCAGTTTTTACACATTAATGCAACTTTCTCGTAAATCGGAATAGGACTAAACTTTAAATTCATATCCTGAAGTTCACCAGATGAAGCATTTGATGTTTTTACAAGTACAAAAATATCTTTATCATATTTTGCACAGAGATCTGTTGCGGGTTCAATTCCATCAGAACCTAGATAAGCATTTACAGTTAAAGCATCTGATGGAAAAGCCCGGAAATTTATATCTTCAACCTGGGTTATGCCGATATATGCCTGTGCATATGATTTCATTGTACTGCCAATATCATTGCGTTTACCATCAGATATAACATATAGATTTTTGGATTTAGCAAAATCTATTGTTTCATACAGGACCCTCATTCCTTGCCATCCAAATTGTTCGTAAAAAGCACAGTTGGGTTTAACAGCTGGAACTACAAAAGATATTGCAGATATAATCCGTTCGTTAAATTCTAATATGGCACCACAAACTTCAGTAATAGTATCCTGTTTGCCCAAAAGATGTTTTCTTTTGATGTCATCTGGAATGAAATCCCATTGGGGGTCTAGTCCAACTACAGTAGGGTTTTGTTTTTCGATAATTTTTTTGATTAATAAATCCATTAAAAATCTCCTCCTATAATTTTATTAGGGTTTGAAAACATGTCACAAATTTATGACACACCTACATATATTGTCTAAGATATTATACCATAAAATACAAGTTATGTCAAATAATATATATATGTGTCATAATTTTACCACAGTTATTGGCCAAAAAAGAGCAGATGAAGAAAATTTAATATTATGTAAAATTGAAATATAGTAAAAAAGTGTTGCAATTGAAAATGAGATTTTGCAATTTTTAATGATTTTAAAGATTCTGTTTAATATAATTGAAATTTTTTACAAAATAATATATAATATTGTTAGTTATACAAATTAAGATAAAGTAAGATGAATGAAATTATTAACTAAAACTGTATATATATTATTAATAGTTTTAGTATTAGTAAATAAGGATAGTCTTGAAAATATTCTTATTTATATATAATCAAAATGAAGGAGATATTATGATAACTTGTGATCAAATTAAAAACGATCCATATATAGTAGATATATATAATGAAATAGAAAGAAATTCTATTAAAGAACTTTGGGCTACACATGGATGGAGTCATATTTTAAAGGTAATAAACACTGTTGAGACAGTACTTAAACAACTAAAATTTAATGAAGAAATTATAGAATGTGGTAAAATAGCAGCTTTATTACATGATGTAGGTTGTATTAAAGGTAAAGATAATCATGAAATTGAAAGTTATAACATTGCTAATAAATATTTATCAGATAAAGATATAAGTGATGAATATAAAAAAATGATTTTAGATGCAATTATTGATCATAGTGAAGGTGAAAATATATCTAGTATAGTTGGTGCTACACTAATATTTGCAGACAAGATTGATTATGATAAAAACAGACTTACACCTATAGGTTATCAAATAGAGAATTTTAATCAAATTCAGTATATTGATTATATTGATGTAATGTTATGTGATAATAATTTAACTGTTAAATTTATAGTTAGTAATATGTTTGACAAAAGTAGTATGGAAAAATATTACTTTACACCTAAAGTATTTAAAGCTATTTATAATTTTAGTGCATATTTAAAATTGAAGCCTTGTATTAAATTAAATAATGATGAATGGAAATTATATTAATAAAAATATAAATATTTTTTCTATGAAACTACAAATTTTAACTTTTAAATATAAAAAAATTATGATATAATATTTTAGCGAGGTGAAGTTATGGATGAGAAAAGGTGGACTAATGAGCAAAAGCTTGCTATTGAAGTAAATGGCAGTAACATATTAGTTTCAGCATCAGCAGGAAGTGGTAAAACAGCAGTATTAGTTGAAAGAGTTGTATCTAAGGTTATACATTCTAGAATTGATATCGATAGAATATTAGTTGTAACTTTTACAAATGCTTCAGCAGTAGAATTAAAGGAAAGATTGTTACTTGCAATATATAAAGCTATTGATGAGGATAAAAACAATTTATTTTTAAAGAAACAGTTAGAATATTTAAATAGAGCAACAATAACAACTATACATTCATTTTGTTTAGAAGTTATACGTTCTAATTTCTACAATTTAGGTATAGATCCTAACGTGTCAATTTGTGATGACACAATGTCAAAATTACTTAAAGCAAAAGCATTTAATAATGAACTTGAGAACGAATATATAAATTACAAAGAAGATGTTTTTTGTTTATATAACGTACTGAATTTGTTTAATAACAAAGATGAAGAATTTTTAGAGTATATGTTTAAAATATATTCATATATAAATAGTTTTGAATATCCACTTGAATGGCTTATGGATAAAATAAATAAGTACAATATACAAGACTTAAGTATAGATTTATATACTTTAGATTTTGGAAAAGAGATATATGATACAGTTATATCTGATTTATTTGTTATTTCAGAAAAAATAAAAAGAATGATAGAAGAAACTCAAGATGTAGATGATTTTAATAAACATGTAGAAATGTTAAATATAGATTTGGAAAATATTAATAGATGTATTAAATGTAGTAACGGTTCATGGGATTTGTTGTTTGAACACCTTAATATGATAGAATATATATCATTTCCACGTAACAAAGTGTCAAATGATATTCTGAAGGAAAAACTACAAAATTTTAGAAAAACAGTTGTAAAAGATGAAGTAGCTAAAATGAAAAATAGTATATATGCTAAGAGCATTTATATATTGCAGGATCTAAAAAACACATATAAGTATTTAGAATATATATATTATTTCTTAGAAAAAGGTGATAGTACATATAAAGAACTAAAAAAAGAAGCTAATTATATAGACTTTAATGATATAGAACATATGGCCTTAAAAGTATTAGTTAATAGAAAATTAGTTAATGAAAAGTATGAATATGTATCTACAGAGCAAGCCAATAAATACAAAGAGAAATTTATAGAAGTATATACAGATGAATATCAAGATACAAGTTTTGTACAAGAAGCTATACTTAATGCAGTATCTAATGGAAATAATAGATTCATGGTAGGAGATATCAAACAAAGTATATATAAATTTAGGCAAGCTATGCCGGAAATTTTTAATTGTAAATATTCAATATATCCATTGATTAATTCTAAAGATGAAATATATAATGATTGTAATGGTGTTAAAATTGTACTAGCTAAAAATTTCAGAAGTAGAAAAAGTGTTCTAGATAGTATAAATTATATATTTACACAAATACTAAGTAATGACATAGGTGACTGTGATTACTTAACTAATGAGATGCTCGAATTTGGAAATGAAGGATATATACAAAACGAACAAACTGACTATAGTAGTGAAATAAACATATTAAATGTAAAAGATATAGAAAAAAAAGATGATGATGAAGATAGTGAAGATGAAAACACTGAATCTTTAGAATATATAAATGAATTAAAAGATTTTGAAATAGAAGCTAAATATATAGCTGAAAGAATAAAAAACTTAGTTAATGTAAATCCTTTTAAAGTGTATAACATGAAAAAGGGTATATTTGAAGATGCTAAATATAAAGATATAGTGATACTGCTTAGAAATATAAAAGATAAGGGAAATATATTAACTAAAATATTAAAAGATAATAATATACAGGCATTTGCAGATAGTAATATAAATCTATTTGATAACGATGAAATAAAACTTGTATTATCATTTTTAAAAATTGTAGATAATCCTTTGCAAGATATAGAAATTGTAAGTTTGATGTATAATATAGTAGGAAAATTTACTATTGATGAGATTTACAAAATTAAGAACTATAACAAAAAAGAATATATATATAACTGTTTGAAGAGTATACCAGATACTGAGAATAGTGAATTATTAAATAAGGTAAAAATTTTTCTAGATTTAATAAATAAATTTAAAGAATATGCTGAAATATATAACGTTAGTGAAATATTAGCTAGAATATATAAAGAAACAAATTTATATAACCAAGTGCTACTTTTTAGTAAATCTAATGAATCTAAAATAAATTTAGATAGCCTTATTGATGTAGCAATTAGATTTGATGCTAATTCTTCTATATATTTATTTATAACATATATAGAAGAATTAAAAGAGAAATCATCTGGTGACACTACAACAGCTAAAGTAATTGGTGAAAATGAGAACGTTGTAAGAATTATGACTATACACAAAAGTAAAGGTCTGGAATTTCCTATAGTAATACTAGCAGGCACGAACGTTAAATATATTACACGAGATATTTCTTCAGCAATTGTTTTAGATCATAAACTAGGTATAGGAATAAATATTGTAGATGAGGATACAAATATAACATATTCTTCTGTTATAAAAGAAGGAATAAAAACTAGTATGGTTAGAAGTATGAAGTCTGAAGAACTTAGAATGTTATATGTTGCTTTGACGCGTGCTAAAGAAAAATTAATAATATATTCTACAATGAAAGATTATAACAAAAAAATATTATCTATGTTTTTAATGTATAAAGAAGGTAAAATAGATACTACATTAATTAAGAAAAATAGTACATATATAGATAATATATTAATGGCTTTATACAAATATATAAACGATAATGAAGAACAAAAATCTAATTTATTTAAAATAAATGTAATAGATGTAAAAAGTAAAGAGAATATAAATAATATAGTAAGCAAACAAAAAAAAAGTTTTGACAATATTGGTAGTATTCTATCTGCTGAATATAATTTAAGAAATCAAAATGAGAAAAATAAAATAGAAGATGAAGTGAAAGTATTAAAAAATAATATAGAGTTTGAATATAAATATATAGAAGATACTTTGGTAAATAAGAAAATAAGTGTAAGTGAACTTAAAAAAAATAAATACGAAGAAGAGGATATAACTGTAAGTGATTTAAAGATTTTAAAAACTCCAGAATGTTTAGAAAATAAAGAATTAAAATATACAGCGGTTAGAAAAGGTAGCTTAATTCATTTTATACTCGAGCATTTAGATTTGGTAAATGTAAATACAAAGGATGATATATACAAATATATAGATAATTTAGTAGAAAATAAAGTTATAAACTTAAATGATAAGAAACAAATTAGTGTTAATATGATATATGACTTTTTGAATTCTAAAATAGGTAAAGAAATAAAACAAAGTAGTAAGGTTAAAAGAGAAATTGAATTTGTTTTAAAAGATGAAACATTTTCTAAAAGTATAATACAAGGTGTAATAGATATGTATTATTTAAATGATGATAATACATATACTTTAGTAGATTTTAAAACAGATAATTTACTTGTTCCATCAGAATATATATCTAGGTATAAATTGCAACTTGATATATATAAAGAGGCAATAGAAAAATTAACATCTGTCAAAGTAAGTAAAGTATATATTTATTCATTTAAACTTAATAAGGAGATTGAAATTTATGAATAGTAATTTTACCAATGATAATATTACACATATTAAAAAGGGTAATTTAGAATATATTACATTTAATATTTTAAATAAATATAAAGATAAGTTAATACATGGATTTTTTTTTAAAAATGGAGGAGTGTCAAAAGGAATATACTCATCACTTAATTTTAGAATATTAGGTAATGATTCTAAAAAAAATGTATTTAAAAATATAGATATAGTTAAAAAAGAATTAAACTTAAGTAAAGTATATAAAGCTATGCAAGCACACTCAGATAATATATTAATTTTAGATAATAATAATAAATCGAAATATGAAATTGAAAAGTTAAATAATGAAGAATATGATAGTTATGTTATAGCTGAAAAAGATATTTCTACTATTATTACAACTGCAGATTGTAATCCGATTATTATTTATGACCCAGTTAACAATGTTGTAGCAAATGTACATAGTGGATGGAAGGGTACAATTAAACAAATATATATAAAAACAGTAAAATTAATGAACCGAAAGTATGGTTCTAAGTATAATGATATAATAGTATGTATAGGTCCTAGTATTAATAAATGCTGTTTTTGTTCTTCAAGTTTAGAATTTAAAAAACAATTTACTGATATATGGCCAAATGAAAATGAGTATATAACTAACAAAGAAAATGGAGAATTCTATATTGATTTACCGTATGTTATTAAAAAAGATTTAATAAGGTTAGGACTTAAAAAAGAAAATATAATTTTATCTGAAATATGTACAGTATGTAATAATGATGTCTGTTTTTCATATAGATTTTTAAAAAAACAAAACGAATTAGATTATGCAACAATGGGTACTTTTGTTGAACTAAAATAAATATATAATTATTTAACATGAATATAGCAATAAGTATTGAAATAATTATATATGTATTATATAATATTTTGAAATTAAATATATATTAAAAAACAAAATTAAAAGGAAGAGGTTGGTCTATAATGGAAGAAAATTTTAAAAATAAAAGAAATATAATATCGATGGTATTAATACTAGTAGCTATACTTGTAATAATTATTATGGCTGTAATTATTTTAAATAATAAAGCTAATAATGAAAAAAGTAAGGTAGTAGAAGATAATAAAAATACTATAAACTATGTCGCAACATTAGATGGTAATAAATCAAATACAAGTGAAGAATTAAGTGCAGATAAAAAAGTAGGAAAAATACTTATAGAAAAAAGCAAAATATCATATGAAAAAGGAACTTCAAAATTAACATCAAAAGTAACTAATGATAATGTAGCAAAGGATAATTTAAAATTTATAGTGAAATTTATAACAAATGATGGAAGTGTTATTGCACAGTCAGTAGGATATGTTGGAAAAATAAAAGCAAATGAAACAAAATATATAGATTCATATATAACTAGTGATGTATCAAATGCTAAAGATATAACTTATGAAATAAGTCAGTAAACAAAAGAAAAAAGGAGGTAAAAATATACTATGAATAAAAAAAGAGGTATTTCTTTAATAGTATTAATAATAACAATAATAGTTATAATAATAATAGCAGGAGCAATAATAATAAGTTTAGCAAATAATAATCCAATAACACAAGCATCAAAAGCAAAATATTTAAATGACGTAAAAAGTTTTCAAACAGAATTGGAATTGTATAAAGCTGAACAATATTTAACTACACAAGGTGATTATGATTATACATTATTGCAGGCAGATGGGATTAGTATAACATATGATGGTGTGGTAGATACAAGTAAAACAATAAAAGATTTAATACCAACTTTAGGAAATAATACAAATTATGCTGGACAATTTGCAGTAATAAATGGGGTATTAGTTTTTGAAGGATCAGATACCGATAAACAAAATTGGGCAAGAGCAATAGGAGTTGAAGTAGTAATTGTAGGTGAGCCAACGGTAACTATAATTCTTCTAGAAGAAACAGTAGTAGCACAAGGAACAGATATAATATATAAAGTTAGATTTTCTTCAAATGCACCACTAACATATATAAATTTATCAGATAAAATAGAAGTAACAGATGCGGCGGAAGTAGCTTTAGTTGAACAACCAGTTATAACTGTAGGACCAGTAAGTGGAACAGAACAGGATGTCATAAGAGAAGTAGATGTAACACTAGAAACAGATAACCTTCAAAATGGAGAATATAAATTAAGAATAAAATCAGGAGCAGTAACAAATATAAACAACATATCCAATTTACAAGATATAATATCACAAGTTGGATTTGATATTGACAATACTGCACCAGAAAACCCTGAACTATCAGCAGATCCAGCAATATTGACAAATGGAAGTGTAACAGTAGCAATAACATATTCAGAAGATTCTGTAACTAAAGAATATAGTTTTGATGGAACAAACTGGAATAATTATACAGAAGCAGTAGTAGTAACAGAAAATAATACAACAGTATATTCAAGGGGAAAAGATGCAGTAGGAAATGAAAGTGGAGTTGCAACATTAACAGTAACAAATATAGATAAAGATGCTCCTATAGTAGTATTTGAAACAAATGGAGGTTCAGGAGAAGAAGCAAATACAAAAGTAACAGTAAGTGATTCAAGCGGCTTAAATGCTTCTACATTACAATATGTATGGGATACACAAAATACAACAACACCAACAACGGGATGGTCATCATTCTCAAATGGAAGTACATTTATATTCGGAAATGTAACAGGAACATATTATTTATGGATCAAAGCAAGTGATATTGTAGGAAATAATGTAATAAGTAAGACGAATGCATTTGTCTTAACATTACCGTTAGCTGTAAATAAGCCATTACTATCAGCTGGAATGACAGCAAAAAAATGGAACGGTAGTTCATGGGATACAGTATCTAATCCTGATACAGATAAAACATGGTATGACTATGAAAATAAAGAATGGGGAAATGCACAAACAGCAGATGGAAGTATGTGGGTGTGGATACCAAGATATGAGTATAAAATACCAACATCACATAGTGGTACAGCACAAACGATATTAGTAAATTTCTTAAATAATACATCAACAACAGCAACAAGTGGCTATACAGTGCATCCAGCATTTACATTTGGAGCTGTAGAACTTACAGGAATATGGGTAGCAAAATTTGAGGCAAGTGGAAGTATAACCGCAGTGGATATAAAACCTGAAATAACAGCACTTAAAAATAAAACAATAAATGTAATGTTTACAGCATGTAGAAATATGGAGACAACATATGGAACTAGATATGGATGGGGAACGAGTGGAACAGGAATAGATACTCACCTAATGAAAAATACAGAATTGGGAGCAGTAGCATACTTAACACATAGTATATATGGAAAAAACTCACAAATATGGATAAATCCAAGTAATATATATAAAACAGGTCAAATAGGAACAGGAGCTAGTGTAACATATACAGGAATAACATATTCATATGATGATTTAACATATGGAGTACAAGGTAGTACAACTGGAAATGTACATGGAATATATGATATGAGTGGTGGAGTATGGGAATATACAGCAGCATATTTGAATAATGGAAATTCAATTTTGGAAACAAATGGTTCGAGCTTAGTAAATGCAGCAAGTCAATATAAAGATATATATGTAAAAGGAACAAATGATACACAAAGTGAAAATTATACTGTAAATTCAAGTAAAAAAGGTGATGCGGTATATGAAACATCAAGTTTATATGAAGGAGATACATCATGGTATAGTGATTGGTCAAATATGCCTTATACAAGCAATCCATTTTTTATGCATGGTGGTTATTGTGAAAGTACTACACGCGCAGGAATTTTTGCTTTCTATGAATGGGATGGTTCGGCATGTACTAATATTGGATTTCGCCCAGTAGTTGCAGTTTCAAATGGACTTTAAAAAAGTATATATTTAAAAAATAAATTAATTAATTAGAAAAAGTAAATAGTGTAAGTTTAAAAAAGCTTATACTATTTACTTTTTTAAATATTGAAAAATATGAGTTTTTCATGTAACTTTCACATTTCAAACATTAAATTATCACATTAAGTTATTATAATAATATTGAAAAGGAGGATTTTTTATGTATATTATAAAAAATGCATTTAAAAGTATTACAAGATCAAAAACAAGAAATATATTAATAGGTATAATAATTGTTGTTGTAGCAACAGCAAGTTGTATCGCATTATCAATTAAAAATGCTGCAAATGAGGTGAAGCAAAGTTATTTAGACTCGTACAATGTAACAGCTCAATTATCATTAGATAGAGGTGCACTTAGAAATGCTGCTAATACCAGTGATACAGCAGCTACTGCTACTTTTGATCCAAAAGAATTCATGTCTAATGTACAAAATGTTTCAGCAGAAAATATTATGACATACGGAGTTTCGGAGTATGTTAAAAGTTACTTGTTATCTATACAAACAAATATGAATTCAACTACTTTAACAAAGGTATCAGATACGATTGTAACAACTAATAATGATAGACCAAGAATGGACGATAGAGGTGGAGTTTCAAATGTTTCATCTGGAGATTTTAAAGTTATTGGATACAAGAGTTTAGATTCTATGACTCAGTTTATAGATTCTGTGTACAAGGTAACAACTGGTTCAATGTTTGATATAGATTCAAATAACAACTTATGTGTTATATCAGTTGAACTTGCGGAAAAAAATAGTTTAACTGTTGGTAGTACATTTGTACTAAACAATCCAAATGCTGCAACTGAAGTATATACATTTACAGTTACAGGTATCTATGAGGATACTTCAACTGATAGTGAATTTAGTATGTTTAGTGGGTCTGCAAATCAAATTTTAACTACATATACTTCATTAAATAATATTGTAACTACATCAAATACAGTAGAAGATACTAAATTAAGTATTCAAACTGATGCTACTTTTAATTTAGTTAATGCTAATGTAGTAGATGTATTTACTGCAGAGCTTAAAACAAAAGGTTTAAGTGATTATTACACAGTAAACACAAATTTAGAAAGTTTTAATCAAAGTATTGCACCACTTGAAAATTTATCATCATTTGCAACAACATTTTTAATTATTGTATTACTAATTGGCGGTTCTATACTTGTTATACTTAACATGTTAAATATCCGTGAGAGAAAATATGAAATAGGTGTTTTAAGAGCGATAGGTATGAAAAAACATTTAGTACTTTCACAATTTGTAATAGAATTATTGATGGTTACAAGTATTTCAATTATATTAGGTGGAGTTATTGGATCTGTATCTTCAGTTCCAATTGCAAACTATATGTTACAAAGTGAAATATCAACTCAAGAAACTACACAATCTGAAGTAAGTAAAAACTTTGGAGGTGGTCAAATACCTGGTGATCCAACACAAAGAAAAAATAGTATGATGAGTGCATTTGGTGCTAACTCAGATGTAGATTATGTTGATAAAATAAATGCAGTTGTAGATGTTAAAATATTATTACAACTTGGGCTAATAGGACTTATTCTTACAATAATAAGTAGTAGTATATCAATGATATTCATATCAAGATATACACCACTAAAAATATTAAGTAATAGAACGTAAAAGGAGGTAAATAAATGAGCGTATTTAAAATAGAAGATTTATGTTATTCATATGATAATGGTAAAAAGTTAGTTTTAGATAATATAAATTATGAATTTGAAAAAGGTAAAACATATGCGATAATGGGAAAATCTGGAACAGGTAAGACCACATTATTATCACTTATGTCTGGTTTAGATGTTCCAAAATCAGGCAAAATATTATACAATGATATAAATATATCTAAAATCAACGAGAATAAATATAGGAGTAATCATGTAGGAGTTATATTTCAAAGTCTAAATTTACTTCCACATTTAACTGCTCTTGAAAATGTTGAACTTTCAATGGATATATCTGATATTAAAATCAAGAACAAAAAAGAGCATGCTTTGAAGATGCTTGCTAAAGTTGGATTGGATGAGAATATTGCAAATAGAAGGGTACTTAGATTATCTGGTGGAGAGCAACAAAGGGTAGCAATAGCTAGAACTTTATCATATAATCCTGATGTTATTTTAGCAGATGAACCTACAGGTAACTTAGATGCTGTAAATGAGAAGCAAGTAATGGACATTTTTAAAAAATTAGCAAAAAATGATAATAAATGTGTTATCATAGTTACACATTCAGATAATATTTCAAATGAAGTAGATAATGTATATGATTTAGAAAATATAACAAAAAGTATTAAATAATATAAGTTAGTGAGTAATTATATGTAAAATATACAAAAACGCTATGAAGTAATAACTTTATAGTGTTTTTGTGTATAAAAAACTATTATATTATTGACAAAAAAAAGTATATATAATATAATTAAAATATAAATAAACACTATATTATTAAAATAAAACATTTATATTTAGTGTTTTTTGTTTTTTGAAATTTTTTATAAGATTTTTAACACTTTATTAATTGAGGTATTTATAACGAATAAATATTTCAAAGTTTAAATATATAACAACTAAATGTAGTAAAATGGTATATATTGAAGATAATATACAAAATATATATAATACAATATAAAAAAAGTAAACTTAAAAATGTTTTTAGTGATAAAGATTTTTCTGTTATAGAAAACACTATAATAGAAAATTAGTGTATTAAATTAGAATGTATAAATAAAGATAACAAAGAAGTAATATGCAATGTTATTAAATGAGAAAGTTTAAAAATACAATTAAAACAAAAAATTATAGATAGAAAAAGTTTTAGAAAGAAAAAAGTAAGAAAATATGCTTTAGGGCATGCAAGAAAGGAAAATGATATTATGAAAAAGAAATTAGTTTTAGTTTTCTCGTTATTATTAGTTTTTGTGGTAGGTTATGTCGTATACACTAACAATAATAAAAGAAATTTAGTTGCTGAAAATCAAGTACAAACTCAAGTAGAAAAAATACTTACATATGTAACAATTGATATAAACCCAAGTATTGAACTTGCTGTAGATGAGGGTGATATAGTAGTGGATGCAATTACATTAAATGAAGATGCAGATATTGCATATAGTGATCTTGCTTTAATAGGTCAAACTGTAGAAAATGCTACAGAAATAATAGTAAACACTGCAATAGACTTAGGATATATTACAGAAATTAGTGATACAAATGCAGTTAATATTACTAGTTATATAGAAGATGAAGCAAGAAGAGATAGTTTAAATAAAAAGATAGTTGCTAATCTTAACAAACATTTTGAAACAAGAAAAATTTATGCATTAGTAATAGAAAACGGATTAGATGATGAATTAAAAAGTAAAGCAGATACATATAATATACCTTATGGAAAAATGCTATTAGTATCAAGAGCGATGCAATTAGATAGCACATTAGTTGAAAGTGATTTAGTAAATTTATCTGTTAAAGAAATACAAAGTAGTATAAAGACTCAAGCAGTAGCTAGAAGAGCAGAATTTAAAGAAATTGCTATATATGGAAAACAAGAATTTAAAGATATAAAAACACAAAGAGTAGCAGAGGCAAAAATAAAATTACAGAATGATAAGGCATTGTTATTAAAAAACACTGGGAATTCTTCAGAATTAAATTCTCAGCAAAAAGAAACTTTAATTGAACAAAGAAAAGAAGAAATTAAAGTAGAAATACAAGGTGTAAAAGAAGATTTAAGTCAGAATGGAAATACTATAAAAGAAGAAATTAAAGAAACTGTAAGAGATAAATATCTTTTAAAGAAAAAACAATAGTTATAAATTATTAATAAAGTATAAAAAAACATGAAAACACTAGTAGATATAATATTCCTAGTGTTTTTTATGTTTGATTTTTTTGTAATAATATGTATGAGTGCTAAAATTTATAAAAATTTATCTTTTTTAGTATAAACTCTTGACAAACATAAATAATAGTAGTAGAATATTAGCAGTCGATTAATTAGAGTGCTAAAAAGGTGATGATATTATGTTAGATGATAGAAAAAAAAAGATACTTGCTTCTGTTGTTGAAGACTATATAACATCAGCAGAACCAGTTGGATCTAAAACTATTGCAGATAAGTATAACTTGGAATATAGTTCTGCAACAATAAGAAATGAAATGAAAATTTTGGAAGAGTCTGGTTATTTAGAACAACCTCATGTCTCTTCAGGAAGAATCCCTTCAAGTAAAGGTTATAGATATTATGTTGATAATTTAATGAAAAGCAAAAAATTATCTATGCTTGATATAAATTATATAAACAATAGTATAACTGGTTATGGTGATACTGAAGATTTGTTTGAACAAGTTGCAGACACTGTATCGAAGCTATTAAATAGACCAACTATTTTAACTATGAAAAATGAAGATGTTTTAGAGAGTATAAAAATACTTAAAATATCTGATAAAATATTATTAGTTATATTGATGTCAGAGAATGGTACAATAAAAGATGTTATAGCTAAGCTTACTGATACAATTCCAGATGATAGTGTAAGGGATCTTAGTAAGTTACTTAATACTAATTTACAAGGTACCCCTATTGAAAAACTATACAATGTTTTATCTACAATTATTTCTAAAGAATTAAAAGTATATTCTAGTGTTTTAGAAAAAATATGTGAAGGTATAAGATATGAAATTTCTGGAGAAAACAAATTAGTTAGTAGTAACAATTTAAAATCTATACTTGATTTACCAGAATTTGCTGATATAGAAAAAGCTAAAAATTTTTTAAATATGTTATCTACAAAAAATGCAGTAGATACAGTAATAGAAGAAATATCAAGTAAAAATTTAGGGATTGTTATTGGTTCTGAAAATCAAGAAATAATGCTTAAAGATTATAGTATTATTTCACTTAATCTAACAAATGACGAAGGATATATAGGGAAAATTTCTGTTGTTAGTCCAAAGAGAATAGATTATTCTAAAACAGTATCAACATTAAATTATATAAATGAAAAAGTTAAAAATATATTTTCAAAAGACAAATAATAATTGATTTACATTTAAAGGGGGTGTTTTTGTGAGTAAAAATGAAAAAGTTGAAGAAGAAATAATAGAAGAAGCTGATATACCTGAAATAGATAAAGATGTATATATAGCAAAATTAAATGATGATTTATCAGAGCAACGTAAGAAAACAGATGAGTATTTTGAACATTTAAAAAGAAATATGGCAGAATTTGATAATTTTAAAAAAAGAATGTCAAAAGAAAAAGAAAATCTTTATGCATCTGTTACATCAGATATTATAGAAGATTTATTGCCAATTATAGATAATTTTGAGCAAGCAATAGGAACTGAATGTACAGATACTAATTTTAAAGATGGAATTGTAATGATATATAATCAAATAAAAGATTCTTTAATGAAACAAGGTTTGGAAACAATACAAGATTTAGGAGAAACTTTTGATCCTAATTTACATCAAGCTGTAATGCATGAAGAATGTGATCAGTATGGTGAAAAAGAAGTAATAGAAGTGTTTAGAAAAGGTTATAGGTTAGGCGATAAAGTAATTAGACATTCAATGGTAAAAGTTGCAAACTAACAATTTGCTAGTAACAAATTGTTCTGTGAATAAATAAGAATATTCATTTTATGAATTATCATAAAATTGTATAGATAACAAATGAAAAAAGTGATAATAAATATTGATTTTAAGGAGGAAAAAATTATGTCAAAAGTAATAGGAATTGATTTAGGAACAACAAATTCATGTGTTGCTGTAATTGAAAATGGTGAAACAACAGTTATACCAAATGCAGAAGGTGGAAGAACAACACCATCAATAGTAGCATTTGCTAAAAATGGTGAAAGATTAGTAGGGCAAGTAGCAAAAAGACAAGCAGTTACAAATCATGATAGAACAGTTATTTCTATCAAAAGGGATATGGGAACTGAGAAAAAAATTAAAATAGATGATAAAGAGTATACACCTCAAGAAATATCTGCTATGATTCTACAAAAATTAAAAACAGATGCTGAAAATTATTTAGGTCAAAAAATAACTGAAGCAGTTATAACTGTACCAGCATATTTTAGTGATTCTCAAAGACAAGCAACAAAAGATGCAGGAAGAATTGCAGGACTTGATGTTTTAAGAATTATAAATGAGCCAACAGCAGCAGCTTTAGCTCATGGGTTTGATAAAGACCACGAACAAAAGATAATGGTTTACGATTTAGGTGGCGGTACATTTGATGTATCTATACTTGATATTGGTGATGGTGTATTTGAAGTTATGTCTACATCAGGAAATAACAGACTTGGTGGAGATGATTTCGACCAAAGAATAATAGATTATTTAGTAGTAGAATTTAAAAAAGATAGTGGAATAGATTTATCTAAGGATAATATGGCAATGCAAAGACTAAGAGAAGCAGCAGAAAAAGCTAAAATAGAACTTTCTGGTGTTATGCAAGCTCAAATTAATCTTCCATTTATAACTGCAGATAGTACAGGACCAAAACATTTAGATATTTCATTATCTAGATCTAAATTTGAAGAATTAATTTCAGATTTAGTTGAAGCTACAATAGGACCTGTAAATCAAGCTATGAAAGATTCTGGATTAACATTTGATAAAATAGAAAAAATATTATTAGTTGGTGGATCTACAAGAGTACCAGTAGTACAAGAAACAGTAAAAAGAATTACTGGAAAAGAACCATATAAAGGTATTAACCCTGATGAGTGTGTTGCAGTTGGTGCAGCTATTCAAGGTGGTGTTTTAACTGGAGAAGTTAAAGATTTAGTACTTTTAGACGTAACACCTTTATCACTTGGTATTGAAACTTACGGTGGTATATTTACAAAATTAATTGAAAGAAATACTACAATACCAACTAAAAAATCTCAAATATTTAGTACAGCTGCGGATGGTCAAACATCAGTTGAAGTACATGTATTACAAGGTGAAAGAGAAATTGCCGCATATAACAAAACTTTAGGTAGATTTAGTTTATCAGGAATACCACCAGCTCCTAGAGGAGTACCACAAGTTGAAGTTACATTTGATATAGATGCTAATGGTATAGTTCACGTTTTAGCTAAAGATATGGCTACTAACAACGAACAAAAAATTGCTATAACTGCAAGTACAAATTTAACTGAAGATGAAATTAAACAAGCAGTTAAAGAAGCAGAAGCACATAGTAGTGAAGATAAAAAGAAAAAAGATGAAGTTGAAGCTAGAAATAATGCAGACTCATTAGTATATAATACTGAAAAGACATTAAAAGAATTAGATGGAAAAATATCAGCTGAAGAAAAATCAAAAGTTGAAGTAGAACTTGAAAATGTTAAAAAAGCATTAGAAACTACAGATACTGAAGCTATAAAAGCAGCAAGTGATAAATTAACTCAAATATTTTATGAAATATCTTCAAAATTATATGCAAATACTCCTGGTGCAAATGGAGCTCCTAATGCAGATAATGCTAAAACAGATTCAGAAAGTACTGATAATGTTGTTCATGATGCAGACTATAAAGTAGAAGATGAAGATAATAACAAAAAATAAATAATAAATAACAAATAATAAATAAGTAATGTAACAAAAGATATAAGCGGGGATTTGAGATTTGAAGTCCCGCTTATATTTAGAGTTAGAAATGGGGGTAAATATGGCTGGTTCTAAAGACTATTATGAAATGCTTGGAGTAGATAAAACAGCTACAGATGAAGAACTAAAAAAAGCATATAGACAGCTAGCAAAAAAATATCATCCCGATTCTCATGAAGGTCAGGATAAGAAAGCAGCAGAAGAAAAATTTAAACAAGTAAGTGAAGCTTATTCTGTTCTTGCAGATAAACAAAAGCGTGCACAATATGATCAGTTTGGCTCTAATTTTGAAAATCCTGGTTTCAGTGGTGGCGGAGATGGCTATGGCGGTTTCGGTGGATTTGATTTTTCGGGATTTAGTGGTGGAATGGATATAGATCTTGAAGATATACTAGGTAGTGTATTTGGTAGTGGTTTTGGTGGATTTTCATCTAACAAAGCTGATAGACCAACTAAAGGTGCAGATTTAAGATATAATATGCATCTAACTTTTGAAGAAGCAGTTTTCGGTACAAGTAAAGAGGTTAATGTTACAAGAAATGAAACATGTACTGCATGTTCTGGAAGTGGAGCAAAACAAGGTACATATTCAGTGACATGTGATAAATGTGCGGGAAAAGGTAAAATACAGACAGTACAAAATACAATCATGGGAGCATTTTCTCAAGTTAAAACATGTGATAAGTGTAACGGAACAGGTAAGTTTAATCCAACACCTTGTGAAAAATGTTCAGGTAGTGGAATAGTAAATAAAGTAAAGAAAATAAATATAAAAATACCTGCAGGAATTGACAATGGTCAAGCTGTATCACTTAGAGGAGAAGGTGATATTGGCAAAAAAGGTGGACCAAACGGTGACTTATTTGTTGTAGTGGCTGTTGCACCTCACAAAATATTTAAAAGAAGTGATTTTAATATATTATTTGATATAAAAGTACCATTTACAAAAGCAGTTTTAGGTGGAACAATTACAATTCCAACACTTGAAGGTGATATGGAGTTTAATATACCAGAAGGAACAGAAACAGAATCTAAATTTAAAATTAGAGGAAAAGGTGTTCCTAGTATGAGGGGTAGTATTAGAGGTGATCTTGAATTTACTGTTCATATAGATGTACCTAGAAAATTAAATGAGAAACAAAAAGAACTGCTTATACAATTTGCAGATTCAATGGGCGATGATGTAAATAAAAAGAAAAGTTTTTTTGGTAGGTAAATTTTATGGCAAGATAATTTGTATTTAAGAGTAGTGAAATAATTAAAACAGAAAAAGCATATTCATAATGTATATACATAACAATTTTGGGCTTAACGTCAATAGTTGGGGTGTAAGTTATGAAAAAACAAAACTTAAAATTTTTTATATACAATTAGTTAATACACCTCACTTATATTGAAGTGAGGTGTATTAATTTTATTTTGTTGGTTCTCTATTCATTTTTTCCCATTCTTTCATTTTCATTTTGTAATCTAACATTTGTGTTAAATATTTGTAATACATATATTGTTGCTCATAATACATAACAGGATTTGCAGTCATCATATCCATATCTGGCATTTGGTTCATGTTTGACATTCCCTGCATACCAGATTGCATACCAGGTTGCATACCACCTTGCATACCTTGTAAATTAAAATTATATGGGTCAAAATACGGTTGCCCTTTTTCCATTTTTTATCACCTACTTTTTTATTTAGAATATATTGAATTTTCTGTATAACTTATTTACATATACACATAATACTAGTGTAATCCATATAAGAGGTTACACCCCCTTCTTTATGAAGTAGCCAAATGGCTACTTCTTTTGTATTTATTTTTTTATATACTTATTTTCATTTTTAATAAATAAATATGTTGAAAGTATTAACAAAATTAATGCAATTGAATATATATATGCTGTGCATATTTGCTTTTGATAGTATTCTGTAATTTGTACATTAGAAAATACGGATACATTTGAGATGTTTAGTATGTTTGTGTATTTTAATAAAATATATGCAATTAAAACAGATAATATACCATGAAATAGTTTAAATATTATTAATTTTTTTAATGATATATTTATACTTTTAAGGCAAGATTTTATTTGAAATATAACAGATAATCCACTAAATCCAAGTAAAAATGAAATTACTAAAATATTATTAAAATAATCTGAGTAGTTAGATATACTATTAACACCTCTAGTTACCTCAAATATCCCTGATAATGTATCAAGTATATAAGTATTATTAATCAAATTATAATGGGTTAAACATGAGTAAGAGATATCTGCTATTAAGTTAAAAATAATCATAAAACTTAAAATAAATGCTAAAGTAACAAATGAATTTAGTATACTTTTTTGAAGTATTTCAAATTTTGTTATATTTTGACTAAAAGTATCTGTTATTTCACTTGTTTTAGAGATTTTTTGACTACATCTATTTAAAAAAATATTTTTTTCATGTATAATAGTATATTCATGTATTCTAGAGTAAAATAGACCAATTAAAATTGAACTAGAAAAATGTGATATTAAAAGAATAATACCTATTGATGCATTATCCATCATAGCAATACTTACGGTTGTAAGTATAAATATTGGACTACAATTATTAACAAATGAAATTAGTACTAGTGCATCATTTTTACTTATTTGTTTAGTGTATACCATATTATCAACTGCTTTAGCACCAGATGGAAAACCACATAAAAATCCTAGTAATATTGGCATTGAACAGTTTTTGGATAATTTAAATAGTTTTGGTATAAACGAAAGATAATTAGCAATTTTAGATATTATTCCGGTTTTTAATGTTATTTCAGTAAATAGGATAAAAGGAAAAAGAGAAGGAAAAACACTACTTAAAAAAATTTCAGTAGTATTTTTAACAGAGTTATAGTTAACATTACCTAGTGTAATTAATAACAATAATATGAAAATAAATAGTAATAAATAGGTTATTTTTGATATTTTGAAATATAATGTTTTCAAATGTAATCACCATTATATAGTATTTAAAAAGGAGATAAAATATGCTAACAACAGACAACTTAAAAGATTATGAATTATTAGACATGGCAAATGGGCAAAAATTAGAAAGATGGGGAGAATATATATTAATAAGACCAGATCCCCAAATTGTTTGGGATGTTAAAGAGAAGCCTGAGTTATGGAAAAAGGCTAATGCAAGATATATACGTAGTAATACTGGTGGTGGATGTTGGGAAAATTTAAAACCGATGAAAGAAACTTGGAGTATTAAATATAAAGATATTACATTCAACTTAAAACAAATGGGATTTAAACATACAGGATTATTTCCAGAACAAGCTGTAAATTGGGACTATATGATGGAAAAAATAAATGAAGAGAAGAAAACAAGAGAAGAAATAAAAATACTCAATTTGTTTTCATATACAGGTGGAGCAACTGTTGCTTGTTTAAAAGCAGGAGCATCAGTGTGCCACGTGGATTCTTCACAAGGTATGGTTAATTGGGCTAAAGAAAATGTAAAATCTAGTAAGTTGCAAGATAGTTCAGTAAGATTTATTGTAGATGATGTAATAAAATTTGTTGAAAGAGAAATAAGAAGAGGAAATAAATACGATGGTATTATAATGGATCCTCCTTCATATGGAAGAGGATCAAATGGTGAAGTTTGGAGTATAGAAAAAGATCTTTTCTATCTTGTATCTGAATGTAGTAAACTTTTATCTGATAATCCAATATTTATAATAATAAATACCTACACAGGTGGTTTATCTGGAACTATAATACAAAATATACTAAGAATGTCATTATCTAAAAAAGATTTTTCAGGTATAACAACAAATGAAATAGGACTAAAATGTAGTAACAGTTCAATGTTACTTCCTTGTGGAATAACTACTAAGTGGGAAAATAATAAATAGAATAAAAAACAACAAACAAAAGAGAAAAGATGGTGATAACTAATGTATATAGTTTTAGCATTATTATGCATGACTTTACATGCAATACAAGAAATTATGTCGAAAAAAGTTTCAAATCAAGATATAAAATTAGAAACTATGTTTATAAATACTTACTTATTTTTAGGTGTTTTTAAAGTACTTTTAATAATAGTAACGGTAGGCTCATCATTTATATTTAGACCACTAATGTTATTACTTATAATCCCTAATATTATAGTATGTGCGGCTATAAATTACTTATATTTAAAAGCTCTTAAAATGCTTCCAGTTTCAGTTGTAGTACCAATTTATTTAATATATTATCCTATATCAATGTTATTTAGTATTGGACTTTTAAAAGAGCAAGTTAGCTCTACACAATTAATTGCAATGGTGGTTATATTTGTAATGATACTAATGCTTTCAATAAGTACATCAAAAAACAGACTTAACAAAGGTATTAATAAAGAACATTATGAAGAAAGTCATAAAAAACTTGGAGTACACTTGAAATCTATTTCGAAGGGCATATTATATATAGTAACAGCAGGACTTCTTAATGCTGTGTCTATATTACTTGATAAAAATGCATATAATGTAGGTATTACTACTAATGAAATGATATTATATAGTGGTATTTCTAATATAATAATAGCATTTATATTTTATTATATTATTAAAAAATCATTTAATGTAAAAGGAAATAAATATTTATATACTATGACTTCTTTAATGATAATGACTATAGGAGTAAAGTTTTTATCTAGTATAACATATATTGCATCAATGCAAATGGGTAATGCAACAATAGTTGTTCCAATAACAGCTTCAAGTATTTTACTTGTTGAACTATTGTCATCATTTTTTCTTAAGGAAAAGCTTAGAAAAAGAGAATACTTATACATAGCTATATTTATGATTGCAATTTTAGTACTTATAATATAAAATATGTTTTGTGTTTTAAATAAACAAGAAGTTATAGAATTTTTGATGGCACAAACACAAGATTCAAAAGATAAACATAAAGTGATTGGATGGAAGTCATGGATATAATATATGAAATAAAAATATAGAATAAAACGTACATATATATGATTATTCAGATAATAAAGAACATAAATTGTAGATGTTAACTCTTATAAATAGAATTAAATTATCAAATAAAGTATATTCCAGTAAACTTTTCTAAAAATATTGAAATGTACTACATTATGTGGTAAAATATATATAATAATTTGAAGGGAGAAATTTAAATGTTATCAAAACCAAATATTAATGAGCTAATAAAAAAAGCAGGTAATAGATATGAGGTAGCTTTATCAATTGCGAAAAGAGCAAGAAGCATTTCACAAAGAAGATTAGAACGAGGAGATGTTAACATAAAAGATACAGTTGATTTAGCAGCAACTGAAATTTATGAAGAAAAAGCTTTAGTTAAAAAAAACGGACAATATGTTTTACAAAGTAAAAATAATGTATTAGATATTGATACAGTTATATCTAATACAGTTGATGGTATTTTAAAAGATTTAGCAGTTAAAGATGAACTTTTAGATTTAGAAAAACCAAAAAAAGTTAGAAAAGCTAAGAAAGAAGAAGTAGAAGAAAAAGTAACTGAAGTAGCAGAAGAAAAAGTTAAAGTTACAAAGAAAGTTGCAAAAAAAGATAAAAAAATAGAAGGCACAGATGAATAAAAACATTCATATTATCACTTTAGCTGGTGATATAGCAAGTGGAAAAGGTACAGTATCACACATATTGCAGTCTAAATTAAATTATGAAATATACAAAAATGGTGAATATTTCAGAGAACTTGCAAGGCAGCATAATATGTCAATTAAAGATTTTAATATATATGTAGAATCTCATAAAGAAATTGACTTTCAAATAGAAAAAAGTGCTCAGGAATATTCTAGTAAGCATGATAATTTAATTGTAGATGCAAGGCTTGGATGGTATGCTATTCCACATTCTTTC
This sequence comes from Clostridia bacterium, assembly GCA_028684095.1. GTDB lineage: Bacteria > Bacillota > Clostridia > TANB77 > CAG-465 > RGIG5057. The sequence goes on from JAQUGQ010000006.1 coordinate 60,130, forward strand.
AAAGTATATCTAACTGTAGAATTAGAAGAAGCAGCAAAAAGGGTTTTAAATGATGAGAACAGAGGTAAAGTTGAAAAATATCTAGATATAGAACATGCTAAAAGTGAAATTATGGAAAGATTTAAATTAGAGAATAATAGATATTTAAAAATATATAATATAAGAAAAGATGATATGTCCAATTATGATTATGTATTAAATACTACTAATATTTCACCTGATGAAGCAGTACAAAATATTCTAGAAGAATATTTTAAATGGCTAAAAAAACAGGAAATCTAATTATATAAAGTAGTAATAAAGATTACTACTTTTTTTAAAGGGGTTGTTTTAAATGAAGTGTATAAAAGAGATTGATGAGAGTATATTCAGAGGGTATGATATACGAGGAATTTATGGTAAAAATTTAAATGAAGATGTAAGTTATACAATAGGTAAATCTTATGGTACAATTTTAAAACAAGAATACAATTCAGATATATGTATAGTTGGTGCTGATGCAAGAAGTTCATCTCCATCTATTTCTAAATCTCTTATACAAGGTATAACTGATTCTGGAGTAAATGTTATATATCTTGGAATCGTTACATCACCAATGCTGTATTTTGCAAATGAAATATTAAATATTCATAGCGGAGTAATAGTTACAGCAAGTCATAATCCTAAAGAATATAATGGATTCAAAATAGCTTACGATGTAAAAGGAGAAATTTGTGGAGATGAGATAGTAGATTTTAAAAACTTCAGCTTGCAAGGTAACTTTGCATCTGGAACAGGAATAGTTAGTAATTATGATATTAGAGATGAATATACAAAAATGATAGTATCTAAATTTCCTTTTAAAAAAAGATTAAAAGTTGTTGTAGATTCTGGTAATGGAACAGCTTCAATAATAGTTCGTGATATATTTGATAAATTACATCTTGATGTAACTTATATATATTGTGATTCTAACCCAGACTTTCCAAACCACCATCCAGATCCAGCAGAAGCAGAAAATTTAAAAGATTTACAGAAAAAAGTAATAGAAGTAGGTGCAGATATTGGTATAGCTTTTGATGGAGATTGTGATAGAGTTGGATGTGTAGATAATAAAGGGAGAGTAATTTCAAGTGATTATTATATGGCTATAATGGCTAAATACATATTACCAAATTTATCAAATAAATCAGTTATATTTGATGTTAGTTGTTCGAAAACTTTATCTGAAGAGATAAGAAAAGTAGGTGGAACACCTGTAGTATATAAAACAGGTAATTCATATATAAAAAGAGAAATGTTAAAACAGGGAATGTTATTTGGTGGAGAAATATCTGGTCATACATTCTTTAAAGATAAATTTTATGGTTTTGATGATGGTATATATGCAGGACTTAGAATGGTAGAAATTATCGATGATGAAACGGTACCATTAAGTGATGTTGTAGATACATTAAAAAAATATTATTCTACACCTGTACTAAAGATCATAGCTACTGATGAAAAGAAAGCATTTATAGTAGAGCAAGTAGTTAAATATTGTTTAGATAAAGGTTATAACACAAATACAGTTGATGGTGCAAGACCAGAATTTGATGATTCATTTGCTATAATTAGAATGTCAAATACAACTCCAAAACTTACTGTTAGATTTGAAGCAGAAACAGAAGAGAGATTGGAAGAGCTTAAAGGTGAATTTTTACCAATAGTCAATGATCTTATATCAAAATATTGTTAGTAGGTGAAAATTAGTGATAGTAAAAGTACTTATAAATACATCTGTAAAAACACTTAACAAAGTGTATGATTATAAAGTTAAAGATAATATGATGTTTAATATATCTATTGGAAAAAGAGTAAAAGTAAGTTTTGGAAGAGGAAAAGATAGATTTGTAGAAGGTATCATAGTTAAAATAGAAGATGATACATATAACCCAGAATTTAAAATGAAATATATAGATGAAATATTAGATGAAATATCATATATAGATAATATAAAACTCAAATTATGTAAATGGATGGCATATATGTATTTTTGTAATGTATATGATACATTAAAGTTAATGCTTCCACCCGGGACAAACAATATTAATTCAAATAAAACTTTAAAAGCAAAACAGGAAACTGTAGTTAATTTAAATAAAGATATGAATGAAATATTAAATGAAATAGAAGATGGTAAGATAAAAAGTGCTAAACATATTCAGTTATATAAATTTTTAATGGACAATGAGTATGTGACTGTGCAAGATATAACTGAAGGTTTAAGTATAAGTAGAGGTATACTTTCAACTGTTGAGAAAAATGGATATATAACTTTAGAAAAAGTGGATATAAAAACTGATAGTTTATTAGACTTAAATGTTGAAAGAACTGAAAAGTTAATACCTACTGATGAACAACAATTAGCTATAGATGGTATTATAGAATTAACTAAATCAGATAAACATGAACAATGTCTTTTATTTGGTGTAACAGGTAGTGGTAAAACTGAAGTATATCTTCAAGTTATTGAAGAAGTGTTAAAGACAAATAAAACAGTTATTGTACTTGTACCAGAAATATCACTGACTCATCAAACTTTAACACGTTTTGTATCTAGGTTTGGTAATATTGTTTCAGTTTTACATAGTAAAATGACAATATCTGAAAGAAAAGAAGAATATAGAAAAATAAAAGTTGGAGATAGTAAAATAGTTGTAGGTGCAAGATCTGCGGTATTTGCTCCACTAGATAATATTGGACTTATAATAATTGATGAAGAGCATGATTCAAGTTACTATTCACAAACGACTCCTAAATATTCTACTAAAGAAGTTGCAGCATATATTTGTAGTGAAAATAATGCTACGTTATTACTTGGAAGTGCAACTCCTGAAGTTTCTACATATTACAAAACAACAAATGGTAAAATTAAACTATTTGAACTTAAGTATAGGCCAAATGGAGCTATTATGCCAGAAGTGATTATGGTAGATAGAAAAATAGAAAACTTAAGTAATAGTTCAGTTATAAGTAAAAGATTAAAAGAAGAAATTATTAAAAATATATCCAATAAAGAACAAACTATGATATTTATGAATCGTAGAGGTTATTCATCATACTTAACATGTATGAGTTGTTCATATATATTTAAGTGTAGTAATTGTGACGTTGCTATGACATACCATAAAAAAAATAATTTACTTTTATGTCACTATTGTAGTCATGCTGAGAGAAATATAAATCAATGTCCAGTTTGCCGTAGTAGTGATTTGAAAGAAAGCAGTTTTGGAACACAAAAAATAGAGGAAGAGTTAACTAAACAAATTCCTGGTGTATCAATACTTAGAATGGACAGAGATACTACAATTTTAAAAGATGGACATACTAAAATATTAGAAAAATTTAAAAATGAAAATGTTGATGTACTTATTGGTACACAAATGATAAGTAAAGGTCATGATATAGAGAATGTAACATTAGTTGGTGTACTTGGAACTGATTCAATGCTTAATATGAACGATTATTTAGCATCTGAAAAGGCATATTCTAATATATCTCAAGTAGCTGGTAGATCTGGTAGAGGTTTAAAACACGGTAGAACAGTTATTGAAACATCAGATACAGCTAATAATGTACTAAATTCAGCTGTAAATCATGATTATCTTGAATTCTATAATTCAGAAATATCTTTCAGAAAAGTTTTTACATATCCACCTTTTTCAGATTTAATTTTATTACAACTTGCTAGCATAAATAATAATAGTGTTAAACTTGCGTCAGATAAATTATATGATATTATGCAAAACAGTGATAATATGTATAAGATATTTTCACCTAAGTCACCATATATAGAGAGAGTTAATAATAAATATAGAATAAATATATTGGTTAAAACTAATATAACAAATGATGTAATGAAAAAGATATATGAAAATTTACGTAAATATGGGTTAAATAAAGTAAAAGATGTATCACTTGCAATAACTAGAAATCCAAATATGATATAGCTGAATAAAATATTTGAATAAAAAAATAAAAATTTCATTATTTTCTTGATTAAAAAATAAAAACATTGTATAATTTTATCGTAAAATGTATATATAATCTTATGAAAATAGTGAAACAAACATTATAGCTAAAACTAAAATAGGATAATATATTATCCTATTTTTTTAAATGTTTATTGTTTAATAATATTATTAAGTAATAGGATTATTAAAGTAAATTTGTAATAGAGGGGATGTGTTAAAGATGTATTTGTATATTTTAGTTGGTTTAGTATTTGTTATTAGTATTTATTTGTTTTTAACTTATAATGTTTTTATAAAACTAAATAATTTAGTAAAAGAAGCATTTGCTACAATGGATGTGTATTTTAAAAAAAGATGGGACTTAATTCCTAATATAGTAGAAACAGTGAAAGGTTATTCAATGCATGAAAAAGAAACATTAGAAAAAGTTGTAAAATTGAGAAGTGAAGTTTATGATAATATGTCATTAAATGAAAAAATTAATACTAATGAGCAATTAACAAAAGATATTTCAAAACTAATGATGTTAGTTGAAAATTATCCAGATTTAAAAGCTAATCAAAATTTTTTAGAACTTAGCAAACAATTAATAAAAATAGAAGATGATATTGCAAATTCACGTAAATACTATAATGCTGTTGTTAGAAATTTAAATAATATAGTTGAAATGTTTCCTAGCAATTTAGTTGCAAAACTATTTGATTTTAAATCTTTAAAAATGTTTGAAGTTAATAATGGTGAAAGAGAAAATATTGAAGTAAAACTTTAATTAATGGAGGTTAAAATGAAAGTAATAAAAAAACGTTTATTTATAGGATTATTATTTTTTGTATGCTTAATATTCATTTCTACTATTAATGCTTCAGAGTTAGAATATGCTAGTGAAAATGATATAACTAGCACAAAAAAATATCGGTTATGATTATCAGATTAATAGTTACGATATTAAATTAGTTGTAAATGAAAATAATATTATTGATGTTACTGAAACTATTGATGCATACTTCAATATAAATAAACATGGTATATTTAGAAAATTACCACTTAGAAATAAAGTTGAAAGACTAGATGGAACTATTTCAAATAATAGGGTTAAAATTAGTAATATACTAATAAGTGATCAAGCAAACGTATATAATGAAAATGAATATAAGATTATTAAAATTGGTAATCCAAATTCTACTTTAATTGGTGCTCAAAATTATACAATTAAATATTTATATAATTTAGGTAATGATACAGGGAAAAATTACGATGAGTTATATTTTAATCTAATAGGTACTGAATGGGATACAACAATTGATAACATAACTTTTACTATTGAAATGCCTAAAGAATTTAATAAAGATAAAGTTGGTTTTTCATCTGGAAATAGATATTCAACTTATAGTAATGATGTAACATTTATGGTTAGTGGAAATACTATAAAGGGTACATGTAATAAAAAATTGAATCCAGGTGAAGCATTAACAGTTAGATTAGAGCTTCCTGAAGGATATTTTATTGGTGCAACTTATAATTTAGATTATCTAATGCTTATGTCGTTATTTTTACCAATTCTTTTTGCTTTAATATCTATACTACTTTGGTTTAAATATGGAAAAGATAATAAAGTTATTGAAACAGTAGAATTTTATCCGCCTGAAGATTATAATAGTGCAGAACTTGGATATTTATACAAAGGTGCTTCAGATTCAAAAGATGTTATATCTCTGATAGTATATTTAGCAAATAAAGGTTATTTAAAAATAGTTGAAACTGAAGAAAAAGTGTTGTTTTTTAATAATAAAGATTTTAAATTAGTTAAATTAAAAGAATATGATGGTGATAATCCAATTGAGAAAACATTTTTTAAGGGATTATTCAAATCTAAAGATGAAGTTACATCTGATGACTTAAGTAATGAATTTTATATTACTCTAGGTAAAATAACTGAAATATTAAGTTGTGACGATAATAAATATAAAATATTTGAGAAAAACTCTTTGAGTAAAAAAATTATCATTATACTAATGATAATTGCAACATTTCTTTTAATAACAGTAAAGCCAGTTGTAGAATTTACAGGTTATACTTCTTTAATTTTTGCTTTAATATTTCCCGGTGTTGGTTTTACAGTGTTATTTGCAGGCTTATTTGGTAAAATTCCTGGTATGCCTAAAATATTTGCATTAGTATGGGGATTGGGATTTGGTGGAATGCCTTGGGCAGCTATGGTATTACCTGCTTTAATGATAGATAGTATATATTTAATAATCTATTTATCAGGTGCTGTATGTAGTTGTATAATGTGTATAGTATTGCAATATATGCCTAAAAGAACAAAGTATGGAAATGAAATATTAGGTAAAATTAGAGGATTTAAAAACTTTTTAATAATTGCAGAAAAAGATAAATTAGAAGAACTAGTAATGCAAGATCCAAGTTATTTTTATAATATTTTACCATATACTTATGTATTAGATATTTCAGATAAATGGATTAAGAAATTTGAGATTATTGCTGTTTCTCCACCTAGTTGGTATGAGGGTAGTGGAGCATTTAGTTATTCTTCATTTAGTGGTTTTATGGCTACTACAATGATTTCTGCTACAAATTCAATGTCATCAAGTCCATCATCATCTGGTGGTGGAGGTTCTTCGGGTGGAGGTTCATCTGGAGGGGGTTCTGGAGGCGGCGGTGGAGGTTCTTGGTAAAAATCTAAGTTAATAGAATGAAGATAATTTATCTTGAAATTAGCATATTTATATAGAAAGGAATAGGTTGAATACTAAAATGAAAAATAAAAAAGGTATATCGCTTATAGTATTAGTAATAACAATAATAGTTATAATAATACTAGCAGGAGCAGTAATATTAAGCTTAGCAAATAACAATCCAATAGAATCAGCAAATGAAGCAACGTTTAAAACAAATGTAGATGCATATAATTCAGAGCTTACTCTGGCTATATCCAATCAACATTTGCAGAATCAATCATTTGATCCAACTACATTTGATAAAGGGGTATGGAATGGTGGAACTATAGGAGAAACAATAAAAAAATATATACCAAGTATAACAGTAGCAGATGGATTGAAATTTGAAATACAAGACAGTAAGTTGGTATATGTAGGAATAAATGAAACAGAACAAGACTGGTTTACAAGTATGAGTATGACAAGTGAAGAAGAAACAGGACTCGGATTAAATGTAATAGCAACAGATAATGTAACATTTAATGGAGAAGCTGCTTCGTATAGTAATCCAATAATACCAAAAGGATTTATGTCAATAGAAGATGGAGCAGTATGGCCAACAGATTGGAATAATGGATTAGTAATAGAAGATGCAAGTGGAAATCAATTTGTATGGGTACCAGTAGATGGAACAAATGTATCATATGCTAAATGGTGTACAACAGGTTTATCGCATTCATTTACAACAAATGATAGTATATTATCAGGTGCTGTTGATGAAAATACACAAGTAACAACATATGGAGGATTCTATATAGCAAGATATGAAGCAGGAAATCAAACAGGTACATTAGTAAGTAAAAAAGATGTAACAGTATGGACAGATATAAATTATACTAATTCAAAAACACAATCAGAAGCAATGTATAATACAGCAGAAGTAAAAAGTGGACTAGTAACAGGAACCCAGTGGGATACAGTAATGAGATGGATTAGTAATAATTCAGGTCCAAGTGTAACAAATAGTACAACATGGGGAAATCATTCAAATTCAGTAGAACCTGGTCATGGAAGTAAACAGATAGCGGGATACAGCGAAATTTGGAAAGCAAAAAACATATATGATTTGGCAGGAAATACATGGGAATGGACAAATGAGATTTATAGCTCTTTCCGTGTCTTTCGTGGGGGGGCGGTTACAGCAATAGTGGTAGCGACAACCCAGTTGCTTATCGTGGCTACAATGATTCTACTCTCACTAGCAGTGGCTTATCTTTCCACGTTGTGCTTTATATATTATAGCTGTTTTCCACTGAAAATACTATTCAGAAGGTACAAAATATATTTGAGAGTAAAGAATAAATATATAAAAGATAAAATAAAACAAATTAAATTAATAGATTGGATGAGTTTCAAATAAGTATAGCTTTTTTCTAGCAGGGTGGAAAACTTGAAATGTAGATAATTAATACTACATAAGTTTTATACCTTGTTATGAAAGGGTTATTTTTTATGGATTTCTTAGATAAAGATGCATTAGTTATGGGAAAATATTGTAAGTTGGATAAAATATGTTTTTTATAAATGTGTGTAAGGTTGAATTTCCTCTTAATAGTTTAGAAAATAAAAGAAGAAACTGAAACTAATAGAGTATTTAATTAGCAATAGAAAAATTAAAATCTATGAAGCTAAAAAATATTTAAATGACATATAGGCTATATGTGCTATTTAGTAATTAATACTATATAAATTTACAATTTATGCTGATATAAATAAATTATAACAAATTTTTTAAAAAAATATTGACAAAAAAATACATTTGTCATATAATTAAATTACTATTTAATATATCTTGAAATTAGCATATTTATATAGAAGGGAATAGGTTGAATATTAAAATGAAAAATAACAAAGGTATATCGCTTATAGTATTAGTAATAACAATAATAGTTATAATAATACTAGCAGGAGCAGTAATATTAAGTTTAGCAAATAATAATCCAATAGAACAAGCAAGTGAAGCATTATTTAAAACAAATGTGGATGCATATAATTCAGAGCTTACTCTAGCTATATCCAATCAACATTTACAGGATCAATCATTTGATCCAACTACATTTGATAAAGGGGTATGGAATGGTGGAACTATAGGAGAAACAATAAAAAAATATATACCAAGTATAACAGTAGCAGATGGATTAAAATTTGAAATACAAGATAGTAAGTTGGTATATGTAGGAACAAATGAAACAGAACAAGACTGGTTTACAAGTATGAGTATGACAAGTGAAGAAGAAACAGGACTTGGATTAGATGTAATAGCAACGGATAATGTAACATTTGATGGAGAGGCAGCTGCATATAATAATCCGATAATACCGAAAGGATTTATGGCAATAGAAGATGGAGCAGTATGGCCAACAGATTGGAATGAAGGACTAGTAATAGAAGATGCAAGTGGAAACCAATTTGTATGGGTACCAGTAGATGGAACAAATGTATCATATGCAAAGTGGTGTACAATAGGATTCTCTTATGCAAGTACAACAGATGATAGTATACTATCAGGTACGGTAGATGAAAATACACAAGTAACAAATTATGGTGGCTTTTATATAGCAAGATATGAATCAATGTTTGACTATAACTCAGGAAGTATAAGAGTAGCAAGTAAAGTTAGTACAAATAAGACAGACTCAACAGATTGGTCATCATTAAGAAATGCAACATATAATGGATATTTATGGAATTGTATTAATTATACAGATGCAAAAACATATTCAGAAAATATGGCAGCAAGCTATAGTTATGATGCATTAAAAGTTAAAAGTGGACTTGTAACAGGAACACAATGGGATACAGCAATGAAATGGATACAAAATGCAAGTATAAGTGTAACAGATAGTAGAACATGGGGAAATTATAGTAATTCAATAGACCCAGCTAATGTATCAGGATATGGAAGTATACAAATATCTGGATATAGCAATTACTGGAAAGTAAAAAATATATATGATTTATCAGGAAATATATGGGAATGGACAAATGAAATTTATAGCTCTATCCGTAGCATTCGTGGAGGTGCCTACGGATATAGTGGTAGTACTGGCCCAGCTGCTTCTCGTGAAAGCAACGGCAATATTGCTGGTGTGAACTACTACTTAGGTTTCCGTGTTGTACTTTATATATTGTAGATATTTTTCACTGAAACTACACTGGAAAAGGCATAAGATATACTTGAGAGTAAAAAGAACAAATATGTAAAAGATAAGATAAATTAATAGATTGAACGGGTTTTAAATAAGTATAGTTTTTTTAGCAGGATGGAAAATTTGAAATTAGATAATTAATATTACATAAGTTTTCTATCTTGCTTAGAAAGGGGTATATTTTATTATGCTTCAGATAAAAATGTATTAGTTGTGGAAAATATTGCAAGTAGGATAAAATATGTTTTTCTATAAATGTGTGTTAAGGTTGAATTTTCTCTTAATAGTTTAGAAAAATTAAAATCTATGAAGCTAAAAAATATTCAAATGTACATTTAGTAATTAATACTATATAAATTTACAATTTATGCTGATATAACTATATTATAACAATATTTTTAAAAAAATATTGACAAGAAAATATATTTGTCATATAATTAAATTGATAGTTAATTTATAATGTAATTAACATAGTTATTCAAAAGAAAAATGGAGGTATTTTAATGAAAAAAGATAAAGGTATATCATTAATAGTATTAGTAATAACAATAATAGTTATAATAATATTAGCAGGAGCAGTAATATTAAGCTTAGCAAATAACAATCCAATAGAATCATCAAATGAAGCAACGTTTAAAGCAAATGTAGCAGAATATAACTCAGAACTTGCAATGGCTATATCAAATGAATATTTACAAGATAATTCTTTTGATTCAGCAACATTTGATGCAGGAGTATGGGATGGAACTGGTGATGGAACTGGAACAATAAAGGAATATATAACAAGTATGTCTGAAGTAGATGCAGCAAAATTAAAAATACAAAATAGCAAATTAGTATATGTAGGAACAAATCAAATAGAAAAGGATTATCTTAAAGAAATTGGAATAGCAATTATATTAGGAGTAAATGTAATAGCAACAGAAAACACAACAGTAAATGGAGAAGCGGCAACATATCAAAATCCAATTGTGCCAACAGGATTTAAAGCAATAAATGATGGAACAGTATGGCCAACAGATTGGAATAATGGATTAGTAATAGAAGATGCAAGTGGAAATCAATTTGTATGGGTACCAGTAGACGGAACAAATGTATCATATGCTAAATGGTGTACAACAGGAATTTTACATACATCAACAACAAATGATAGTATATTATCTGGTGTTATTGATGAAAATACACAAGTAACAACATATGGAGGATTCTATATAGCAAGATATGAAGCAGGAAATCAAGCAGGTACATTAGTAAGTAAGAAAAATGCGACAGTTTGGGCAGTTATAAATTATAATGACTCAAAAACGCAATCAGAAGCAATGTACAATACATCTGAAGTAAAAAGTGGACTTATAACAGGAATGCAGTGGGATACAGTAATGAAATGGGTTAGTAATAATTCAGGTCCAAGTGTAACAAATAGTATAACATGGGGAAATCATTCAGATTCAACAGTATCTGGACATGGAGTTAAACAAGTAGCAGGATACAGCGAAATTTGGAAAGCAAAAAACATATATGATTTAGCAGGAAATACATGGGAATGGACAAATGAAATCTATAGCTCTGTCCGTATCCTTCGTGGGGGCAAGTACAGCTATAGTGGTAGTGACTACCCAGCAGCATATCGTCTCAACAATGATTCTACTGACATGTACAACAACATATCCTTCCGTGTTGTACTTTATATATTGTAGCTACTTTCCACTGAAACTACATTAAAGATGGTACAAAATGAAATTTGAGAATGAAAATAATAAATATGTAAAAAATAAGATAAATTAACGATTGGACGGGTTTCAAATAAGTATAGCTTTTTTCTAGCAGGGTGAAAAACTTGAAATGTAGATAATTAATACTACATAAGTTTTCTACTTTGTTATGAAAGGGTTATTTTTTATGTATTTTTTAGAATTAGTTAGAAAAATAAAAAATAAAAATGTTGGTAAAGTTTATATAGTAAAATCAGGTATATTTTATTATGCTTTAGATAAAGATACAATAATTAAGGAGAAATATTGTAATTTAATAGATAGCCAAATTTTAATACAAAGAATATATATTAGAGCAATGTATTAAAAATAGAGAAATGTATAAGGCAGTATTTGATGTTCAATATGGTATGAGAATATATAAAAAAAATTATGTAGATTGTTATATTTTAAAATTTGATATTTCTAAATATTTTGATAATATAGATAAAAATATTTTAATCAATATGTCGGTTATATGTGACATTTAGTAATTAATACAGCATAAATTTACAATTTATGCTAATATAACTAAATTATAACAGATTTTCCAAAAAAATCATTGACAAAAAGTATATTTGCCATATAATTAAGTTGATAGTTAATCTATCTTGAAATTAGCATATTTATATAGAAAGGAATAGGCTGAATAATAAAATGAAAAATAAAAAAGGTATATCGCTTATAGTATTAGTAATAACAATAATAGTTATAATAATATTAGCAGGAGCAGTAATATTAAGCTTAGCAAATAACAATCCAATAGAATCAGCAAATGAAGCAGTATTTAAAGCAAATGTAGCGGAATATAATTCAGAACTTGCAATGGCTATAGCAAATGAATATTTACAAAACAGTTCTTTTGATTCAGCAACATTTGACGCAGGAGTATGGGATGGTATTGGTGATGAAACTGGAACAATAAAACAATTTATAACAAGTATGTCTGAAGTAGATGCAGCAAAATTTACAATACAGGATGGTAAGTTGATATATGTAGGAGAAGATGACACTGAAAAAGTTTGGCTTGCAGAAATAGAAATTAACTCAGAAGTATTTGTAATAGAAGCAAATATACCAGTACTTACTACAGGAATGACAGCAAAAAAATGGAATGGCAGTTCATGGGATACAGTATCAAGTCCGGATACAGATACAACGTGGTATGATTATGAAAATAAAGAATGGGCAAATGCACAAACAGTTGATGGAAGTATGTGGGTATGGATACCAAGATATGAATATCAAATACTAACACCACATAGTTTAACAGCACAAACAATAGCAGTAAACTTTTTGATGAATACTGAGGCAACAGCGACAAGTGGATATACAATACATCCAGCATTTACATTTGGATCTACAGAATTAAAAGGAATATGGGTAGCAAAATTTGAAGCAAGTGGAACAACAAGTGCAGTAGATGTAAAACCTAATGTTACATCACTTAGAAGTATTTCAATAAATGCAATGTTTACAGCATGTAGAAACATGGAAACAACAAATGGAACTAGATATGGTTGGGGTACAAGTGGAACAGGAATAGATACTCACTTAATGAAAAATATAGAGTGGGGGACAGTAGTATATCTATCACAAAGTATATATGGGAAAAATAGTGAAGTATGGATAAATCCAAACATTAATTATATAACAGGTCAAGCAGGAACTAGTGCTAGTGCATTAGGTACAACATCAACGTATGCATATGATAATGCAACATATGGAGTACAAGCAAGTACAACAGGAAATATATCTGGTATATATGATATGTCAGGTGGAACGTGGGAATATACAGCAGCCTATGTAAATAACGGACATTCTAATTTAACAACATATGGCTTGAGTTTAGTAAATGCGGCAAGTCAATATAAGGATATATATATACAAGGATCAAGCGATACAATAACTCTAAATTATGAGGCTAACTCAAGTAAAAAAGGTGACGCAGTATATGAGACATCAACATCTGGGACAGGTGGTGCAACAGCATGGTTTGGAGACTACGCGACCATGCCTTGTTCGAGCGATCCGTTCTTCTTACGTGGCGGCGGTTACGGTGGTACGACTGGTGTTGGTGCCTTCAATTTCAACTGCCAAAATGGCGGTCCAAGCGCTATGGGTTTTCGTCCCGTTCTTGTGCTTTCTGGCACACTATAATATAACTAATATTATAGTGTCTTATTTTAAAATGAAATTTTTAGTTTTTGCTAAATCATTCACAAAAAATATATTTGTCATATAATTAAATTTATAGTTAATCTATTTTGAAATTAGCATATTTATATAGAAAGGAATAGGCTGAATAATAAAATGAAAAATAAAAAAGGTATTTCTCTAATAGTATTAGTAATAACAATAATAGTTATAATAATACTAGCAGGAGCAGTAATATTAAGTTTAGCAAATAATAATCCAATAGAATCAGCAAATGAAGCAGTGTTTAAAACAAATGTAGCGGAATATAATTCAGAACTTGCAATAGCTATAGCAAATGAATATTTGCAAAACAGTTCTTTTGATTCAGCTACATTTGATGTAGGAGTATGGGATGGTACTGGTAATGGAACTGGAACGATAAAACAATATATAACAAGTATATCCGAAGTAGATGCAGCAAAATTTGAAATACAATCTAGTAAGTTAGTTTATGTAGGAACAAATGAAACAGAACAAGACTGGGTTACAAGTATGGGTATGGTAAATGGAGAAGTAACACCTCCAGAAGAAACAGGACTTTGATTAAATATAATAGCAACAGATAATGTAACATTTGATGGAGAAGCTGCTTCGTATAGTAATCCAGTAATACCAAAAGGATTTATGGCAATAGAAGATGGAACAGAATGGCCAACAGACTGGAATGAAGGATTAGTAATAGAAGATATAAGTGGTAATCAATTTGTATGGGTACCAGTAGATGGAACAAATGTGCCATATGCAAAATGGTGTACAACAGGAATATCAAATGCAACAACAACAAATGATAGTATATTATCTGGTGCTGTTGATGAAAATACACAAGTAACAACATATGGAGGATTTTATATAGCAAGATATGAAGCAGGAAATCAAGCTGCTACATTAGTAAGTAAGAAAAATGCGACAGTTTGGACAAATATAAATTATAATAATTCAAAAACACAATCAGAAGCAATGTATAATACAGCAGAAGTAAAAAGTGGACTTGTAACTGGAACTCAGTGGGATACAGCGATGAAATGGATACAAAATGCAAGCATAAGTATAACAGATAGTACAATATGGGGAAATCATTTGAATTCAGTAGTAACTGGACATGGAGTCAAACAAGTAGCAGGATATAGCGAAATTTGGAAAGCAAAAAATATATATGATCTAGCAGGAAATACATGGGACTGGACAAATGAAATTTATAGCTCTAGCCGTGTCGGTCGTGGGGGTAATTACGGTAATAGTGGAAGCGACTACTCAGCAGCTTATCGTAGCAGCATAGATCCTATCGGCACCGGCGGCAACGTATCCTTCCGCGTTGTGCTTTATATATTGTAGTTACTTTTCACTGAAACTATATTAGAGAAGGTACAAAATATATTTGAGAGTATAAAGAATAAATATGTATAAAGATAAGATAAATTAATAGATTGGACGGGTTTCAAAATAAGTATAGCTTTTTTCTAGCAGGGTGGAAAACTTGAAATGTAGATAATTAATACTACATAAGTTTTCTACCTTGTTATGAAAGGGTTATTTTTTATGTATTTTTTAGAATTAGTTAGAAAAATAGAAGATAAAAATATTGATAAAGTTATCAGATATTGTTTTTTATGCACTTATATGATATAATATTTACTATAAATTAAGGAGTAAAGTATGTTTGTTAAAAATGATGAATCTTTTATTTGTAATAATTGTAATAAAAAAGTAGAAAAACTAGAATATACATCAAGAGATCATTGTAATCACTGTTTGTATTGTATACATGTGGATATAAGTCCTGGAGATAGATTAAACGAGTGTAAGGGTACATTAAAACCTTTTAATATAGAAATTAGTAATAAGACTAAGGGAAAAATAGTAATCTATAAATGCCTTAAATGTGGTGGTATAATTAGAAATAAAGTTGCTGATGATGATAATAAAGATGAAATATATAAAATAGTTGAAAATCATGCTAAAAATGGAGGATTTTAATATGGAAGAAATAAAAAAATATATAGCAAAAGAGTTAAGTAAAGTATTATTGAATAAATATAATATAGAAATGACACTTGAAGAAATAATACTTATGTTGGAAAAACCAAAAGATGATAATATGGGAGACATAGCACTTCCATGTTTTAAATTTGCTAAAGTACTTAAAAATTCTCCTATGAATATTGCAAATCAAATAAATGAAAATTTAGAAATTGATAATAGAATATCTAAATGCGAAGTAGTTAGTGGATACATAAATTTTTATACTAACTCTGAAAAATTATGTAAAAGTATTTTAGAAAATATTATACATAAAGGTAATAAATATGGATATGTAAATGTAGGTAAAGGGCAAAATGTTACAATAGATTATTCATCACCAAATATTGCAAAACCTTTTCATTTAGGACATTTTAGAACTACTATTATTGGAAGAACATTATATAACTTATACAATGAACTTGGATATAACTCTATAGGTATAAATCACCTAGGTGACTGGGGAAGACAATTTGGGCTTGTGATAATTGGATATGAAATGTTTAAAGATGAATATGATATAGAAAAAGATCCACTTCATATACTATCTGAAATATATGTAAGGATAAATAAACTTGCAAAAGAAGATGAAAGCATATTTGTTAAAGCTAGTGATAACTTTAAAAAATTAGAAGAAGGAGACAAAGAGTTATTAGCATTATGGCAATATTTTAAAGATGTTAGTATGAAAGAATATGACAGAATATATAAAATATTAGGATGTAAATTTGATTCATTTAATGGAGAAGCCTTCTATAATGATAAAATGGATGAAGTAGTAAAAATATTAGATAAAAAAGGTGTTTTAGTTTTAAGTGAAGGTGCTAAAGTAGTAAAACTATCAGAGAATGAGCCACCTTGTATAATATTAAAATCTAACGGTTCTACTATATATGCTACAAGAGATTTAGCAGCTGTATTATATAGATCAAGAACTTATGATTATGCTAAATCTATATATGTAACATCATATGAACAAATACATCATTTTAAACAAGTTTTTGAAGTTTCTAAATTTTTAGTAGATGAAAAGTATACTAAAGAATTAGTACATGTACCATATGGTATGGTAAGACTTAAAACAGGAAAAATGTCAAGTAGAGAAGGAACTGTAGTATATCTTCAAGACTTAATAGAAGAAGCAATAGCTAAATCTAAAAAAATAATTGAAGAAAAAGGTACTGAGGTTGAAGATATAGATTTACTTGCAAAACAGATTGGAATTGGTGCATTAATATTTAATGATTTAAAACATAATAAGATAAAAGATATTGTATTTGATTTAGATGAAGTCTTAAGATTTGATGGCGAAACTGGGCCTTACATACAATATACATATGTTAGAATATTTAGCTTAATAAATAAATCTGGAATTGATATAAATACAATCAAAAAAGTAAATTATATATTTAATGAAGATGAAGTTAAATTAATTAAACTTTTAGATATGTTTGAAGATATCATATTTGAAACAGCAGAGAACTATGAGCCATCAATTTTAGTTAGATATATAATAGATGTTGCAAGTAATTTTTCTACATTCTATAACAACAATTCAATTCTTGTGGAAGATAATAATATTAAAGAGGCAAGATTATTACTTGCAAATAGTACAGGAATCGTGATTAAAAAAGGCTTGAATTTACTTGGAATTGAAACTCCAACTAAAATGTAGGTTAAAAATTAGTAATATAATTAAGAATAAAAACCATAAGAGAGTCAATAAATCATGGATGACATTAAAAAATTCAACTATATATAGTATAACATATTTTTTACCAATAGTTAAATTTTATGTAAACTAAGGTATTTATAGGAGGTTTAAAACTTTAGTTTGCATAAAAACAGTCCATAAAATTATATATATGTTATGAATTAATTCAATATTTTCTGTATATTTGTTGACATAATGTGTTTTGAGATGTATAATATATTTACAAATAAAAATAATAGGAGTGATTAAAATGAAATTTCATTACTCAAATTTAAAAGATCGGATTAAACTTGTAATTTATGATACACGTAAATACCTATCTTTAATATTTAATTTATTGATAATTTTTTTAACTATTATAATATTCCTACCAGTAAAATTAATGTCTTTTGGTTTTATGAAAAAATTATCGAATTATCTTCTTGATTTACAAAGTACAATATTAGAATACTTTGTATCAAAAATATTTTTCACATTTTATTGTTGTTAAATATTTTTCTTGTAGTATGTGAACAAACCCAATTTTGAATAATTCAAAATTGGGTTTGTTATTATATATTTATATATCTTCTTTGGTAACGTTTTTATTCCAGCCTTGTATACTTGATCTTTGAATAGCTCCAATAATATGAGATCTAACTCTAGGTATATCTTTTTGAAGAGTTTTTATCAAATTTGTCATATAATCTCTTTTAGTAAATCCATCAGCTGGGCAACATTTACCCATAACAGGATAGTTCTTTTCTCTAGCTATTCCTCTTATTACTTTTTCATCAACATATATAAATGGTCTAATTGTTTTTACATCACTTCTACTTAAATATGTTACTGGGGAGAAAGTATGTATTTTACCATTAAGTAATAGACTCATTAAAAATGTTTCCATAACATCATCTGCATGATGTCCAAGAGCTATTTTGTTACAATTATGCTCGACAGCTAAACTGTTTAACATTCCTCTACGCATATTAGCACATAAAGAACAAGGATTTTTTTCTTTACGTATATTGAATACAACATCAGCTATATTTGAGTTATATATTAAGTACTCTATACCTAATTCTTTACACATTGTTTCTAATTCATCTGTTTTAAAAGTTTCACTTCCTGGATGTATTGTAATAGCCATTAGAGTAAATTTTTTATGATAAAATTTCTGCAAATAATATAATGAATAAAGTAGTGTAATACTATCTTTACCACCAGATAATCCAACAGCTATTTTATTTCCATCATCTATCATATTAAAATCTTCAATTGCACGTTTTGCTTTTCCTATAACTTCTTGTAACATATTTACTCCTTTAAAATTTATATATATTATATCATAGTAGATATAAGTTATCAATAGCTATCGATTATATTACGTATGAATATAAGTTAAATCATTTTGAATTAAATTTTGTCATGATAAAATTTAAGAAGTGTTGTGATCGGTCAAACTACTGTGGATATTTAAGAATAAATCTTTACTTTTTACATATTAAATGGTATAATATATAAGATGAAAAATGGTAGAGTTTAAATTTAATTAAATTAAATTGGAGGAAGAAAATATGAGTAAAATGGATACCTACCGGTTACCGTTAGAAGAACGGTATTCAAGTAAAGAAATGTTAAATTTGTTTTCAGCAGATGTAAAATTTTCCACTTGGCGTGAATTGTGGATAGTACTTGCAAAGGTAGAAAAAGAATTAGGGTTAGATATTACATCTTACCAAATTCAAGAATTACAACAATATGTACGTGATATTAACTATGAGGTAGCTAATGAAAGAGAGAAGATATGTAGACATGATGTAATGGCACATGTTTATGCTTATGGTCAGCAGTGCCCAACTGCGGCGGGAATAATTCATTTGGGTGCAACTTCTTGTTATGTAACAGATAATACTGATATATTAATCATTAGAGATGCACTAATTATTATCAAAAAACGTTTATTAGGTGTAATTAAGCTACTTTCTGATTTTGCTCTTGAAAACAAGAATGTTGTAACATTAGGTTACACACACTATCAGCCTGCCCAGTTAACAACTGTAGGAAAGAGAGCAACACTTTGGATACAGGAATTTTTGGATAATCTTGAAGAATTAGACTGGATTCTATCTAATCTAAAACTTCTTGGCTGTAAAGGTACCACTGGTACTCAAGAATCTTTTATGAAGTTATTTGATGGAGATGAAGAAAAAGTAAAAGAGCTTGATAAAAAAATTGCTGAGTATTTCAATTTTTCAGGTGTATATCCTGTTTCTGGTCAAACATATCCAAGATCTCTTGATGCAAAGGTACTAGATTATCCCCTTGAACTACCCCAGGTATACAACCACTGGCTATGCCAGTGAGAATAGAAAAGCTTTTAGCTGTA
This sequence comes from Clostridia bacterium, assembly GCA_028684095.1. Classification (GTDB taxonomy): domain Bacteria; phylum Bacillota; class Clostridia; order TANB77; family CAG-465; genus RGIG5057. Next base: position 80,060 of record JAQUGQ010000006.1, read on the forward strand.
ATGAAAAAAATCCCCCTTTATGATATAATAGTGATATTACGACAATACACA
>JAQUGQ010000007.1 GCA_028684095.1 Clostridia bacterium
TGATGATTCTGCTTGTTGTTTTACATATGTTTCATCACTATTATTACTAAACACCGAATAACTTTCATTATTAACTACTCTATATGTTGCGATATTAGTGTATATACTAATAGTTGCAAGCATAACCATTAATATAAATAAAATATAATAACTTCTTTTTATTACAAATTTACTTCTAAATATCTTTAACATACTAAATATAGTATTGTGGTGTATTGCACCTTTTCTTTTATATTCTACTTTATATTGTGCATCTTTATTCAACTCATTATTGTTTTTTTCAATGTTCTTGAAATTCCCTCTTCTTTTTAAATCAATTTTATTTCTATTGAAATCCATATTTTTAAAAATATTGTTTATTTTTATTTTCAATTTTTTCACCTTCTCTTTTGTATTATTTTATAGTTATAATATCGACACCAGTATAATAATATTTTATTATATCTAAACAAGATTTTCCATTATCAGCCATATAATTTGCTCCTACCTGACTCATACCAATACCATGTCCGTAACCTATAACCTTGAATGATATTCCTTCATCTAATATATTAACTTCAAACTGTGTTGATTTAAGACCAAATAGTGTTCTTAATTTTTCAGAAGATACTATTAAATTGCCCACCTTAATATCTTTCACTCTGCCACTAGTAGTATAACTATTTATCTTTATTTTTTCTTTTAAATCATCTATATTTGATAGTTTAAAATTATCATCAATTTGTTCTTCTAATTGTTTCTCAAAATCTGAAAATGCTACTATAACTTCGCTATTTCTGTTTGGGTAATTTTCATATTCAACATTATCTACACTAACTAAATATGGTATTTTTATACCTCCCCATATTTGATCTATATTCTCAGTTTTTATTGGGCTACTTGCATGAAAAAATGCTTTTATATATTCCCCATTATACGTTATAACTTGATTTTGTGTGGATATCACAGCTTCATTTACTTTATTCCAATAATCTATTCTAGTTGAATCATCAAACCCTCTATTTGTCCATATACTAAATAGTTTTTCTTTATTATAAAATGCTTGACAATGTTTGAAATCATCACACATATCCACATCTGGGCCTTCAGCATTTTCTAACATTTTTCTATACGTATATGTTCTAGCAACAATTGCTTGTGCTTTTAAAGCCTCTATATTATAGGCTGCTGGCATTTCTGAAGCGACTACTCCTCTTAAGTAATCATTTATATCCATAGCAATTATTTCGTTTGTTTTGCACATCTTAACTCTTATCGTTTGATTTGCTTTATACTCTATAATTTGTTTTTCTTCTTTTTCTTCCTGTTTAATCAGTGCCTTCTTTTCCGTATTATCAATTATAAATTTATTTATAATTGATAATACTATAGATAAACTGAATAACAAAATGCAAAAAAAAACAAGCCATCTTTTCAATATATATCACCTATGATATATATATATTCATGACTTGTCTTTTTATTACTGTTATTTTATTTTTTATTATTTTTCTTTGAAATTTTTATCTAAAGTTATAACACTTTTTTGACATATTTTAAATTTTTACGCTGTTATAAACGACCCCATGTAAACTTGAATCAAAGGAATCATAACAACAATCATAAATCCTATTAATGCAATACCTACAAAAAGATAAGATATATCAGGTAACCATTTAACAAATTTACTGATTGATTCATCTATTTCCATATTTATATATTGATTTACCTTTTCCATCATTTCTGCTAAATTAGTTTTCATACCAATAGAAATCATTTCTGAAACCATAGGTTTAAATACACGGCTCTCTTCAAATGGAACTATCCAAGATTCTCCTATCAAACTGTTAGATTTTGCAACTTCAATTAAAGATAAAAAATAATAATTATTTGTTACCTCTTTTGATACATCTAGACTCTCTTGTATTCTCATACCATTTTTCAAGTTAAGTAACATAGCTTGAAAAAACTTACTTATAGTAATATTAGTATTTAAATTACCAACAACAGGAAATGTCATAAGTAATTTATCCCAATTATACCTACCCCTAGGTGTATTTATATATGTTATAAATACGAATATTATCCCTATAATAATCATCAGTACTATAAACCAATTTGATATGAACCATTCAGCGATACTCAATGCAGCAAGAGTAGCTTCTGGAACAGTTGCAGTCGAACCAAATGTATCATATACTGTTTTTAGCATCGGAACACCAAGAATTACAGCAAAAAACATTGATAACATAATTCCAACAAATTGTAGTACTCTAGGTATTATTGCTCCTCTTATTTGTTTTTTTAATTTTGTTGAACTTTCAATATAATCTCTAGCATATAATAATGCTGTATCTAATGTACCAGATTCTTCACCAACTTTTACAAAGTTAATAAACATAGCAGGAAATACTCTTGGATAATTAGACATAACAGAATTCAATCTTTCACCAGATTCAACACCGATAAGTAAATCTTCAACTAAATCTTTAAATGCTGGATTATCTATACCATCATATAAAGATTGTAGAGCTTGAATATTATTAAAATTAGCTTTTTTTAATATATATAAATTGTTTACAAAAGATATAATATCTTTTGTTTTTATTTTACTAAATGGATGAAAATCTATAGTTCTAAAATTTTTAAATGAAATTTTTTTGAAATCAGCAGTATGAGCTAAATGCTGCGGAGTATATTTAGTTTTAGGGTTAATATTTTTTCTAATAAACATTCTGCTATCAATTTTAGATGTTTTCATTTTTCTAATAATAATAGGCTGTATTTTGGCATCTTTTAATTTTGTAATAACTTGATGTTTATTAACAGCAATTATTTTACCTCTTATAACTTTACCATCTCTTAAAATTGCTCTATATTTATAATCTGGCACTTATTTCCACCCCATTCTGTTTAAAAATTATTCTTCTAATATTCCTCCAGCATTAACTATAAGACCTTTTATAATATCCAATTTATCTTGATCTACCGCAGCTTTTAGTGTTTTCATATCTATAGTATTAGAAACATATAATTGAGTTAAAGATGATTCAAAACTTTTACAACCAGAAAGCCTTAAAGAATGTACTGAATCTTCTATTTCAGATACACTAAATTTTACTTGCCTTATCTGTGCTGAAATTGTTGAGTTAACAACCATAACTTCAGGAACTAATACTAATCCACCATTTTTTCCAACTAAAAGCTTTTGAGAAATTACTAACTTTAAAATACTTGACACAGTGTTTTTTATTGACGTCTGATCAGTTGGTTCATACATATTAATTATTCTTTCAATTGTTTCTCCACAAGATCTGGTATGTAAAGTTCCAATTACTAATCCACCCGATTCAGCTAAATCTAATGCAACATCCATTGTTTTTTTATCTCTTATTTCACCTAACACTGATATATCTGCATCTTCACGAAGTAAGTTTATTAGTCCATCATAATAACTTAAAACATCTGCTTCTATTCCGACTTCCTTCTGAATTATTACACATTTATTTGATACATGTACATATTCAATTGGATCTTCAATAGTTACAATTTTTTTATTTGCTTCTTTATTAAGTTCTTGAATAAATGCATTTAATGTTGTAGACTTACCAGAGTTAACTTTACCAGTTATTAGAATTAATCCAGAATTAACCTTCTTCAATCTATTAATTAAGTCTTTAATCCCAGTTGTTTCTATATCTATGTCTCCATTAGGTATTAGTCTTATAGAAAAAGTAGGATATCCTTTAGTAAGTGATAAGTTTATTCTAAATCTATAACCACAATAAGTATACGAAAAATCTACTTGTTTTTTTTCTTCATATACTTTTTCTAAATTCTTAGTGATTTTACTGAAATCTACAACTAAATTTTCAAGCATCTCTCCACTCATTGAAATAATTGATTCATCGAATATAAGTCTTCTATCTACTCTATATACAGGATATGAACCAGGTGCAAGATGTATATCTGAGGCCCCTAGTTTTATACCCTCTCCTAAAATCATATTAAATAAATCCATTTTATTCTCCTTAAGTTGTTAAACTATAATTTTTCTTTTTAATTCATCTATTGTAGTTATTCCAAGTAATACCTTTTTAATTCCATCTACAATTAGAGGTTTATAACTTGTGTTTTCTTTTGCATATTTTCTTATATCTATTGTTGATGCTCCTTCTGAAATCATATCTTTTAATTCCTCATTAATACAAAGTATTTCAAATGCACCTACTCTATCGTAATATCCTATTCCATTACAATACTGACATCCTACTGATTCAAATAACATCGTTTCATCAATTACAAATTTTTCACCTGTGTTTTTTTCTATTCTAGCGATATATTTTCTTTCGTCATCTGTTAAGATATGCGGTTTTTTACATTTTCCACATAATTTTCTAATCAATCTTTGTGATATTGTTGTCACAAGAGTTGCCGAAACATCATAACTTGATATTCCCATTTTCTTTATTCTTGTAACTGCTTCTATAGCATCAATAGTATGTATTGTAGCAAGTACCAAATGACCTGTTTGACCAGCTTCTATAGCAATTGCAGCTGTTTCTTGATCTCTTATTTCACCAACCAATATAATATCAGGATCTTGTCTTAAAACAGTTCTAAGTGCAGATGCAAACGTTATATTTGGTCCTATTTCTACTTGATTAATACCATTCATTCTCATTTCAACAGGATTTTCTATTGAAATTATATTTATTTCTGGTTTGTCTAAAAAGTCTAGTACACTATATAACGTAGTTGTTTTACCTTCACCAGTAGGTGCACATATAAGAATCATACTATTTCTCTTTTCAAATGCAACTGAAATTAATTCTTTATCTTGAGGAAATCCAAGGTCTTCTAATGTTCTTAAGTTTGCATTTTTCTTTAAGAATCTAAGTACAAATTTTTCACCATTTACATTTTTTTGTGAAGATACACGTATACTGAAATTTTCATACGTATTTATACTACCATCTTGATCATAAGTTATTTCCTGATGCATATTTGCTATAGATTTTATTCTACCTGTAACAATTGCTTGCCTATCCTTTGGAAGTTCAGTAGCAGTTATCAGTTCACCATCAATTCTAAATCTTATTCTTATTTTATCTCCTAGTGGTTCAACATGTATATCACTTGCTCTTTTACTTATAGCAGTCATTATAATATTATCTATAAGTTTAGATGTATCTTTTTCTTCTTTGTCAACAAATTTATTTTCAACAGTTCTTACATCTCCAATTTGTTTCATTATTGATGTATATAATGTAACATACATCTGCATTTCATATCCTGCATTCATTAACATTAATTCTATTTCTTTTGTCTTTTGTACATTTTGTACATCGGCAAAAGCAACACTTAAATTATTACCCTCTAACTTAAAAGGTAATGCCCTATAATTTATAATTATATCTCTTGGCAGATAATCAACAGGTATAACATCTAGCTTTCCATCTAACATAACCCCTTCATATTGAAGTTTATTAGATAATACATCAAGTAGCTGCGTTTTTTCACACATGTCTAGAATATCTACAATTTCACCAAACTTTAAATCTCTATGATCTTTTTGATACTCTAATACTCTTGTAACTTGAATATCTGTAAGTATACCCTGCTTAATAAATTCCAAACCAATTGGATTTTTTCTAGCTTTAACATTTTCAAACATATAGTTATCCTCCTTAATATTTAATAATTATTTTGATTAAACTTGTTAATTTGAAATAATTGTTCATATATTTCATCAATGTTTTCATTATCGCTTCCATAATATTCAACTATATTTTCTTCATATTTTTTTTCCATTATATTAAAATGCTGTTGCTCTACATAAGTAGATGAAGTATAAATAGAAAATGTTATTGCAGATAAAATAACTATTAAAATAGCTGAACCTCTTGATTTATTTCTAAATTTACTCATATAAATCATCTCCCACTGTAATAACAATATCCTTATTAATTATTTCGTTATATTTTTTGAAAGCTACATTTATACTAAAGCACTTTACTATATCAATATCATTTATATTATTTGATACTCCTAATATGTCTTCTAAATTAGATACCGCAAAACTTTCTATATTATATACAAAATTACCATGATTTCTATAAATTTCTTTGTTAGCTGAATTATATTCATATATATCACCATTAGAAAATACTATTTTATTTCCAATAATATCAACTGAAATACTTTTTTTAGCACTATTTATTAAGTTAGTATAAAATTTCATATAGCTTTCATTTACTATTACTCTACCTTTTTCAGATAATAGTTGGTGATTTAAATTAGTACTAATTGCAGTTGTAAAAATAGTAAATGTAAAAAATAACATTACATATAAAACTAGTGACACAAATGTAAATCCTTTTTTCATATTATCCAATCACCTTCTTTTTTAAAGTATTAATTTCAAAATTAAAAGTTTTACCATTTACCATATACTCAACATTAGCATTTATTTTTTTTATATAATCTTCCTTATTTGTATATTCATCAGAGTACTTGTACACCGATATATTTGTTGTGTAAACTATTCCATTAACAGTTTCAGTATTACCAAATGAATTAAGTGCATCATAATTTGTGCCTAAAGCAATCTCAACATTTTTTACACATGTTGTTACTGCATTGCTCCTTGCAATAGAGTATACACTTTGGTTAATATAGTTTCTAGAAGTTATATATGAAGACATTATAAAAATCACAAATAATACAAGCGCTAATGCTATTTCAATTATAAATACACCACTTTTTGAATTTACATATTCCATATTTTTTAATTTACTAATTTTGTTTTTTATCATTTTTTTATTCATAATGTAGCAACCTGTTAATAGAAATAAATAGACATATAAAGCACATGATATAAAGAAATATAAAGTAAATTTAAATAATAAATATATACAAACAAATACTAATCCATTTGATAATTCAAATAATGGATATCTAATGCTTATTTTTTGTTTACAATATTTACATTTTCCACCCACAAATAAATAACTTAAAATTGGTATAAGATCAAAAAACGTTAATTCATGTTGACAATTTGGACAATAAGATCTTTTAAATACTATATCTTGTTTTCTAGGAATTCTATATGTAGCGAGTGTAAAAAAACTACCAAATAGGGTTCCAATAATAAAAACATTAAATGTTATATAAATTTCTAACCAATTTAGCACGAAATCACCCCTTTTTAATATATACATTTTACAATATATCATAAATACATTCTAAAATATATATATTGGTATAAAGGACATACACAATTAATTCTCGTATATGTCCCTACAACCAAATTGTATATTTATTTTAACTTAAAGCTAGTTTATGTCTCCTGCATTTAAGAATTCTTATAAATCTGTTACTAATACACCTGTAGGTAAATTACCTGCACCATCTAATGCAAATGATATTGCTCCCATAGTAGTTCCTGTAGTAGTTATTGTTATAGTAAGACCATATTTCTCTTCTAATTTACCAACTAAAGTATCAATTGATGCATCTGGATCATAAGTAGTCATAATTCCATTAGCATCTCCAAATGCTGATGCGAAATCTAATGCAACCGCAGCTTTTAAGTTTGCTATATCTGAAAGACATGTTGCTTTATTTGCACTTGATATCGGATTGTTGTTAGCTAAGCTTAATATTACTGCTCCTGCTAATATTATTATAACAATTATTGTTATAACTAATACTATTAATGATATACCTTTTTTCATAATTTTATCTCCTTCTCTTAAGAATTTTTATAAATTCTAATAATAATCCTATAAATCTGTAACTACAACTCCTGTTGGTAAATTTGTACCACCTGTAAATGTTATTGTTCCAATACCAGCTCCTGTAGTATTTACTGTTGCAGTAATTCCATATGTTGATAATAATTTAGCAATTATAGCAGTAGATGTTGAATCTAATGTTAGAGTAGTTAAAACTCCGTTAGCTGCTCCAAATTGTGTAGCATAACTTAATGCTACTCCTGCTTTTAAGCTTGCAACGTCTGAAAGTAATGTTGCTTTATTTGCACTGTTAATTGGATTGTTATTTGCTAAACTTAATATTACAGCACCTGCAAGTATAATTATAACAATTATTGTTATAACTAATACGATTAATGATATTCCTTTTTTCATAATATTCACCTCCTTAAATAATATATATTAAAACATTTTTAATGTCCTAACCAAATTTAATTACCTACATATATAATGTCTAATTCTTGACTCCACCAGGTAGGCTTAGTTATATAATTAACTTTGATATCTCCTGTACTTCCTATATACCATGTAATTCCACTTTCTTGGTACAAGTTTATATCAAATATTTTTTTTAAGTTATCCATATTTATTTTATAAAACATAGTATCGTTATAAGATATTTTATCTTCAATACTAACAATTTGTAATAAATCATTATCATCATTATCTTTTATTCTTGTTGTATCAATATTTTGTATATCAGTACTACCAATCATTAATTGTTCAGTTGTATATATATCAAATGTATCTGATTTAATTTTACCTATATATTCAGAAACATTTAATTGTACAACAAGTGAATCTTTTATTAATTTAGTAATATTTGAATTATCGCTAAATTTTAATAAATACGTAATAACCAATATAATAGTTGTTATTATTAAAATTAAAATAATTATATTTTTTACATTTTCTTTTTTCATTTTTCCACCTTATTTATTAGTAGTAGATGGATTTGAAATTCCTCCATTACTATTAGTTGTATTGTTATTTGTATTCGTTGTTGTATTATTATTAGATGTATCTGCTAAATCACTACTAGGTGTAAATGGATCAGAATTTCCAGTTGCATACTGATTATATTTTTTAAATGTTGCTAAATCAGCAGTAGTAATAGTATATTCTTTAACCAAAAAATCCTCATTTATATCTTTTGTTTGTACAAATTGGTAATCAGTACTATTAATCACATCATAGTTTTGTACAGATGTAGTAAGTGAGGATTCCTGCTGTGGTACCATAATCATAAGCATTATGATGCTTATTGAAAAAAATAGTAATACTGAAATACTAAAAGTTAAAATATATTTCTTAATCATTTTTTACCTCCTTAGCTATTTAACAAATTTTAAATTTTTTACAACAAACGTTGCGGTTATTTCATTACTTCCTGCATATTCCATATTTATTTTATCTAGTTTAAATCTTAACTCAGCATCATTTTCAAGTTCAAATATAAAATCAGAAACATCTATATAATTGCCTTGTACTTTAATAGTAAATTCACTTTTAGATGTTGAAGCTATTGGTGCCGTTGGTGTCGTAGTTGTTGGTGTCGTAGTTGTTGGTGTCGTAGTTGTTGGTGTCGTAGTTGTTGGTGTTGTAGTTGTTGGTGTTGTAGTTGTTGGTGTCGTAGTTGTTGGTGTTGTAGTTGTTGGTGTTGTAGTTGTTGGTGTCGTAGTTGTTGGTGTTGTAGTTTTTGGTGCTGTAGTTTTTGGTGTTGTACTTGATGCTTGCCCAGCTCCACCTGGTTCTACTAATGATAATGTTAAATTATTAGATTTTGCATAATTTCCCAACTTAATCCACATATATTCAATATTATATTTTTCATCTGTAGTGGCTTCTTTAATTATAGCAATTGTTTCATCTGTTATTGCATCATATTGTTCTTTTTGTTTTATATAATCAGACTTTGCAGTTTCAACAATTTTTATACTATCATCATAATTAGTTTTTGCAGTTAATAATTTTGTATCCAACTCTTTTATATAATTAAACTGTGACATTAAAGTATCTATTGAAACAACTTTAAAAATTCCTAAATTTAAATCTACAAAAAACATACCTACTATTAATCCAATAATCACCAATGATGTAATTATTTCAATAATTAAATTTTTTTTAGCATTCATCATGGCAAATCACCACCAATTTCTATAGTTATAATACTCGAATTGTTTACATTGTTTATTACTACATTTGTTAATATATCAGGTTGTAATCTAAGGTCTGCTACAAAGTATCCTAAATTTTGATATTGATCAGACTGAGCAACAATTTTTACCTTTTTATTATCATCAGATGATATAGTTTTTAATTGAACATTTTTAGGAATTACTTTGATTAATTTCTGTGTAAATGCAGCAACATTATATGTTGTAAACTTTCCTATTTGATTAGTTTCAATTTGTTTCTTAAGTGCATCAACTTGATCATTAATATTTTTATATTGACTAGAAGCAATATTTATTAAACTCGTATCTGATTTAGTTAAAGATACCATTTCTTCATACTTTACAATTTTTGTATTCAATTCATCTTTCATTTTTGTTATTTGTTTCATATATATATTTGAAAACATATAATAAGAAATTATTGCTAAACCAAATACAATTATGGGATACATCATATATTCTGCAATCTTAGAAATTGTAAAATCTGGTAACATAGAAAGATTAAATTTGTTTTCAATTTTTTCTTTTTCGATTTTATTTTTTTGATCATCTAATTTATTCTTATTAAATAATTTATTCTTACCAAATAATTTATTCAAAAAACTTTCCTTAACTATAGTTTTTTGAATAAATTCCAATTTAGTTGTAACAGGTAAAAGATACTCTTTTGCTAGTGCTATCGCTGGTAATACTTCAAGAGTTTCCGCAATGTTTCTTACTCCACCAACATCAGTTATAAATTTCGGTTTTAAAATTTCACATCTTAATCCAAAATATTCTGTAAACAATGTATCAATATTAGTAAATAGTATTACTGATCCTGTTATATAAATTTTTGTTATAGTACCTTTATATTTATTAACATCTTCTGTTACATCATGTAAAATTTCTTGAAGTATTGGTTCTACAATTTCTTCTAATTTAACTTTATTTGTATCTGAATCTTTATCAGAAAATACATTAAGTTGTTTACAAGCCTCGTATGCTTTTTCATATGAGCCTAAAACATCAATAAATTTATTGAATACTTGTTTCATACCTATTTCAAAAATCGAAATATATGTAATTTTACCATTGATAATTGTCGTTAAAGTTAAGTTTTCATCCATATCAATTAATATATAATTCTTTTCTTCCTCTGGTACGTTAGAAGGTAATAATAATTCTGTAGGATACATAGACGAAACATTTAAATCACCTATTTTTGAATATTTTTCGATAAGTTTCTTATCACATATACCCATAAGTCCTCTACGGTAATCACCTATAATATTACTAGGTAACGTATATACATATGAAAAATTATCAGGCAAAAGAACTTTTTTCTCACACCAATCTTCAAATTCAAGTTTTATTACATTTTGTAAATCGTTATTTGAAATTTGTTTAAATGCTTGAAAAGCATAATATTGAACTTTAGGAGCACTTACAACTATAGCAACATCTTTAGTACTATTTGTATCATTTACGACTTTTTCTAATGTTTCTATTAATGTTGTTTTTACAAATCGTATTCCATGCTCTTTTATTTCTATAGTTCCAGCATTATTTTTGATAAGTTTTGCATATTTAACAACATTTTCATCAAAATATATTCCTAAACAATTAGTCATATTACACTCCTTTACTAAGCTTTTTTCTTATGTTATTTCTCCACCAAAAACTAAATATTCATTATAGTATGCTACTAAATACTGTCCTGGAGTTACACTTTTTTGTTTTTCTTTGAATTTTATACTTACAAAAGCATTTATAATTTGTAAATCTTCAATTTCATATTCATCACTTCTATATCTAATTTTTCCAACTAATTTTTTATTTAAAAACTCAGGTGCCAATATATTTATATTTTTTATAGTGATATTATCTGTATATAAATCTTTTTCTTCAGCAACTATAACCTCGTTATTGTATATATCAATTTTTTTAACAAACAAAGGTTTATCGTGTGAAATACCTAATCCACGTCTCTGTCCAATTGTATAAAAGTAAATTCCTTTATGTATACCTAAAAATTTATTATTAATATTCTTTATTATTCCCTCATTCTCTGGTATATATTCTTTCAAAAATTTAACACAATTATTATCTTCTATAAAACAAATTTCTTGGCTCTCTTTTTTATTTAAAATTTCAATATTATTATCTGCTAAAATGCTTTTAACATACTCTTTTGTTTGTACACTTCCCAATGGAAATATACAATACTGTAATATATTTGATGAAATTTGATTTAAAAAATATGATTGATCTTTTTTCTTGTTTAAAGCCTTCTTTAAGTAAAACATTCCATTTATGTTTTCGACATTTGCATAATGACCAGTTGCAAGATAATCCAAATTTAACTTTTTTCTAAGTTTATCAAGTTGTCCAAATTTAATTTTTTTATTACAAATCACACATGGGTTTGGTGTTTTACCAGACTTATATGTATCAATAAAATATTTTATTACTTCATTTTTAAAAATATCTGTATAATCGATAACTAAATGTTTAATATTATAAGACTTAGCAATTTTAGATGCATCCTCAATAGATTTAATAGTATTTGCATTATTGTTTATTTTAAATGTTACTCCTGTAATTTTATATCCTTGTTTTACTAAGGATATTAATGCATATGTACTGTCAACTCCTCCGCTCATAGCAAGTAAAACTGTTTTATCCATAAATGCCTCTTTTCACTGTATATATAATTTATCATATTTCGACTATTTTTTCAATTAAATCGAATAAGTTTTATGGTTTTTTTTTTGTTTTTTAATATGAATGTAATATGAATGTAATATTTCTGCAATATTTTGCTGTTATTTAGCTTTATAAATAATTCCTATATCTAGTGGTGATAATGTTGCAGAAGATATATTCATTTTATATGACTTTAAATTATCTAAATCGACCGCATAATAGATTTCGTTATTTTTATACATAAATGCTGTATTTTTAGTATCTTGAGAATAATCTGTTATATAATCTAATAGTATATTTGTATACTCATTATCAACTTTTTTATTACTAGCTATATTGTATAGAGAATATGTGCCTTTTTTTTCTTGAACTAACATATACGATGTCCCTGTTTTTAAATTTAATGATGTTAAATCTTCATTAATATTGTAAATTCCATCAACAACAACTTCACCAAATGAATTATATATTTTATTTACTGTATTTCCTTTTTTTTGTATTACATATGAATTTGAAGTTATAAACTCAAATCCAGGTTCAACTTCAATTAATTTTTCTGAAACTAAAAATATAAATGTCTTATCACCTGTTTCTGCCTTTAATCCATTTATAGAACCTTGAATTGATGATATTTTTTTATATGTAAGTTCTAATATTATTCTACCTGATTCATCAACTAATCCTTGTAAACCTTGTTTATCTTCTTGTTTAGTTACAATATATTGTGTTTTACCTTCACTTGTTGGGTAATTAAGAGTTGATATAACAGTATATAAACTTGTTATACTTGTAGGTGCAACAACAGATTTAAATACTTCCTTAGCATTTAAAAACTTATATGCATCATTTAACGTTGAAAAATCTTTTGTATCATGTCTTATTCCTTTATCATTAAATATCCTATATATACTAGTTTGCTCAGATTCACCATATCTCAAAACATAATATGGAAGTATTTTTTTATATTTATCATATACAAAATATACTTCAGATTCTTTTCCTCCTAAACTTACACTTTTTCCATCATTTAAGAAAAACATATAACTATCATCTTTTGATTTTAAGTAAACACAATCATCTACTCTTGCTATTTGTGAATATTCTGGCTTTAAAACAACTGATCCATTTGTTTTAGATATACCATAACCTGTTTCTTTATTTTCAATAATAAAATACAAATTGTTTTGTTCACTTTGATTATTATTTTCCTCTTTATTTGATGGAACTTTATAAATAATAATTAATATCGCAATTAGTATAATTACTACCGATACTATTGAAATTAAAATTAAAATTGTTTTTCTATCAGTCATCATTCTATCTCCTTTAATTATTATATATTATCATAAAATAAAATTAAATTCAATAGCATATACTAAAAATTATTAAAAAACACAAAATTCAAACTTTATTACTCAAATTTTGTGTTTTTTAATTTATTCTGCTATTTTTGATAGGTCATATTCAATTGTTGTATTGATATTTTTTGTAATATAAATATCTGAAAATAGTTCTTTTTGATTTACATATATTTGTTTTAGTTTTGTAAGCTCCAAAGTTCCCAAAAAAGCTGTAACGACTTCTAAACTATTAGTTGCTTTAATATTAAATAATTTATTAAATATGAGACAATCATTTTTTTCTAAATATGATATTATTTGATTTGCTTTATCTTTAACAGTTATTTTTTCATATAAAGCCAATTTCTCAATCTCTTTAGCATTTACATTTATTTTATTAATATTTCTATTTAAAACTTCACTATAAACTTTATATATTTCATTTATTTCAAAATTTTCACCTGTATACTGAATTAATTTTATAAATTTGATTTTTTCCATAGGCTTGTCAAACGTCCCAAAATTAGATTGGTACATTTGATTAATAGTTCCACTAATTTCTTTATACTTTTTATACTCAATAATTCTTGATATAATATCCTCTTCAGTTAATTCATCATTAGTTTTTTCTTCCAATTCTGGGAGTAGTTTTTTAGACTTAATATCAAGTAATGTTGAAGCCATAACTACAAAACTACTTGTAATATCAAGATTTAAATCTGATATTTCATTTAGATACTCAATATACTTATCAGTTAAATCACTAAGTGAAATATCAAATATATTCATCTTATTCTTAGAAATAAGAAATAAAAGCAAGTCTAACGGACCCTCAAAATTATCTATAACTATATTATAATCATTATTATTATTTAAAAAATCTTTCATATTATTTCCTTATAATCACTCTATTACCGACTCTAGAGCTATCTCTATCATATTTTTAAATGAATTCTCTCTATCTTTAGAAGAAACTAATGTCTTTTTTGCATGTGAATCTGATACTGACAAAAGACATGCAGCTTCTTTATTTAATATATTTGCTACATGAAATAGTCCAAAACACTCCATATCTGCACACATACAATTTATATCTTTTGGAATTCTATTTAGTAATGATTTCACATCAATATAATAGTCAAAGCCATCACTTGTAAGAATAGTTCCCCTTTTCACTTTAATATTTAATCTATTAGAAACATTGTCAAGTAAATTTGTAAGTTTACTTGATGGTGTCATTACTTTATCCGTGCAGCCGCTAAAAGTTAATGCAAAAGCACTCTCACTATATGCATTGTTTACAAGAACTGTATCTAACAGATCTAAATCTTTAGAGTAAGCACCGCAAGACCCAATTCTTATAATTTTTTCAACTCCATAAAATTTAAATAATTCATATGAATATATACCCATACTAGGCATACCCATACCGCTGCCCATAACAGATACTTTCTTTCCTTTATACATTCCTGTAAACCCTAGCATTCCTCTCAATTCGTTAAAACAAACCACATTATCTAAATATTTATCTGCAATAAATTTAGCACGTAGTGGATCCCCAGGCATAAGAACAATTTTTGCTATATCCCCATAATTTGCACTGTTGTGAATAGTTGGTGTATCTGACATATTAAATTCTCCTTGTATTAATTTTTTTTAAAACCTCTTCTATATAGATATTGTTTTATTTTATTTTCATCTAATGATTTAGATTTTGTATTAAATATTTTTTCAATTATTTTATCTTCATATTTACTTGAAACCAAAAAATTCAACTTATTTTCTAAAATATCTTTTTTAATTCCCTTTAATTTTAACTTTTCTTTAATCTCATAAATTGAATATTTAAGAATTCTTTCATTTTGTTTTATGTAAGAATTTACATAATCAATATCGTTAATATAACCAAACTCAGACAAGTATCTGATTACTTTATCAATTATATTTTCATCTACTTCTAATCTCTTAAGTTTTATTATAACTTCATATTCTGTTTTTTTAGATATTCCAAGATATTTTATAGCCTTAAACTTTGCTTCTTCAAAGTCCATACTATCCACTTACTTCTTCGGTTAACGTTTCTTGTTCATCTAATATACCAGCTTCAGGTATTTCTCCCATACTTTTTTCAAATGCTTTTGCAAAATTCTCTCTAACTTTTTTTTCAATTTCTTTCATTATCAAAGGATTATCTTTAAAGTACAACTTTGCATTTTCTCTTCCTTGACCAATTTTTTGACCATTATATGCAAACCAAGAACCACTCTTATTAACAATATCTAAAGTTGCAGCTAAATCTAAAACACATCCCTCATTTGATATACCTTCACCATAAACGATATCAAACTCTGCTTCTCTAAATGGTGGTGCAACCTTATTTTTAACAACTTTAACTTTAGTTCTTGTTCCCATAACTTCACCATTGATTTTTATTGCTTCTTGTTTTCTTATGTCTAATCTAACAGATGAATAAAATTTAAGTGCTCTACCTCCTGGTGTAGTCTCAGGATTACCAAACATAATTCCAACTTTTTCACGTAGTTGATTTATAAATATAACTACTGTTTTAGACTTGCTAATTACTCCAGTTAATTTCCTTAATGCTTGTGACATAAGTCTTGCTTGCAAACCGATATGACTGTCTCCCATTTCACCATCAATTTCAGCCTTTGGTACAAGTGCTGCAACTGAGTCTATTGTTATAATGTCAACTGCTCCGCTACGTATCAATTGTTCTGTAATTTCTAAAGCTTGTTCACCAGTATCTGGTTGTGATACTACTAAATTATCAACATCGACACCTAATTTCTTTGCATATATAGGATCTAGTGCATGTTCTGCATCAATAAATGCAGCTATGCCCCCTAATTTTTGTGCTTCAGCAATTGCATGTAGTGCAACTGTTGTCTTACCAGATGATTCTGGTCCAAATATTTCTATAACCCTGCCTCTTGGATAACCACCAATGCCAAGTGCTATATCTAAACTAAGAGCCCCACTTGGAATAGAATCAATATTTACATTTGAAACTTCACCAAGTTTCATAACAGAACCTTTACCAAAATTTTTTTCTATTTGTGCCATTGCTATATCAAGTGCTTTCTTTTTTTCTTCTGAAATCATATTATCCTCCTTAAGATACTCAAACGTTTGTTTGACATTATTATACTATTTAAAAAATACTTTGTCAATACTTTTATTCAAAAAACTAAAAAAAACATTAACATTTTTAAAACTAACGTTTGTTTTTATCTTTTTCAACATTATAAAACAATATTATATAACATCATGTATGAATAAAAAATATATATAATACAATGATTAAAGAGATTATATACCATTCAAATTTATTTTTCAAGTGTTTCAAATTAATTTGACAATATATTATATAAGTTATCACTAAAAATAAAACATTATAGATATACCTATAATGTTTTATTAAATTTTATGATTTTAGTTGTTTTTATTCATTTCAGCAAATCTTTTTATTTTCAAAGTAGTTGTTTTTTCAAACTGATCGTTCTTTATTTCTAATTTTTTAACTGCTTTATATGGTACTAATTTTCTGTTAATCTTTTTTATTTCTTCCCATATTATTTTATGTAACTGTTCGTCAGAAGGTCTGTTTGAAGTATACATCTCTTCTATATATTCTTCATCTAATGTAACTTTGACAGCTACTTCTATATCATTTTGAGCATCGTCATATCCATATACCATAGATTCTGAAACAAAAGGTATCTTATTTATGAAATTTTCTAGTTCTTCTGGATATATGTTTTTTCCATTTTGTGTTACTATTACATTTTTTGTTCTCCCTGATATCACTAAATTCCCTTGATTATCAAAATAACCAATGTCACCAGTATAAAACCAACCTTTTTTAAGAACTTTCTTAGTTTCTTCTTCATCTTCATAATATCCAAGCATAACATTAGGTCCTTTAACCATGATTTCACCAGAATTTTCTATTTCATCTTCTTTTAAATCAATTCGTATTTCAACATTTTTTATAGCTGTCCCAACAGTACCAGCTTTTCTATTTTTAACTAATGTACCTGATACAAGAGGCGAAGTTTCTGTAAGTCCATATCCTTGAAGTATAATGAATCCCAAACCTTCCATTACATCAATAGTTTCCTTGTCAGCTGGAGCTGCTCCTACTAATATACATTTTAAGTTACCACCTAAGTTATCATGTATTTTTTTAAATATTTTTCTTCTTATTTCAGTTTTTGCACTACCTAGAAATGAACTCATTTTGACAACTGTATCAACTAGTCCTTGTTTGTTTTCTTTTTTTATTGTTTTTAGTATTTTTTTCTTTATATTATCTACAAGTAGTGGAACACATGTTATACAATCAGGCTTCATATCTGTTAAATTTTGAATTATATATCTCAATCCTTCGCATATTCCAACACTACCACCTTCACTTAGGACAGATAAATAAGTTATTGTAAATTCATATGTATGATGAATTGGTAAAAAAGATAAAAATCTAAGTCTAGTTTGTTCTCCATATGAATAAGCAATTGAATATATATTACTAGTTATATTGTTATGTGATAACATAACACCTTTTGAATTTGAAGTTGTTCCAGATGTAAACAATAGTATCTTAAATTCATTTGGATCTATTTTTTTATCAATATATTCATGGTTTCCAGTATCAATTAACTCTTTGCCTTCTAGTAACAACTCGTCAAATGAGAAGGATTCATCATCTGATTTATCTTTATCCATTTCAATATATATCATATCTTCAGGTAATTCTTTTCTTAATTCATCGATTATTTCTTTTTTCTTACTAGAATATACAATACATTTTGATTTAGATCTATTTATTAAATTCAATATCTCATTTGTGGGTAATTCTTTATCTAACGGAACAATAATTCCTATTCCACAAACAGTAGCCATATAAGTTACAAACCACTTATAACTATTTTCTCCTATAACAGCCACTTTTTCATCTTGTAGTTTGAATTTTTTAAACATTGCTGTTCCTAAATTAAGAACATCTTCTTTAATTTGTTTGTATTTTATTTCATCAAATTTATTTGTTTTTTTATTTCTTTCTATTATTGCTGTCTTATCCTTAAATATTTCACATCTTTTTAATATGAGATCTTTTAAAGTATCCATTTTTTCTATTTTTTGCATAATGACCCTCCTAATTAATCTATAATAAATTTAACATTTTTAATAAAGTAGTTTGTTCCTCTATCATCTAACTTTTCTAATTCATATTCTATTAAAGGTAATTCATTTTTATACTCGTTTGCAATAGATGTAGCATCTAATTGTAGCCCATTCAATACATATTCTTTCATACTTTGTCTTATAATATCTTGGTTTGTTTCTTTGTCTGCATATAATTTAAATGTATTTTTAGTTGATATATATACGTGATTTAAATCATTAATGTCATATTCAACATTCAATGCATAAATAGTAAGTTTATAAGTCTTATCATTTTCTTTTAACTCTTTTACCACTTGAAATTCTTCGGCCGAACCAAATCCCATCGGATATTTACAAAAGACATCAAATTCGCTACTATATCCTATAGGAAGACTAAATTTATCTTTTTTTACTATTTTAATACTAGTTCCAAATATTTCTTCTGCCGCCTTTTGAACTACATCTGATTTATAACCAAGAAATTCACCCCCACCAATTGTATAGTTAATAGAAGTACCTTGTTCTTTCTCTAAATTACAAATTGCTGCATATATAATATATTCGTCTGACATTTTATCTACACTATTTTGAAGATACTTAGGTACGAAATCAAATATTTCTTTCGCAAGCTGACTATTAATATCTATATTTGAATATTCAGTTTTATATACATCAATATTTTTATTTTCTACAAAATTGTTTAATAAATCACTTTGAACAATATCTTTATTCTCATCTCCTAAACCACTATTTTTTGTGATTATATATGAAACTAATATCACAATAACTAATATAACAATTGTTACCATTGAAATAATCATGACTCTTTTATTCATTAATATCACCCACAAACCTTATTATATACTATTTGACATCTAAAAACAATGTTTTCTACAAAAAAACATTGTTTTTAGATATTTTAATATAATATTTTCCGATAATTATATTACTTTTTTTCTAACTTTTTCTTTTCTTCATCTTTTTTTAATTCTGCAAATCTTTTTATTTTAAGTGTAGTAGTTTTTTCAAATTCATCATCTTTTATTTCTAAATGTGTTATTGCCTTGTACGAAGTAAGTGTTCTGTTCAGCATTTTTATAGCATTCCATATTATATCATGTACTTCTTTTTTTGATAAAGGTATACTGTGATGTTCAGCGATATATTCATCATTTACTATGACTTTTACAGCTATTTTTAAATTATCTTTATCTCCATCTTCCATTCCATAAACCATACATTCTTTTATGTATGGTATTTTAGCTAATATTATTTCTAATTCTTCTGGATATATATTTTTACCATTACTCGTTACTATTACATTTTTACATCTACCTGTTATATATAAATATCCTTCTTCATCCATATAACCAATATCTCCAGAATAAAACCACCCATCTACTATAACCTCTTTAGTAGCTTCTTCATTTTCATAATATCCAAGCATTAAAGTAGTACTTTTAATTAATATTTCACCTTCGCCATTTTCATTTGGATTCATTATATTAATTTCAGAACAAGGTACCGCAATACCTGCAGATCCAACTTTAGGCTTAATTTCTGGAGTAAGAGCAGCTATTGGAGCAGTTTCAGTTAGTCCATAACCTTGCAAAAATGTTATACCTATATCCTCTACCCATTTTCCTATTTTAGCATCAATAGGAGCAGCAGCACTTACTATTATTCTAATATTTCCACCCAAATTATCATATATTTCACTAAATACTTTTCTTTTTATATCTATATTTACAGCCTTTAAAGCATTAGTTACATGTATCATCGAATTTACAATACCTTCTTTTTTGCTCTTCTTAATACTTGCTGTTATTTTCTTATACAAATTTTCAACAAGTAAAGGTACTGCAAGCATCACTGTAGGTTTTGTTTCTTTAAGATTTTGTACAATATATTTTAATCCTTCACATACTGCTATAGAAGCACCTATAGATATAGGCACTAAAAATCCAATTGTAGATTCATATGTATGATGTAACGGCAATATAGAAAATAATCTATCTTTGCTGTAAATTGTAACATATGAAAGTGAACCATATATATTATCTGCTAAATTTCTATTACATAACATAACACCCTTAGAACTTGAAGTTGTACCTGAAGTAAATAATAACACTTTAAATTCATCTGGTTCTATTTTAGTAGAAAGTAACGTATTATTACCACTTTTGTATAACTGTTTACCAATATTAGCAACATAATTAAATCCAACATCATTATTTACTATTTCTTTATTAGAATACATTTCCACAAAGTAAGATACATTCTGTAAATTATTTTTTATTTTATCAATAACTTCTTTTTTACGTGGTGAATAAATTATAGCTGAAGCATTACTCCTTTTAATAATATTTTCAATTTCATTAGCTGGTAATTCCTTATCGACAGGTACTGCAATAATGCCACCGCATAAAAGAGCCATATATGAAACATACCAATTATATGTGTTTTCACCTATTATTACAACCCTTTTATCTTTAATTTCAAATAGATTAATAAGTCCTGTGCCAAATCCTATTACATCTTCTCTAAATTTCGAATAAGAAATCTCAGTATATTCTTCTTTGTGATCAAATTTTTCAACTATACAAATATTATCCTTAAACTTTTCTGTTACTTCATCAAACATCTCCTGAATAGTACTATATCTTTTAACATTATAATTTATTAAATCTTTTTTTTCTTTTAGTTTCTCATATTCTATTTTTAACTCTTCGATATTTAATATCCCGGGCATTTTAAACTTTGGAATCTTGAAATCAGGTATCTTAAAATCTTTTAATATTCTCATAAATACACTCCCCTTTATATCATCCATTTTATCATATATATTAATTAAAATCAACTATATTTATATAAATATATGTTAAGTCAAATAAATAAAAAACAAGATATTTTTTATTTAATAATTATCATTACACTAAAACCTAACATAATCACTAATTGTATATATCATATTTTATAATTTAATCATCCCCTTTACTAGTATATTGCATATTGATTATTTTATAATATATCTTTAAATAATTCAAGTTTAATATTGAAGTAACCTACAATTCGTGATATAATTTAGAAAATACAAATTTAGAATGGAGAAATAAATGTTACATAGATTCTCAAGAACAGAGTTGTTATTAGGAAAAGTAAGTATGAAAAAATTGCAAAATAGTAAAGTAGCTATATTTGGTATTGGAGGCGTTGGTTCATATGCTGTTGAAGGATTAGCAAGAGCAGGTATAGGAAAATTTATTCTTATAGATGATGATAAAATATGCATTACTAACATTAATAGACAAATACATGCTACAAGTAAAACTGTAGGTGTAGAAAAAGTAGAAGCCATGAAAAATAGAATACTTGAAATAAATCCAAAAGCTGAAGTTATAACTCATAATACTTTTTTTAATATTGATAAAGCAGAAGAACTTATTTCAATAGAATATGATTATATAATAGATGCAATTGATACAATTACTTCAAAATTAGATTTAATTGTTAAAGCAAAAGAAAAAAACATTCCCATAATATCTAGTATGGGAGCCGGAAACAAATTAGATCCAACTAGATTTGAAATTGCTGATATAAACAAAACATCTATGTGCCCACTTGCAAAAGTTATCAGACGTGAATTAAGAAAAAGAAATATATATTCACTTAAAACTGTTTATTCTAGAGAAGAACCTTTAACACCTATAAGTGAAGATGATAATTCATTTAAAAATAATTGTATTTGTCCGAAAGAAACTGTTAAAAAATGTACTGTTAAAAGACAAATTCCTGGAAGTATATCTTTTGTACCTTCTGTTGTTGGATTAATAATTGCTTCAGAAGTAGTTAAAGATTTAACTACTTAATTTTAAAATAAAGTCCTAGTGTTTAAATTAACATTAGGACTTTATTTATATTTATTCTACTATTTATTCTACTATTTATATTTATTTAATTGATTAATGTAACAAATACAAATAAATATAAATATTATATAACTAGGAGGTACCTAAAAATGGAAAAAACAAATAATAACGGAGATTTACATAGAGATGTTATGGTGATGCCTGATTCTTATATGCCTATTAGACCACTTACAATTGGAATGAAAGCTCCTGACTTTATTGCAGACACTACTTTTGGCACTGCTAAAATGTCAGATTACACTGGAAAATGGCTTGTATTCTTTTCACATCCAGGTGACTTTACACCTGTATGTACAACAGAATTTATTTCGTTTGCTAAGTATTACCCAGAGTTTGCAAGAAGAAACACTAGCTTACTTGGATTATCAATAGATAGCAATGCATCGCATTTAGCATGGGTATACAACATATACAAGATGACTGGTATACAAATACCTTTTCCAGTAGTTGCTGATAGAAATATGGCAATAGCTAAGATGTATGGAATGATGCCAACTGATCAAAACATTACTCAAACAGTAAGAAGTGTTTTCATAATAGACCCAGATCAGAAAATTAGAGCTATATTACAATATCCTTTGACAAACGGTAGAAATATTCCAGAAATATTAAGACTATTAGATGCACTACAAATCACTGATAGTGAGAATGTTGTAACACCTGCAAATTGGATGCCAGGTCAACCAGTAATAGTTCCATATCCTAAAACATATGATGAGCTATTAGAAAGAGTTCAAAATCCAATGGGATATAACTGTATGGATTGGTATTTATGTTATAAAAAAGGTTTTGAATCTATGCAGCCAATGATGGACTCACAACCTATGTTTACTAATACAATAGGCAATATGATGCCACAATCAAACATGAATATGTGTCAAAATTGCAATATGAATTAAATAGGAGGTAAGCTATGGATCAAGATCGCTGTTGTCCAAAAGGATCATTATTTGGTTCTAACTGTAGTTGGATAATTATACTAATTATTATATTTATAATATTTACATGCTTTTGTAATAACAAAAAAGATGAAAATAACTTCTGTTACCCTGATGTTATATTTTAATAGTTAAACATAATAAAAAACTACCTTAATAGGTAGTTTTTTATTATGTTTTTTCTATTTTTCTAACAATATATTATGCTTTTGGTGATTCAGTTTTAATTTTAGTTTTGCTTTTATTTATATTTTTATTTCTCAAGAAAAATATAAATAAAGGTTGTAATATTGGCAATATTATACTAAATATTATTAATAAAGCTGCACTATCTTTGCTTTGCTTCTCAAATAATCTATACAATAATCCATAATATGCAAGTACAAATATTATTAATGAAAACCCCATACTTATAGGCACTGCAATCATACATAATATTATTACCGGTAGTACCCATTCTGTCTTAGATATTTTTATTTTATATATACTAGTATCTCCAACTATTCTACCCATTGTAAATAAGCAAGCAAAAGGAATAAATGATGTCCATGCTAATTCATCTTTGTTATTTCTAGCCATTACATATAGCCCTACTGCACGTAATAACCACATTACAAAACATGTCAAAACAATTAAAGTTAAAGCCAAACCTATTTTAGCTAAAGCACCAGTTACATCAAGCCAATCTATATTAAATAATTGTTCTTTTGAAGGTAAATTTAAATAATGTTTCATATTATTTAAGTTTTGTTGCATCATTGTCGTAGTTGCATAAATTATATTCATATTTTATCACTCCATAGTCATAGTATTCTCTTTTTATAATAAAATATTCTTAAAACTATAAAGTGATATTTAATTCAAAAGGTTTATACCATATTATTCAATATATTATTTATTATTTTTCTTTTTATATTTTATATTCTAAGATTCAAAAATATTTTTATCATCACGTGCTTGCAAACAATTTTGATTTTTGCTAGTTTGGGCAGCTATAATTAATAAATTTTGACCTATACCACACAAAACATTTCCTATTACATTTTGATCATCTAAGTTTAAGTATTCTGCTAATAATGCCGATATAGAAGCAGATAATGCAACTAATTTAATTCCATCACAGTTATCTAATGAATTATTTACAGATCCCATCTTATTTCACCCCATATATAACTATATGAGTTAATTAAATATTTTGTGATATTTAATTAACTCATGCAAGTATTTTAATTCTATATTAATGGAGAAATCATTATAAGAATTTTTTCTAATAACTTTTTTAATAATCCACGTTTTTTCCATTCATCCAAATTTATTTGTATTGATTTTTCTTGTGTTTGTAAAAAATTATATTTTATTAATTTTTCTATCCCGGTTTTGTAAATCCAATTTCCACATTCATAGTGAAAATACAATCCTCTAAAATCAAGATTTATACTTCCTACTGTTGCTAATTCATCATCTGAAACAAATACTTTAGAATGAATAAATCCTGGTTTATATTCATAAATTTTCACCCCTGATTCTAGTAATACTTGATAAAAAGATCTTGTTGTTAAATGTACAAATTTCTTATCTGGAATATATGGTGTAATTATTCTTATATCTACACCAGATTTAGCAGTATTTTTAAAAGCTGTTACAACATCATTATCTAATATTAAATATGGTGTTGTTATATACAAATAATTCTTTGCTGTATTTATTATCTGAATATATAAATTTTGTGCAGGATTACTACCATTGTCAGGTCCATCACAATATGGCATTATATATCCTTTATTAATATTTGTGTTTATTTTATTATTACTTATAAAATTTTTATACTCTAATTTTTTATCATCTCCAGACAAATTCCACATTCTTATAAATATTAATATATAACTTAATGATGCTTCACCTAAAATTTTAATGCCTACATCTTTTAAATGTCCAAATTTTTTATATAGATTGATATATTCATCCCCTATATTTATTCCACCTGTGTATGTAATTTCACCATCGATGACAACTATTTTTCTATGATCCCTATAATTCAAATATTTATTGATTTTAATAACAGAAGAATTAAATATTCTATATTTTATTCCAACTTCATCTAAACTTTTTTTGAAATCTTTAGGATATTTTTCAAAATTATTAATACCATCTACTATTAGATATACCTTTATTCCTTTAGAAACTTTCTGTTTTAACATATCAAACAGTCTATTCCACATAACCCCCTCTGTTATGCTAAAAGATTCTATAAATATATATTTTTTTGCTTTTGAGACATCATTAACCATTGATTCAAAGTATTTTTCTCCTATATCAAAATATTCAACATATGAGTTTCTATATATTGGTAAGCCATTTGTATTATATAAATAATTTACTTGATTGTATTTCAATTTATCTATCTCTTCTATTTCTTTACAAATTTCATTATCATATTTTATATATTTTTGTGAATTTATATACTCATTATCTAATTTTTTTTGAAAATGTTTTGATATTTTTGTATTACCAAAAACTATATATAAAATAATTCCTGGTATTGGAAAACATATAATAAATATTATCAATAAAGCTTTATATGATGGATTTTCAAATTTATATATTATATATAATACAAAACCTAATTTTATTATAACAATTATAAAATTAAAGTATTTTAAAAAATCACTACTTCCAGCCATCTGAATTATTACAAATTTAAATTGAATATATATTAAAAACAATATACTTAAAATTTTAATTATAATTGGTATTATTTTAATCTTTGATTTATTAATGTTTTCCATAATTTCACCTATTATATATTATGAGAATTTTCTTGTGTAATATTCTTTTAAACTAAAAAAAGGATTATTTGATAAAATCAAATAATCCTTTTTTCATTTCTATTGGTGAGGTTATAATTATTTTTTCATTATTTATTACACTCATAGGATTATGAGTCATTAAAATATCAGTATTTTCTTTACCTATTAATTTTAAAACTACTTTATATACTTCTGATGTTTGATCATAACTAAAACTTTTACCACTATGTGTATCTGTAGCAATAAAATGTATCATATTATATTTTAATAAAATTTTAGCTGTTTTTTTGGCTGTTTTACCATAACATCCAAGTATACTACCAGAATTTAATTGAAATAGCACCCCTTGTTCAATATAATCAATTAATTTGTTTTTATTTTTTTGTACAAATGAATATCTTTCTGGATGTGCAATTATAGGGATATATCCTAAAGAAAATATCTTAAATATACAACTTTGTAATCCATAAGATCCACCTGTTCTAGGCAATTCAACAAGGATATATCTTGAATTATTTATAGAAGATATTTTTCCACCACTCAAAAGGTTTTCAATATTTTCTGTTATAAATACTTCATTTCCACAAAATATTTCTATAGAAATATTTTGAATTTTTGCTTCTTTTTTTATAACATCAATTAATTTTTTTTTATCATTATTATTTGCTATATATGATCCTTCAATATAGTGTGGAGTAGCCACTATTGCTGTATATCCTGCTTTTTCAGCATTTTTCAAAATATTTATAGAATCTCCAATATCACTAGAACCATCATCAACTCCTGGAATTATATGTGTGTGTATATCTACCATAATGCACCCTATCCTATTTCTTGTTTTTTTATAACATCTTCTTTTCTTTGATAATATTCATAATATTCTGTATATTGTTTTCCATTAGTTACTGGTATTTTATTTACTACAACCCCTGCTAGTTTTCCACCAACATTTTCGATAGTTTTTTTAGCAGTAATTAAATGTTTAATTTGTGTATTTTTAACTGATGCTACAAGTACTGTAGTATCAACTAGTCTTGCCAATATAAGCGAATCTGTTACTACATTTACAGGTGGTCCATCAAATATTATAATACTATATTTTTTTCTTATACTTTCAAAAAATTTTATCATCTTCTTTGAACCTAATAATTCTGACGGATTTGGTGGAACACTACCTGCAGTCATTACTGTTAAATTTGGAACAGATGTTTCATGAAATTTTGTAACTATAGGTCTATCTGTTTTTATTTCATCTTCAGTATCATTTTCCAATTCATAATTTTCAATTTTATATTCATTTATAATTCTTTTTTTGCCATATTCAAGCAAATAATTTGAGAAACCAAATTCATTACTAAGTCCGAAAATTTTATGTTGTCTGCCTTTTCTTAAATCTCCGTCTATTAACAATACCTTGCTACCTGTTTGTGCAAAAGCAATTGCTAAATTAGCAGAAATCCAACTTTTACCATCTCCGGGTGTTGGGCTTGTTATAAGTATTGTTTTTATTTCTTCATCTACTGAAGAGAATAATATATTTGTTCTTAGTGTTCTTAATTTCTCAGATATTGGAGATTTAGGGTCCTCTTTTACTATTAATTCATTTATAATTTTATATTTTTTTGTTCTTTGTTGTTTATTCATATATACACCTCACTTACTTTTATATATTGGTATAGCCGAAAGTACAGACATACCTATTTTTTTTTCTATTTCTTCAGGATCTTTTACTGATGTATCAAAGTAGTAAGAAATAAATACTAAAAACAATGATGTTAATACACCCGAACAAAAAAATAATATAATTTGTTTTGTTATACTTATATTATACGGTGAATCTGTCGGTTCGGCCTTATCAATAATAGATACATTCTTTATATTATATATATCTATTATTTCCTTACTAAAAACTTCAGATACATTATTAGCGATATCTGCTGCAGTTTGTGAATTCTCATTTAGTACTGTTATTTGTAGCATTTCTGTTGACTTTTTTGAGTTAACCAAAATCATATTGTTTAATTCAGTTGGTTGATAGCTAAGTCCTAAATTTTTAATTACTTGAGTAGCTATTTTTCTTGATTTAACAATTTCACTATATGTAGAAACTAACTTTTGATTAAGTAGCACATCATTTTGTGTGATTGTATCATTAGAAACAACGTCATCATTCATATTAGTAGGAGCTGTCAACACCATAGTTACATCAGATTTGTATATAGGTTTTTGTATAAATAATGTATACATAATCCCAGATGTTGTTATGATTGCTGTTATAATAATTATAAACACTATTTTTTGTTGAAAAATAGCTAAAATATCCTTAAGTTCTAATTCTTCCACTTTCATTTCCCCCTCTTATTTATAACATTAATTCATATAATACATTTTTATTGTCGAAATATGTCACAACGTTCATTTATTATAACACATTTTACAGTATTATGTCAACAGTTTTCGGTAATTACATCAACTTTTTATGTAAATTAATTTATACAAATTAATTTATACAAATTAATTCTTTACTAATCAAGCTAAAATTTGACATATAATTTTAAATATAACTGTTGTATATATTAATATAGATGATATAATAGTCACAGGTAAAAATATTATGAAAAATTTTAAAGAAATAGCTATAATTACGATGTTATTAATGGTTTTAATATACTTTACTATAATAAATAGTAATAATACACCATCTGAACAAATTTCAAGTGTTTCTAGTGGTGATAAAAAAACTAATATTACTGAACAATTTACAAAAGCTTATGTGTCTAGAATAATTGATGGGGATACAATTGAAGTTACTATAGATTCAAAAAAGTATAAGGTTAGGTTTATTGGTATTGATTGTCCTGAATATACGTCAAAAATAGAATATTACGGTAAAGAGTCTACAAAATATACTAGTTCTATTCTCATTAATACATATATTTTTTTAGAAAAAGATGTTAGCGAAGCTGATCAATATGGACGTTTGCTTCGCTATGTATGGTTAGAAGTTCCAATATCAAACTCTATTAATGAAATAAAAACAAAAATGTTTAATGGAATATTAGTGGTTAATGGATATGCAAGTGCAGTTACATATCCACCAGATATTAAATATTTCGAAGAATTTAAAGAGCTAGCAGCTGATGCTAGAAATACTAATATGGGATTGTGGAACAAATAATAGTATATGATATAATATATTGCTAGTTAGCTATAAAAGCAAATTAATTTAACTACAAATTTGCTTTTTTCTTAATTTTATGGTATAATATATAATTGATGGTGCATTATTCTAGTTGTACTGTCTATTATGAGGGTGGGGCTAAAAATCCACTAAAAGGCACATCGTTGAAGTTTCTTGTTTATGCGCAATACGCCCAGTTTTGTGTGTTTTCAGGGAGTAAAGGAACTAGGGTACGTTATAACGGCATATAGCTTATTCCCTAGTTTCGTGGAGACTTAATGTTTAATTAATTGAGTGTAACCTATACAAAGTGCCAAGACACAATGTATAGTGTAGCCTGTCTTGAGTGATAATATTGGGATTTATATTAAAAGTTTTAAAATTGTTGGCCATGATTTTTAGACTTATGATAATGAAACTATTGTTGCGAAAAAGACTAATAATAGATAACAGTATATTTATAGGAAAACTTCTAGGATGTTTGTTTTATTTAAAAGCAAGGTCTTTTAGGAATTAAGGTACGGAATTAAGTGGTGA
Source organism: Clostridia bacterium (assembly GCA_028684095.1). Lineage (GTDB taxonomy): Bacteria > Bacillota > Clostridia > TANB77 > CAG-465 > RGIG5057. The sequence continues at coordinate 30,542 of JAQUGQ010000007.1, forward strand.
TCTAGTTTTCTTTTGGGTAACCGGAGAATTTTCTCTTTAAATGGAAACGGCTAAACAGTAATGTTTAGTAGAGATTAGAGAAATTCTACTAGACCTAAACCGTAAAATTTACCTAATTTTCTACCATCTAAATATTTTTTAATAGGGGTTGTAAATAATTTATAATGGAAATAGCAGAAATAAAAGAAATTAAAAAGAAAAGAATTAAAAAAGAAAAAGTTGAAGATTCCACTCTTAAGTGGTTTATATCTATATTTGTTTTAACATTTATTTTATCTTTATTTTTTTCATATGTGTCAGCAGAATCAATAAAGGGCTTACCACTTATTCCAGCAATATTAATATTAATTGTTGTTATATCAATAGGTGTATTATTCGATATTATTGGCGTAGCTGTAACGGTTGCAAAAGAAGATGAATTTCATGCTAAAGCAAGCAAAAAACTTAAAGGTTCTAAAACAGCTATCAAACTTATACGTAATGCACATAAAGTTTCTAATTTTTGTGCAGATGTGATAGGTGATATAGCAGGTGTTCTAAGTGGTGCCATAAGCGCTTTAATAGCACTTAAAATTACTGATGTATATGGTTTGAGTTTTAATATACAATTTTTAATTAGTGCTTTGGTTGCTTCACTAACGGTTGGTGGTAAAGCAATTGGTAAGATAATTGCAAGAAACAATACAACAAAAATAATTGCCGTAGTAAGCAAAATTTTACATTTTTTTAAGAAGTAATATTATAGTAGATTAATCTACTATTTTTTTATGCCAAATTTAATTTAAATACCATTTTGGAATAAAAAATACCTTATGTTAAAATAACACAAAGCATTCTTTAAATTTACATATTTGCTGCAGATTTTTCTTCTAATCTTAATTTATCTGCTATCATAGCTATAAACTCGGAATTTGTTGGTTTTCCTTTATTTGAATTAACTGTATAACCAAATATTTTATCATGTACTTCTATTTGTCCTCTATTCCATGCTACTTCAATAGCATGTCTTATAGCTCTTTCTACCCTAGAAGGTGTTGTATCAAACATATGTGATAAATTTGGATATAAAACTTTTGTAACAGCATTAATAACATCCTCATTTTTAACAGTCATCATTATTGCTTCTCTTACATATTGGTATCCTTTTATATGAGCAGGTACACCAACATCATGTATTGCATTTGTAACTCTTACTTCTAAACTTGTATTTAATCTTCTTGTATCTAATACATTATCTCTAGAACTATATCTGCTACTCACAACAGTTGTTGCATTATCAGGTGACATTAAATCTCTAACTCTTTCAGTTAAGCTCTTCATATCAAATGGTTTTACAACATAATATGTTGCTCCCAATGATATCGCTTTTTGAGTTATTCTTTCTTGACCTATTGAAGACATTACAATTACTAAAGGCATTTTAAATTCACACTCTTTAGACATTTCTTCTAAAACAGTTAACCCATCCTTTTCTGGCATTATTATATCTAATAATAATACATCCGGATTCATTTCTTTCATAAGCTTCATAGCATTTGTTCCATCATATGCATATGTAACAATTTCCATGTCTTCTTGAATATTAATATAGTCTTTAAGAAGCATTACAAACTCCTTATTATCATCCAGCACCATAACTTTTTTCTTTTGAACCATTTTATACCTCCCTACCTTATCTCTTAGTACATTATAATTATACACATTTTAATGTACTAAATCAAGGTTTTTCCTAAAAATTTACAATCGAGTTATGTCGAAATACCTCATAACATCATATTTGCACCATACTTCTCGATTTTTTATACATTTTTGTTGTCGTTATCATTTATCTTGTCCTAAAATCATATACTTTCATATATAATAAACCATAAAACAAAAAAATTATATTATTTTGTACAAATATTACATCAATAACTTATTTTATATTAATATTTTCAAATTCAATACTTTTTTTAGAACTAAATTTAGTATTTAGAGCTATTATGGAATTATAAGGTATCATTAAATCTCTTACTCTGTCAATAAATTTTTTTATATTAAATGGTTTTATAAAATAATACATTGCTCCTAATGATATTGCATTTTGAATTATTTTAACGTGTGATATTGAAGACATTATAAACACCAACGGCATCTTAAATTCAAGCTCTTTAGATATTTCCTTTAATATCGTTAGCCCACTTTTTTCGGGCATTACTACATCTAATAATAATACATCTGGATTAGTTTTTTTTATCAGATTTATTGCATTTGTACCATCATATGCATAAGTAACAACCTCCATATCTTTTTGAGTATTTATATAATTTTTAAGAAGTATTACAAACTCCCTATTATCATCTAATATCATGATCTTTTTCTTTTGATTCATACTTACCTCCACACCTTATCTCTTAAATATTGCAACTCCTTATAATAAAATTGAAAAATTGCTTCTTTGCAAAGTTCATAAAATAGTTTTTTTAAATAAGTAATAACTCTACATTCCAGGCATACCTTCTCTATATTGTCCTCTTGTTTGCACTCCACCTATACCATCAATGCCTTCCCTTGTATTGGAAATTATGCTTGCAAGAGGAATAAATTTATCTACTGGTGTATATGCAATTGATTCAGCAACTATAAGCGGATCAAGCATATCTATAAGAACTCTTTTTGGAGCTGAAGCAAAATTTGCACCTGCAGATATTATTGCTTCATAATAGCTTTGACATGCACCTGCAAATATTACTAAATTATCTAAATTGTGCTCATATCTTCTGGCTTCTAGAACACCTTGTATAAAATATTTAGAATTTTTATAATTATTAATATTATACATATCATTTCTTTTTCTTAAGAAGGAATCATGACCGGTAAGAATTAAAATATTGGGTCTTATTTTTTGAAGTAATGAATATACTTGTTTATATTGTTCTTCTTCACTAATATTGTATACATATGCAGTAAGACCCATCCTTTTATAATTTTCTCTACACTTTTCTGTATATTCAGCATCTCCATCTATATGTAATATTACACCTGGTTTTTTAAATATTTTTTCTTTTACATATATATTTGGATTATCAACTATTGTATCCCTTATATTAAATTTTTTATTAATATTATAATAACATCTATCCATTCTTTTTCTTCTTGAGTCATCTATTTTCTTCATTCTGTCTTTAGCTTCTGTTTCTGTTATATGTACCAAATCTGACATAGGTGAATCTGCAACAATTCTAACTGTAAGACCAGCTAAATCAACAATATTTTTGTTTATACCTATTATTTTAAATAATATATCTAAATTATATGATTTTCTTGCAACTACATCACCTATTTTAAATGTATCCATAAAGTAATCACCTCCTAGGATATCTTATGATAAATTAAACTAGAAAGTGATTTTATTTATAAACTTTTACATACATCAAGTTGTGTTAGTGATAATTTGTCTTTTTTATTATTTACGAACTCTGTCATGTTGAGAATTATCTTTGATGCTTTCATTATATCACTATTCACTATACTTGTTTTTTGTTTTGATGATATTTCTTTGGCTATATTATTTAATGTTGGTAAATCCATTTTATCATATGCTTTATACCATTCAGAACATAGTATTTTGAATTTTTCTTGTTTTAGGTCAACTTTTCTTATATCATCATCAATCTTCAAAGAAAAACGTTTACTATTTATAAAATCTTTTGTTTCATTTGTAAATTTTGCTATAACATCTCCTAATATATTTCCCTTTAAATATTTATTAGTAAATATATCTATACTAGCTACTAAAGCCTGTCTTAGTCCACCTTTAAAAGCTACTTCTTTAATTTTGTTTATATCCTTTATAACGTTAATAGGTGTACCAAGTATTTCTAATCCTTCTCTTATACTACTTGTTACTGCAGTTTGAACTATCTTTGTAAAATCCTTCGTTTTAAATGATTTCTTTATATCCAACAATATATCTTTAACATTTTCTTGTATAGGCATTGCTTTCAAAATATAATCTGTACCCTTATCTATTACATTTACTACTATTTTATCAAATGCTTGTTTTTCTTTTGATAAATCTATATCTAAATTTTTGTTTGTTTTTCTTACTATTTCTAATTCCATTTTTATTCCTCCATTTTATTTAATTTTATATACATATAGAATATAAATATATACGATAATATATTTATATTTAAAACCAAGTTTCCTATAAATGTTTTTATCAATATAGTATAATATTCGTTATTCGTTAGAATAAAACCAAATAATATATACATATTTAGTAGTATCAATACTATTAATACTAATTTAGAGGAAAATATATTTTGTTTTTCTTTTTCTTTTTGAAAATTAGTTTTCATTTGTATTTTAGAAAATTTATCCAATAAGTTTCCAAAATCCCCACCATATATATAACAAAATTGAAGTAATGTTATAAATTGATTTATTTTTTTAATATTTACACTTTTCTTTAAAGTTTCAAATGCATCATATATTTTGATCCCCTTCTGCACTGAAATATTAAACTTATTTATATATGTCTTTATCGGTTCTTCAACATTTGCTCTTCGAAATGCTTCTATTATATCATTATTCACATCTGTGTAATTTTTGAGACTTATAATATAATTTGGAAACATTCTTAATATTTTATTTTTTCTATAATATGAAAAATACCTAATAATAAAATATGGGAGAAATAACATAAATGTAGAAAAAATTAGTGATGATGAAAATAAATGTAAGAAATTAAATGTAATTATAAATGTTATTATAAAAATAACTATAGATAAAATTAAAATTGTTAATATAGAAATAATTTTGATATTACTGATTTTAAAAGATAAATTTGTTTCATCTATTATATATGATATTTTTTTTATAAATGATAGTTCTCTTATTTTATATATCATTTCACTCTTTAAATCAAGCATTATGTTTTTATATTTTTTTTGATTATAGAAACTATCACAGATATATTGAATTATATAGTATATCGTAATTATCCCAATAATAGTAATAAGCATTTTCATTGTTGTTATACACCTCCTTTACTTTTATAATAGTATAAATTTTCAAAATATTTACTTTCAATTTTTGTGTATGTTAATATAATTTTAATTATTGTTTTTTGTTTTTGTCTATCATAATAAACTTCTGCTATTTCATTTACTTTATAATCTTTCATAAATATTATATAATTAATACTACTCGAAAGCATCTGATTTACAAATTCTTCTTTATATGATTGTGCTTTTATATCTCTTTTTATTAGTGTTGTAAGTCTATCTAATGTATTATACACACCATCAGAATGTACTGTGGTAAGACCCATATGTCCTGTTGCTATACTGTCAAAGAATACTAAAGCTTCAGCCCCTTTTAACTCACCTATAATTATTACATCATTAGACATAACTAAGCTATGCTTCATTAACTTATCTAAAGTAATTTTCTTGGATTCCTCTCTGTTTTCTAAAATTTCTCTTTGAATTACATTTTTACCTTCTATAAATAGTTCCATAGTTTCCTCGTTTGTTGTTATAGCAATATTATCTGAAATTTTATTTATCAAAGCCCTAAGTAAAGTTGTTTTTCCACTTCCGCCTTTACCACAAATCACAATATTTTTTTGTTTAATTATAAAATTATTTAGTAAAATATATATATCAAAATTTATCATTTCATCTATTAAAAATAATCTTTCTAAATTAACATTTGTATCATTTCTATGTATACGAATAACTAAACTAGGTGAAAATACATTAACGGGAGGTAATCCAGCTTCAATTCTTAAATTATATTTTTTATCACTTACAATTATCATTGGAACATCAAAGTTAATATTTTTATTATTTTTTAGTATACAATATCTAACATAATCGTAAAATTCTGTTTCTGATTCAAATGTAGAGTTTGTTTTTTTCCATTTACCTCTAGATTTAATATATATATCATTATATTTTACAACTCTAATATCACTTATATCCTTATTATCTATATACATTTGTAATATGTCATAACCAAACATTTTATTAAATATATTATTGATAACTTTTTGTATATTTTCTGTATCATTCAAACTATACTTGTTATATAAATATTTTTCTATTACATTTATCAAAACTTCTTTATCCTCATTTTTTAAATTTTCTAAGTAATTATCAATTAAATATTTCTGTAAATCTTTAATATTTATATTTTCAAGGTTTTTATTTGTAATATTTTCTTCTTGAGATTTAGTGGTTTTAAATGGATTTATTATCATATCTCATTTTCACTTCCTTTGTAATAAACATAGATATAATCTTCTTTTTAATGTTGTTTTTATCACGATTATTTAAATAATTTACACCCAAGCTTTTAATTATTTCTTTTTCATTTAATTTAGAATTTATATTACTTACTGCTCCATTTATATATCCTTCTATATTAAATTCAAAATCTACTATCGATACAATTTTATAACCTTCCAACAAATTTGTAATTTGAGAAATATCTAATGAATTCTTTTGTTTTTTATTTATTATTATGAATATATTATTTCTGGAAATTCCCCAAAGCTTTGTCATAAGTTCTAAATATTTAATACCTTGTCTTAAACTTATGTAATTAGGATTGATAACAAAAAATATGGTTGAAGAAATGTTTAAAGTATATCTCACAACATCTATAAATGGAGATGATGGCAAATCAACTATAACATAATCATATTTGTTAATTGTACTGAAATATATTTTTTTATAATAATCAGTATTCAACTTATTTTGACATTCAAAAATACTAGAATTATTAGTCATATACCATAATTTTTTGTTATTTTTATCCTTATACATATATTTATTTACAATATCATTTATATCTCTTTTATTGTCTATATCTTCTATCATCTGTGATAATATATTTCCTGATCCATTTAGATTATTATATATATCTATGCAAGGATTTTGTATATCCATATCAAGCATAGCAACTTTTATTTTTAATTTATTACATAGCGATTTTGATAATAATCCTGAAATATATGATTTTCCTGAACCACTTGTCCCATATATAGATATAAATTGCTTTGGTACAACCGTGGCCTCAATTTTTTTATCTTCAGTTTTAGCGTTTGGTAAATTATTAATATTATTTTTATATATAACTTTATCATTACTATTAATACTTTCTACTATATCAGTTATTTCTATTTCTTTTCCTTCTATAACATTAAATATTTGATTAGCAAATAAAAACTCTTTATATTGTTCGTCCAAATATTCTGTCAAAAGTATAATTTTAACATTATCATTGGCCAATCGTATCTGCTTTATGTATAATTCTTTTGCTAAATTTCCATTTAAACTATCTTTTGTAATCAATATTATACTCATATTGGTTTCTCTTTGTTTACTTAAATATTCAATAACACCTTCCATATATGATATATCATGTGGATATACTTCATTAATATATATTTCATCTATTTTTTGTTTAATATATTCATTATCTATTGCTAAAACTATCAATTTTCATTCCCCCTTATTAATTTATCTTCATAATCATTTGACTTTACATTTAAATTTATTACATTACTTTGAAATAACATAAGCATGCTCCCTTTATTTAATCTTGTAATTTCACTTAACTCATATGTATTTAATATACCAGTTTTAGCTAATATTTCCGAATCTGTATATTCCATTTTAAAAAACATTTTAATAAAAGAATTATTAATTATACTTTTACCATAAGTCCCCAAATCTTTACTAAAAAAATCACATACATCTTGGGTTATAGTTACTATGCCTGCGTTTAATTTACGTATCGTTTTAAATAGCATAAATATTTGCTGAGCAGAGAATGAATTATCATAAATAAATTTCCATACTTCATCAATATATATTATTGCTTTTTCATTTGAATTTGTCATTCTTTTAATAATTTCATCAAGAATAATTTTAAATAATATATTAGTCATCTTTACATTTAATTTATTTAAGTTAAACACTATTAATTTATTACTTAAATCTATAGTTGTTCTTCTATTTAAAAACATATAGTCTATTAACATCTGTTCAAAATTCATAATCAGCTTTTTAAAACCTTTATTATTTATAGTTGTGTTAGATTTTAAATTTTTGTATACATCTTCTAATATTGGCATATATGTTGAATCTTTAATAACTTTATTTAGATATATTTTGTTGCTACTTGATACTGTATACATATTAATTACATCATCATTGATTCCCTTATCTAAATATGATTTTTTAATTGCCATAATTATATCTGTTTTATAATTCACTTCAATATTTAATATTTTATCCAAAAATTCATATACTATATTTATTTTCTTGTAAAGAAAATTTTTTTCTGTTATATCTATTTCATCTATATCTAATATATTTAAAAATGTATTACATTCATTATTAAAATTAATATATTCTCCACCAACCTCAGAAGCAATATTTATATATTCTCCTTCTGGATCAAATATATATTGTTTTATATTTATAATATATTGCCTTAATATAAGTAATTTAACAAAATATGATTTACCAGAACCACTACTTCCAAATATACAAATATTTGAATTAGTATATTTATTACTAAAAATATCTATATTACATATTTTTTTATTATAACTTGTATATCCAAATATAACACCATTTTTATCAAAAACTGTATCAGTGTAAAACGGGAAAATATTTACAACATTACTTGTAGTCATATTTGAATAACATGATTTAGTAATACTTTCATCTAAAAAATTTAATGGTAGAGTTGATAAATATCCTTGCATATGTCTAAAATTAAGTGCAATTGATATTAGCATTTTTGAATATAATATACTCCTAAACTTTTTTGTAGTATATAAAATGTCATTTTTATTATTACTTTTAATAGATATATATGTATATGTATTATAAACTTGTTCATTATTAATTTGAATTTCATATCTTAACTTTTTAGCATCTGATGTTAACTTATCTAAAATATCTACATCAATTTGATTATTGTTAATTGTATTTCTTTCTGACTTAGAATTCGATATATTATATGTAAGTTCTTTTAAAACTTTAATAGTGTCTAGTTTTTGTATAAATATACTCATATCAAAATGAATATCTTTAGGTAAACTATTCATTAATTCTAAAAATTTCATTCTTTTTGGATAGTTTATAATACATATTGTAGCAATATATTTTCCATCAATGTTTATATATTTAAAATTTGTGTTATCTATAAATCCAGGATAAAAATTCAACATATATTGTCAACCTTATTTGATTTTGAATATAAGAAATTATCCAATTTTACTTTACCTTCTATTTTTTCTATAAACACACCTATTTTACACAAATTATATATATTTTTAGATATTTCTTCTATGCTATTCCCATCAATTACTGTTAAGACAATATAATAATTATTTATGTATATATTATTTTCATTTAAAGATTTTTCAAGTTCACTTTTATATTTTTGGACTAACTTGTTTTTATTAATATTTTTATCATCTAAAGTAATATTATCAAAATAACTATTAATATTAACTTCTGTATTTTCAATATATATTTGAAAATCACAATTCATACTTCTTAAAAATTCAGTATACAAAGTTATTATATTTTTACTTATTGATTCAGTTATATTAAGTATTGTAATAGGTTCAACTTTATATATATGTATTTGCTTCAAAATACTAAGTCTTCTAATCAATATACAATTATCATTTATGTCTATAACATCATATACTTTAGATATATCATCATATATACTGTTTTTCATAAATTTGTTTTTTATTAAATTAAGCATTTTTCACCTCTCATTTTTATCACACTTTTTATTAAAGTGCATATAATTACAATATATAAACTTTTAAGGGGGTTGATGTATATGAGTAACATGAATAACATGTTAAATTCTAAGTTATTAGAACTACTGTCTGGGGTTGATAGAAGTAAAATTGAACAAGTAGGAAAAATGGTAAGTGGCATGTCAAAAGAAGACTTAAATAATTTAGTTGGAATGCTGAACAAAAATATGAATAATAACTCACAAGATAGAAAATAAGTGATTTGAAATGGAAAACAATGATAATAATTATTTATTTGAATTAATACAAAGCATTCAATCTAAATTAAGTGAAGAAAAACCGTCAAATTCAAAAGAAGAGAAAATTAACACAGATTACATACAAGAAACTATGTTCAAAAATGAACAAAAAAAAGAAAGTAAAAAAGATAGCAGTAATTTTAATTTGTCTGATGTGCTGAATAATTTTAATTTATCTGGTTTACTTGGAAACAATGATTCTGGATTTGATATAAACAATATAATGAAAATTCAGAAGATTTTATCAGCAATGGGAAGAGATGATCCTAGAAAAAATTTACTTATTTCTTTAAAACCTTTTCTTAGAAAATCAAGACAAGAAAAAATAAATGAGTATTTAACATACTTAACTATTGGAAATGCATTAGGTATATTTGATGATAAAGGGAGTGATACTGATGTTACATAATAATTATTTTAATAATTATATACCAAATAATATGTACTATCGACCATCTCCCATTTATCCTCCTATAGAAAAAAAACCAATAAACGACAAAACAGTTAATATCCAAGATACAATCATCAACGATAAATCCAAAGAATGTGCAAGTGAATCTAACACATTAAACAAAGACAGATTGTCTTTGTTTGGATTATCCCTTAATATTGATGACATAATAATTATAGGTCTTATAATTTTTCTGTTCATGGAAAACAGAAGAGATTACTTATTACTTATAATCCTCGGTTTAATGTTTTTCGATATTTCGATAGATACATTTAAAAGTATGAATATTGTAAAGAAGCTATTTAACCCCGGTTAATCCATATTGATTATAATATTCAATTATCAATTTATCTATCGCTGTACTAGTCTTATATATTTTTTCATATTCTTCATTATTAATTATCTGATTGTCTAATCTATTTTTTAATTCAACAATCTTTTCTTCAACCATCTAATCACCCTTCCTGTAAATATAATACCATTTTATGACATGTATGTCAATATATGTTGTCATTTTTTCGGTCGCAAGTTTCGACAAAAAATGCAAATTTATACCTTTTTACATTAGAATTATATGCAAATAATTAGCTTTATATACTCAAATTAGATACAAATTTATAAATAATTATATCTACGGTGTATGAGTTTGAAAAGTTATTTTATTGGCTTTTTAAATTGCAAATTATTAATGCTATAAGCACTAAAAAAATTGCTATAATTTGATTTAATTTAGGTAATTCCTTAAAGAAAAAATAATCTATTATTACATACGAAAAAACTCCTACAGATAAATATATTATTGTTATTGGTAGCATTTCTCCAAGCACTTTATATCCTTTATTAAAAGTAAAAGTAACTAATAAATTTAGCAAAAATGTTAGTGGTATAATATATAAATTATATAATACCAAATTTCTAACTGTTGGTTCAATGTTTTTAGATTGGTAAAAATTTATTGCTCCAAACGCACAATAAGCAAGTATAAAACAAATAGTTATTATTATATATCTCATATTAATTACACCTTTCTTGTTAAAATTTAATATATTAAATTTATATATTATAATAATTTAATTATATACTTTTAAAACTTTTTTGTCAATATACTGTTGTATATTTTGAAAATTTTAATTATTATCTATAAAGTATAAAAAAAGATGCCCTAAAATAATTTCTAGGACATTTTTTAAAAAATTAATTATTTCGTATTTAGAACCCTTTGTTCTTGTGTCATTACAGCTAGTGCTCTGACATTATCTATATTTAAACATAATTTATCTGATATTCTAGTTCCTAAATTTACATCAGTCTTATAGAATAATGCAGTCATTCTATATTGCAATTTTAAATCAGCTAACTTTAAACTGCCACATATATTATTAATAAGTATTTCTTTCTGTTTATCATTCATTACTCTTCTATATAATTCACCTGGTTGTTCGAAATCTATATCTGATGATGGATATGTATGTCTCTGTATGAAGCCAGAAACATCAAAATCTGGTGTTCTATATTTTTCATCAGTATAAACATCCTCGTAACTATTTGGAAAATAGTTAAGTTTAGTATTACCTTGTGAAGTGTCTGCCATATCACCATCTTTTTGATATGTTGTCATAGGACTTTTAGGTTTATTTACAGCAAGTTCGTTTACATTTGCCCCAATTCTATGTCTATGTGCATCTGGATATGCCATAATTCTACCTTGTAGCAATTTATCAGGTGATGGCCCTATTCCATTTACAAAATGTGATGGAGAGAATGCTACTTGTTCTATATCAGTATAGAAATTCTGTGGATTTCTATTAAGTACCATTCTTCCAAGTGGAATAAGTGGATAGTCTTTATGATACCATACTTTAGTAGGATCAAAAGGATCAAATCTATATTTTTTTGCTTCTTCAATACTCATTATTTGTACATATACTTTCCATGATGGATAGTTACCACATTTTATGTTGTCATATAAGTCACTCATTGAACTATCTGGATTTGTGCCTGATAATTTAGTAGCTTCTTCATCAGTCCAATTTTCAATACCTTGTTCAGTCTTGAAATGATATTTTACCCAACAATATTTGTTTTTTTCATTATACCACATAAATGTATTTGTTCCAAATCCGTGCATATGTCTAAATCCTTTAGGTGTTCCTCTATCTGAAAATAGTATTATAACTTGATGCATAGATTCTGGTGTAAGTGAAAAAAAATCCCACACCATATTAGGGTTTTTAAGATTGTTTTTTGGATCTCTTTTTTGTGTATGTATAAAATCAGGAAATTTCATAGCATCACGTATAAAGAAAACTGGTGTATTATTGCCTACTAAATCATAGTTACCATCTTCTGTATAGAATTTAAGTGCAAAACCCCTTGGATCTCTAGCGCTATCTGATGAACCTTTTTCGCCACCAACTGTTGAAAATCTAGCTATCATTTCAGTTTTTTTGCCTACATTTGATAAAAATTTTGCACACGTGTATTTACTTAAATCATTTGTAACTTCAAAATATCCAAATGCCCCTGATCCTTTTGCATGTACTACTCTTTCTGGTATTCTCTCCCTATTAAAATGTGCTAGTTTATTCATCATATAAGTATCTTCTATTACTGTTATACCAGGTATACCTGTAGATAAAGAAAAATTATCGTTTGATATTGCATTTCCTAACTCATCTGTTAATTTTCTCATAAAATAAAATCACCCATTACATTTTATTATGAAATAGGTGATTTTATTACTTATATGTTTTCTAAATTTAAATTTAGATTATTTCACTATTGATATAACTGCTTTTGTGTAATCTAATATATTTAAAAAATCTTTTATATCTTTTATGGCTATATTGTTTAATATTTCTATATCATAATACAATTGACTTTCGTGTAATATACTGTCTATAATTCTTCTGTAAGAATTATTTAGATTTTCAGACTCTACAATGTTTTCACCAATTTTTCTTCTTTTAGTGTTTTTAAATAAATTTGCATCTATTTCTTTATTTTTAATCTCATCTATATAGTTAAATATATCATTTTGTATCATATCTGGCTTTGGTGATGTTGTAGAAATTATGATATGTGAAAAATCATTAGTTCCTTCGTATATAAAATCAATATCATCACTAACTGCACCTTTATTATATTCTATCTCATAAAATTTTGAACTCTTTGAAAAATACATTTCTGAAATTATGTCTGATATAACTTCTCTTTTGATTATTTCATCTTTTTCAATAGGTAATAGTTTATATCCGATAGAAATCTGTGGCATATATAAGCCCATATCTTTTTCTATTTTTTTCTGTAATATATTATTTGGTTCATTTACCCTAAATTTAATTACTTTATCACTCTTTATATTTTTTTTATATAATTTAAATTTATCTTCTATTATGCTTATTGTATCACTTACATCTACATCACCTATAACAACAATAAACATGTTATTAGAATTATAAAAGGTATTGTAACAAGTATATAAAATATCCTTATCTATTTTTGAAATACTATCTATTGTGCCAGCTATATCAATTCTAATTGGATGATTAATATACATAGCTCTAAGTGTATTAAAATATACATTGAAATTAGGATCATTCTCGTACATTGATATTTCTTGACCTATAATACCTTGTTCCTTTTTTACATTTTCAACTGTAAAATATGGGGTTTTTACTAATTCTATTAGCATTTCCAAACCTTTTCTAAATTTATTAATTGTCTCAAAAAAATATACAGTATGATCAAAAGAAGTATATGCATTCGCAGATATTCCTTCTTTAGAAAATAAATCTAATGAATTGTCTCCTTCTTTTTCAAACAATTTATGCTCTAAAAAATGTGATATTCCATCTGGCATATCAACTCTTTTTCCACTTGATATATCAATAAAATCATTGTTGATTGATCCATATTTAGTACCAAACATTCCTATTTTTTTAGTGAATCCAGCTTTAATACAAATATATACTTCTAATCCATTTGAAAGTACTGTTTTATAGATAGTTTCACTTAATGTTTCATTTTTTATAACTTCTATTTTATTTTTCACTATCTTCACCACCTAGCAAATATATTAACTCAATTCTAATTTTTTTTGCTACTTTAGCAACATCTTCTAATTGAACTTTTTTCATATTATCAATTAGCTCTTCTATTGTTAAACTCTTACCACTTATTGCATTTGTATATGCAAGTTTAGCAAGAGAAATTTTTGAATCATTCCATTCTAATAAATCACTTATTAATGACTCTTTTGAAGAATTCAGTTCTGATTCAGATATATTACCATTTTTCATTTCATCTATCTGTTTTAGTATTACTATTTTAGCTTTTTCGTAGTTAATTTCTTCTATTCCTGCATATATGATAAAAACCCCTTTAAATCTATAGTATCTTGACCTTGCCGTGTAAGCTAGAGATTCTTTTTCTCTGACATTTTGAAATAATTTTGAACTAGGTGTTCCGCCTAAAATACTATTGTACACATTAAGTGCATAAAAATCGTTATCCTCTAAATTTTCTACTCTCATACCTATTGTTATTACGGCTTGGTTAGTTTGTATTTTTTCTTTTACTTCTTTTATTTTTGTTGTAAAATCTATATTTTTATGAGAAATATTGATTAATTCTTCATTAAATATTGCTTTATCTAACTCATTTTTAAAAACATTATCTATATATTGCTCTATATCATCATATCCATTTAAATTTCCAGATATTACAATTGAGACAAAACTTTTTTCTAATAGATTTGCATACTGTATATATATATCTTCTAATTTAACATTTTCAGCATCATTTACTTCTCCATATATATATGTTCCAAAGGGCTCTTGATTACATAGCAACTCTTCTGTTTTAAGTACTGCATATTTTAATTTTTCATCTTTTCTCTTATTTATTTTATCTAAAACTAATTTTTTCTCTCTTTCAAATATCACACTATCAAATTCATTATTTTCTATTTTAGGATTATATATTATTTCATATAAAAAATCTATTGCTGGTTTAAGTACATCCTCTTTGTTTGGCAAAAATTCTTTATTAACACATTCTAATCTAAATTCTATATTATATAAGTCTCCTATTTTCTCCATATTAATATCAAAATTTATTCCATATAAACTAGATAAATATTCTTCGATTTCTTTACTTGTCTTGTATTTATTACAACCTTTAGAAAGTACCAAACTTGTTATTACATTTTTAGGTACTTCTTCTTTTTTAGTTTCAAAAGTAAAATTATATGATATATATATACTTTTAAATTTATTGTCGTTTACCTTATATATATTTTTCATTAAAATCTCCTTTACATTAATAATTTTTTAACTAACTCACTAACTAATTTTCCATCTGCTTTTCCACTTGTTTTAACTCTTAAATCCTGCATTACTTTACCCATATCTTTAGATGATACTGCACCTGTTAATTTAATTGATTCTTTTACCATTTCTCTTACTTGTTCTTCATTTAACTGTTCAGGTAAATATTTAGCTAAAACTTCAATCTCTTTATTTAAAGATTCTACTAAATCTAATCTATCTGCTTTCTCAAATTCAATTATAGCTTCTTTTCTTTTTTTTACTTCTTTTGATGCAACAACTTTCATTTCTGCATCAGTTAATACTTTTTTATCATCTTTTTCTATTTGTAATATTGCAGCTCTAAGTAATGTAATAGTATTTTTTCTAAGTTCTTCTTTATTTCTCATAGCTTCTTTTAGTTCATTCATCAACATTTTTTTCATTTAAATACATCCTTCCTTTTTATATTATATCTTTTTTTTAACTATTTATCCTTTTTATTATCTATATTATTGTCTAATTGTTTAACATTATTATGTTTCATTGTTGTTACAAACCCTAGTATAACAAATGTTATAGTTGCACATATAAGT
Source organism: Clostridia bacterium (assembly GCA_028684095.1). Taxonomy (GTDB): domain Bacteria; phylum Bacillota; class Clostridia; order TANB77; family CAG-465; genus RGIG5057. Next base: position 46,984 of record JAQUGQ010000007.1, read on the forward strand.
AAAATAAGTTTGTACATATCAGCTGAGATTATAGTAACGGCAGCAATACATAGTATGCTAGTTATTATATATAATGTAAGTACAGCTTGTCTTTGATTAAATCCTCTTTTAAGTAGTCTATGATGTACATGACCACCGATCTGGACTAAGCATTGGTTTACCAGCTAAAAATCTTCTTGTCATAGCAAACAGTGTATCAAATATTGGTACACCAAGTGTAAGTATTGGAGCTATTATAGCTATTAATGTATATCCTTTTGCAAATCCTAATATTGATACAGTAGCTAATGTAAAACCTAAAAAATTAGATCCAACATCACCCATAAATGTTTTTGCCGGATTAAAATTATATGGCAAGAAACCTAAAGTAGCTCCAACTAATACAGCAGTTATAACAATTGCTTCTAAACTAGCTGAAGTTGTTATAAATATAGTAAGTAATGCAGTTGCAGAAATTGCAGATATACCAGCTGCTAGACCATCTAATCCATCTATTAAATTAACTGCATTAGTTATTCCAATAACCCAAATTAGTGTTATTGGAAATGATAAAAATCCAAAATCTATTAAATCAGTATATATAAAAGGTATCTTAATTCCTTCTATAGATATCCCAAAAAAATATATTATTGATGCTGCTAATACTTGAAATATGAATTTATGCCTTGCTCTTAAGTTATATATATCATCAATTAAACCCATTGATGATATAAGTATTGCGCCTATTATATATCCCACAAACTTATTGTCTAGCATAATGGATGGTATACTCATAGTTATTAAATAATATATCGCCAAACCTATAAACATTGATATAACTATAGCTAGTCCACCAATTCTAGGCATTGGCTTCACATGTACTCTTCTATTATCCTTTGGAATATCAACAAATCCAAATTTATTAGCAAATTTTATAGTTAAAGGTGTAATTATTATGGACAATAGAAATGTTATTACTATTATAAAATATACTATTCCCATAATTTTTTACCAAAGACATCTTCCATATCTCTAATTTTATTTACTCTTCTTAAATGTCTTTCACCTTCAAATGGTGTATTTATATACACATTAATAATATTTAAAACATCTTCTTTATTTTTAGAATATTCTAATCTTCCACCAAGACATAAAACATTAGAATTATTATCTCTTTTTACCATTCTAGCTGTATACTCATCAAAACATGGTGTTGCAATTATTCTTTTTATCTTGTTACAAGCTACAGAGATACCTATACCAGTACCACATATAGCAATACCCAAATTACCTTCGTTTTTTAAAACATTTTTACATACTTCTATCGCCACGTCTGTATAATCATCATTTAAATTTTTATCATAATCTGTAACATCACTGTATTTAATGTTCTTTTCTTTAAAGTACTCTATTATTATATTTTTTAACTCAAATCCCGCATGATCTGCACCAATTATAATCATATCTTCACTTCCTTAATAACATTTCTAATAATTTATTGATATTTTCTACTATATTTTTTGCTGTTGCTTTATATACATTAATATCTAATCCCCAAGGATCATCTATATCTTTATATTTTTCTTTATTATTTACATACTCTTTTAAAGTAAATATATTGTCATTAAGAGAAGGATAAACTTGAAGAATTTGCCTCTTGTGATTGTCTGTTAATACAAGTATTAAATCATAATCTAGTATATTAGAATATTCTAGACTTGTTGCTCTATGTCTTGTTAAATCTATATCATATTTTTTCATAACTTCTATTGCATTATCTGTAGCACATTGACCTTGAATAGCATTTGTGCCACAAGATGATATCATATATTCATTCTCTTTTTTTAAATCGTATAACTTCTTTTGCATATATGCATGTGCCATTGGACTTCTACATATATTCCCTGTACATATAAACATAATGCTTTTCAAAATATCACTCCTCATCATTTTATATATTATACCAATATAACTATTAATTATCAATAGTTATATTGAAAATATAAGACCTTTTAAAGAATTACTTAAGTAATATAAAAAATAGTGTCGCAATTTGCAACACTATTTTCATAATTTAGTTATTTTTCAAGTTCTTGTTGAAATAATTTATCAAAAACTCCCCCATCATATTTGTTTTCTTTCTTTTTATTTTTATTGACTGATGTTGTTGTTTTACAATTATTATTGATAAAATCAATTTTATGTACAATAATTTTGCCATAATTTAAATCTATCATTAGATACTCCTCCTTATAAAATGTGTTTATAAATATTATACCACATATGTCAATATATACGAAAATCATTATATATTTATTATAAATAAACCTAATAATAGCCCGATAATATATATTAAAGATACTATTTTTTTCTTAGATATTTCTTTAGAACTTGGTATCAAATCACATGCAACTATATACAACATACAACCTCCAGATAATGATAAACTTAGTGCTATATATGTATCAGAAATGGTTCCTAATATAATTCCAAAAATTGCCCCAATTGCAGTAGGCATACCTAATAATACAGCTTTAATTAATTTTTTCAACATATTAGTATTTTCTTTATTTAATCCGATACCTACAACTATTGTCTCTGGTAGATCATGCACTAAATTTAAAATTAGAATTGATATTCCTAGTGAAAGTGAAAAAACAAAAGAAGATCCTATTGCTATTCCTTCAACTATATTATGAATAGACATTGATATTATTATAATTAAAGCTGATGTATTAATCGAATTATATTTTATTTTCTTACACCTATTCACAAATATATCTAATATAAGTGTAAGTATTACTCCTGATATACATCCAAACAATGTTAAATATATATTGGATATTTCTATACTTTCTGGTAACATTTCAAAACACACTATTCCAGTCATCATTCCAGCTGATATTTCATATAAACCTGCTACAATATTACTTCTTTTAGAATTTATACCATTACCTATTAATACTCCAACTATACTAGTTATTATACCCATTACAAAAACTATAAAAAAAACGTTAAGCCACATAAAAAAAGCCACCTCATAAATAATATATTCATGAGATGAGTTTTTATTTATACTAATTTTTTATATCACTATCTACATTTTCTATTAATTCAAAATTTACTTTATAATTGCTAGGTGCAAGTTGAACATATGTAATTCCATCATTTAACACTATTTCTTTGTTATCTATATCTAGCCATAATGTCTTTGATTTAGCAGATTCTTTTTTCCATGTTATATCAATATATTTACCATTTGTAATATAATATCCTTTACCAGTACCTATATTTTCAAGCTCTTGTCTACCTTTAGTCTCAACATCTGGCAGATTATAATTTTTCACATACATTATAATTATATTTTTAGCATAATATTGTTTGCCTGTCTCTCTATCTTTATCTAAAATTTCTCTCATACTTCTATAAAATACTTTTTCAGTTTCATCATATTTATATGATACATTATGTAAGTCTGAATATTTTATTTTAAGACCACTTATTGTAATTCCTTTTTCAAGGGTAAATTCATCTATGCTATAATTATATATAGGAGTATCATTCTCATAATCTATATAATTTTTACTAATTGCTGTTTTTTTTATATTTTCTATACTTGAAAATGCATTATGATATCCGCCACCAACGCGCCAGAAATAATTATCATATATTCCATTTATATTATTTACATTATATGAACTAATTGTTGTTTGTGCTTTAGGACTCCATCCAAAATGAGTAAATATAGCATTATGTTCCATAGCATAATGTATAAAATAATGTCTTGCGCTTCTTATAGGACCAATCTTAGCAGTACTCTTATTTTTAAACAAAGCTACCATTCTTGTCTCTCCACCTTCGATTATCATTTCATATATCATATATGCATCTTGTAACCCAGAATGTGGCCAAGCAGGTTTCTCATTATCGATCATAACTGCTATAGGTCTATCGTATCCCGTATATACCTGTAATTTTTTTATTTCTTTTACTTCTTTAACTACTTCCTCAATTTTATTTATTTCTTGATATTTTAGATCACTATTAGCTTTATTCGTCTTAACATATCTATTATAATAAATATATACAAGTACTGATGATAATACTATTAATAATATTAATATATATGTAATTTTTCTTTTTTTCATAGAATTAACCCTCTTTTCAATAAAATCCTATTTACTTTTATTCCAACTATCTTTTTTAATCTAATCATAATATAGCATTTTTTAGCTCCATAAGAGTTTCTAAATTTATTTTAGTAGCCATATTTTCCTCCTTAGTAATTTATATATATATAAATTAGGATAATTATACAATATAATAAAATTTTATACAATAATAATAATGATAATAATTTTTAATTAATTTTTATATAACTGTTTAAATTTTATATTTTAGTTATGTAAATAAATATTTATTTCTATTATATAGTTGTTTTTATTACCTCATTAAATAACCTATATTATAATATATATTAGCATAAAAATAACCTACAAACAAACTGAAGTAAGTTTTACCTTTCTTCAAAAACATTTGTAGATTCATATGGCGGAGAATGAGGGGTTCGAACCCTCGCATACCTTACGGCATCTAACAGTTTAGCAAACTGCCCCCTTAACCACTTGGGTAACTCTCCTTGTAAAAATGTTATATATATTAATAAGCGAAAATAATAATATTTCCGCTTAAAATTTGGCGGAGGAGGTAGGATTTGAACCCACGGTACCTTACGATATCACTAGTTTTCAAGACTAGCTCCATAAACCACTCGGACACTCCTCCATACATGGTACGTTTATAATTATATCATTTTTTTGCAATTTGTCAAGTATTTTTTAATATTTATATAAAATTATTAAAAAAATTACATAGTATAAATTTACCATTTAATTTTTATTTACATCCTTATTTTTAATTTAGAAAGTAAACTCTCTAATCCTTCTTCATCATTATATTCAATAACAAGTTTTTGATGAGATTTAGTTGTCTCTAATTTTACTTTGTAACCAAAGTAATCTTTTAACTTATTTTCAATTTTTTGATAATATATATTCTTAGGTTGTTTTTTTTCTTTATTTCTAGTATAATCTTCAGATCCATAAATTAATTTTTCTACATCTCTTACTGTTAACTTTCTTTCTACTATTTTTTCTACTATTTCTAATTGTTTATTATAATCTTCTATTACAAGTAATGCTCTAGCATGTCCTTCTACAATCTTTCCGTCCATTAAATAATCCAATATTTTATCTTGTAATTTAAGAAGTCTCATTATATTTGAAACAGTAGACACATTCTTACCAGTTATTTTAGCAACTTCAGATTGTGAATATCCATCAATATCCATTAATTCTTTGATTGCTTTTGCTATTTCAACTATATTTAAATCTTCTCTTTGTATATTTTCAATTAATGCTACTTGCTTTTTCTTAGTATCTGTATAATCTTTTATTATTGCTGGAATTGCTTTAAGTCCTGCCATCTTAGCAGCTCTCCATCTTCTTTCACCAGCAACTATAGTAAATCCTGTATCATCTTTTACAACTAATATAGGTTGTAATACACCATTTTCTTTTATCGAATCAGCGAGTTCTTCTAATTTTTCTTTATCAAAAACTTTTCTTGGTTGATTGAGCATAGGTTCAACTTCTGTAATATTAAGTTCAACTACTTTATCTAACTCTTTATGCACTTTTTCCTTAGATGCATGTGTTACCTTTTCTAATTCTAAGCCATCTTCTCCAAAGAAAACATTTAAACCTCTTCCTAAACCTTTTGACATATTATTTTACCCCCTTTTCATTAAGAGCGAGTAACTCTTTAGCTAATTTTTTATATGTTTCTGCACCTTTACAATCTTTGTCATACAATGTAATTGGAAGTCCATGACTCGGAGCTTCACTTAATCTTATATTTCTAGGTATAATTGTTTGAAAAACTTTATTACCGAAATATTTTTCAACTTCTATAGCAACTTCACTAGATAAATTAGTTCTTGCATCAAACATTGTAAGTATAACACCTTCTACAATTAATTCTTGGTTTAAATGCATTTGTACTAGTTTGATTGTATTAATAAGTTGTCCTAATCCTTCTAATGCATAGTATTCACATTGAATTGGTACAAGAACACTATCTGAAGCAGTAAAAGCATTTAAAGTTATAAGTCCAAGTGATGGGGGACAGTCTATTATAACATAATCATACTTGTCCTTAACACTATCTATCGCTTTTTTTAATCTATTTTCTCTAGAAACCATAGAAACTAGTTCTATTTCTGCTCCTGCTAAATTAATATTAGCTGGGCATACATCTAATTTTTTTATCATAGTTCCTTGTATAGTTTCATCCATTGGTATACTATCTACAAGTACATTGTACACTGATTTATCTTGATGTGCTTCAACACCAATTCCACTAGTTGCATTACCTTGTGGATCTATATCTACAAGTAACACACGTTTTCCTTTTTCAGCTATACAGGCACTTAGATTTACGGCTGTTGTTGTCTTTCCAACTCCGCCTTTCTGATTAGCTATCGATATAACTTTTGCCATTAGGGTCACCTCTCGTATATTATAATACATTTAGAAACAAAAAAAAAGAGTAATGACAAAATTTGTTGCTTTTTAAGTCATTTTCTCTTTAATTTATTTATAATTATCTTAAAACATCACCTTAAAATCAAAACATATGTTCTTTATAATGGTAACTTTTTAATTTTATCATAGCTTCTTGGATAAATTTTTGGAGTTCTATCAACTTTTTGTACTTCAAGAATACATCTTTTAAATATTTCTACATTATCTTTTTCATTAACTTCTAAATCATATTCATATTTATTTAATATTTTAATATTAAGCTTATTAAATGCAGTTCTAGATAAACTAATTTCTTGTTGAATATTATCACCTTTCATATATAGACATTTTCCTTTTATTGTAACATATGGAGATGTACATTCACAAAGCACACTTAAAGATGCAACTGCTCTAGCAACTACTATATCATACTTTTCTCTATATATAATGTCGTTTGCCTTATCTTCTGCTCTACCATGTACTATAGTAATATTTTTTAAGTTTAATTCTTTTATCACTTCTTTTAAGAAAAGTAATCTTTTATTTAATGAATCTAATAATGTTATATTTACTTTACCATCAAAAAATATTCCTATAACGACTCCAGGAAAACCTGCACCAGTTCCAACATCAATTATATTTTCATATTCTTTTATATATTTTGTACATTCTAAACTATCTATAAAATGTTTTACTATTATTTGATATTCATTTGTAATCGATGTTAAATTTATCTTTTCATTCCATTCTATAAGCATATTCTTATATATTTGTAATTTTTCTAGTTTGTCATCATTAAGCTCAAAACCGTACTTTTTTGCTTCTAAATACAAATTTTCCTTAAATGCAATCTTCTCTTCTTTCATATGAAAACTCTCCTATCTTCTTTTTATTTGACTTAAATAAATTAAAAGTACTGATATATCAGCTGGGGATACCCCAGATATTCTAGATGCTTGCCCAACTGACAGTGGTTTCTGTTTATCAAGTTTTTGCCTTGCTTCTAAACATAATCCTTTGATTTTAGAATAATTAATATCTTGTGACAACTTTTTATTTTCAAGTTTCTTAAATTCTTCTATTTGAGAAAATTGTAATTTAATATATCCTTCATATTTTAAGTGTATTTCTACCTGTTCTGTAACATCTTTACTTAAATTTGGTTTTTCTTTGTCCAAAGCCATCAAATTATCGTATGATATTTCACTTCTTTTAATCAAATCACTTGCTCTATGACACACATCTATCTCACTACTACCAAGTTTTCTAAATAATTCATTAGTTTCTTCGTTCGGATATATGTTTAATTTTTTAAGTCTTTCAATTTCACATTCTATCATTTCTCTTTTGATTTTAAATTTATTATATATTTTCTGTGAAATAAGACCTATATTATATCCTTTTTCTCTCAAACGTAAATCTGCATTATCTTGCCTTAAAGTAAGCCTATACTCAGCTCTAGACGTCATCATTCTATATGGTTCATTAGTCCCTTTTGTTACTAAATCATCTATTAATACTCCTATATATCCCTCAGATCTGTCTATTACAAAACTACCTTTATTATCTATCTTAAGACTAGCATTAATACCTGCCATAAGGCCTTGTACTGCAGCTTCTTCATAACCAGAACTTCCATTTACTTGTCCTGCAAAAAACAAACCTTCTATACTTTTATACTCAAGATTTAAATTTAAGTTTATTGAATCAATTGCATCATATTCAATAGCATATGCCGGTCTCATTAGTGTTGCATTTTCTAGCCCTTGGACACTTCTATACATAGCTATTTGTATTTCTTCTGGCATAGATGAAGACATACCTTGTATGTACATTTCCGATGTATCTTCCCCTAATGGTTCAATAAATATTTGATGTCTGTCTCTATCTCTAAATCTAACCACTTTGTCTTCTATAGATGGACAGTATCTAGGTCCTATACCTTCTATTTGACCGCTATATAGTGGTGATCTATGAATATTGTCTAATATTATTTTATGTGTATTTTCATTGGTATATGTAAGATAACAGTTGACTTGATTTTTATTAATCATGTCAATATTATTAACATTTTCATATGAAAATAGACTAATCTCATTATCACCTTTTTGTATTTCCATTTTAGATAAATCCATTCTATTTATATTTATTCTTGAAGGTGTACCAGTTTTAAATCTTCTAAGCTCAACACCAATATCTATTAAATTTTGTGATAAATCATTAGCAGGAAAAACCCCATCTGGACCACTTTCATAGGATATTTCTCCTATTATTATCTTACCTTTTAAATACGTTCCTGTCGCAACAATTATAGTCTTTGTATTGTATATTGCACCTATCATTGTTTTTACTCCAATAGCTTTATCTTTTTTATCATTTGTTATTATTTCTACTATTTCAGCTTGATAAATATCTAAATTAGCTTGATTTTCTAATGTTTTTTTCATTTCAATATGATATTTTTTTCTATCTGACTGCATTCTAAGAGAATGAACTGCTGGACCTTTAGATTTATTTAACATTTTTGATTGTATAAATGTTTTATCAGCATTTTTTCCCATTTCTCCACCCAATGCATCTAATTCTTTCACTAAATGACCTTTGGATGTTCCACCAATACTCGGATTACATGGCATATTAGCTAATGTATCCATATTTATAATAAACATAGCGGTTTTTTTACCTAATCTACTTGTTGCCAATGCTGCTTCGCATCCTGCATGTCCACCACCTATTACAACTACATCATATTCTCCTGCATTATAACTCATATTTTTCCCTACTTTCCTAAACAGAACTTTGTAAATATTTTATCTACTATATCTTGTGATACATCGTTTCCTATTATTTCTCCTAATTTTTTTGCACTTTCTTTAATTTGAATAGATATTATGTCTACTGGCATATCATTTATCACATCTTTTTTAGCATTCTTTAAATATTCAATAGATTTTTCTAATAGTTTCTTATGTCTTTCATTAACTATCATAACTTCATTTACACTATTTAAATTATCATCAAAGAACATTGATATAATTTTTCTTTTTAATTCATCTATGCCTTTATTTTCATAAACAGAAATGTTAATAGTATCATTTATATTATTTTCACTTAATTTAAGCGTAAAGGTATCAAAAATCGATTTTATATACTTGTCCATCTTATTTATCACAACTATATATTTTATTCCTTTATTTTTGATTTTAGAGATCATATCTATATCTTCTTTTGAAAGATTATCATCTGCATTTAAAATATATATAACCAAATCTACCTCGTCTATTTTTTTTATACTTTTTGAAACACCTATTTTTTCTATTATGTCCTCTGTGTCTCTAATACCTGCAGTATCTGAAATATTTAAAATAATATCACCTATGTTTACTGTTTCTTCTACTATATCTCTAGTTGTACCCGCAATATCAGTTACAATTACTCTTTCATACTTAGCTAAATTATTTAAAAGTGATGATTTGCCTACATTAGGTCTACCTAATATAGCAACATTTATTCCATTTTTTATATATTTTCCCTCTTCATATGAATCTAATAGCTTAGTTATCTCAAATATTTCTAATTCAAGTAAATTTAAAACATGAATATTATCAACTTCAACATTATCGTATTCTGGGTAATCAATACTAACTTCTACTTGAGCAAGTATTTCAATTAACTTTTCTCTTAAACTTACAATCTTTTTGAATAACTGACCATCTAATTGTTCAATTGCTATTCTTGCTTCAGTTTTTGTCTTAGCATTTATTAAATCTATAATGCCCTCCGCTTCAGATAAATCCATTTTTCCATTTAAAAATGCTCTTTTAGAAAATTCTCCAGGAGTTGCTATTTCTGCTCCATTTCTAACAACTAAATTTAATATTTCCTTTGTTATATATGATCCTCCATGACAATTTATTTCACAAATATCTTCACCTGTAAAAGAATTTGGAGCTTTAAAATATGATATCAAAACATTATCAACAAATGATCCATTATCAATTAATTTTCCATATATAATACTATTTGGTGATAATTTCGAATAATTATTAAATAAATTTTTGATAATATTTAGACTATTTTCACCACTAAGTCTAATTATGTTTATTCCACTTGTTCCAAGTGATGTTCCTATTGCTGTTATTGTTGACATAATATCTTTCCTTTCCTATTAAAAAACCAGCTTTCATGCTGATTTTTATTAATTCATCTTTAATTTTATGTTAATTATTAAGTTTTTTCTTTATAACAAGTAATCTTCTTGGCTCTTCTCCATAACTTTCTGTTATAACATCATTTCTAGAAGATAATTCTTGATGAACAATCATTCTTTCATATGCAGACATCGGCTCTAATTTAATTGATTTGCTAAATTTATTAACATTATCTGCCATCTTATTAGCATAAATTTTTAATTTATCTTCTTTTTCTTTTTTATAATCATTTATTTCAACAAAAACTTTAGAATATTCTTCTTCTCCTTTTTGTAACATTGCATTAAGTATTGATTGTATAGCTTCTATAGTTTTACCTCTATATCCAATTAAATGTTTTGGATCATCAAGTTCCAATTTAACAATAACTTTTTTACTATCTCCTGTACAAGTATGTTTTATATTACTTTCTCCAGTTATTTTAAATATATCACTTAATACATTGTCTATTTTCTCTTGAGTTGCTATTAAAACATCTTCTGTTACTTTTTTATCAACAATTAATTTTACTTTTGCTAACTTTTGTGAAAGCATACCAAGTATCCCACCTGATTTAGGTTCTTCTAATATCTCAATAATAACATCATCTCTTGCAACTTTAAGTTCTTCTAAACCTTTTCTAACCGCTTCTTCTATTGTTTTACCTACTTGTTCAGTTGTTCTTTTCATTACTTTTTTCCTCCCTTATCTGAATCTAATAAAAAATTAACATCATCTTTTTTGTGTTCTTCTATTAATTTAGATATAACAGACTGCTGAGCTATTTGATACATACTACTTATCAACCAATATATTCCTAATGCTAAAGGCATTGTGTAAGCTATAAATCCAGAAAGAATAGGCATCATAAGGCTCATAGATTTTTGCATTTGCTTTTGTTCATCTGTCATTTCAGTACTATTTTGCATTTGTTTTATTTGATAAATTGAAAATAATACACTAAGAATAGGTATTATAAGTGATAATGGATTTGTATTGTTTTCATCCTTTGAAGAAAACACATCTGAAGGTTTATGCCCTAAATTAAGTCCAATAAAATTCATATCTATTAGTTTATTATTATTAGCAATTACTATTTCAGAAGTATTCATTTCTGTTTTTGAAACCTCTTCTTTATTTAATAATTGTTTAGTATATATTTCAATTTCATCTTTTGGAAGTTGTATTACGTATGTTAAGGGTTGATTAACTATATAAAACATTCCAAGTATAAGTGGTAATTGTATTAAAATCGGTAAGCAACCACCTAATGGATTAATTTTATGTTCACTGTATAATTTAGTTATTTCTTCACCTTGTTTTGTTTTATCATTTTTGTATTTTTTTATTATTTCATCATATTTTGGCTTTACCTTCTGCATTTCTTTACTAGATTTCATCTGCTTTAAAGAAAGAGGAAATAATAAAGTTTTTGCTAGTATTGTGAAAAGTATTATAGATAGTGCATAATTATCTTGTGTTAAATTATATATAACTCTAATAATAGCACCAAATATGTTGGCTATCATTTCTATCATAAATTTTCTCCTATATTTTAAAGGTTATTTCAAGTAATCTATTCCACCTTTTGAAAATGGATTACATCTTAATATTCTCATAAATCCTATTATACTACCTATTATAAGGCCATATTTTAAGATCGCTTTTTTTGTATATTCAGAACAAGTTGGATAAAAAACACATCTTTTCCCAAAAGAATTAGAAATGTACTTTTGATAAAAATTAATTAACAAAATTCCTAAATTTCTAGGTAAATGTAATATTTTTGTAATTATTTTAATCATAATTATACCTCATAGATATTTAATTTTTCGAATGCTTTTACTATATTATCTTTAAGTTTATAATAATCTACATCTTCAATTTTAGTTTCTTTTCTATACATAACCACTAAAGTTAAACCTTTTTTAAGCTTACACTCTTCTGTTTTATATATCTCTCTAATCCATCTTTTCATTTTATTTCTATGTACACTTATTCCATTTTTTTTTGAAACACATATACCTAGTACATTAGTAGATTTGCTATTTTTAATAAAATATACAACTAAATATTTTTCTCTTGAAAATTTCCCTTTTTTTATAAGATACCTGAAGGTACCCTTTTTTTTTATACTACTTGTATATTTCACTTATTCACCTCACCTAATGCAAATAAGTGGATATGAAAACATACCCACTTACATTTTTAAGCACATAGTACTTTTCTTCCTTTTGCTCTTCTTCTTTTTAATATTGCTCTTCCAGCAGCTGTCTTCATTCTTTTTCTAAAGCCATGAACTTTTGCTCTTTGTATTGTTTTTGGATTAAATGTTGTATTCACTATTGGCACCTCCCTATGCGATAATATATTTTATACATTTTTAAATAAACTTTAATATAAATATTTTTTATTAAAGCTAACACAAAATATGTTATTTTAATATTAATACAAACATTATACACTATTTTGTTTATTTTGTCAAACATTTTTATAACTTTAAAGTAAAAAATAAAAGAAATTATATAAATTGATTTAATTTGTTTAATTTACACTAAATTTTTAATATAAAATCTCACCTTTTTTCTTTATTCATGTACCTACTATTTTTTATCATTTTAAAAAATGAAAAGCACATAATTTTTATATATTTCGACATTTCAAAAATTATAAAAGATATTTTAATCAATTTAATGAAAATGCTTGAATTTTCATTAAATTAGTGGTATATTATATTTATAAATTTTAAATTGATTTTTCACATATTTCACAGTAATCCACAGAAATTATGTAAAATGATTACTCGTATAGTCTTAATTTGTCGAAAAGTTATCCACAGGTGTGGATAACTTTGTGGATAACTTTATGAAAACATTAGTTTTAGAAAGGTGGTTTTATGCAAGATAATTTTATTAGTATATGGTCTGAAGCCTTGGAAATACTTAAAGAAGAAATATCACCTGTAGGTTACAAAACATATGTTGATGTAATGATTCCAAGAATAGCTGATGAACATACAATATGTTTATTAGCTCCATCAAATTATCATATTGATATTTGTAAAAAAAGATATTTAGACTTGATTCAAAATACATTACAAATTTTAACTAAGCGTGATTATATAATTACATTTGAATCAAAAGAGATGATACCTGAAGATAATAAGTATGATAGTGATTTAAAAATGGATACAAATGAACCATTAAATTTTGAACTAACAAAAGATAAAAAAAAGGATTCTACAAGTCTAGAAAATAGTATCGATAGTATGCAAACAAATTCTAATTTAAATCCTAAATATATTTTTGATAATTATATTATAGGATCTAATAATAGATTTGCTCATGCTGCTGCAATTGCAGTATCAGAAAATTCTGGTCAGAAATATAATCCTTTATATATATATGGGGGAGTAGGATTAGGTAAAACTCATCTTATGCAAGCTATAGGAAATGAAATAATGAAGACAAGCCCTGATAAAAAAATTGTATATGCTACTGGTGAGTTGTTTACTAATGAACTTGTTACTGCACTAATGACTAATAAAAACGAAGACTTTAGAAAAAAATATAGAAACGTAGATTTACTTTTAATTGATGATGTACAATTTTTAGCAGGAAAAGATAAGTGTCAAGAAGAGTTTTTTCATACTTTTAATACTTTATTTCAAAGTGGTAAACAAATAGTACTCACATCTGAAAAGCCACCTAAAGAAATTATGATGCTAGAAGATAGATTAAAAACTAGATTTGAAATGGGTCTTTCTGTTGATATACAAACACCAGATTATGAAACAAGACTTGCAATTCTCAGAAAAAAGACTCAAAATGAAAGATATATTATAAATGATGATGTATTAATTAAAATAGCTAGTAAAGTAAAGTCAAATATAAGAGAACTTGAAGGTGTCTTTAATAAATTAGTTGCATATTCATCATTTACTAATAGTGATTTAACAGATTCAATTGTTGATAATACTATAGAATCAATACTTGTTAAAAACACTAAAATTATTACAAGTAAACTTATTATGCAAATTGTAGCTAAGTTCTTTAATGTAAAAGTTAGTGATTTAACTAGTGATAAGAGATCAAATAGTGTTACTTATCCTAGACAAATAGCTATGTATTTATGTAGAGACATTGCTAATCTCTCATTTCCTGCAATAGGTAGAGACTTTGGTGGAAGAGATCACTCAACTGTTTTACATTCATACGGAAAAATAAAAGAAGAATATGAAAAAAAAGAAGAAACAAAAAATGTAATAGAAGAGTTGAAAAAATCCCTATCTATAGATGAATAACATACATTATTTCAAATATTACATTTTTATTACAATAATATTACAAAACAAAAAGTTATCCACACTTTGCTGTGGATAGAGGTGTGTAAAAACTGTGGATAATTTACTTATATGTTAGTTTTCCACAATAAAACAGTTGTTCTGTGTATAAAATTACATAATATCCACAGTTTTATCCACATATATAAAATCATTGGTATCAGTATTTAAAAGTAGTTTTCCACTGTTTCCACAACACCTACTACTACTACTACTATAACTATATATTAATATATATATATTATGCGGCTCAAAATTATACACTTTCGATATGTTTAATATGTGGATAAATTAATATAATTTAATATTTAAAATATGATAAATATATTTTAATAAATGGAGGAATAGAAATGAAAATTAATTGTGAAACAAATCAACTTATAAATGGACTTAATGTAGTATTTAAAACTGCATCATCTAAAACAACAATGCCTATACTTGACGGTGTTTTAATAGAAGCATATAATAATGTAATTAAATTAACAACTAGTGATTTAGAAATGAGCTGTACACATACTATGAAATGTAATGTACAAGAAGAAGGAAGTACAGTTGTAGATATTAGAATGCTAAATGAAATAATGAGAAAATTAGAAGCAGAACAAATAACATTAGAATCAAATGATAGTTTATTCATTATAAAATCTGTAAATGGTATATTTAAACTTGCTGTTATGAATCCATTAGAATATCCTAAATTACCTATATTTACTATAAGCAGTAGTATAGAAATAAAACAAAAATTTTTTAAAGATATGATTAGAAAAATATTATTTGCAGTTAGTACAGATGAAAATAGGCCTATATATACTGGAGCATTATTAAAGGTTGAAGATAATATTTTAACATTAGTAGCTTTAGATGGATTTAGATTAGCATTAAAAAAATATTTAAATGATAAAGAAATAAATAATTTTAAAGCTATAATACCAGGAAGAGTATTAAGTGAAATATTAAAAATACTTATTGATAATGAAGAAGAAGTTATAAAAATAGGTACAAATAAAAATCAAGCTTTATTTGAAGTAGGAAATAGTATTATAATTAGCAGAATAATAGATGGAGAATTTTTAAATTATAATAGTATAATACCATCAAATAGAGAATCAAGAATAAGGGTAAAAACAAAAAAACTATTAGATACATTTGAAAGGGTTGCTCTATTTGCAAAAGAAAGTTCAGATAAAGATAAAAAATCTCCTGTTAAAATGAATATTTCATTAGATGGTCTAACATTAAGTTGTATAAGTCAAACTGGTGATGCAAAAGAAAGTATAGCAGCTGTACTTGAAGGAAAAGATTTAGAAATAGGATTTAATCCTAGATATTTTATAGAAACATTAAAAGTAATAGAAGATCCAGAAATATATATTGATTTTACATCTAGTATTGCTCCAGCAGTTATTTATCCTATACAAGGAAATGACTACTTATATATAGTTTTACCTGTTAAATTAAGACAAGAATAATAAAGGATATATAATATGTTTATTAAAGAAATAAATTTGAATGGATTTAGAAATTATAATAATCAAAACATATCATTTATAAATGGTATTAATTTATTTATAGGTGATAATGCACAGGGTAAAACAAATATAATAGAAGCTATATATTTATCAGCATTTGCTAAATCATACAGAACCATAAAAGATTTAGAATTAATAAACTTTGATAAAGAATACACACGTATAAATTTAGAATATAGTAAAAAAAATATAGAAAAAAGTGTAGAATTATTTATAGATAAATTAGGTAATAAATTAATAAAATATGATGATATAAAAATAAATAAAATATCTTCAATAATAGGAGAAATTATTCTTGTTGTCTTTTCGCCAGATGATTTAAATATAGTAAAAGGAGCACCTAGCAGTAGAAGAAAATTTATAGATATGATATGTTGTCAAATTTCGAAATCATATATTATAAATTTACAAGAATATAATAAATGTTTAAAAATTAAAAATAATTTACTTAAGAAAAATATTACAATAGAAGATAAAGAATATATTTATGTATTAAATGAAAAGATGAGTTTTTATATAGAAAAAATAACTGAGTTTAGAAAAGAAATATTAAAAAAAATATTATATCAGTCAAAAAACATTCATCTTAGTATAACAGAAAATAAAGAAGAAATAAAATTTGAGTATATTTCTGAATTTATAGATTTAGATAAAGAAAAAATAAGACACATATTGAATAATAATATTAATATAGATATATATAGAAAAACAAGTACAAAAGGATTACAAAAAGATGATATAATAATATATATTAATGATTTTGAAGTAAATAAATTTGGTTCACAAGGACAAAATAGAACTGCATTACTTACTTTAAAATTAGCAAATTTTGAAGTTTTAAAAGAATTAAAAGAAGAAACACCAATACTGTTATTAGATGATATAATGTCTGAACTTGATAATAAGAGAATAAATTTTTTACTTAAATATATAGAAAATTATCAATCTATTATAACTACTACAGAATATGGATTTATTGATAATTTTAAGAATATTAAAATTTCTAAAATTTTAAATGGACACTTGCAAAATCAATAGCTTTTGTGATATAATGTAAAAAGAAAATGAAAAGGAGTGTTTAACGCGTGACTAATGAAGTAAAATATGATGAAAATCAAATACAAGTATTAGAAGGATTAGAAGCAGTAAGAAAAAGACCTGGTATGTATATTGGGAGTATTTCAGAAAGAGGATTACATCATTTAGTATATGAAATTGTAGATAATAGCGTTGATGAAGCTTTAGCTGGTTACTGTACAGAAATAAATATTGAAATCCTACCTGATAATATAATAACAGTAAAAGATAACGGTAGAGGAATACCACTTGGAATACATCATAAAATGCATATACCAGCTGTAGAGGTTGTTTATACAATACT
This sequence comes from Clostridia bacterium, assembly GCA_028684095.1. Classification (GTDB taxonomy): domain Bacteria; phylum Bacillota; class Clostridia; order TANB77; family CAG-465; genus RGIG5057. The sequence continues at coordinate 64,989 of JAQUGQ010000007.1, forward strand.
TCATGCTGGAGGTAAATTTGGTGGTGGCGGATATAAAGTATCTGGAGGACTACATGGAGTAGGAGCTTCAGTTGTTAATGCTTTATCTGAAAGAGTAGATATTGAAGTTAGTAATGGTGAAGGACTATTTAGTATATCTTTTGAAAGAGGTAAAAAAGTTGTAGAATTACATAAAATAGCTGAGCAAAAACAAAGAGGTACAAAAGTTACATTTAGACCAGATAGAGAAATTTTTGAAGTAACTGAATTTAATGTTGAAACTTTATCTCAAAGATTTAGAGAAATGGCATTTTTGAATAAAGGATTAAAAATAACACTTGATGATAGAAGAGAAGAAGATTCTGAGAAAATAGTTTTTCATTATGAAGGTGGATTAATTTCTTTTGTTGAATATTTAAATAAAGCAAAAGAAGCAATTCATACAAATGTTATATATTTTGAAACTACTCAAAACAATGTTGAAGTAGAAGTTGCATTACAATATACAACAGCATATTCTGAAAATATATCTTCTTTTGTAAATAATATAAATACTATTGAGGGTGGAACACATCTTGATGGATTTAAAAGAGGACTTACAAAAGTATTCAATGATTATGGTAGGAAATTTAATATTATAAAAGAAAAAGATTCAAATTTACAAGGTGAAGATATAAGAGAAGGTATTACAGCTATTATAAGTGTAAGAATAATTGATCCACAATTTGAAGGTCAAACTAAAACAAAATTAGGAAATAGTCAAGTTACTGGTATAGTAAGTAGTACGATGGTTGATAAAATTTCATCATTTTTAGAAGAAAATCCTGCTATAGCTAAAGCTATTCTTGAAAAAACATTAAGTGCATCAAGAGCTAGAGAAGCAGCAAGAAAAGCTAGAGAATTAGTAAGAAGAAAAAGTGTACTTGAATCAACTACACTTCCAGGAAAACTTGCTGATTGTCAAGAAAAAGATGCCTCAAAATGTGAAGTATATTTAGTAGAAGGAGATTCTGCTGGTGGAAGTGCTAAACAAGGTAGAGACAGAAAATTCCAAGCAATATTGCCATTATGGGGAAAAATGATAAATGTAGAAAAAACCAGAGCAGATAAAATATATAATAACGAAAAATTATCTCCAGTTATAATTGCGCTTGGAGCTGGTATTGGAAATGATTTTAATGTAGAAAAATTGAGATATCATAAAATAATACTTATGGCAGATGCTGATGTTGATGGTTCTCATATAAGGACATTATTACTTACATTCTTTTTTAGATATATGAGACCACTTGTAGATAATGGCAATATATATATAGCACAACCACCTTTATTTAAACTTGCTAAAAAAGGAATTAAAGATATATATTGTTATAACGAGCATGATTTAGAAAAAACATTGAAAGAATTAGCATTAAAAGGCATAACTAAAGAATCTTTAAATATGCAAAGATATAAAGGTCTTGGTGAAATGAATTCAGAACAATTATGGGAAACAACAATGAATCCTGAAACAAGAACATTACTACGAGTTGAATTAGAAGATGCCGCTATGGCAGATCAAGTATTTTCAGTACTTATGGGTGAGAATGTTGAACCAAGAAGACAATTCATAGAAGCTAATGCTAAATATGTTAAAAATTTAGATATATAATTTATTATTTTTAGCAAATATAATTATAAATAAGTTGAAGTATACCAAATAATTTGGTATGCTTTTTTGTGTGTTATGAATATCACACGTATAACGTGTGGTTTCAAAAAGCTTCTAGCCATAAACAAAATAATAAAAAATAACACTTCCTTTAGGGTATTAATATGAGAGGTCGGACAACCAAATATATTAGGAAAATAATTTAAAGAAGATAAGGTAATATAGCCTTATAGGCATTTATTTGTATTTTGTTAGTTGTATTATATTATAGAATATGATATAATACTATTAATTAAATAAATGACCAAATTAATAATTTAAGGAGGAGTATTTATGATTAATGTGACAGCCTTAATAGGGAGTTTAATTGGTGTAATATTTATATTTATTTTTGTAGCATTATTTTATGAATTGGTAAAGAAAAAATTACAAATTGAAAGTTTAGAGATTTGGAAAAGAAAAAATATATCAGAAATTTTTCAAGTGGAAGGAGTTTTAAATGCACCTGGATGTTGGATCTTTTCTATAATATTTATAATAATATATTTTTTATTTTCTAATCAAGAAAATCTAATAAAATATATTATATTATCGATTATTCTTAACCTTGCTTTTCAATCTTTACTAGGTTTCATTAATAGTGAACTTGATTTTGTAATTAAAGATAGTGAAATTATATTATTATCAGTATCAGTTACATTAATAGCTATAGTGTTTTTTACGTTTCCTAGTATATATATTAAATTAGTAGTACTTGGAATAATATTATTAACTGAATTTAATATAATTTATCGTGAGTTTACAGGTATATGGGATAGTTTGTTTGATTTAAATTTTTACACATTAGAAGATATTTTTCTACTGTACACACCACCAATGGCATTATTCATAGCAATTTTTATAACGTTATTTTAAATACAGGATTTAGTAGAACTTAAGAATAGGAGCACAAATGAGTGTGCTATTCTTAGGTTCTGTTTTTTTATAAATTTATGCATTTTAAGTATTTAAATTACTATAACAATTTATTTTCCAAAAAATATTATAATATAAATACAAAAATATAACAAACTATTGACAAATATAAATTCATAGTGTATAATCTATATAACAAAAGTAGAGGATTTCTTCTCACCATACCAATTTATTGTGTTATGGTAACATACAAATTAGTAAAAAATTATTAGTTTATATAGTTTTGAGAAGATTGCCTTTTACTAGAGCAGTCTTTTTTATATATTTTTTGGGGGTGTATTAATATAAAAGATTTTCTAATTAATGAGCAAATTAAAGTAGCTCAAGTTCAAGTAATTGATGATAATGGCGAAAAATTAGGTAAAATATCAACTAAAGAAGCTATCGAAATGGCATATTCAAAAAATTTAGATTTAGTTTTAGTTTCTCCAAGTGCTGAAAACCCAGTATGTAAAATGTTTGACTATAGTAAATATAAATTTGAAATGAATAAAAAAGCAAAAGAAGCAAAGAAGAAACAAAAAATAGTTGAAATTAAAGAAGTAAGATTATCACCAAACATTGACAAACATGATGTGGAAATAAAAGCTAAAATGGCTGATAAATTTATTACATCAGGTGACAAAGTAAAAGTTACAATGAGATTTAGAGGAAGACAACTTAACTTTATAAATCAAGGTAGAGAAATTATGAATAATTTTAAAGAAATGATTTCAAATGGTCAAGTTGAAAAAGAAGCTAAAATGGAAGGTAAAAACCTTGTAATGTTTTTATCACCAAAACAAAAATAATAAAATTTGAAAGGGGAAAATTATTATGCCTAAAATGAAATCACACAGTGCATCTAAAAAAAGATTTTCAGTAACAAAATCTGGATTAGTTAAAAAAACAGTAGCAAATAGAGCACATAAATTAACATGTAAATCAGCTAAGAGAAAATTATCTCTAAAAAAAGATGCATTTGTTAAGAGTGCAAATATGAGTGCAATGAAAAAATTATTACCATACGGTTAAGAAGGAGGAATAGAAAAATGGCAAGAGTAAAAGGAGCAGTTACAACAAGAGCAAGACATAAAAAAGTTTTAAAGAGAGCAAAAGGATATTTTGGAGCAAAATCAGTAAGATTTAAAATGGCTAAACAAGCTGTTATGAAATCTTTAAATTATGCATTTATAGGTAGAAAACAAAAGAAAAGAAATTTTAGACAACTATGGATTGCAAGAATAAATGCAGCAACTAGATTAAATGGAATGCCTTATAGCAAATTTATGTCAGGTCTAAAAAAGGCAAACATAAACATAAATAGAAAAATGCTTGCAGAAATGGCAATTAGTGATGCAAGTTCATTTGCATCATTAGTAGAAAAAGTAAAATAGAATAGAAAGAGAGGTGTTTTTATGATCTTTGCAGGAGAGTTTAGAAATGGTGTAACATTTGAAATGGATTCATCTGTTTATAGAGTTACTGATTTTCAACACGTTAAGCCAGGCAAAGGAGCAGCCTTCGTAAGAACAAAACTTAAAAACATTATGACAGGAAATACCTTAGAAAAAACATTTAATCCAACAGAAAAAGTAGAAGAAGCACAAATATCAATAACAGAAATGCAATATTTATATAGCGATGGAGACATATATACTTTTATGGATACAACTACATTTGAACAAGCGGAACTATCAAAAAAACAAATAGAAGAAACTTTGCCATTTCTAAAGGATAATATGAATTTTAAAGTGTTATCATATAAAGATAAAGTATTTGGTGTTGAACCTCCTATATTTGTAGAACTTGAAGTAACATATACAGAACCTGGAATAAAAGGAAGTACATCAAATGGTACCACAAAACCGGCAACTGTAGAAACAGGAGCAATTTTTAATGTTCCAATATTTGTAGAAATAGGAAATGTAATAAGAATTGATACTAGAACATCTGAATATATGGCAAGAGTATAATCAAGATAGTCTAATATATATGTGATATACTCTGATTTAAATAGCAGGGTATATTTTTTTAAGTGGGTGAATTTATTGAGATTTAAAAATAATTATATAGATAAAATAAAAAATTATACAAAAGATAATAACTTAACATACTTTATTGATACTATGGGTTGTGCAATGAACGAAAATGATTCAAATAAATATGCGGGTATTTTAGAATCAATGGGTTTCGTTAAAGGTATAAGTGAATTAGAATCAAACTTTATATTATTTAATACATGTACAATAAGGGAAAATGCAGAAAATACTCTTTTTGGTAGACTTGGAGCATTAAAAAACAAGAGAAAAACACAGAATAATACGTATATTGCTGTTGCAGGTTGTATGACTCAACAAGAACATATAGTAAAAAAAATAAAAGAGTCGTATCCATATACTGATATAGTTTTCGGAACTAATGGTGTGCAAAGTTTTCCTGAAAAAATATATAATACTATAATAAAAAAAGAAAAAAAATATGAATATATTGAAACAGAGAGTGAAATTATAGAAGATGTACCGATAGTTTTTAATGATCAATATAAGGCAACAGTTAGTATAATATATGGTTGTAATAATTTTTGCACATATTGTATTGTTCCTTATGTACGTGGTAGAGAAAGAAGTAGAATAAAAGAAGATATATTAACAGATATAAATAACTTTGCAGATAGAGGTTATAAAGAAATTACTTTGTTGGGTCAAAATGTTAATTCATATGGTAAAGATTTAAATTATGAATATACATTTTCTAAACTTCTTCAAGATATCGAGAAAATAGACCGGAATAGAAATAATACGTTTTATGTCTCCTCATCCTAAAGATTTTACAGATGATTTAATAGATGTAATATCAAAATCTAAAAAGATATCAAAACAAATACATTTACCACTTCAATCTGGTAGTAATAGAATACTACAATTAATGAATAGAAAATATACCAGAGAATACTATATTAATTTAGTAAATAAAATAAAAGAAAAATGTACTAATGTAAATTTTTCAACCGATATAATTGTAGGATTTCCTGGAGAAACAGAAGAAGATTTTATTGATACTTTGAATTTAGTAAATGAAGTCAAGTTTGATCAGATATTTATGTATATTTACTCTAAAAGAAGTGGAACAAAAGCAGCCATTATGGAAGATTTTACTGAATATGAAGAAAAGGTTTCAAGATTGATTAGAATAAAAAAAGATTTTGAAAGGTTAACTAGCGAAGTTAATGATAAAATGATTGATAAAGAGTATTCTATATTAGTAGAAGGAAAAAGTAAAACAAGTGATGAATATTACACAGGAAGAACAAATACTAATAAAATTGTAATATTCAAATCAAATGATAGAGATATTGGAAAAATAAAAAAAGTTAAAATAACAAATAATAATTTGTGGTATGTAACAGGAGAAATAGTATAATTTTAAAAATATAACAATCTATAATGAATTGTTATATTTTTTTATTCATAATTTTATAAAAAAAATATATATTATAGTATGTAAAGATAAAATAGTATAATATACAAATTAGGAGGAAAATTATGGAAAACGTTATTTCTGCAAGAAGATTAAGAAAAAGTGTGCTAAATAGTGTGGGTGAGGTAGATTTAGAATTATACAATTTAAATAGAACAAATCCATACAGAACAAATTCATACAAGAATAAAACATTTAAATCATTAACAAGTAAAGAGGATATTAAATTAGTAAACTTTAAAACAAAGTTAATAGTAAAACTATTTATTTGTTCTGTTATTTTGTTTTCAATAATACTATCAAAAATGTTCTTTTTACAAAATATCAAAAACAACAGTGAAATAGTAATGCTATATAATCATTATATAACAGATTTTTCTAAAGTTACTGTGCTTGAAAAATTAGAATTTAGAATAAACAAATTTAATTTAGTAATAGATAATATTATTCCTAATAAAATAAAAGAATATATAAATGAAAAATATTTTAATTCAATAAAGCCATATATATTAACTTTTGATTTAAAAACAAATTTTAAAGAACTAATTAATTTAGATAATAATAAAATAGAAACTATATCCGAAAATAAAATTATAGAAACAGTTACTCCTGAAAGTAGTAATGTTAGTGTTAAGGAAAATGATGAAGTTTTAAATGGAATAGGTGGTGCAGAACCATTAGAAAATAAAACAGTGGAAGTAATTAGCTCAATAAGTATAATGGATATAGATATACAATTAATAAAATCAAAAAATGTAAGTATAATAAGTCCTGTTAATGGTGTTGTAACTTCAAGATATGGTGTAAGACAGGAAGTGTTTCCTGGGGTGGATCCATACCATACAGGTATAGATATAGCAAATAAAAAGAAAACAGAAATTTTAAGTGCTACAAATGGAATTGTAACAAAGGTTGAATACGATAATAAATATTATGGTAATTTTATAGAGATAACAGAAAACGAAATTATATTTAAATATGGACATTTGGATAGTATTAATGTAAAACAAGGTAATATTGTAAAACAAAAAGATAACATAGGATTGATGGGAAATACAGGAATGTCTACTGGTACACATCTTCATTTTGAAATAAGAATTAATGATAGAACAGTTAATCCAGAAGAATTATTAAAATTTTAAAATATGAGATTTAGAACTAAATTTTGTCGTATTGAAATAGAAACAATGTTAATATTTATAATACTTACTTCAATCATGTCTAATACACTATTTAAGTTTTTATATTATTTTTTTGCTTGTTATTTATTTATATTATTTCATGAGTTGATGCATATTTTAGTTGGCAGTATTTTGAATAAAAAATTAGTAAGAATTAAATTTTCTATATCAGGAATATTTGCAAGCTTTGAAAAAGAAAAATACATAATTGATAAAGGTGTTTATGTAAAAAATATATTAATTTATATATCCGGTCCAATTTCAAACTTAATATTAGCCTATATATTTAGTGATAATACAATGATAAGTGAAATAAATATTTTTTTAGCAATACTAAATTTTTTACCTTTATTTCCTCTCGATGGATATAATATATTATTTAATGTGTTAAAATTGTTCTGTACACAAAAGTATATTAACAAAATTATAAATAATATTGAATATATATTTATAATTTTAGTTTTATTTGTATCTATATATCAAATCAAAGAATATTACAATTTTTCATTAATTATATTTTGTATATATCTTTTGGTGTTAAAAATAAATAAAAATAAGAGTTAAAAATGTTTACTTAAAATAATATATTATCATGAACATTGATTTTTGTTTTATATTTTATTAAAATATAGTATATTACTATCTATTTCAATAAAATTACATATATATTACATAATTTTTACAAAAAGACTTGATTTTTAATTAAAAAAATAGTATCATATATATAGTTAAAATCTGGGGGTGTAAAAGTGGCTATTGGAGATATTATTGTTGGACTTGATATTGGTGCTTCAAAAACATGCTCACTAGTAGGTCAGGTAAACAAATTCAGCGAAATTGAAGTAATCGGATATGGAATGTCAAATAATCAAAGTGTTAAAAAAGGAAAAATAATAGACACTCATGAAGCAGCCAGATCAATAAAAGAAGCCATTAATTCTGCAGAAGAAATATCAGGGCTTTCTATAAATTCAGCATATGTTAATGCTAAGGGAATGAATATAAGAATACAAAGAATGTTGATAGAATCTGAAACAGAGAAACCCGATGATGGATTAAGTGTATCTGATATAAGTAACTTGTTTTTTAAGATGCAAGCTTCAACTAAATTAGAAAAAGATGAACAAATAATAGACATTTTACCTTGTGAATATAAGGTTAATGATAAAACATATAAACAGGATCCTTTAGGTGCTTTTTGTAAAAAATTTCAAGTTAAAGCAGATGTGGTAATAGCTAAAGGTGATTATTTAGATGGAATGATAAAATCTCTTAAACTTGCAGATATAAAACTAGATGGAATAATATTAGAAACATTAGCAACATCAAATATAGTATTAATGCCAGAAGAGAAAGAAATGGGAGTATTGTTATTAGATGTTGGTGCTGGTCATACAGATATATCGGTATACAAAGATTCAGAATTACAGTTTTATGATACTTTACCGATTGGTGGAAATCATATAACTAATGATATAGCAATAACATTTGATATTTCTTTTGAAGAAGCGGATAAATTAAAAAGACAGTACAATTTGGCAATACAGGCCATGATTAAAAATAATCATGAAGTTAAATTAAATTCAGTTTCTTCAAGTGATGGACAAAATATAGTTAAATGTAATGATATAGTACAAGTTATAGAAGCTAGAGTAAAAGAAATATATCAAATAGTAAAAAAGATAATAGCGGATAATAAATTGAATTCTAAAATAGAATGTATGGTTCTAACTGGACAAGGTATTAGTAACATAATTGGTACAGAAGAACTTGCAATGTTAATAATCAAATTAAATCAAGTAAGAATATGCTCACCAAAACTTGTTAATGTAATAAAAACTCAACATACTACAGTATTTGGGATGGTGAGATATATATCTAGCTTAGGTCTTAGTAAACATGTTAATAGTGAAGTGGAAATAATAACTGAACCTTTATTTAAAGATAAAGTTTTAGATATAATAAAAAAAACAAAAGAAAGAATTACTAACATATTAAAGCGAGCTAAAAAAACTGATAACGATAACGAATAATTATTAAGGAGGAATTTTAAATGGAAACACAAGTACAAGCAGGAATGGCCAATATCAAAGTAGTTGGAGTAGGTGGAGCTGGGAATAACGGTGTAAATAGAATGGTTGATGCAGGTGTTAGAGGTGTAGAATTTATTTCCATAAACACTGATAAACAAGCGTTAGAACTTTCTAAAGCATCAATAAAGATACAAATAGGTGAAAAATTAACTAGAGGATTAGGAGCAGGTGCAAATCCTGAAATAGGTAAATGTAGTGCAGAAGAATCAAGAGCTGAAATAGCTGAAGCTTTAAAAGGAGCAGATATGGTATTTGTTACATCTGGAATGGGTGGTGGGACAGGTACAGGAGCTGCACCAATAGTTGCTGAAGTTTCTAAACAAATGGGAATATTAACGGTAGCTGTAGTTACAAAACCATTTCCTTTTGAAGGAAAAAGAAGAATGAATCAAGCAGATATTGGAATAAAAGAGTTAAGAGAAACGGTAGATACATTAATAACAATACCTAATGAAAAATTATTGCAAGTTGTTGAAAAAAATACTTCTGTAACATCTGCATTTAAAATGGCAGATGATGTATTAAAACAAGGTGTACAAGGTATATGTGACTTAATAACAGTACCAGGTCTTGTAAATCTAGATTTTGCAGATGTTAAAACAATAATGTTAGATGCAGGAATTGCACATATGGGTATAGGAAGAGCTTCTGGAGAACATAGAGCACAAGAAGCTGCAAGACAAGCTATACATAGTCCTTTACTTGAAACATCAATTGAAGGAGCAGGTGGTGTTTTAATAAATGTAACTGGTGGAAAAGATTTAGGCTTATTAGAAATAAATGAAGCTGCAGAACTTGTACAAAAATCAGTTGATCCTGAGGCTAATATTATATTTGGTGCAGTAATTGATGAATCAATGACAGATGAAATAGTAATAACAGTAATTGCAACTGGATTTGAAAAAACAATAAATTCTGATATGAAATTAGATAATATAGTAGGGGATGCTATAAAAGCAGCAGTAAATAATAATTCAAAAATGTCAGCATCGTCAAGTGAATATAAAGTAGATTGGGATGTCCCACCTTTTTTAAGAAGAAGCAAAGGCGAATAACATAAACACAAAATAAGTAATTATATAAAAACTAAGAATATTAAGTATTCTTGGTTTTTTTTATGCTTTATTGTAAATCGAAATATTATATATTTTTTATTTTTCAACATTTTTCTTCTATATTGGAGTGTATAATATGTTTAAGGTGATTCTATTTGAAGATATATTTAGATTATGTATTTATAGAAAATTTTATTGTTAATATATCAATTTTATATCAAACAAGTATTTTCACAAAAACAAAAGTGAATAAAATAAGATTGATAGTATTATCGGTTTTTCTATCAATAATATCCATAATGAAAACACTAGAAATTTCTACTAATATTATAATTCAAATATTAACCATAAATATAGTAATATACCTATTATATCTTCCTAAAAGTGTAATAAAATATATAAAACAACAAATGTATTATTATTTAATATATATAATGTATATAGGTATAATAATATCTACGTCTATATTTTTTAGCATAAATTTAAATAATATTTATACAAGAATTTTATTATACATAGTAACGGCATGTGTGACATATATAATTAATAAATATATGTGGAAAATTTGGATAAATAAAATCAAATATAATAATTTAACATATAAAATAGTTATAAATAGTTTAAATAATCTTACGTTCAAAGTTTTTGTAGATACAGGTAATAATATAAGAGATTCTTTTAGTAATCTTGATGTAATTATTTTAAATAGCAAGGTGTATAACTTAAAACTAAAAAGTAAATTGATTGATGATAAACAAAGAGAAATAGTATCTTTAGAAGTTTTAACAGCCATAGGTAAAAGTGAAATAAAAGGATATATATTTAATGATATAAGTATAAAAAAAGGGGGAATAGAAAAAATAATTTTAAAGAAAGCAATTATTCTATTCATAGATGAGAAAATCAACAACTATGAATATGATGGAATAATTAGTTATAATACATATTTAGAGAAACTAGAGGGGGTAACGATATGAATTATTTAATTAAAATAAAAGAAATTTACCGCAATTTATTGAAAATGTTAGGTATTGATGAAAATTCGATTTTATATATATCTGGTAGTGATCGATTACCTTCAATATTAACACCTGAAGAAGAAGCGATATTATTAGAAAAATTAATGAATAAAGATAATGATGCAAAGAACACTTTAGTAGAAAAAAACTTAAGACTAGTTGTATATATAGCTAAAAAATTTGAGAATTCAGGAATAAATATTGAAGATTTAATATCAATAGGTACTATAGGACTTATGAAAGGTGTTAATAGTTATAAGTTAGACAAGAATATAAAGCTTGCAACATATGCATCTAGATGTATTGAAAATGAAATTTTAATGTTTCTTAGAAAAAACAATAAAATACGTAGTGAAATATCAATTGATGAACCAATAAATATTGATAGTGAAGGGAATGATTTATCACTTTCGGATATTTTAGGAACAGATATAGATGTAATTTTTAAGTCTGTTGAAGATAGTGATAATAAGAAAGTATTAAATATAGCTATAAGAAAGTTAAATGATAGAGAAAAAATAATAATGCAAATGAGATATGGTTTTGATGGAATTGATGAATTGACACAAAAAGAGGTTGCCGATAAATTAGGAATATCTCAATCATATATTTCAAGAATTGAAAAAAAAGTCATAAATCATCTAAAAAAGAGTTTTACAAAGTAATTGGGATAATTTTCCACAAATGGACTCAAAATAGTAACATAAGATAAATATATGGAGGTACATATGAATATAAAAGTGGAAATAAAATGTGTGGATACATCAAAATTACCAAAACTTACTAACAAAGAACAAATAGATATGTTAAGAAGATACAAAAATGGCGAATTAGAATTAAAAGATGAACTTGTTAATTCTAATTTGAGATTAGTACTTAGTTTAGTTAAAAAATTTAATAATAGGGGTGAATGTGTAGATGATATATTTCAAATTGGTGTAATAGGTCTAATTAAGGCAATTGATAATTTTGATATATCACAAAATGTTCAATTTTCTACTTATGCAGTACCAATGATAATAGGAGAGATAAAGCGATATCTTAGAGACAATAGTGCATTTAGAGTTACAAGGTCAATAAGAGATTTGGCATACAAACTTTCACAAATAAGGGAGGAATATATAAAGAAAAAAAGTGAAGAACCAACTATTGATATGCTTTGTAAACTTGCTGAAAAAGATAGAGAAGAAGTCATACTAGCATTAGATAGTATGACACAGCCCATGTCACTTAATGATACAATATATAATGATGGAGGAGATTGTATATTTGTATTAGATAAATTAAGAGATGAAACTGATGAAGCAGAGGTTGTTACAGATGAAATTGCAGCATCACAAATGTTAGATAAATTAACAGAAAAAGAAAGATATATAATAGAAAGAAGATATTTTAATGATAAAACACAAACTGAATTAGCATACGAATTAGGCGTATCACAAGCACAAATTTCTAGAATAGAAAAAGGTGCAATCGAAAGAATAAGAAGAAAAATGCATAATTAAAATAATATAAGATTGACAAACGTCTTGAAATTGATATAATATATGTAGATATAATACAATATCTACATATATTAATTGTCAAAATAGTTTCAGGAGGCATAATAATGTTAAATATTAAACAAATATTAGATGCAACGGGCGGGAGACTTATAAATGGTAGTAAAGATTATATAGTTAAAGATTATGCACTAGATAGTAGAAGTATAAAAAAAGATGATTTTTTTATACCAATAGTAGGGAATAAAAGTAATGGTCATGATTATATTTTAAATTGCATTAAAAATGGAATATGTGGATATTTTATAGAAAAATCAGAAAAAGAAAAAGAACAAATAATTTTTCAAAGTATAAATTTAAATAAAAATATAGTTATAATTGAAATTATAAATTCACAAGACGCATTATATGATATAGGTAAATTTAATAGAAAACTACATATAGATATACCAATTATAGCAGTTACCGGTAGTGTTGGTAAAACAAGTACAAGGGAAATGATTTCAAGTATATTTTCACAAAAATATACTATACTCACTACATATAAAAATTATAATGGATATATTGGACTTTCACTTATGTTACTAAAACTTGATAATCAAGAATTAGCAATATTAGAATATAGTATTGATATAATAGGAGAAATGGATAAACTTGTTAATGCATCGCTACCTAACATAGCAGTAGTAACAATGATAGGAACAGCTCATATAGGAATTATAGGAAGTCAAGATAAAATATTTAAAGAAAAATTAAATATAGCTAAATATATGAATAAAAATTGCACATTAATTCTAAATGGTGATGATAAATATTTGAATAGTTATTATAATGACAATATTAATTTGATAAAATATAAAATAAAAGATGTGAGTAGTATAAAAACAGATGAAATTTCCACAGAATTCAAAATAAAAATATATAATGTTGAGCAAAAAATAAAACTGAATGAAGTTGGTGAACATAATATATATAATGTTTTAGCAAGTATAAGAGTGGCACAGTTATTTAAAATAGAAATAGACCATATAAAAAAAGGAATAAAAGAATATAAAAATCAACCGAGGAGATTTGAAAGAATAATATTAAATAATAATATTGAAATTATAGATGATACATATAATGCTAGTATTGATTCAATGAAATCAGGAATAAAAGCAATTTCATTACTTAAAGCAAAAAGAAAGATAGTGATTTTAGGAGACATGTTGGAATTAGGTAATTATAGTGACAATTTGCATACTGAAGTTGGAAAATTATTTAAAAACATAAATATAGATATTCTTTTTACATTAGGTGAAAAAGCAAAAATAATCGCAAAAGAGGCTAAAAAACATATATATGAAGTAAATGAATTTGATAGAAGAGAAGAGTTAATAAAAGTTTTGTGTAATATAATAAAAAAAGATGATTTAATAAGAGAAGTAAAGGATTATTTAGAAAACAAATAGAATTAAATCATATTTTTAGATATATATTAATAAAATATACAAGGTGATATATATGTCTAGAGGTTTGGATTTTAAACAAAAAGAGGTTATTAATATAAATGATGGTAAGATAGTTGGTTTTGTTGTAGATGTTAATGCAGATTTTCAAAATGGAGAAATAAATTCCATAATAGTAGCTCAAACTGGCAAACTGTTAGGAAATATTCTTGGTAAGAATAATGTAACAATTCCATGGGATAAAATTAAAAAAATAGGAGAAGATGTTATTTTAGTAGAAATTTAATTAAAAACAGATAAATTTCAAAAAAGATGTTGACAAATACAAATATAAATGTTATCATAATATACGTCGCTAAGATGCGACAAAAATAGAGAAAATATATAGACAAAACAA
>JAQUGQ010000026.1 GCA_028684095.1 Clostridia bacterium
TACCTAAATTTCTAATTTGATTTCTCATACTATTTACTATTTTTATTATTTTTTCAGTACAATTACTCATTCTAAATAATATATCTTTTTCAGTTTCATCTCTAGGTTGATATAGTTCTTGAAGTAATTGAATTGCAGTTTTAATTGCTGAAATTGGTGTATTTATATCATGTGCGACACCACCAGCAAGTTCACCTATAGATACAAGTTGCCCCTGTTTTACTATAACATCTTGTTTATCTTGTATTTCCTTTATATCTAGTTTATGTTGTGTTATATCTTTGAATAAAAGTAATGTTCCAACATATTCAATAGCATGTTTTGCTTTTATTGGATGGATATCTACTTCAAAATATTTATCAAAGTTCCTGCCTACCATATGATATTCTTCTTTTAATATTTTATCTTCTTTTCTTGTTTGATATATATGTTTTCTTAAAATCTGTATATCTGATGTTTTACTACTTTCAAACATTTCAAAAAAATTCTCATCTTTATTAGTTTTTAATATTCCCTTAAATGTATTTTCAAATGTTAGATTGTTATCTACTATAGTACCATCATCTGATATTACAATAAATGCGTCTGACATAGTATCTATAACTGTTCTAAAAGCTATTGGTGTTATATTTAGTGCTTTGTATTTTATAATTGAAAATGCAAAACAAATGGCAGTTAGAGTAAACATTATAGGTGTTATATATACATCTAACCTAATTATTTTCATAGCACCTAACATATTTACTAAAAGTGGAGCTATACAACCCAAAACTATTAATCCCGTTTGTTTAGAGAAAAAACCGGATTTTTTAAGTGAGGTTCTAATTAGTATAATTACCGCTAAAAACAAACAAATATATGAATATATAGCATTTATTATGAACATAGGGCCATACACATTTTCTACAAAAATTGTAGAATATTTAACATAAAACAATGAAGTAAAGCTATTTGTCCATAATGTTACTAAAGCTATAGTTGGTAATACATACAAAAATTTAAATTTTGATAAGTCTATTTTATTATTATTGAATGTTAGTGCCAGCATAAGCACTACTACAGGTATATACTCAGCAGCACAACCGTGTTAAATATTCAAAGTATACTAGATCTATGTTTAATTGACTGCCGTAATGTAATTTGTGCAAACATTGATATAACATATATTTCTAGCAGAACAAATATCATATATAGGCATCTATGTGTTTTTGTATTATTTCTTATCTTATATAAATAACGTATCATAAATATTATTACTATTATTGTTGAAAATAAGCTTAGTTCTGTTAATTTTTCCATATATTTTTTATATCCTTTCCGTTATAAATCGATTCAATAAATAATTTTATATATCTTGAATTTATTTTACACCATTTGAACTTCAACTTTCTTAAGATTTTATTTGTTATTTTTGATTCAACAACTACATCAGTTATATACTCTAATTTACCATTTTCTTTTAAATCAGATAATATTACTCTATATAGTGCCAAAGTGTCATTATTTAATACTTCATCCAGTCTTATAGAAAAATCCTTAGTACTTAAAACTTCAATTTTTCTTCCGTATATTTTACTTATTGATTTTATAAATTTTTTAATATATATATGATTATTATTAAATAAGTGATATATTGGATTTATAGATTTTTGTGTTACTAACTTCATAAGTGCGTTTGAAAGTATATCTACTTGAGAAAATTCTAAATAATTAGTATCATATACATTTTTAGGTATAATAGCATTATCTAAAACAAACTTTATTCTTTGAACAAAGCCATTATCTGTAATGTTTTCTTGAAACTTTCCATCTCTATATCTGCTCATCAAATTGCCAACTCTTATTACAGAGGAATCTAAACCGTCTACCCTAGCTTCTAAGACACATAATTCAGATATATATTTTGTATATGCATAAATATTTGTTATTTTTTGATTAATATACATACTCTTTTCATTAAAATATTTATTTTTACCAAATGTTTGATTATCAAAACTAGTTTCAAAACCATTTCCTGAGACACTTAAGGTAGAAATATGTATAAGTCTTATTTTACATGATTTAGATATATTAATTATATTTTTTACTATATCTACATTTAATTTTTCGAACTCGTCTCTATTACCATAATGTTTTACATTTGCAGCACAATTAATCAAAAGGTTTATATTATTTCCCTTTATTATTTTTTGTAATTCAATATTTGAGTTATATTCCAACAAATCAATATCTATTACTCTAATTCTTGTTTCCATATGTTTTAAAATAGAATCCCCAAAATAATATTTTAGTTTATCCTCTAATCTTTTTTGACCATTTATCTCTTTTGATCTAACAACACAATAAACAACTGAATCATAATTATTAATTATATTTTCTAAAATATGACTACCTAAGAATCCTGTAACTCCTGTCAATAATATATTCCCTTTAAATTTGTCCTTACTTTTATTACTTATGTTGATCTTTGTTTCAGTACTTAACATATTATTAATTCTATCATAATTGTAATCTTCTATTTTTTTGTAATATTCTTCATCTATTGAATCATTATTTATTATTTTTTCAGCTATATTTCTAATAGTTTTGCAATCATATATATCTTGATATCCTAATACTAAACCTTTCTCATTGCATAAAACAATAACCTTTGCAACTTGTAATGAGTCAAGACCATACTCAAATAAGTTATCATCAACACCTATCTGTTTATTAGATAATACATTAGTAAATATTGATAACAATACTCGTTGAGTTTTATTATCTGGGAGAGCAACTTTTTTTGTTTCATTAAAGCTTATCTCCGGAAGTCTACTTCTATCTATTTTCCCTACAGAATTAAGTGGCATTTTATTTAATTGTAGTATTTTAGTTGGAACCATATAATCTGGAAGTTTTTTACGCAATTGTTTTTTAAATTCTGTAATATCTATTGTGATATCTGATGTTATATACATATTTAATTCTTTAGTATTTTCATTAGTTTTAGCAATAATATACGCCTCTTTAATATTAGAAATTTTAAGTACTATATTTAAGATTTCTGATATTTCTATCCTATATCCTCTTATTTTCACTTGGAAATCTGATCTACCCTGAAACTTTATATTTCCATCATCCGTCCAATTACCTATATCTCCAGATTTATATACTCTTTCAGTTTTATCATTTACATTAAAATTAACAAAAGATTTTCTGTTAATTTCTTCATTATTTATATACCCTAGTCCAACACCATCACCGGCTATATATATTTCGCCATCGATAAATATAGGACAAAGTCTTCCATTACTATCTACTATATAACATTTTGTATTATCAATTGGTTTACCAATTGTTATATTATTGTAATTATCTCTATTAACTATTTGAGTTGTTGCTGCAGCAGTGCATTCGGTTGGTCCATATATATTTACCAAAGTTGTATTTTTGCAATTATCTATAATATTTTTAGCATATTCAGATAACATTACATCTCCACCTGCAACCAAATATGTTAATTTTTCAAAAATCTTTGGGTTAAACATAGAATACTGATGAAATAATTGTGTTGTAAATATAGCTAATCCATTTTCTACTTGTAAAAGCAATTTAGAGTATTCTATAGGATTCATCATAGTTTCTTTACTTATTATATAACCAGTTTTACCATTTAACAAAGATAGCCACATCTCATGCATAGATGCATCAAAAACTATGTTACCTGCTAAAAAAACATTATCTATCTTGTCCATATTAAAATATGTTATATTTTTTACTAATTTTATAACATTAACATGTGACATCATTGCTCCTTTTGGATTTCCAGTTGAGCCCGATGTATACATTACATATGCCAAATCATTTGGTTTATTAACTTTAATTAAATTTTCAACCTTTTTATTATCTAAAAGGATATTATCTATATCAATGTAAGATATGTTATTTAAACTTACATCCTCTTTTGAAACCACAATGTTACAACCACTATTTTCTAACATATAGTTAATTCTTTCTTTCGGTAAACTTTTATCTATTGGTAAATAGGCTGCACCTGCTTTTAATATACCAAGAATACTTATCATTAATTCAAATGACTTGTCTAGCATAACAGCTACAACATCATTTACTTTAATATTTTTTTCTTCTCTCAAATATGATGCTAATATATTAATTTTTTTATTTAAGTCATTATATGTCATATGTTCATTTTCAAATACTAGTGCAACTTTATCTGAATGTTCTTCTACTTGTTCTTCGAATAAATCTACCATAGTTTTAGTTTTAGGATACTCTTTAGCAGTATCATTAAAATCATATAGTATTTTATTTTCTTCTTCTATACTCATTATTCTTATATTTTCAACATCTATATCAATATCATTTATTGCATTTTCTATTATAGCCATAAGTCTAGTATGTAAATACTTTATTTCTTTTTCATCAAACAAATCAACTAAATAATCATAATTTATAGTTAAACGACCGTTATTATCCATATCTAAAATATGAATTGCTAAATTATCTTGAGCATTATTAGTAAATACCCATTCTGTAGAAAAACAATCTCCTTCTTTAATATTAGATCTTGCATTCTGATAAGACAATACTATATTATAAATTTTTCCTTCAATATCAGTTGTTTTTTGGATATATTCTAGTATTTTAGTAATTGGATATTTTTGATGTCTAAATAAAGTCATAGTATCCGTTCCAATTTGTTTAACTAAATCTATAAATTTTATACTTTCTTCAACTTTAATCCTTGTAGGCATAGTAGAAACAAACATTCCTAGCATTTGTTTTTCTTTAAAATTTGACCTATTTAAAACAGGAGTACCTATTACAAAATCATTTTTATTGCAAACCCTATAAATATATGTACTAAGAGTACCTAAAAACAAGGTATATGGGGATACTTTATTAGCTTTAACATATTCCATAATTTTATTACTAAGTTCTTCATTAAGCATAACAGAATATCTTTCTGCTTTATTAGTTAACTTTGAAGTAACCGTTTTTAGAGAAATTGGTTGTTGTATATCTTTAAAATATTCCTCCCAAAATTCTTTATTTTTTATATATTTTTCAGAAGATACATACTCTTTTTCTGATTCAATATAATCTATATATGACGGTATTAAATATTTGTTTTGTATATTACTTAATTCATCATTATACATTGTAATAAGTTGATTCACTATTTGTCCCAATGTCCAAGCATCAGAAACAATATGATGCAGCTTCATAAAAATACAGCCTGTATTTTCTTTATACCTTAATATTTTAAAATCATAAAGTTTATTTCCAATAAATTTAATAGGCACTTTTATAGTATCTTGTATATATTTCTTAACTTCTTTTTCACTTTTCCCAATTAAATTTATATATTCAATATTTTCATAAACATATTTTTCAATACTTTGATAAGCAGCATTATCTTCCTCAAAAATCTTAATTCTTAAGGCGTCATTTTTTTCTATTAATCTATTAATAATTTTATTACAAATTCTCTCATCAAATTTATCATTTATATTAAGAATACCAGCTATTGTATTAATAGATGTTTTACCACTAACTTTTTCAACCAAATATATATTACTTTGCGGAAATGTTAACCCATATTTCTTACTGCCCATTAATTTTCTCCTTATCTATAACAATTAACATAATTATATAATAAAAAAAAATAAAAAACAACACTTTTAAACATATTTATCTAAAAGTGTTGTTT
>JAQUGQ010000027.1 GCA_028684095.1 Clostridia bacterium
CTTTTAAGGGTAGCTAGAGTATAAATTGCGATTGTCGTAATAATGTGTACTTTTAGGTACTCGCAAGTATCATGCCCTTATAGGGCGAAAATAATACCGCCTGTTTTACAGGCGGATGTTTATTATATATGGTGTAACCTAAAAAAATGTTTATGGCAGAAAATAAAGAAATAATATAATATATTATGCAAGAGGTGATATTGATGAAAAATATATATTATTTAAATGATGAAAGTGATATAAATATAGTTGGTAATAAATTTAAAAACTTACAAGTAATAAATGATTTGAAGATTCCAACTCCTTATGCATGTTTGGTACTACAAGATATAACTAAGAAGGATATTTTAAATATTTTACTTGATTTTGAAAAGCCAACAATTGTATCTATTAGAAGTAGTCCAAACATTTCTATGCCTGGTATGCTAGAAACAATATTAAATGTAGGTTTTAATGATTATATAGCAGATAAATTATTATTAGAAACTAATAATTTTAGTTTTGTATATTCAAATTATTTAAACTTTGTAGAAAAGTTTGTTAATTTATCTTGTAATATTAACAAATTAGACTATGATAAATTAGATAATGTTGATTATATTAATTTGATAAATAAATATAAACAAGAATATCTTAATAAAACTAAAACATTGTTTCCAGAAGATATTGAAACTCAAATATATCTTTCTATAAAATGTATAATCAATTCTAAATATTCTAAGAGATGTTCTTATTATATTAAAGCTAATAACATTGAAGATAAGTTAAGTATTGGAGTTATAATTCAAAAAATGGTGTTTGGTAATATTTCAGATAATAGTATGTCTGGGGTTGTATTTAGTAGAAATCCTATAACAGGTGAAAATATGCTTTATGGTGGATTTTTATATAACTCATTAGGTGAAAATATTGTAAATAGCAAATCAAATAATTATAGTATTTCAGATATTCAAAATACAGAGCAATATAGTTTGTTAGAAAAATATTCAAAAGAATTAGAAAAATATTTTAAAAAAGTTCAAGATATAGAATTTTGTATAGAAAATAAAAAGTTATATATATTACAATGTAGAGATTTAAAGATAGCTAAAAAAATTGAAAATATAGTGCTTAAAGATATGATCAGAGTAGGAATTATATCTAAAAATGAAGTAGATATAGATGATTTAGGTTATATAGAAGTGTTTGATGAAAAAGTAGCATTAGGTAAAGTTATTGGACATGGAATTCCTGTTTCAAATGGAGTTTTAGTTGGTAAAATTATATTTAAAAAAGATGATATATTAGATGAAACTGAAAAGTATATTTTAGTAAAAGAATATACTACACCTGATGATATTGAGCTAATGAATAAAGTACATGGTATTATAACTACTAAAGGAGGCTCGACATCTCATGCTGCAATTATTTCAAGAAATAATAATAAGGTATGTATTACTGGTATATCAAATATGATTGTAAATAATGAATATGTACTGTTTAATAACAATACACTTGTATATGGAGACACTATATCCATTGATGGTAATTTTGGGAATGTATATATGGGAGAAATTCCTATTATAAAGGAGTGAAAGATGAGATTTCAAACAGCAATAATTTTAAAGGATGATATATTACTTGGTTTAGATACAGATAATCATGATTTGTTACTTAATCGAAGTAGTATAAATGATACTTTTTTAAATGCATATTCTAATTTTGTTAGGGTTGAGCTTCTACCTATAAATAATAAAATTTCTTTAGATAATTTAAATGATTGGGAGTTATATGTTGATCAAGATATATTACCTAATTGGTTTATAAAAGAATATGATAAACAAAGATTAATTGATAAAATGAAATCAACATATTTAAACAATGAATTATTTTTGAAAACGGCTATATCTGTTGATCCAATGCACTTAGAAAATATTATTTCAAATTATCAAGATAATTTAACTATTTAATGTTAACAATTACGATACAACATATAAAAATTGTTATTATAATTTTTTATTGTAAAAATTTATAATTTATAGTATAATGTAAATATTAAAATAATGGAGGTAAATTATGAATAATGAAGAATTAATTGAAATGGCTAAAAAAGTGAAAGTAAATGCTTTTGCATATCAAACAGGATATAAAGTAGGGGCAGCAGTTTTATCAGAAAATAATAAGATATATTTAGGTGTAAATGTTGAAGAGAAATGTTTACCAAATTTAAGTATATGTGCTGAAAGAAATGCTTTTCAAAATGCTTTTACATATGGAGAAAGAAATTTTTTAAAAATAGCACTTGTAGGAGGGATGGGAGACAAAATTGATGAAACTTTAACGCCATGTGGTATTTGTCTTCAATATATGCTTGATTTATGTCCAAATATAAAAATTGTAGTATATATAAATGGTATAATTGAAGAAAAAAGTTTACAAGACTTTATATCAGTTCCATTTATACTTAATGATAAAAAGTAATATATTTAAAAATATTGAATTCATTTCTCGTTAGTTGCTTAATTAAAAAGTGTCCAACATTTAAACTGTACCCAAAATGTTAGACAGAAATATTTATCATTTGAGGAGTATTTTTATATATAAAAATTGGATTATTATGAAATAAAATATAATATTTTTAATATAATTATTTACAATGAAGTTAAAATATGATATAATATTATTGGAAGATATATAATATCTTACTAAGAATTTAGGGGGATCTTTCATATGCTATCTAGAAAATGTGGGAAAAATATTTGTGAGTTATTAGTCGCAGGTGACTATAATGTCCAAATCACAATTACTGAAAAAATCAAATCACGGTTTGTTCAAAAGTCATTTGTAGAATGGTCCTGGAAACAACTATTAATAAACACAATAGGTGTTGAAATTTTGAATGACTCTATTAACACATATTTGATTAATTATGAAACCGAACGATATATGGGTAATTTTGCAACAGAAGGACATCAGATTATTGAGGAATGCTGGAAGCATTTGCAAAATGTTGATGTTGTTAGAATAAGCATAACAAAATGTCCATCTGAAAAAAATAAAATACATACCTGGATAATAGCAAGAGAATAGCAAAACAGAGCACTTACATTAATTGTAGGTGCTTTATTTTATATTTAAATAACTTAGATTTTGTGTTATTTAAAACTAAATTGTTGATAAATGAGGGTAAATATGGTATAATTCATATTGATTAAATGAGATAACTCCTAAAAAATTTATGAGGAGGACTTTTGAAATGAGTAATGAAATTAAAATCGTGGTACTAACTGGTGGTCCTTGTGGAGGAAAAACAACTGCAATTAGTAGGATAGAACAGGAATTAAACGATTGTGGGTATAAAGTAATTATAGTTTCTGAAACAGCTACTGAAATATTTACTAATGGACTGAGGCCATGGGAGGGATACATTGATTTTGTGAAATTTCAAAGTATAATGTTAGATTTTCAAATGGTAAGAGAAGGATTGTATGAACAAGCTGCTGGTGAAATGAATCATGAAAAGGTGATAATTATATGTGATAGAGGTGTGATGGATAACAAGGCATATATATCAGAGGATGAATTTAAGCATGTACTTGAATCAAAAGGATTGAAAGAAATAAGTTTGAGAGAAAGGTATGATGCAGTTTTCCATCTTCAAACAGCTGCTGAGGGTGCAGAAAGTTTTTACACGCTGGAAAATAATACTGCCAGGAAAGAAACACCAGAAGAGGCAAGAAAACTTGATCATAAAATTATTGCTGCATGGACGGGACATCAACATCTTAGAATTATTGATAATAGTACCGACTTCGAATGTAAAATTAACCGGTTGGTGGCCGAATTTTTCCGTTTCTTAGGTGAACCTGTTCCTCTTAAAATTGAGCGAAAATTCTTGATAAGAATGCCCCAATTGATAGAAATGTTGAAATCTGAAAAATGTGAAATGGTCACTATCATGCAAACGTATCTAATTAGTGATGATCATGAAATAGAAAAGAGAATTCGTCAGAGAGGTAAAAATGGAGGATATACATATTTTTATACAACAAAGAAAAGTATATCCAGCTTGGTACGTATTAAGACTGAGAAAAGGATAAGTGATAAAGAATATTTATCACTACTCATGACTGCAGATGTTTCCTTACATCAAATTGTAAAAGACAGATACTGTTTTGTTTACAACAATTTGTATTATGAATTGGATGTATATCCGTTTTGGAAGGATGTTGCCATTTTAGAAATTGAACTCACGGAGCAAAATCAAGAATTTGAAATACCTCCTTTTATTGAAGTAATTAGAGATGTTACTGAAGAGCCAAGTTTTAAGAATTACGCAATTGCAAAAAAGATTCCAACTATATAGCATAATAACTAACAAAATAGAGCACTTACATTAATTGTAGGTGCTCTGTTTTGTTGCAAATAATAAAATAGTAGGAATTATTCTATTAAATTACGGTATATTTAGTGTAAAATAATCTTTGGTTTTTAACAGTACTTTACATAATATAAAAACAAGATATCTCTTTGTTATATAATTATGTTGCAAAATAAATATCCAAGGAGGATATCTTATGCAAATAATTATACAACATTTTTTAGAAAAAATTACTAATACACTACAAAATAATTTAAAAAACTTAAACAATATTAATAATCCTTCAAATTTTACAGATGATTTACAGGCTGACTTGATGAGTTTTGGTAGAGAGTTAACACAGAATTACAAAAATTAATAAGTTTTAAAGTAATTTAATTATAAAATAAAGGGATTATTTTTGTGTTTTTAAAAACCAAAAGAAACTTTACGCTATCTATGCTATAACATAATTTGACTTTTATGTGAAAATAGTATATAATTAATTCATTCATGTAATAATGGATACTAATTATATAATTATAAAAGGGGGAATTAAAATGAAATTTTTAGAATTAATGGAGCGGTGCTTATCATTTCTAGAAAAAAAGAAAGGAACAAGATGGGATTTTGTTAGTAAGATTATTAGCAACATAATCGTAATATCATGTTTAATCGTCTTAACAATATTAGTACTAGTAAGGTATTTTTCAGAAAAATATTTTAAACCAAAATTTCCTTTAAATAGATCTATTCCTAAGGATGAAATACAAAGACAAAAATGGTTGAAAAGTTTAAGGCCAAGTGTATCATTATGGTGGTATGAAGATTTTTGTGAATTGTTATCGGTAAATGATATTTTTCTACAACTTGGAATTTCAAAAGAAATATTATCAAATTTACCAAATGGGTTATATCAGTATAACTCGAGAAACGGATTGGAAATGGAATTAACCATGGAACAAATGGAAAATAATAACCATCCTTATTCTGGTGTTTATGGAGAAACTCTAAATAGATTACAACAAGGAAAAATATGGTTTCATTTGGAAAGTATAATAGAATTAGTTGAAGACATAAGAAATACAGGACATATTAGGGTTATGAAAGCATCATAAAGTTACAAATAATCATTTTTAAAGTCAAATATATTAAAAATACTGATGGAATATTTTCTGTCAGTATTTTTTGTATTATCCCCTTGAACTACCCCAGGTATACAACCACTGGCTATGCCAGTGAGAATAGAAAAGCTTTTAGCTGTAATGAAAAAAATCCCCCTTTATGATATAATAGTGATATTACGACAATACACAAT
>JAQUGQ010000018.1 GCA_028684095.1 Clostridia bacterium
ATTTAACGCCTAATCAATTTAAACAAAAAGAAATAAAAAGGTTAAAAAACGAGAAAGTATTGCAAAATTAATTACAATACTTTCAGTACTCTTTCTTTTTCAAGTCTAATTTATTGGGTATAGTTCACAATAGCTACTCTTTGTTTTTCTCCACCAGATAATTGATTTGGCTTTTTATCAATATGATTTTCAAGGCCAACCTCTTTTAATATATGTTTTGCTCTTTGTAATCTATCTGATTTTTTAACATTAGATAAAGTCATTGCAATTGTAACGTTATCTAAAATTGATAAATGTGATATTAAATTAAAACTTTGAAAAACAAAACCAATTTTATCTTTTCTATATTTATCTAATTCTTTTTCACTAAACTTACTTATATTTTTTCCATCAATATTTATAAAACCTTTAAAATCAGAATCAAGTCCACCAATTAAATTCATTAATGTTGATTTTCCACTTCCCGATTCTCCAATAATTGATATAAGTTCACCTTTATCAAATGAAATATTTATTCCATTTAATGCATTAAAATTATTACCATCAACTAATTTATATTCTTTTTTTACATCTATTAGCTCTAAAATCATTATTTGTATTTCTCCTCATATAATATAATTAAATGTATTTTAAAAATTATTTTAAACTTATTTTCTTGTAAACTTGTAATTTTGCAACAAAAAAACTATCTGTAAAAAATAAATAAAACTTCTTTTTATTATTCTTTTACAAATTATTCGATTTATTACAAATTATTTGATTTATTATAAATTATTTTATAAAATAAAAAGAAATGTAAAATATAACTCTACATTTCTAATATACTATTTTAAGCTTATAATTGGCTGGATTTGCTTATTATCTAAAGCAAATTTAACCGTATCTATAATTTCATTATAATCACATACAAGTGATTTTGGCTTATTTATACAATCATCTTGATTAAATGGTACAAAATATGTATTTTTATTATTTAATAATTCTGCTATATTTTTTAAATTTTGTCCTAATCCATCATTTGTAGATATTCCTATTACAACAGGTTTATTATTTCTTATATGACTTTTAAATGCCATTAAAATAGGTGTATCCGTTATTCCATTTGCGAGTTTAGCAACTGTATTTCCTGTACATGGACAAATCAGTAAAATATCTAACATATTTTTAGGACCAATTGGCTCTGCTTTAGTTATTGTATCTATTACTTTTTTATCAGTATTATCTTCTAACATTTTTATAAATTCTTGTTTATTGTAGAATCTAGTTGTTGTATCCTTTGTTATTGTCGAAACTATTGGTATTACTTCTGCCCCTTCATTTTTAAAATTTTGTATTATTTCCTGTACTTTATTAAAATTACAAAAAGATCCGGGTAATTCCTAATCCCACTTTTTTATCTTTAAGTTCCATTTCTACCACCCCCTATATATATTATATTATGTTGTAAAGGTTATAAAAGTGAGACTTAAAATTTTCAAGTCTCACTTTTACTAACTTATTTTTCTAAATAATCCTATTACTTTACCAATAATTTCTACCTTATCTGAAACTATAGGTTCCATTGTATCATTTTCTGGTTGAAGTCTTATATAATTTTTCTCTTTATAATAAGTTTTAACTGTTGCATCACCGTCAATCATTGCTACAACTATTTCACCATTTCTAGCAATAGATTGTTTAGAAACAACAATAAAGTCTCCGTTATTAATACCTACATTTATCATACTTTCACCTTGTACCCTAAGAACAAAATTACTATTTTTTAGTGAATTTTTACTAAAAAAACTTTCTCCAATTGAAAAATAATCTTCAATATTTTCAGTAGCAAGTATTGGTTCTCCTGCAGCAACCTTACCTACTATTGGAAGTGATATTGTAACTTCCTTCTCATCTTCTATTACTTTAAGTGCTCTCATTTTAAGACTAGATTTTTCAAGATAACCTTTATCTGCTAATCTTTTTATATATTGATGTGCTGAACATGTTGATTTAAAACCAACTGCTCTGCATATTTCTCTAACTGATGGTGGATAACCAGTATCCTTTACTTGTGATATAACAAAGTCTAAGACTCTTTTTTCTTTCTCATTTAAATCTAATTTATTCATTTTAACCTCCATAAAAAATTATATTTTGATTATATCATAAAAACCATTGTTTGTCAAACAAAAGTTTGAATTTCAATAAAAAAACTTAAATTGCTAAAAAAATTTCAATGTATTAAATAATATTAGTATTCTATTATTACATTAATGAGATGAATTTTATAAATCTATTAAATACTTAAATACATTCTACAATACAATTCAATAGCTTTTACTTCTCAGAATCAAGATGTTCATCCAGTAATAGAAAACATAATGACACTTATGCCAATATCAAATAATCCATATTATTTTGGTAGTAAAAAATTACAAAATAAAGTTGCAATTATAACAATATATTGATGTTGTCAAACTTTAAAACATAACAAAGTTAAAATAAAAAATAACCCTTAATTTAAGAGTTATTTTAAATGTTAATTATCTAATATTTTCTTTCTTCTTTTATATTCTTCTGTAATTTCACCACTTGCAAATTTTTTATATAATATGTCAATTAATTCATTTTTTAAATTTATTATTCGCCAAAGTATATTCCCATACTTTTTGCTGTTTTTATTATATCGTTACTATTAAAATCTAAAAGTCTAGCTATTCTTGTCTTAGGATACTTTGTTTTTATTAATTTACCATCTTCGCTGCCAACTATATAGCCTAATTCATTACTAATTAACAAGTTTAAAGCATAATCTCCAAGTCTAGCCCCAAGTATCATATCTGTTGCAAAAGGTGATCCACCTCTTTGCAGATAACCAAGTATTATAGACCTAGATTCATATCCAGTTGCATTTTCTATTTCTGTTGCAAGTTTGGATGATACTCCACCATAACGTTTAGATTCAAAACTATCTTTTACAACTCTTGCTATTGTTTCTTCTTTTCCGTTTTCTTTTGCTGCTTCAGACACTGCTATAATACAATATCTTTTACCATTAGACATAACACGTTTTACTTCATTTATAATTCCATTTAGATTATAGTCTTTTTCTGGAAGAAGTATAATATCACAACAAGAAGCAAAGCCAGCATATAATGTTAGATATCCTGATGTTCTACCCATAAGTTCAACTACCATAACTCTTTTATGTGAGTATGCAGTTGTTTTTAATTTTGATATACAATCTACAGCATTTTGTACTGCTGTTTCAAATCCAATTGTTGGATTACTTGCCCCCATATCATTATCTATAGTTTTAGGAATCCCTATTGTAGGCATACCTCTTTCATAAATAACTCTAGCTGAGTCTAGTGAACCATCTCCACCTATTACTATTAATCCTTCTACTTCTAAATCTCTTAATGCCTTTATACTATCATCTACTCTATCTTCAAAAGTAGCAATACCCTCTTTATTTGGATAATGAAAAGGATTTTCTTTATTTGAAGAACCAAGTATTGTTCCACCCATTGTATCTATATTATCTACGATTTTTGATGTTAAAACCATATACTTACCTTCTACAAAACCTATATATCCATCTAATATACCTACAACTGTTATTCCCTTTTTTCTAGCAGATAGTACTACTGTTTTTATAACACTATTTAAACCAGAGCAATCTCCTCCTGCTGTCATTATTGCAATTTTCTTCATATGTATAACCTCCTATAAATATTATAATCTACTATTTACTGTTTCAACTAATATTTTCATTTCTTCTTCTGTTAATGTTATTCCTTTTGCCATTCTATCTTTTTCTGGTGACCAATCCCTTATATCATACTTTGGTTTTGAACCATTCCAAGACACTAAATTTAATTCTTTTGTCCATCCATTAGCATTCTGTGATAAGACTTTAATTTCTTCTGTAATTTCATATTTGATTTCTGCCAATAAACTCACTCCTTATTTTTCTTCACTTCTTCCTTTTTCTCTTGTTATCATATGTATAGGTGTACCAATCATATCAAATTGTTTTCTTATGTGATTCTCTAAGTATCTTACATATGAAAAATGCATTAATTGTTTATTATTTACAAATACTACGAAAGTTGGTGGTCTTGATGAAACTTGAGTAACATAAAGTATTTTTAATCTTTTTCCTTTATCTGAAGGTGGTTGTGTTATTGCAATAGCTTGAGATATTACATCATTTAACATAGCTGTTGGAACTCTCAAATTATTAGCTTTATTTACTGCATTTATCATTTCAAATATATTTTCTACTCTTTGACCAGTTTCAGCTGATATAAATATAATTGGTGCATATGCTAAATAAGCAAGTTTAACATAAACTTCTTTTTTATACTTTTCTAAAGTTCCTGTTTCTTTATCTAGTAAATCCCATTTATTTATACATATTATTATAGCACGACCCGCTTCATGTGCATATCCAGCAATTTTTTCATCTTGTTCTGTAACACCTTCAGTAGCATCTATCATTAATATACATACATTTGATCTATCAATTGCAGATTTTGCTTTAATAACTGTATATTGTTCTAATTTATCATATACTTTATTTTTTCTACGAATTCCAGCTGTATCTACAAATATATATTTGCCATGCTTATTTTCAAAAAATGTATCAATTGCATCTCTAGTTGTACCAGCAATATCGCTTACTATAACTCTATCTTCGTTTAATATTTTATTTACCAAAGAAGATTTCCCTACATTTGGCTTACCAATTATAGCTACTCTTATAGTATCTTCATCCTCAATTTCAGGTTCAACATTATCAAACTTATCATATATTTCATCTAATAATTCACCTATACCTAATTTTTTACCAGCAGATATAGCTAAAGGATCACCTAACCCCAAATTATAAAATTCATATACTTCAGGAGGAACAGCTCCAACTCTATCACATTTATTACAAACTAATATAACTGGTTTTTTTGTTTTTCTAAGCATATTAGCAACTTCTATATCATCTGCAGTTACTCCTGCTTTCGAATCAGTTATAAATACAATAACATCTGCCATATCCATAGCAAGCATAGCCTGTCTTCTCATTTGTTGTAATAATATATCTTCTGTAACGGGTTCAATACCTCCTGTATCAATTATCTGAAATTTAGTACCTCTCCAAGCACAATCTGCATATATTCTGTCTCTTGTTATACCTGGTGTATCTCTTACTATTGAGATTTTTTGTCCTGCAAATGCATTAAAAAGTGTACTTTTACCTACATTTGGTCTTCCTACTATTGCCACAACTTTTTTTGCCATTTAATTTTCCTCCGATTTAATTTTTATATTACTTACAACTTTTTTTTGATTTTTTGTATGTATATTTTCTTTTCGGTTCATTTTTCTGCTTATATAATTAAATATCAACATAACACACATTAATATAACACTAATAATAGGATTATATTCATTTGACATTGACCATAAAGCAAAGTATATAGTACAAACAGCTGATATGAGTGTTAAATAATTAAATATTTGAGCTCTGTTTAGCATAAAATAAACCTCTTTTCACTAATAAGTATTATACCATTTAAACAAGTATATTTCAACAATTTAAGTTTATTTTATGTTATTATATACAAAATAGTATATTTTACCTGTAAACTAAATACTTTTAATATAATTATTGTGCTCAAATTTTATTTTTTTAAACATAATAGCAAATTTTCAATTTGCTTCTTTTGTTTTTGACTATTTTATATATGATAATCATTTATTCTATTTTGAAATGCAAGAAAATCACCTAAATTAAAATTTAGGTGATGATTTTTAGCTCATATTTTTAATTATTACTTTTTAAAATCTTATTTTTTGTTGGTATATAAATATTTTACTCTATATAAAATTATATACTTTCCTAGATAATAAAAAAGATGTTGGAGTGTGAAAATTTTAATTTTCTTACCCCCAACATTTGGCATTGAGCCATAATATTGCCTAAATATTATGGCGATTTAAATGTATTTTTATTTTAAAAATCCATTTATTATTTCTTTTTCAGCTTCTTTTTCAGTTAAACCTAGTGTCATTAATTTTGTAACTTGTTCTCCAGCAATTTTTCCTATTGTTGCTTCATGAATTAATCTTGCATCCACATTGTTTGCAGTTATTTCTGGAGTAGCTTTAATAGATGCATTATCCATTATAATAGCATCACATTCAACATGTCCAAAGCATCTATTATTACCTGTAATTTTTGATATAAATTCTTGTTTTGAACTATCTTTTGCTATTGATCTTGAAACAACTTTAGTACTAGAATTTTCACCATTTAATTCTACATCAAATATAGTCTTAGCAAATTGATTACCGTGAGTCATTATTTTTTCTGTTATAATCAAATTAGTATTATATTGTAATACACCTCTTGTATCACGAATAGTTGAATCTACTCCTTTTATTTGAGTAGTTTCCATTTCTAAAGTAGAACCGTTTTTAAGTTCTACAACTGTTTGAGGATTAAGGATTCTTTTTCCTTGTCCATTACCTTCTCCAATATGTTTTTCAATATATTTTACCTTAGCATTTTCTTCAAGAAAGAATCTATGTATACCATTATGCTGCGAAGTAGTATCACCGTCATTGTGTATTCCACAACCTGCAATTATCACAACATCAGCATTTTTACCTACGAAAAAATCGTTATATACTTCATCTGTAAGTCCACCTTCAGTGATAATAACAGGAATATGTAATATTTCATTTTTTGTATTTTCTTTAATAATAATATCTATACCTTGTTTGTCTTTTTTGCTTATTATATTAATATTTTCAGTAACTTTTCTTTCTATACCAACACCATTTTTTCTTATATTATATGCACCATTTTTTATCTTATATGTACTTGTAATTTCTTTTAATAATTTTGTTTCTATTTTATCCATTGCTATTTGACTCCTTTAAAAATTTACAATTACTTTTAACGTTTAATAGCTTAGGTAATACTATATCTTTACTACCAATTTCAGTTATTTTTCCATTTTCAAGCAATATAATTTCATCTGCTATATTTAATATTCTTTCTTGATGTGAAATTATAACTATAGAACCTTTAATTGTTTCATGCATTTTTTGAAATACATCAATTAAATTACTAAAACTCCATAAATCTATACCCGCTTCTGGTTCATCAAATATTGTAAGTTTACATTTTCTTGCTACAACAGTTGCAATTTCAATTCTTTTTAATTCGCCACCAGATAAATTAGAATTAATTTCTCTATTCATATAATCTTTTGGACATAACCCAACATCAGTTAAATAATGACATGACCCCTTACATTTAGTACCTTTTTCTAATGACAATTCTATTAAATCTTTTATAGTAATGCCTTTGAATTTAACAGGTTGCTGAAATGCGAAACCAATACCTAACTTTGCTCTTTCACATATATCTAAATCTGTTATGTCTTCACCCATAAATATAATTTTACCTGAAGTAGGTTTTAGTATACCCATTATTATTTTAGCTAATGTAGATTTTCCACTTCCATTAGGTCCAGTAATTGCTACAAACTTTTTCCCTTCTATCTTTAAATTTATATTATTTAATATTTTTTTATTATCTTTTTCATAAGATATACCTTTTAGTTCTAACATATTTGTTCCTTTCTTATTTTACTTAAAATATTTCAAGTCCTACAGGACAATGATCGCTACCTATTACTTCTGGATATATATACGTTTCCTTAATATGCTCTTTTATATTGTTTGATACAATAAAGTAGTCTATACGCCATCCAACATTTTTAGCTCTTGCATTGCCCATATATGACCACCAAGAATATGCATCTTTTTTATCTGGATATATATATCTAAAAGTATCAGTAAATCCATCATTTAAGAAAAGAGTCATTTTTTCTCTTTCTTCATCTGTAAAACCCGCACTTCTTTTATTTGCTTTTGCATTTTTTATATCTATTTCATTATGTGCTACATTTAAGTCTCCACATACAATAATAGGTTTATTTTCATTTAGAGTCTTAATATATTTTTTTATTTCCTCTTCCCATATCATTCTGTAATCTAATCTCTCTAATTCTCTTTTAGAATTTGGTGTATATATGTTTACAATATAGAATTTATCAAATTCAAGTGTTATTACTCTTCCTTCATTATCATGTTCTTCAATGCCTATACCATAACTCACATTTAAAGGTTCTATTTTAGTAAATATTGCAGTTCCAGAATAACCTTTTTTTTCTGCACTATTCCAATACTGTTTGTAACCTTCAAAAAATATATCTACTTGTCCTTCTTGCATTTTAGTTTCTTGAATACAAAATATATCTGCATCAATATCATTAAAAAAATCTTTAAATCCTTTATTTAAGGCTGCTCTTATGCCATTAACATTCCATGAAATCAATTTCATATTATTTTCTCCTGTTCATATATTTTTTATTTCTATACGTTGAATTCATATCTTACTTCATCTAGATCTTGTTCTCCTATTTCAACTATCGTTTCACCTTTTAACTTACCTAGTTTTTTCTCATAAAATTTTCTTCCTGAAAGATTATCTTTTAAACACCATAAATAAACCTTACTGTAATTTTGCTTTTTTGCTTCATTTTTCGCAAAATTAATTAATTTAGTACCTATACCATTGCATTTATTATCTGGATTAACATATATAGCAAATATTTCAAAAATATTTTCATTAATTGTATTATTATCTTCTATTACTTTTCCAAACCACACAAAACCTTTAATGATACTATTTTCTTCATACACGTAGAATGGTGGTACATCTTTAAATTCATTTCGTCTTCTTTTAGATTCTTTTTCTATTGACAAATTACTTAAATATTTATCACAAACAATTCCTTTATATGCTACATTCCAACATTCAACTTTAATTTTGGCTATACTATACGAGTCCTCAATTTTTGATTTTCTTATTATTTCCTTCATTATTACCCCAATTTCAATTATTTAACATTTCATTTTTGTATTTATATAATTATACCTAATTTTAATCAATAAAGCAACTACTTATATAATTTTCTATAACCTTTGTATATATTAACTATTTTTCAAATTTTAAATTTGACTTTCCCGCTTCTATTAATACTTTGCTTTTTAAAGTGAAAAAGCTAAGAATAAATATCAATAAACCTGTCCAAATAAGTAACCAATTTATTTTAATTATATCAGATAAGGGACCAAATATAAGCATTCCAAGTGGCATCATAGAACTTTATATCATACCAAATACTCTTCCTAAATAATTTTCTTCTACTTTCTCCTATAATAATACAATAGATGGTGTATTGAACATTGGCATAGCTATTCCAAATAACATCATGAAAAATAAATATATCCAAAAAATTGGAGTTATTCCAAGTACAAATGTACATATTCCCATAACAATATTTGATAAAGCCATAGTATAAACCTTGTTCTTAAAACCTCCCCATGAAGTAATGATAATTCCACCTATAATCATTTATGTAGTATACTATAACTTTATTTGTATGTCAATAGTTATATAAATTCTTCAAATTTTGATTTCTTACCTAAACCTGGCATAGTCATTATATCACCGGCATATACAACAATAAATCCTGCTCCACTAGATATTTTTATATCCCTTACTGTTATAGTAAAATCTTTTGGACATCCTAATAATTTAGAGTTATCTGATAATGAAAGTGGGGTTTTAGCAATACATATGGGTAATTTATCATATCCTAATTTATTAGCATTTTTGATTTTTTCTTTAGCCTCATCAAAATATTCTACATTACTTGCTCCATATATTTCTGTACAAACTTTATTGATTTTAGTTTCTATACTATCATTATCATCATAAATAAATTTAAAATTATTACTTTTACTATTTTCTAAAGTTTGAATAACAATCTTAGCAAGATCAATGGAACCTTCTCCTCCATTTTCAAATGTAGTAGATACTTCACATTTAACATTCAAATTAAGGCAATAGTTTTTAATGAAGTTAACTTCATTTTCTGTATCTGTACTAAATTTATTTATACAAACAATTAAGGGGATTTGATATTTATTTATATTCTCAATATGTTTTCCTAAATTAACTATACCTTTTTTTAATGTTTCTAAATTCTCATTTGATAAATCTTTTTCAATATCTCCACCATTATATTTTAAAGCTTTAACAGTTGCAACAAGTATAGCTATATCAGGCACTATATTTGCTTTTCTACATTTTATATCAAAGAACTTTTCTGCACCTAAATCAGCTCCAAATCCTGATTCTGTTATACAGTAATCAGCAAGTTTTAAACCAAGTTTTGTTGCTATAACAGAATTACAACCATGTGCAATATTTGCAAATGGTCCTAGATGTACAATACAAGGTGTATGTTCTGTTGTTTGAACTAAATTCGGATTCATTGCTTCTTTTAAAAGTGCCATCATTGCATTTACTACATTTAAATTTCTTGCATATATAGGTTTATTATCATAAGTGTAACCTACAAGAATAGACCCTAATTTTTCTTTTAAATCTTCTTTATTTTCTGCTAAACAACATATTGCCATAAGTTCACATGCAGCAGTTATTTCAAATCCTGTATGTACTCCACAAGTAGTAGTTATATTTCTTAAAGATCTATCATTCATATCAATAGCTCTCTTAATAAATACTCTTTCAGGATCAATATTTAAAATATTTCCTTGAAATATATGATTATCTACTACTGCACATAAAAGATTGTTTGAAGATGTAATTGCATGAAAATCTCCTGTAAAGTGTAAATCAATATCTTCAGATGGCAAAAGTTTTGCCATTCCTCCACCAATTGCACCACCTTTAACACCAAAAACTGGTCCTAAAGATGGTTCTCTTAAAACAGCTATAGAATTTTTTCCTATTTTATTCATAGCCATAGTAAGCCCAATTGATTGTGTTGTTTTTCCTTCTCCATGCGGAGTAGGATTTATAGCTGTAAACAGTATTAATTTACCTGACTTTCTTGTCTTAATATAATTATAATAACTACCCGAAATTTTTGCTTTATATTTTCCATGATAATCTATATATTTCTCTGGTATGTTTAATTTATTTACTATATTTTTAATTTTTTCTATCATAAATTTACACCCTTTCTATATATATTACAGTTATTTTAAATCCATTCATTAAATTTTTTAACGTAAGCTTTTTTAGCAAACAATGCAACTATACAATACAATAATGGTACTACAAAAATAATTCCAAGATATTTAAGTGGAATTGCCACTAATCCTATTGCTTTTCCTATAAATGTAAAAGGTATTAATATTGCAATTATACTAAATAAAATTGTAGTAAAATATACGGGTCTTGATGCATTACTCTTAAAAAACGGTGTTTTGGCAGTTCGTAAAATATGTAATCCAATTAAGTTTGAAACTATGCCATAAGTAAACCATATTGTTTGAAACAAAGCACTGTCATCAGCTCTTAATTTAAATCCAAACCACAATGTAGCAAAAACAACTAAATCAAAGCATGAACTTATAGGACCCATATAAAGCATAAAGTTTCTTATGCTCTTTATACTCCATTTTTTTGGTTTTTTCAACTCATCCTTATCTACATTATCAAAAGGAATTGATAATTGTCCCATATCGTAAAGTAAACTTTGTACTAACAATTGAATTGGTGTAATTGGAAAAAACGGTAATAATATACTAGCTATTAGTACAGAAAATACTTCTCCAAAATTCATACTAGTAGCTACTTTAATATATTTCATAAGATTTGTATATGTAGCTCTACCTTCTAAAACACCATCCATTAAAACATTTAAATCCTTCTCTAAAAGAATTATATCTGCTGTTTCTTTTGCAATATCAACTGCTGTATCAACAGATATACCAACATCTGAGTTAGTAAGTGATGGTGCATCATTTATACCGTCGCCCATATAACCAACAACATTTCCACTCTGTTTCAGTAATGTTACAATTTTAACTTTTTGCATAGGTGAAAGTTTTGCAAATACATTTACATCTTTTAATAAATGTATTATTTGAGAATCTGGTAAATTATCTATTTCATTTCCAGTAACAATTCTTGAAGTATTAATACCAACTTTACTACAAATTGCTTTAGTAACAGATGGATTATCGCCTGTAAGTATAATAACTCTTATTCCTGCATTGTTCAAGTTATCTATTGAAGCCTTTGCACTCTCTTTAGGTGGATCTAAAAAGCCTATAAACCCTAAAAGAATCATATCACTTTCGTCTTTAACCTCAAAATTTCCAATACCATAAATATCTGTTTTTTTACATACTGCAATTACTCTCATGCCTTGTTTATTTAATTCTTCTGAAATGCTTTTTACATTTGTCTTAATTGCTTCACTTATATCAGAAATGCTACCATCAAATTCTACAAAAGAACAAATATTTAAAATTTCTTCAACTGCACCTTTTGTTATTAGTAGTCTTTCTTTATCATCATCATCATCGTCTACTACAACAGAAAGTCGTCTTCTAGTAAAGTCGAATGGAATTTCATCTATTTTTCTATATTTTTCTATTAAATGACCTAAATCATTTTTTAGGGCTCTGTTAATTATAGCTTCATCAATACTACCTTTTAAACCAGTTTGAAAATATGAATTCAAAAAAGCATATTTCAAAATACCTATATTTTCAGTTCCATGTATATCCAAATATTTTTCTAAAACAATTTTATCTTCTGTTAATGTTCCTGTTTTGTCCGTGCATAAAATATTCATAGCACCAAAACTTTGAATTGAATCTAATTTTTTTACAATAGTTTTTTTCTTAGACATTCTAATAGCACCTTTTGATAAAGTAGATGATAATATAACCGGAAGTAAAAGCGGTGTTATTCCAATAGCTATTGCTACTGCAAATGTGAATGTTGTTAATAGATCATGTTTAGAAATATTAACAGCAAAAGTAATTGGTATCATAACAAGCATAAACCTTATCAATAATCTACTTATACTTTCAATACCAAGTCTAAAATTTGTTTTTGGTTTACCTTTAATTAAAGCTTGAGCAACCTTTCCAAAATATGTACTATCACCTATCTTTATAACAACTGCTGTAGCAGATCCACTAATAACATTAGTACCCATTAAACAAATTGTATCTAAATCCGAAATACTTTCGATTTTATCAATAGATGAAATTTCAGTATCAGTAACTTTTCTTACTGCATCAGACTCTCCAGTGATAGAAGATTGTCCTATATATAAAGACTCTGACTCAATTATTCTTAAATCAGCAGATACCATATCTCCTGCAGAAAGAATAACAATATCATTTATTGTAAGATTATTTACAAATATTTTTACCTTTTTGTTATTTCTTAAAACTGTAGTTGTTGTTGCTACTAACTCTTTTAGTTTTTCCGCAGCTTTATTAGATTTAAATTCCTGAGTAAATTCCAATAATGTACTTACTAAAACTAATATAATTATAACAAATATATTGGTATAATTAGGAACTGCTGGAAGTATTACATCAGTATAACATAATATAAATGAAATTCCTAGGAGAATAATATTAAAAGGACTAAGAAGACTAGCAAAAAAATAATTATACCACCTTTTAGGTTTAGATTGTTTAATCTCATTTTTGCCATATTGATATATATTTTGTATAGAGCCCTCATCACTCAAACCATTTATATTTATATTATGTTTAGATATAAATTCTTCTTTGGATAAAATACAATCGTGTCCATAGTTCTCTTTAATATCAAATTTTTCTGATTCTTTACTTGTCATATTCAATAGCCTTCTTTCTAAAATTTTAATTTATCTTTTTAATTATTTCAAACCAAATATATTAACTTTATTTATCTTATTAATCTTATCTATCTTCATTTCTTCAGTAATACAATATAATTTTTGTGAATTATCCCATATATATCCTAATGCTAATAAAAGATACTTTACATCTTCTTTATCAAAATCTAGTTTTTCAGATAAAATAATATAATTCCATTTGTTTTCTTTATAAATAAAATCAAATACTGAATGAGGATGTGGTATTTTATTTTTAAATTTATTTTTAACCCACTCAATAAACTGAGCAACTCCACCTAACGTGTCAACAATTTGTAAACACAAATATGCAGACACCCATAAATCAAGTATGGTTCCAAAAAGCCCCGGTCCACCTGCTTGTGGATATCCATATTCTAAATATATACCTTCATTTAAATCAATTTCATGAGTATCAATGAATTCTTTAATTAATACTGTATTTATATCAACTTCCCATTCAACCTTTTTATTATCTCTAATTATAAAAGGTAAAATATCTTCTAGTGGCATCAAAATGGCAGTAGCACAACCATAGTATTTATCAAATGATATACTACTATATTCTATATTTAATGCTTCCTTTAAATTTTTCAAAGTATCTTCTTCATTATATTCAATATTATATACCTCTGAAATATAATCTTTATTAGAATATTGTTCAAGTTGATTATTTGCAATAATTTTTAATTTCATGTTTTTTCTCCCCGTATAAATAGATTTTTTCATTATGTTTGCTATAAACATATCCTATTTCTTCATTAATATAGCTACACACTCAACATGAGCTAAAAACACTTAAAAATCAAGTATTCTAGCATTGTTCTTAGTACCTATCGACAATATAAAGTTTTAAATTTACTATATTTATATTATTTTAAAATAATTCATAAAATGTTTTATTACCTATACTAACTTTTCTTAAAATATTATCATTAACATATTTATTTAACACTTCAACAGCTTTTGTTTTACCAAAATTAAATAATTTTTCAATATCTTCTCTTGATATTTTACCTTTACTTTCTATAATATTTATAATCATTTCTATCTCTTCACTATAAACTATTTTAGGTAATTTAATTGAAAAACTATTTGGAGCAACAGATATGATAGGCTTATTTTCTTGCATTTTATAACTTGCCATTACTCTTGGAATACCTGAGCCATAAGATTCAACATAATTTAATCTATGAAATAATGATGCTAATTTTGGATTTCTTTGTGCAGAACTTCCATTTTTTATATCCTCTATTGTTAATCCACCAACTAACCCACCAACATTTACAAATTCTATATTATCTCGATAAATATTTATCATAATACTTGAATTCATATCATAGTTTTTGTGAATAATACAGTTGATCAAACATTCTCTTAAAATTTCAATATTATATTCTGGTTTATCAATTCTCTCAATTCCAACTATTTTACCCGCTATTTTAACGGTTAAATTTAAATAATCTAACACTTCATGCAATTGCTTAAATACACTTCCAGATTCAAGTTCTTTTCTATCTAAAAACTCT
This sequence comes from Clostridia bacterium, assembly GCA_028684095.1. Lineage (GTDB taxonomy): Bacteria > Bacillota > Clostridia > TANB77 > CAG-465 > RGIG5057. The sequence goes on from JAQUGQ010000018.1 coordinate 15,332, forward strand.
ACTTTTTCATTTCCTTTATATACTGCTATTTTTATCGAATAAAGATTTTGATCACTAATCATATATGCTAGGTTGGTATATTCTCCCTTATCATCAATAATTCCTAAATTGCTCATTTTAGTTTTATTAAAATCTATTTTTTTATTTACAAATTCTTTTTTTATTGTCTCAAATGTCAAATCTTGTTTATTACTTCTAACATATTCAAAAGAATACTCATCATCTTCCTTTATCATTGTTTTAATTTCATCACGAGTTGCTTGTCTATTCGTAGCACCAAGTCTTAAATACACACCTTCTGATGTCATGCCTTTACTTTTCAAGTAATATGGTCTATTTATTCCTTTTAAAACTTCAATTTTAATAATATCTAAACCTTTATCTTTTACAATTACCATCTTAATATTAAAAATAAGAGTAGGTTCAATTGTGTCAGAAATTATATTACTAATTCTATCAAGTTCTTCTTTAGCATTTTTGACTCCAATTAAAGTTGAATCATCATTATAACCTATATAAATAATTCCTCCTTTAGTATTAGCAAGAGCAATAATTTCTTTATTTAAATTTTTTGTAACTTCACTTTTTAATTCAAGTTTTTCACTTTCAATATACATTTTTATCATCTCCATAATAATTATACATTATATTTTTTGATTTCCAAGTATTTCGTTCACGTTTCGTTCGCAAATTTTGACTTTTTTTGTTTTACCTTTAAAATTATATGATTTTTAGGCATCTTTTTCGTTCGCATTTCGTTCATATTTTTAAAAAACATTATATATTTTACTATTTTATATACTTTTTTTAAACTTTCTTTTTCCGATTGTATAGACATGTCCCTGCTCAACCAGGTCTATTTTATTTTTCATTATTTTTATCAAAAACAGGTCTTTTTTAGCATATTTTTATGAAACTCATCTACAAGTCACAAATGCTTATATTTCAATGTTTACCTAACTTTTAGAATCACTACACACTCAACGTGAACAGTATGTGGAAACATATCCACAGGTGTTATACTAGTTATAATATATTTACTACTTAATATTTTTAAATCTCTTGTTAACGTTGCAGGATTACAGCTTACATATCCTATTTTGTCAGGATTAAAATCTAATATATACTGTATGCTTTTTTCATCAAGTCCTTTTCTAGGTGGATCTACAACAATTACTGTAGGTTTTATATCTTCTTTTTTATATATTTCTATTTTATCTTCTACACAACCTGCTATATATTCACAATTTTTAATGTCATTTTCAAGTATATTTTTATTTGCCATTTCTACAGCTTCTTCTTCCATTTCAATACCGTATACTTTTTTAACATCTTCACTTAAAAATATACCTATTGTACCTACTCCACTGTATAAATCAAATAATATATCATCCTTTTTTAAATTTAATTCTTCTTTTAATACATTATACAACATTTCCGTTTGCACTGTATTTACTTGAAAAAAAGATTTAGGCGATATGTAGAATAAGTAATCTCCAATAGTATCTGTAATATATTTCTCACCATATATACATATAGTTTCATCACCTAATATTTCATTTGTTTTACTATCGTTTACATTTAAAAATATTCCTTTTATATGTTCCTTAGCCAGTTCAGTTACAAATTTTTGAAATCTAATATCCTTTAACAATTTCTTATTACATACTACAATAATTATCATTATTTCAGCAGTGTGATATCCTCTTTTCAAAATTATATGTCTTATATCACCACTAAAATCTTCTTCATTGTATCCAGAGAAATCATATGAAATTAACTTTTCAAATACAATTTTTGCTAACATATCAATTACTCTATTTTGTATATAACAACAATTATTTTCAACAATATTATGTGTTCTTTTTGAATAAAAGCCTATTTTATTTATTCCATTTACATTTCTAACTGGATATTGTACTTTATTTCTATAGTAATAAGGTAATCCCATACCAATCGTGCTGTTTAATTTACTATATTCTACACCTTGCCTATTAAGGGTATTTTTAACAATTATATCTTTAATATTCAGTTGAAAATCATATTCTATATGTTGAGACTCACACCCCCCACATGTTTTGAATACAGAGCATATAGTTTCATCAATTCTATTTTTGGATTTTGTATTTATAGTTTCTATTTTAGCAATAGCATAAGAAGAAGTAACCTTAATTATACGTATATCTATGTTTTCACCTATAATACTTCCAGGTACAAATATAATCATACCTTCATATTTAGCTATACCTTCAAAATTAACCCCATTATCTATTATATCTACTGTTAATATGTCATTCTTTTTCAATCTTATTCTCCTTTTTAATAGTTATATTGTACCAAAAAAAAATGTGTTAGTCAATAGATAATATAGTAACATTTTACTTTACAAAGAATATAGTATATTAAGTTGAAAATATATGAACAAAAAGTACATAATATATTGTAAAACTTAAAAGGAGTGAAAATTATATGCGTACAGATTCCACATGCACTTTAATTATAGCACTTACAGCTCTGGTTTTAATATTTCTGATTTTTAGTAAGGATAGATACTCTACACCATTGAACTTCGATACTTTTTTTGGTGTCGGTGGTTCGAGCCCTTTCTCAAACGGAGGGTTATTATAGCGCAAAGGGGGGAATATAAAATGATGGATGAAAGATGCGGATGCAACACTGGTTGTGGATGTAACACTGGTTGCGGTGGATTTGGCGGAGGATTATTCGGAGGCGGAAATAGCTGCTGCTGTATAATAATCGTTGTAGTACTTATACTAATTTGTTGCTGCTGTAACTAAATATAACATATAATTTTTAAAATTATCTTAACCCAGTCACTTTTAATAGTGACTGGGTTAATGTGTATATTATTGACATATTATGTATATCTTTCATGTATTTTACGTTTATATATCAAACATATTTGATTTATAGTAAAATCTATGGTATAATGTATATATGTTAAAATATCTAAATCCAATTTAATTAAAGAGGAGGATATATTATGAAAGCATCAAGTTGTATTCAAGAAACAATAACAAAGGAGGGTATTTCATATAAAGAATTGAAAGAAATAATCATAACTGCAATAGAAGTCGTAGATGACAATTCATGGAAGGTTATTAAAGATAAATTGGTATTTCCAATTGAACTTAATAACGAAGAAATCTTTGAATTAATTGAATATTTCTTTTTAGAGGAATATGATGTAGCTGTATACGTAGATATGTACTACAACAAGAATGAATTTCTTGTTGAAGGTGACAAACATTTCGGAGGTTTAATGTTTGCTCTTATAACAATTTTTTGTATTGGAATATTTACATTTATTATTATGGCTTCTAGATAACCCTAAAAGGTGACAAAATTAATGTCACCTTTTTTCATATTTATAATTAATGTATCATATAATTTATTAGGGGGGGATTAAATGATATTTAAAGGTGCAGCTACAGCAATTGTAACACCATTTGATAATAATTCAAATGTTAATTATGTTAAATTAAAAGAATTAATTGAATTTCAAATTTCTAATGGTATTAAAGCAATAGTTGTATGTGGCACAACAGGTGAGGCTTCAACACTTACAAATGAAGAAAAAAAAGAAGTTATACGTTATACTGTTAAAATAGTAAATAAAAGAGTACCTGTTATTGCAGGTACAGGTACAAATAACACAGCATATTCAATAGAATTGTCTAAGTGTGCAGAAAAATTAAATGTTGATGGATTATTACTTGTTACACCATATTATAACAAATGTACACAAGAAGGATTATATTTACATTACTCAGAAATTGCAAACTCTGTTAATTTGCCAATCATATTATATAATGTTCCATCAAGAACTTCAGTAAATATTGCCGTAGATACTGTAGTTAGATTATCTAAAATACCAAATATAGTTGGTATAAAAGAAGCAAGTTCTAACTTATCTCAAATAGCTGAAATTTTATCTAAAGTGGATGAAACTTTTAGTTTATATTCAGGAAATGATGATCAAATTTTACCTATTTTATCTTTAGGAGGAAAAGGTGTAATTTCTGTTATTAGTAATATACTTCCAAAAGAAACTAACAAATTATGTGAATTATATTTTAACAATGACACAAATCAAGCTAAATTATTACAACTTAAATATTTAAAATTAATTAAAAGTTTATTTGTTGAAGTAAACCCTATACCAATAAAAGAATGTATGAATATTTTAGGATATAATGTTGGAGGTACAAGACTTCCACTCTCAAAAATGAGTGACACAAATATACAAATCTTAAAAGATACATTGAAAGAATTTAATTTGATTTAAAATTACATTCTTCAAAATACTTAAGACAGTAGTTTATATTTTACTACTGTCTTTTTACTTATCATTTATATATTTATAAATCTATATTTTACATATTTTACTATTAAATATAAAATTTTAAATTATATATTTGATTTACTGAAATTATATGATATAATTTTGATAGATTAAAGTACATATATTATTTATATAATATACGTAAAATGAGAGGAAGTGTTTTTGTTGAAAAAGAAAAGTATTTTAATTGCAATAGTAATAATTACTATTGCTTTAATAACGTTAGCTATTATAAGTATCTTTCCTAATTTAATTCTAAAATCAATATTTTCAAAACATATAACTTTACCTGATATTACAAAAGAACTAAATAAAATGGAATCGAATTGTGAATATATATTTGTTAGAACAAAATCTAATACATCTTCATATAATGGTTGGATAACAATTTATAATGAAGGTAGCGGTTATGCAATAAATAATACAACAAATGAAATTTTGGAATTAAATTCTATTAGAAGTGGAAATTTAGCACCAGATGTAGAAATCATCGGTAAACATAATGATTATGTATATATTTATATGACTAATGAAGGTATTTCTAAAATTAAAGATGGTAAATATTCTAATATAGTTTCATATCCAACTCCTTCAAATATTCAAATAAAATCTAATAATCTTTTATATGTTAGTTCTCAATACGATTCTAGTACCGAAGAAATGACATATACGGTTAATTTATTAAATTTAGATAACGAAATCAATACTATTATATATCAAGGTAAAGACTATGTTAAAGCTAAATTAAATGATAATGGAGTTGTTGCAATAGAAAAATTGGTTAATAAAAATAATACAATTGAAATATTTGATAACAAAGGTAATTATGTTAATTATGTAACATTAGATAGTCGTCATCTTGTATATATAACAAAAGATTATGTATATTATTCAAATTGGGGCAATAAAAACTATAATGCTTATAATTTATTAACAAAAGAAGATAAAGAGATACCTATAAAAGAATATTATTGTGCGATATATGGTTTCGATGAGGGTATTGTTGTTAATAATATTTCCTTATCAGACATAATATCTAATATTAATAAAGAAGATAAGGATTTGTATAATGTTCTTTTTGATAATCAAGACAATATATATTTTCAATCAGAAGATTATTATAAAATATGTTCTGTGAATAAAAATACTGGAGAAAAAAAAGAAGTTTTAAATACATACTCTACAAATGAACAAATCACAGATATATATTTATTGTTAAAATGAGATTTTGTTCTTTAAAGATAAGAGGTAGTTTTTTTAAAAACTACCTCTTATCTTTTTTATACCTTCACATCTATATTTATATCTTGAAGATATTCCTTATTCACCTGCAACACAGGATACACGTATGAATTTAAAAATTCTGTGACTTGGTTTTGAGCACGTCCGCACAAATTCAATGGATTTAATATTTCTTGAACATCATTCAAAGACATATTGAACATTGGATCCGAAGCTATTCTAATTACTAAATCGTTTTCTTTACCTTTAAGTTTTACATTCATTGCCGCTTCCATTGAGTGAATACGGATTTGTTCATGTAATTTTTGCCTATCTCCGCCATTTTTTACAGCTTGCATAAGAATTTCTTCTGTCGCCATAAATGGTAATTCAGACTCAACCCTTTTGTCTATCATTTTATGATAGACAACTATACCATCAGAAACATTTGCAGTTAATATAAGAGCTGCATCAATAGAAAGAAATGCCTCTGGAACACACATTCTCTTATTTGCAGAGTCATCTAATGTTCTTTCTAACCACTGATTTATTGCTGTATCTGTAGCATTTCTTGATTCATTAATAACATACCGACTAATAGAACATATTCTCTCACTTCGCATAGGATTTCTCTTGTATGCCATAGCAGAAGAACCGATTTGATTCTTTTCAAAAGGTTCTTCAAGTTCTTTATCATGCTGAAGAAGCCTCATATCAGTAGCAAACTTGTTACAACTGATTGCAATATGGCTTAAACAATAAACATCCGCCTGTAAAACAGGCGGTATTATTTTCGCCCTATAAGGGCATGATACTTGCGAGTACCTAAAAGTACACATTATTACGACAATCGCAATTTATACTCTAGCTACCCTTAAAAGGGT
>JAQUGQ010000019.1 GCA_028684095.1 Clostridia bacterium
CAAATATTAAAATTGAAGGTACAGTAGTTACTTTTTTATCATTAATCATCATAAGTATACCTATTACTGATAGAAAAGTCCATCCTGTTATACTATAATCAATATTGATTTCTACATTTAAAGTTTCTAGACCAAGTAAAACACCTATTATTAATAAAAATACACCTATTACCACATTTAAATTTGTTCTTTTCATTTTTTCCATTCCTTTCATATTTATATATAGTATATATGATTTAATATCATTTTTCAATACTTAATTGGATAAATATAGTATAACATTATTAAAATTATAATAAAATCAAGTATTTTTATATCTTTACTTGTAAAATAGCTCATTCTAATATATAATATATTGTATAATTTCAATAGGAGTGATGAAAATATGTTGGATATAAAGTATATTAGAGAAAATAGTGATAAGGTTAAAAAAGCAGCACAAGATAAGTTTGTAACAGTTGATGTTGATAGATTATTAGTTGTAGATGAAAAAATTATAGCAATAAATCAAGAATTAGATAGATTGAAAGAACATAGAAATAATTTTTCTTCTAAAATGCTTGCTGCTAGTAATGATGAAAAACAAAAAATAATTGAAACTGTTAAAAAAATAAAAGAAAACATCAATATAAATGAAAATGAATTGTCTCCTTTAAAAAGCGAGTATTTAGAACTTATGTATGCAGTTCCTTCTGTTCCCTATGATGAAGTTCCTTTTGGAAAGACAGATGATGATAATGTTGAAATAAAAAGAATTGGCGAAATACCTACTTTTAACTTTGAAATTAAGGATCATGTTACTTTAGCAGAGGAATTAGATTTAGTCGATATCCCAAGAGGTGTTAAAGTTTCTGGTTCTAGATCATATTTTTTAAAAAATGATGCACTACTTTTAGAAATGTCAATTTCTAGATATGTAATAGATAAATTAATTAAAAAAGGTTTTACACCTATGAGTGTACCTCTTATGGTTAAAGAAGAAGCTATGTATGGCACTAGTTATTTCCCAGGTGGTAGAGATCAAACTTATGCAATTACTGAAGATGACTTGTACCTAGTTGGTACATCTGAAGTATCTTTAGTTTCATACAATAGTGGTGAAACTTTTGAATCTACTGAAGCATTACCTAAACTATACTGTGGTTTATCTAGTTGTTTTAGAAGAGAAGCTGGAACTTACGGTAAAGATACTAGAGGACTATATAGAGTACATCAATTTACAAAAATTGAGCAAGTTATTATGTGCGAGGCAGATTATTATAAACAATATGAATTACACGATTTTTTATTAAATAATGCTGAAGAAATACTTCAAGACTTTAAAATACCATATAGAGTTGTTAAAGTATGTACTGGTGATATGGGTAATGGTCAAGTTAGAAAACATGATATAGAAGCTTGGATGCCAAGTAGAAATAAATACAGTGAAACTCATTCTTGTTCTTCATTTAATGATTTTCAAGCAAGAAGAAGTAATATTAAGTATAAAGATAAAGATGGAAGTTTAAAATATTGCTATACATTAAATAATACAGCTATTGCTTCACCTAGAATCTTAATACCACTACTTGAATTATATCAAAATGCAGATGGTTCTATAACAGTACCGGAAGTTTTGGTTCCATATATGAATAAAACTAAAATTGAGAGGAAAAAATAATATGTTAAAAAATATAACTTTTGAAACTTCTGTTTTTTCAATAGATAAAATAGTTGAATCAGACAAAAAACAAATTGCTCTAGTTGGTAAATCAAACGTAGGTAAATCTTCATTTATCAATGCAATTGCTAATCACAAACATCTTGCTAAAGTTGGAAATACTCCAGGTAAAACAAGAAGTTTAAATTATTATAATGTAAATGATGAATACTATATAGTTGATCTTCCAGGTTACGGATATTCTAAAATGTCACAAAATGAAAAGAAAAATACAACTAATTTAGTAGATAAGTATCTTTCATCTAATATGATAACATATATATTCTTTTTAGTTGATATACGTCATAAAGCTACTAACGAAGATAAATTAATGTATGATTATTTATTATCATACGATATACCTTTTACAATTATAGCTAATAAAGCAGATAAACTTCCTGTATCAAAAGTAGATGAGCATTTGTTACAAATGACAAAAACTTTATTTGCTAAAGAAAAAATTGTTCCTTTCTCAACTGAAAGTAAATTAAATTTAGATTTAGTAAAAGAAAAAATTGAAAGTTTAACGGAATAAAATGAAATGACATATGTTTAACTAATGTATGTCATTTTTTCTATTTGTAAATAAGTAATTACTATTTTACTTGAACTATAGAAACAGATCCTTGAGATGATGTTGCAGATGAACTGCTATTGAAAATTGTCCTTGTGTAACTAAATTGAATCTAGGTGTAACCGTAACATTTGTAGCAACAATAACGGTACCGCGAAAAATATAAGATACAAGATATGTGTGACCAACTGCTAATTCAATAGTTGAAGCAGTTGGTTTGGTAATGTTTGCACCATTGATAAATACTGTAGAATATAAAATTGCTGTTCCATTGGTTATTGTAGCAGCATTAACTATAAACTCTGCATTTTGCAAAAAATTTGCTTTAAATAATTTATAACTTACAGAACTTGACATATTCTTTTCCCCTTACACATTCATTTTAAATTTAATAATATATATTATGATAAAGTAGCTTGTTTTAGTACTTTTCTAAATCTTTAAAAAACAAAACACATATATTTGATTCAAATATATGTGTTTTATCTATATGAAAGTTCTATGTATGAAAAGCTTCTGCAGCTTTTCAATTTTCTATTCTATCCTATCTTTTCTACGATGATATTAGGATTAGTGAATGTTTCAGTACCAGCTGTAGGATTAACTATTGTTACTACAGTACTAATAAATGGTGATACTTGAACTATAGCTTGAGTTGCTAAAGCTGCAGTTGTTGCTGCAATAACTGTTTCAGTAACTGTTGTACCAGGTATAATTGAACCACTTACGGCAATTGCTACACCTGCAATAGTACCAACAGGAGTTACTGATCCGGTAAAAGTAACTCTGTAAACTCCAGGTGCTACTAAATTAAAGTCTGTTCCACCTGCAACATGAATTATTCCATTTCCTAAGTTAACAAGATTTGTATCAAATGGAACTGCAAGACCTGCAGCTACAACTTGTGGTACTAAAGAAACTGCTTCTAATACAGTTATTCTAGGACATTTTCTATGGCATTTAGGCTCAAATTCATGGCATTTAGGTTCAAATTCACAACATTCATCTTCAAATTCACAATCATCAAAGCAAGGTTTTTTATAATTTGACATATTTATTCTCCTTTCACATAAATAAGCGTTTTTTATTCGCTAGTATATATTATGAAAGTATTATAATTCTTGTTACTTTTAACCTTATTGACAAAAATAAAAATACATTTGAAAAAATGTATATCTTATGATATGTAATATGTATGAAAAGCCTTGCAGCTTTTCGCTAGTTCACTGATCCTTTAGTATTAAACATATAAGCAAAAATAATTTATTTGGTAAAAATGTTACAATCCAGGGAATATCCCATTTCCTGGTAGTAAATTAGCACTTAATGGTAATGTTGTACCAATTCCTGCAGTTGTTACTGGTGTAATAATAGGTGTGCCTAGAGGTGATAATACAATGGTAACTGGAATCACAGTTTGTGGTATTATAAGATTTGCTTGTAATACTCTCGGAAATGTGGATCTTCTACACCTTTGATGGTGACAATCAGATTCAAGTTGATAACTATAATCATGTTCATACCTATTGATGTCATCTCGTCTACAATATGACATATTTATTCTCCTTTCATAAAATAATTAGCGTATTAAAATCGCTATTATAAACTATGATATGAGAATAGTTTCTGTTACTTTATAGAAATACATTCTTTGTATACTTCATTTTTGTTCACACCTTTTATTTTAGCTGCTTTTTTAATTGCTTCTTTTTTATCTATACCAGATTCCATATATTCTTTAACTAAATCAGTACTTGATTTATTAATATATTTTTTAGTGTTTTCTTCTTTTAATTCTTGTTCATTTTTACCTTTTACAATAATTACTATTTCACCTTTTAGTGGCTTCTCTTCTACTCTTTTTATTATATTACTTGTTGTATCATATATAAATTCTTCATATAATTTAGTAAGCTCACGTGCAACACATATATTTCTATCTCCTAAATATATAAGTAAATCTTTTAATGTATATAATAATTTATGTGGAGCTTCATAAAATACAATTGTTCTTGTTTCATTTACAATTGATTCTAATCTTTCTCTTCTTTGTTTTTTATTAACTGATAAAAATCCTTCGAATGCAAATCTTGTACTATCTATAGCACTTTTAACAATCGATGTTGTAATAGCTGTAACTCCAGGTATAACTTCTATTTTATAGTTATTTTTAACTAGGAATTGAACTAACTCTTGTCCTGGATCAGATATTATAGGCATACCTGCATCAGATACTAATGCAACATTTTTACCTTCATCTAATAACCCAACTACTTGATTTATTTTTTCTTTTTCATTATGTCTATGATAACTAAACATTTGTTTCTTTATACTAAAATGATTCAATAACTTCAAAGTTTGTCTAGTATCTTCTGCAAGAATTATATCTACATTTTGTAATGTTTCAATAGCTCTTAAAGTTATATCTTTTAAATTTCCAATTGGAGTACCAACTATATATAAAATTCCATTATTCTTCATTCTTTTTCTCCATTCCGTAAATTTTGTATATTTCATCTGTATAACTACCATCTTCGTTATACTCTATAAGTGGTGGTAACATTAATGTTTCATTTCCTCCACCTTTAATATATTCAATTAGTACAATACTAGGTTTAGTGTCTACTCTCGGATATACATATCGTATTCTTTTAGCTTCTAAATCATATTTTCTAGCAATAGCTAGTAAATCTACTATTCTTTCTGGTTTGTGTACTAAATATAATTTGCCTTTATATTCTAATAACTTAGATGAAGTTAAAAATATATCTTCTAAGTTACACATTTCTTCATGTCTAGCTATATATTTAACATTATGTTCATTACCTATTCCATTACCTTTTGGCTTGTATGGAGGATTTATAGTAATTATATTTACATTACCACTTCCTGTTTCTTTGATTATATTTTGTCTTATACTATTAAAATCTATTATGTTCCCTTGTAATATTGATATTTTATCTTTTAAGTTGTTTAATTCAACATTTCTTACAAGTAAATCAAACATTTCATCTTGAAGTTCTACAGCAAATATTTTAGAGTATTTATATTTAGCAGAGATTATTATTGGGATTACTCCTCCTCCACTACATAAATCAAGTATAATATTTTTAGAAGAATTGCTAGTTATAAAATTACTAAGTAAAACACTATCTGTACCAAAGCAAAAATACTCAGTGTTTTGAATAATTTTTAAATCGTTTATACCTAAATCATCTATTCTTTCATTATTTTTTAAATTCATATTTCTCTCCATTTATATTAATATGTATATTATATAATAATCTTGCTATATTTTCAAGAGTATTGACACGATTGGTATAATATATATATAATGTTTGGAGTGAATGAATTGAAATTAGAATATACAGTAAAAAAAGAAGAAGAAAATACTAAATTAAAATATATACTTAAAAACATATTACATATATCTACTGCACTATTAGTTAAATTAAAAAACAATAAATGTATATTTGTAAATAACAATATATGTATGGTAAATACTTTAGTAAAAGAAAACGATACAATAATAGTTGATTTGAATAATATTGATAACGATAGTAAATCAACAGTTATACCTTATGATAAAGAAATGAATATTATATATGAAGATGAATATATGCTTGTTATAGATAAACCAAGTAATTTAGAAATTCATCCTTCTTCTAACAGCTATGATAAAACTTTAGCTAATATGATAATGAACTACTATAATGAAATGAATTACAATATAAATAAAATACATATAATAACAAGGCTCGATAAGGATACTTCTGGTATTTGTATAATTGTTAAAAATGAATATATACAAAATTTGTTTTCAAATAAAAGTAGTATTCAAAAGGAATATATAGCAATTGTAAACGGTAATGTTAAAAAAAATCATGATATAATTGAAAAGAATATAGCTAGAAAAAAAGGAAGTATAATAATAAGAGAAGTTAATGATAAAGGAGATTACTGTAAAACAGAATACTTTGTTTTATATAGAAATATAGATAAAAATTATACATATTTAAAAATTTTACTACATACAGGAAGAACACATCAGATAAGAGTACATATGGCATATATAGGACATGTAATATTACGGTGATGAATTATATAGTTTAGAGCATAACCAACCTAATATACGTAATTTAATTCAAAGGCAAGCACTTCATTGTCACAAAATAAGTTTCATTCATCCTATAACTAATGAATACATTGAATTTATCTCAAAGATACCTGCTGATATGGAACATCTTATTTAAAATATATGGAGGCAAATCGAAGATTTGACCTCTTTCTTTATTAACTATTTTAATATACAAGGTCATATATTCTCTATTTATATATATTAAAAACAGGACTTTTTAATCCTGTTTTACTCACATATATATTATCTTACATCATTATTTCTAATTGCAAATAAAAATACTGGCGCTAATAAACCAAAACTCAAAACAGTAAATATCATCATAAATATAGATTTTTCACTAACTTTACTATAAATTCTAAAAATAGAAATTAGTAATAATGCAGCAAAAATACATCCCGCTATTGCATTAAATGGTGCTGGTAAAATTGTACCAGTTGTTGTTACTCCATTAATTGTTGAAGAATAACTTGAACCTAAAAAAATTAAAACTACTATAATCCACCCTATTATTTTTGTAAATCCTAATTTTCCAATCAAATAAAAATTAAATATTGGCACCCATGCCATCCATGATCCTTTTTGACCTAGTTTATTTGTAATTCCCATTAAACCTATGCCACTTAAAATATATAGCACAATTATAAACATCGCAAATACAAGCATAAATTGCATTAAAAGATTCATTAAATCAAACATAAATATCCCTCCTTTCTCTCTGAAATTAATTCTATCATATTTTAAAATAAATGCAAGCAAATTTCAACATATTTTTACAAAATTTTAATTTTTTGGTAGTCACATAAAATTGGATAAAAAAGATATAGATTTTATGTGCAAAATAACATACAATCTATATCTTAAAATTATTTTATACTTATTCTTTCAATCTTTATTGCAATACACTTTATATCGTCTGTAGTTACTATAATACCGTTTAAAGTTGATTCATTACTACTACATTCATACTTAGCATATTCACCTGTAGAGAATCGTTTTAAAGCAGTTTCTTTCTTAAGTCCTATTACACTATTTTTTGGTCCTGTCATTCCTATATCTGTAATATATGCCATTTTACCGTTTATTATTTCTTCATCTGCAGTTTGTACATGTGTATGTGTTCCAAACATGCATGTGATATCATTTTCTAAAAAGTATCCCATAGCTATTTTTTCAGCTGTTGCTTCCGCATGAAAATCCAAAAATATATAAACAGCACCATTTTCTTTTAATTTATCTACTTCTTTTCTAGCAGTTTCAAATGGAGATAATACATGTTCTTGTGCTACTTCACCAAGTCCAACTTTACCTAATAAACTAAGTACACCTATTTTAAAACCATTTCTTTCTATAATTACAGATCCATTTGCTTTTAGATTAGTTACATTAGCAGGAACTAATAATCTAGGAAGATTTATATACTCTTCTGCCATTTCTTTTCTGTAATAAATATGGTTACCCATAGTAATTACATCTGTACCAAGGTTCATTATATCATCATATTCTTTTAACCTTAATCCTTTTCCAGCAGCAGAATTTTCACCATTTATTATAACAAAATCTATATTATTTTCTTTTAATATCTTGTTATATTCTTGTTTAAGTTTATTAATTCCACTAATTCCGACTATGTCGCCAATTACTAAAAACTTCAAATCTCTCTCTCCTTATTTAGCAAGTTCAGTAACTCTCATTTCACGTATTAAACTTACTTTTATTTGACCCGGATATGTCATTTCATTTTCTATTTGTTTTGCTACTTTTTTAGCCATTATAATCATATTATCATCATTAATTATTTCTGGTTTTACTATAAGTCTTATTTCTCTTCCAGCTTGTATAGCAAAAGATTTTTCGACTCCGTTATAACTATTACATATTTCTTCTAATTTCTTCAATCTTTTTATGTATGTATCAACTGTTTCTCTTCTTGCACCTGGGCGTGAAGCTGAAACTGCATCTGCAGCCTGTACCAAAATAGCTTCCATTGTTTTAGGTTCAACATCACCATGATGTGCTTCCATACCTTGAATTACATTATCATTTTCTTTAAACTTATTAAGTATTTCAATTCCTAAACTTACATGAGTACCTTCAACATCATGATCTCTAGATTTACCTATATCATGTAGTAATCCTGCTCTTTTAGCAATAGTTGGATCAATACCAAGTTCACTCGCAAGAAGACCTGCTATATGTGATACTTCTATAGAATGATTTAAAACATTTTGTCCAAAGCTTGTTCTAAATCTTAATTTACCTAATAATTTTATTAGTTCCGGATGAATATTTATTACACCTGTTTCATATAGTGCACGTTCACCTTCTTCTTTAATTGTATTTTCTACTTCAATTTTTGCTTTTTCTATCATATCTTCAATTTTGCCCGGATGTACTCTTCCATCTGCTATAAGTCTTTCGATTGCAATTCTTGCAACTTCTCTTCTTATAGGATCAAAACTTGAAAGTACAATAACATCTGGTGTATCATCTATTATTAAATCAATACCCGTTAAAGTTTCAATAGTACGAATATTTCTACCTTCTCTACCTATTATTCTACCTTTTAAATCATCATTTGGTAGTGCAACAGTTGTAACAGTAGCTTCAGATGTATGATCTGCAGCACATCTTTGTATAGTTTGAACTAACAAATCTTTTGCTTTTTTATCCACTTCATATTTTGCTTTTTCCATCTCAGACTTTACGTATTCAGCCATTTCATGTGTCATATCATTTTCAAGTTCTTTCATTAATGCTTTTTTAGCATCACTTTCAGACATTTTTGAAATTGTACTTAAAGCCTCTATTTCTCTTTGTTTTGTTTTATCTAGTTCTTCTTCTTTTTTAGCAAGTTCTGCATTCTTTTTAACTATATTATTTTCTTTTTCTTCCATTAGAGTTGCACGTTTATCTACTAAATCTTGTCTTTGATTAATTCTATTTTCAGTATCTTGTAATTCTCTTTTTCTTTCCTTAGCTTCTTTCTCAATCTCATCTTTTTGTTTAAGCATTTCATCTTTAGCCTGAATAATTGCTTCTCTTTTTATACGTTCTGAATCTTTTCTTGAATCTTCAATTATTCTACTAGCTTCACTTTCGGCACTTTCAATTTTAACTTCTGCAGTTTTCTTTCTATATACCACTCCTATATAGAAAAATGCTACTCCAGAAAAAATTGCTGTAAGTATACCTATTATTATGTATTCCATTTTCTCTATTCCTCCTTATATATTTTTTTTCAATGTTCAACATTTTATATATATTAAAAGTATTGTTTCTAAATTATTGTATATATATGTTATCTGTACCTATGATACACGTATTGTTGATCATAGTATAGAATATATAAAACATTCTATACTATGATAATTATACAATATTTTAATTAATATAGCAAGCATTTTAATTAAAAAAAACAAAAACTCTAAATATATAATATTAATATAAGTTTTTTACATAAAAAAATAAGAAGATTAATTAATCTTCTTATTTTTCTTGTAATTCAAATTCTCCTTCAACAATAAAGTTATCAAAAAAACTTGAATATGCAATTATATCATTTTCGTTAACAGCTGTGTACCCAATAACTGGTAATCCTAATATATTGTTAAACTTTGATAGTAAATATACGTTGGGATCTAAGTCATATACAATGTAGTCTGGTCTTCCCCTATAGAATAAACAAAAATTAACAATAGTAAGAATAACTTTGTGCATTTTTTTTACACCGTTCAAGCTATGACCTACCTGTCCCCTAACTACATGTTCATACTTTTTCAAAAAATACATATTAACAAGTGGATTAAATGATTGAATTACAAACTCACCTTTGTAATTTTTAAGCCTATTCATTATATTATCTTGAAGACTTCTATCAAAGATATTAAAATCCTTGATATCTATTATTATTGGTACACGACCATCTATAATAGATAATACATCTTCAAACAAAAGTGAATTTTTAAGATCTAACTTATCTGATATTGATTTCTTTTGACCCATTCTTGTAGCCACGGTATCACTATGATAACAAACAATATTGCCACCATATTTTGTTACATCAAATTCAATAACCTTGTCTAATTTAATGCATTTTTCAAATGCTTCTCTTGAATGTTCTTTCAAGTTCTTGTCAACAATACCCCGATGCTGTATCTGATTTTTTTTACCCTTGTAATTTAATAGCCAATGATCAGATTTAACTCTAGTATTAAGCTTATTGAAAGTAATCCATATTTTTCTTATTACAGTTTTTGTACTATCTTCTGCTTCGACAATAACATCATCAATAGTTGGAACAGAAATAATATTTTGGTAATGTTTACCCTTAACAAATTCAAATCTTTTTCTGAAAGGATTTAAAACAAAAAATACATTTTCTCCCCATACTTTTTTAGCTTTGAAATACGTGATAATATTAGTTGTATGAAAAAACACTTTACATTGATAATTAGAAATTATACTTTCTAGTTCACTTTGATATGCTTTGTTCATTATACCTTTTATTTCTATTAGTACAGTTACTCTACCATTTACCATGCTTAAAACGTCTTTAAGTTTAGGAACTTTACATTTTGTACCTAGTATTTTATAATTCTTTATTTCATTAAAATTCCTATTACTGATAAGCCCAGGTACAGATAAAAGCCGTTTCATATACATGTCGTGGAAGCATACAATTGTACCACACTTTAGAAACCGTATGTCAACCTCAATTGCAAAATTTTGTTCTACTGCACATATAAACGATTCTAATGTGTTCTCAGGATAATTAAGATGAAAACCTCTATGAGCAAACACCTTAGAATATACTTCGTTTTTTAAATGTGTCATTTAGACTCACCACCTTCATAAAAAATTTAATTAAATTCTTATTAGAAAAATTAATATATATATATTATACCAAATTTCTAGTTAAATGTCAAATAATGTCCAAAAACATTACATAAAATAAACAGGATACTTTTTCAAATATCCTGTTTTAAAATTATTTATTTATTATGACTTTTTACCTGATCTTGCTCTTTCAGCAGGATCTAATATTCTTTTTCTAAGTCTTATATTAAGTGGTGTTACTTCTACTAGTTCATCATCAGATATAAATTCAATAGATTGCTCTAAAGATAATTCTTTTATAGGAACTAATTTAAGTGAATCATCTGCTCCAGAAGATCTCATGTTAGTTAAATGTTTTTCTTTACATATGTTAATTGTTAAATCTTCGCTTCTAGAATTTTCTCCAACTATCATTCCAACATATACTTCAACACCAGGTCCTATAAATAATGTAGCTCTTTCTTGTGCATTGTATAATCCGTATCCTGTAGATTTACCTTTTTCAAATGATACAACTGTACCTCTTTGTCTTGTAACAACTTCACCTTTATCTTTTTCATATCCTAAGAATATATGATTCATTATTCCATTACCTTTTGTATCAGTCATAAATTCTCCTCTATAACCAATTAATCCACGTGAAGGAATTTTAAATTCTAATCTTGAGAATCCAGCTTGAGATGTTGACATACTCATGTTAGTCATTTCACCTTTTCTGTATCCCATTTTTTCCATTACAACACCAACAAAACTTTCTGGTACATCTATAGTAACATGTTCCATAGGCTCAGATTTTACACCATTAATTATTTTATTTATAACTGTAGGTCTTGAAACTAAAAGTTCATAACCTTCTCTTCTCATGTTTTCTATTAATATAGATAAATGAAGTTCTCCTCTTCCTGATACTTTAAAACTATCAGCAAAATCTGTATCTTCAACTCTTAGAGAAACATTTTTTTCGAGTTCTTTATATAATCTTTCTCTTATTTGTCTAGAAGTTATAAATTTACCTTCTTTACCAACAAATGGTCCATTATTTACACTAAATGTCATAGAAACTGTTGGTTCATCTATATCAACAAAGTTAACTGGTTCTGGAGCTGTAGGATCTGCTATAGTTTCACCTATATTTATACCCTCAACACCATTAACTGCAACAATATCACCACATATTGCTTGTTCAGTTTCAATTCTAGAAAGACCCATATATGTATATAATTTACCTATTTTTAAATTTTGTATAGTTCCATCTTTTTTACAAAGTGCAACTTGTTGACCGTTGTTTATAGTTCCTCTTTCAATTCTTCCAATACCTATTCTTCCTGTATACTCATCATAATCTATATTAGTTACTAATAATTGTAAAGGCTCATTTTTATCACCAAATGGTTCTGGAACAGTATTTATTATTGTTTCAAATAATGGCATCATATTAACTGATTCATCTTCTAAATTAATTTTAGCAAATCCGTTTTTTCCAGATGCAAAAACACATTTAAAATCTAATTGTTGATCGGTTGCATCAAGGTCCATAAATAGCTCTAATACTTCATCTATAACTTCTAAAGGTCTTGCACCTGGTCTATCTATTTTGTTTACAACAACAATAGGTACTAAATTAAGAGCTAATGCTTTACTAAGTACGAATCTAGTTTGTGGCATAGGACCATCAAAAGCATCAACTACAAGTACAACACCATCAACCATCATAAGTACACGTTCAACTTCTCCACCAAAATCAGCATGACCTGGTGTATCAACTATATTTATTTTTATATCTTTATAATGTATAGCAGTATTTTTTGATAATATTGTTATACCTCTTTCTTTTTCAATATCATTTGAGTCCATTACTCTCTCAGCAACTTGCTCATTTTGTCTAAAAGTCCCACTTTGTCTAAGCATAGCATCTACTAAAGTAGTTTTACCATGATCTACATGGGCTATTATAGCAACATTTCTTATATTTTTCATTATTTTTCTCCTTAACGATAAAAATATGCAACCTAATTTGACTTAGGTTACACCTATGTTATGTATACATTTTACACTATTTTTTGCTATTTGTCAATATTATTTCGACATAATTCTAAAAAATATATAAAAAACTTTAATTTTCTTTTAAACTATATATACTATCCATAAGTTTCTCACTTATTTCTTTTAGGTACTCTTTGTCTTTTATTTTTGAATTATCTAAATATATTGGAGTATCATAAATTATTGTAACCTTAGTAAATAATTTTCTATTAGGATGATTTTTAATAATTCTAATTGGAAGTATAGGAACACCTGCTTTCATGGCTATATAAACTGCTCCTAGTTTAGCTGGTATCCTTTCGCCAGATTTAACCCTTGTTCCTTCAGGAAAAACTAATAATTTATCAAATTTTTTATCCTTTAATATATTGACAGCATGTATTATACTTTTAGCATCTTTTTCTCCTCTGTGAATTGGAAATACTCCAAAAAACAATAAAAAACCTCCAACTAATTTGTTCTTAAATAATTCAGCTTTTGCCATTACAGCTAAACTTTTACTATTTGCATATATAATGAACGGATCTGCAAAACCAACATGATTTGAACAAACTACACATCTATCAATATTTTTTTCTAGATTTTTATTTATATATTTTACATTAAATAGTATTCTACAAAATATTAAATATATTAGCTTTTTAAATAAATACATTATAAATTATCTCTCTTTCTAATTATCTATAAAAACAACCATTACCTATAAATTCTCGCATAATAGAATCAACTGGTATATTTGTTGTTTCTATTGGCATAAAATTGTTTAAATATTCATATAATCTTCTTGTTTCAGAATAATATTTACTAGTTTTTTGAAGTTGAAGCAATAATGGTTGTGCAAAAGTTTTTATCACTCCTGGTTCATATATTAAACTAGAATTAAATATACAGTCTGCTTCATCAACAAATGGAAATATATATTGTTTTTCGCCTTTTACAACATTTCCCCACAATTCAAATGTCTTTTCAACACTATGACCGCGTGTAACATAATCTCTTACCATACGTCTTAATAACCTCGTATCAGTTGAAGATATTTTAGTATAGTCATCTATGTTTAAAGTAGCAATTGGAGCTATATATATTTTATATTTATGACTATTGTCAGTAAATTTAGTAAGAATAGGATTTAAAGCATGAATACCTTCAATTATTAACACATCATTATCTTGTAATTTAAGTTTTTTACCTTTATATTCTTTTTTACCTTCAATAAAATCAAATTCTGGTTGTTCTACTTCTTTACCTAAAATAAGTTCATTTATTTGTTTATTAAATAATTCAATATCTAATGCTTCTATACATTCAAAATTGTATTTTCCATCACTTCCAACTGGTGAACACTCTCTTTCTTTAAAGTAGTTATCCATTGAAATTGTTATAGGATTATATCCCGTTAAACTAAGCTGTACTCCTAGTTTTTGTGCAAATGTTGTCTTACCAGATGAAGAAGGTCCAGCAATAAGAATCATTTTTGTGCTTTTTCTTTTTTCTATTTCCATTACAATTTCAACTATTTTTCTTAAATGAATAGCTTCACTACTTTGAATTATGCCTTGT
This sequence comes from Clostridia bacterium, assembly GCA_028684095.1. Lineage (GTDB taxonomy): Bacteria > Bacillota > Clostridia > TANB77 > CAG-465 > RGIG5057. Next base: position 14,854 of record JAQUGQ010000019.1, read on the forward strand.
ATTTTTCCATTTAGAACAGCTGTATTTAAGTTACCTATATTAGATATTCCTAATATATCATTTAACTTATTAAAAGCTATAAATGTATCATATATTCTAATATCCTTTATTTCTTTTTTAAATTCATATCCTTTAGATAAATCATCAGGTATAACAAGCATTGCTCCTTCTTTATATTCTATTAAGTCAAAGCTCTTTATATAACCTGTAGATGGTGCAAGCATTCCATAAAAGTAATTATATAGTCCATCACAAAAATACATAGTAGAATATGATTTTATTCTATTGTCTATATTATCTAATTTAGATTCATCTCCTGAAGCTGTATAAAGTACTTCGGCTTCTTCTAAAGGCACAACTTTTTTTATTATAACATAATTTTTTTCTATAATCTCAATCATTTTATTTTTGATTTTTTCAACTTTTTCTTCTGTTAAATCAATATTTTTTATTATAAAATATTGATCTTTATTAATAGTAGAAATAAATTGAACATCAGCATGTGAATATAGCTTAGTAAGTGCCATATAAAGTATCATTTTTAATGTTCTTGTATATACTCTATATCCATCCTCACTATTGAAATTTATATACTCACATACAGAGTCTGTAACAATTTCATAATCGAATGCTTTTACTTCATTATTTACTTTAACTGCTATTATATTATCTAAGTTATTTTCAACCATTTTAATTGCATCCACTATTTTAGTTTTGTATGCAACTGATATTTTTTTTCCGTTTTCAAATGTTACAGTGATTTTTCCTTTGTTTATTTCATTCATATTCATACCCCTTTTATTTTTTAGTATTTTCTAAAAATACTTTAACAAATTCTTTGTTTGTTTTAGTTTTTGTCATTATGTTTATAACTTTTTCTATTATTTCAGAATTAGATAAACTATTATTATTCATAGACATAAGTTTACGTATATGTGTAGAAACTTCTAATTCTTCCTTTGAAAGTAATAACTCTTCTCTTCTAGTTCCTGATCTATATATATCTATAGATGGATATATTCTCTTTTCACTAAGTTTTCTATCTAAATGTACTTCCATATTACCAGTACCTTTAAACTCTTCAAAAATTATATCATCCATTCTACTACCCGTTTCTGCAAGTGCAGTAGCAAGTATAGTCAGGCTTCCACCATTTTCTATATTTCTAGCAGCTCCAAAGAATTTTTTAGGAAAATGTAATGCTGCTGGATCTAAACCACCGCTTAATGTTCTTCCACTAGGATCTACTTCCAAGTTACTAGCTCTTGTAAGTCTTGTTAAACTGTCTAATAGTATTACAACATCCTTGTTATGTTCTACCAATCTTTTTGCTCGTTCTAAAACCATTTTAGAAACTTTAATATGATTATCTGGAGATTCATCAAATGTTGAATGTATTACTTCTGCATCAATACTTCTTTCAATGTCAGTAACTTCTTCTGGTCTTTCATCAATTAAAAGAACCATTAAATGTACTTCTTTATTATTTTTTAATATGCTATTTGCTATCTGTTTTAATATTGTTGTTTTACCTGTTTTTGGTTGAGCAACAATAAGTCCACGTTGACCTTTTCCTATTGGACATAGTATATCAATTATCCTTGTAGAATATCCACTGGATACAGTTTCTAATTTAAGTTTTTCTGTAGGATATATAGGTATTAAACTATCAAAAACTTTTCTTTTAAGTGCTATGTCTACTCTATCTCCATTTATACTTTCAACGTATATCATAGATGGAAATTTATTTGCAGGTTCAGTAGTAAATCTAGCAATACCTTTCAGTTTATCTCCAGTAGATAATTTAAATCTTCTGATTTGTACTTGAGATACATATATATCTTTATTACCTGGAAGATAATTATCACTTCTTAAAAATCCATATCCATCAGACATAACTTCAAGTATACCATTAGCTATATAATCAGTTTCTGGATTTTCAATTTGTATATCTGTTTTATCTTCTAATTTATTACTACCTTCTAAACTTTTAATTATTTCTTCAACTAAATATTCTTTTTTTAATCTTTCGAAACCATCAAGTTTTAAACCATTAGCAATTTTTCTTAGTTCCTCTAAGGTAGATGTTTTTAAACTTTCTCTTGTCAATTTAATTCCCCCTTTTTATTTTATTAAATAGTTTCAGCAAATAAATCATATTCACTACAATCTATTATTTTAACTTTTGTATATTCTCCTAAAATAACTTTTTCTACACTTTTTTTATTTATATTTATTAATATTTTAACATCTACATCTGGTGCATCCAAATATGACCTCGCTATAAAGTATTTATCATCTTCTTATATATTCTCAACTAATACTTCAACAACTCTGCCAATCTTATTTTTATTATTACTAAGAGATATACCTTTTTGTATTGTAAGTAATCTATCTAATCTATCTTGTTTTACTTCTTCATTAATTTGATTATCCATATCAAAAGCTTTTGTATCTTCTTCTTTTGAATAAGTAAAAGCTTCTAATCTATCAAATTTCAATTCTTGAATAGCTGTAAGTAATTCTTCAAATTCATTATCTGATTCATTTGGAAATCCTACAATTATTGTTGTTCTAAGTATAGCATCTGGCATCATTTCTTTAATTTTATTTATCTTGCTATATATCAACTCTCTATTATCTTTTCTATTCATATCTTTTAAAACTTTATTAGATATATGCTGAATAGGAATATCAAAATAGTTACATATTTTTTTATTGTTTTTCATTTCAAGTAAAAGTTGATCATTTAATTCATATAAATACATGTATAATATTCTAATCCACTTTACTCCATCAATTTTACTTATTCCACTTAGCAGTTCAGCAAGTTTAAATTTACCATATATGTCTAAACCATATTTAGTTGTATCTTGTGATATTATAACAAACTCAGAAATTCCTTGACTAGCTAGAAGTTTTACTTCATTTAATATATCTTCAATTGGTCTACTTTTAAAAGATCCACGTATAAGTGGTATAGCACAGTAGCTACATCTGTTATCACATCCATCAGATATTCTTATATATGCCATCGGAAAGCTAGATGATATAATTCTATCATTAAATTCAAGCTTACCAATAAATTTTCTTTTAAAATAATCTGATAGTATTTTATCTATATTAGTATATTCATCAACACCTATTACTAAGTCAACTTCTGGGATACTTTCTATTATTTCCTTTTTATATCTTTTAGCTAAACAACCTGTAACAATCAAATGTTTACATTTACCATTTTCTTTATAGTCAGCCATTTCAAGTATTGTGTCAATAGCTTCTTTTTTTGTAGATTCAATAAATCCACAAGTGTTAATTATTAAAACATCCGCTTCATTACTGTTACTTACTATACAAAATCCTTTTTCTTTAAAAAAGCCAAGCATCATTTCGCTATCTACTTGATTTTTTGTACAACCCAATGTTATTAATCCTAAATTCATTTTATCTCCTTATATTTATTTATCAAAATATGTGCTGGTTTGTTCTAAATTCAAAAAATTAAGTTGTCTCAGAGCTTCGTATACTACAATTGCAACACTATTGGATAAATTAAGTGAACGTAAATTATGACCCATTGGTATTCTAACTGAATTATTAAAATTATCTAAAATATATGATTCTGGTATACCTCTTGTTTCAGGACCAAATATTAAATAATCATCATCTTTATATATTACATTTGTATATACATTTTTTGCTTTAGTTGATATTAAATATATATTTTTACCAGATGTCTTTTCTTTAAATTCCTCTAAGTTTTCATATATTATAACATTTAATTTATTCCAATAATCAAGTCCAGATCTTTTTACAGCCTTATCTGATATATCAAACCCAAGTGGTTTAATTAAATGTAGTCTTGCATTTATAACAGCACAAGTTCTTGATATATTACCTGTATTTTGGGGTATTTCTGGTTCGATTAATACTATATTTAACATTGAAATCTCCTTTTAGAATATAAAACAAATGATATAACAATTATGAATAAATTTTTAATAAATATATTTTATCATATTTCATATAATTTTTCAAGTAATATGATTAAAAAAATTGTTTTAATCAAGTAATTCACAAAAAAAAAGCATAATTTACTTTTTTTACCAAACACCATCTTGACAAGTTTACATAACTATGGTATAATTTATATATATTAAAATTTTATTGCCGTATAATTATAACGGTAGAAAGGATGAAACATATATGTTGCAAAAAAAATCAGCTCTAATAGAGGATGCAAAAAACAAAGTATCTGAGGCCCGAAATAATGTATCTAAAGCAACTGAGAGACTTGATCAAGCATTTTTAATTTGGTCATTAGCCTGGGACAAATATATAGTTTTAGAAAACAGACCAAATAAACTTCAAGTGGAAGTGATTGCTGCAGCTAGAGCATACGATGAAATGTGCTTAGCATGGGAAACTTACGAAAAGGAAGCTTCAGAAAGTAAAGAAGCACGTTTAACAGCTTTTAATGCTGCTAATAATTTATATTCTTGTATTCGTTTGAAATAAACTAAATTAACAAATGTATCAGAATGTATAAAAAAAAAGTGTGTAATTTTATTAAATGGTACCCTTTGTCAAGGACATTAATAAAAAAAGTGTTCAAAGTGGTAATGTTTATTAAGCTACAAGATGATTCCTGTATTGTACAGGAGTCATCTTTTTTAATCCCCATTGATATCGGTG
>JAQUGQ010000028.1 GCA_028684095.1 Clostridia bacterium
ATCTAGATTTCTTTTCTGTATAGATATCAAATAACTTTACAGTATTTAAAACCTGGTTAATTACATCTACTCTTTGCTGAGATATTGTAACAAAATAATCATCTCTAACTAGTAACATACCAAGTGGCAAAGTAGAATACATTTTTTTATTACCTCTATACTCAGTAATTGGTACATCTATAGTTATTAATACATTAGTCTCATCTGTATCTATATGAGCTTTCTCTGCAATATCTAGTGGGTATCTAAGTAAATTTTCTGATACATTTAATTTATGTGATATATATTGTATTTCATCGGAGGTTGGAGCCACAAGATTAATCCATACTCCTCTTGTTATCTCTTTAACGTTTTCTAATTTGCCTGTTACAGCGTTTGTTTTTAACACTTCTATCATTTGTACAACCTCCATTTTTGGTATTATTATATCACCTAATAGTTAATAATACAATAAAAAAGCAAAAACTTTTCACGTTTTTGCTTTGAATTAAAAAGAACCCAACTTTTCTATAATTTTATTACTTTTTTCCTTTTTTATGTTTTTATATTCATTAATTAAATATTTGGTATCTATTAAAAAAGTTCTTATTATTTGATGCTCTGGTAAATTAGACTCATCATTCCACATACCAATAGCATATCCTATATACTCTACATCATTCGAAAAACCAAAATCATTATTTTCTTTATTATACGGTAAAATAAAAGAATTATATATTTTCTTAATTATCTTTTTCTCACTATTAGGTCCAAAGTTTTGCCATAAATTATCCCCATAAGTAATTTGTTTATGAATTGACTCTGTTGATGGCAATTTGTCAACAATACCCTTGCTTATTCCATATGTATAGTACTTAGCATCATAAATATATGCTGTTTGACCAATTATCTTAAGACTATCCGGCCTTAGAGATGTACTATCTTTTTTTACACCATTTGTTAGTATCCATCTACCTTTTGGCTGATATAGAGTATTTATTTGTTTGCTATCGCCAAAAGCTATGTTTACAATATTCTCCCAAACTGAGTGAAATTTGTATACACCAAATTCAATATCTTCATTATTAAACTTTTTACTATCTATTCCATTAATTACATTAATAATATTCATTAGTAAGGATTTTTTATAATCATTAAAGGTGTTTTTATATTCCTCATATAATATTTTTAAAAAATACCCTCTATTAATATCATTTAATTCAATATTTGGTTTTTCTATATTTATATTAAAAAAAAGCCACCCTATTTTTTTTGCACTTTCATATACACATGCTTTATGTATTGCTGTTATAATATTCTTTTCATTAATCTTATTTTTCTTCACAATATAATTTAGATATATAATATTATTATTAGGTGAAATATAGGGTCTTATATTTTTAATAGTTTTTTTCCAATTTATTTTACCTTTATGATTTTTTTTATAAACATTCTCGTTTTCTTGGTAATATCCATGTTCAATAAAATCCCTTAATAACCATTTATATGAATAATATGGAAATAAATATTCGTTTTCATACTCATCGTTAACATCTACACTATTCTTAACGTACTCTTTATATTCCATTATTGTGGATAAAAACAAGTCTATGTCCTGTTCCAAAGTATCTATTTCAATTCTATAACCAACTGGCAAAAATACTTTAGGAATACTATTTTCTATTTTGAAACCAACAAAAGAATTATCATCCTCAGTTATTTTACATATATCAATTAATTTAATTTCTTCCATCCTAGGCCTCATTACTTATGAATATATCTCCAAAAATATCTAATCTTTCTTCACCTACAAAGTCATTTGTTAATTGTTCTAACGTTTGGTAACCCGGAAATATATCTTTTCTATTATACTTAAAAGCATCTTCCCATAAATACATTAACACTTTATCTGCAAAACTATTTATTTTCTCCAAAGAGTAATCGTTTTTTTGGTTTGACAAATCAATTTCGGCAACAAAAAATGCTCCTAATTGCTTGTCTTCTCCGTTATATCCATATTTTTCATTGACAATTTCACTATTAATTCTTTCAACGAAAGATTTCCATAATAAAGAAGTTCCTGGCACATACATCTTTGCAACATAAGAATCTACTGGAAAAGTATTTGGAATTTTCTCCATTTGCCATCTACGTTTGAATGCGGTGTCTAACGTAAATACATTTTGATCAGATGTGTTCATAGTAGCAATAACACTTAAATTTCTAGGTATAATTATTTTATCGCCTTCTTTGAAATTACCTTCACTATTGTTTACTAGATATTCTTCTATTTCTCTATTATTTACTGGATATTGACTGTCACCAATTTTATAAATTCCATTTTCACTTTTTTGTCTATCCAATAATTGAAAAACATCTCCAAATATCGCAGGTGCATTTCCTCTATTTATTTCTTCAATAACTAAAAAATACTCAGTATTTGGATTACTATAAGCTTTGCTTAAAATTCTTGTAAATGGCCCTTCTTTAAACTCAAAGGTAATTTGCTTGCTAACTGTACTGGTTTCTTTATCAATTATGTCATATATGACAGGTATTATTTGACCAATAAAATCAGCATTAGTATATTCCGGGTGAAAAGTTATCCTTTCATATGTATTATCATCTTGACAATACATTTTACTAACAGTATAACTTTTACCTGAACCTGGTTGCCCATAATAAATAATGTTAGAACTCTTAAACACAATATCATCCTCTTCTTTGCTTTCATTTTCATTCATTCTAGCAGTTTTTTTATTTAAAATTTGAACATAATTTTCTCTTAAAAACGGCGTAATTATATATTTTCTATCTTTTTTTTCAATATAAAACCCTGTGATTTCACCATATAATACTAAAAGTAAATGCATTACTATTTTATTATCTTTGTTAAACTTCAAATATCTACGATTATCTGTTTGAAAAAACATTTCGGGAATTTTCAAATATTGTAAATTATTAAAACTAGCGAAATATTCTCTAACACCTAATAACTTTGACATTTTACCTTTATAAAATCTATTATAATCATTATAAATTTTATTATATACTTCTTCAACAAACTTTTTTGTTTCTGATATGTCTAAATAATACTCGTATGAATCCTCTAAAAAACTCTCGATCTCCTGTTTTATTACTATATTATCATTTGTATAATATCCTGTTACACTCCTGTCAGCAGTAATATCAATTTGACACTCAACAAGTGCCTCTGTGTTAGGAATTTCAACCATTAATCTATTTTCTTCTTTGAATAACTTCATCATATTAATACCCCCATTGATATAAATACAATAATATTAATTCTTGCAATTACGTAATATATTATAACATATTTTTACAAATAAATCAATTCCCGCTAAAATTTAAAAACATTTGTCTTTTCAATTTCTAATAATATGTTAAGCATAACATCTACCACAATACTATTCCCAGCCTGCTTATATGCTTGTGCTCTTGATACAACAATTTGATAATCATCAGGAAAACCCATAAGTCTATGTGCTTCTCTCTCAGTAAGCATTCTTATTTTACCGTTTAAAGTCATATAATTATCTATGCCGGCTCTATGTCTATTACCCATTGTTGATAAAACTGTTCTCGCTATTTTTAAATCAATTTCTACCTTTTGATAAAACGTTTTTGTACCTGTACTCATTACATACTTCTCTAATTTAGGAGATAAAAAATACTTATCTTCTATAATTCCAGGTTCTTTAATTAATTTAATTTTACTATTTTTCGAAATAAAGTTACCTTCTTTTACATTATTTATTAGTAAATCAGGAAGATAAAATTCTAGTTCTTTTTTATTAGGAAACTTAAATGTGTTTTTTAGATTAATATCTTTTCTAAAAGCTACTACAAATAGCCTTCTTCTTGTTTGCGGTATACCATAATCTTTTGCATCAATTATTGATTGATTAATATTGTAACCTAACTCTTCAAAAACTTCTTGCATAACAACCCAAGTTTTACCTTTGTCATGAGTAGTTAATCCTCTAACATTTTCGTATATAAAAACTTTGGGTTTTGTTTCTTTTACAATTCTTGCATATTCATAAAATAAAGTTCCTCTTGTATCTTCAAGTCCACCTTGGAAACCAACAGTAGAAAAGCTTTGACAAGGACTTCCTCCTACTAATAAATCAACTTGTCCTTGATATTTTGTTCCATCAAGTAATTTTACATCTAAATGAAAATCATTTGGATCTATTTTGTAATTTGCTAAATAACTTTGTTTTACGTGATTTTGTTTTCTAGTTTTCATTTTATATAAATTATCTACATATTCTTTTTGCTCTTCTTTAGTATTCATAGATTTAACCTTTTTCATTTCTATATCTTGATCATAATCTATTTCAATATCGCCATTATCACATGCAAAAACAATCTCATGTTCAATGTTCAACCTTTTCAATGCTTGTTCTACTGCACCTATGCCACTAAATAATGTTCCTAATTTAATCATTTGTTACCTCACTTAACTCCCCTGTTTTTATTATCTCTTTTAATAAAGCCTCAAATATATTTACAATTATGCTATTTCCTGCTTGTCTATACATTTCTGTGTCAGGAACAACAATTT
>JAQUGQ010000001.1 GCA_028684095.1 Clostridia bacterium
TTGTTTTGTCTATATATTTTCTCTATTTTTGTCGCATCTTAGCGACGTATATTATGATAACATTTATATTTGTATTTGTCAACATCTTTTTTGAAATTTATCTGTTTTTAATTAAATTTCTACTAAATCCAACACTTTAAAATTTAGAATCCCTTATTTATGTTCACTTTACACAAGAAATAGCCATGATATATTACCCTGGCTACCTTATTTTAATTATTAATTTCTTCTATTAGTTTGTCTTTAACTTTAGTGGGTAGTATATTATAATTACTTAATTCATTTTTATTTATAAATGATACTTCATACTTCCCATACTTATCTATATCAATATTAATAAATTCTTCACCATTTCCTGTACCTATATCTCCACTTATGTAATTTACAATATAAAATTTTTCATATTTATCCAAATCAATATTCTCTTCTTCATGAAATAAACTATCAATTTCTACAATTATTCCTAATTCTTCATATACTTCACGTATACATGCATCTTCAAAAGATTCATAATCTTCTAAATGTCCACCCACAGTAGCATAAAATGTTTTTATTTCATTATTAACTTTCTTTTCTCTTTTCATAAATATGTAATTATCATTAATTTTTATAATGGCTCTTGCAGTGTTTTTCATAAATTCATCACTCTACTATCATATTAGGATTAAATTTAGTATCGGTTTTAAGTGTATTTGATGAATCATTTAATTTTTCACCAGGTTTTAACATATCTAAACTTAAATTCATTAATTTATATTTTTTAGTTAAGTTATCTTGCTCAAATATACTTATTGAACTTTCTAATGAATCCTCTAATTGTCTTAAATCAGTTGTACAGTATATCTCGCTATCTTTCAACACTCCTGTTATTTGTTTTATAACTCTAAACATTTCTGCTAAATGCTGAACATCTTCTCCAACAAATACAAGTTGTGGAAGGTCAGAAATTCCTGCATCATTTTTAACAAAATTTTCGAAAAAATCCGAGTATAATTGTATCTTTGTAGCAAAATTATTTTGCCAATCTTCATTTCTTCTTACAATTTCAAATACATAGTTAATCTCAGTTGTACCATTTTTTAATTTAATAAGTCCACCTGTTGGTTTAAACTTTACATTATATTTTTTTGAATATAGTAAAAAATTTACATCTACATCTGAATAACTTGCGACTTTTTCCATATAAGCTATAATTATTTGATTTCCTGCTAATTTTCTCTTTAACTCATATGCAGCTTTTATATTGTCTGTTGGTTGCCAATTTGTATTTATATTTCTTTGTTTCAATATGTATGTGCCAAGTTTATCAAGTCCATATACTCTAAATGAGCTTTTTCCGCTACCACTTTCAAAATAATATCTTGCAAGAACTTTAGATTTTGTTAAATCTTCAAGTAACTTAGCTACCTTATCTTGTCTTTTTTCTTTTTCTATTTCTTCCAATTTATTTCTTTTATTTAAAATTTGTGTAACTTGTCTAGATGTTACAAATGAAAATTCATTTACAATCTCTAATGCTTTAATGTGCAATTCATTTATGTATCCCATATCCATCTTAAATACAACTTGATTTATAGATGCAAATCCCTCTTTACCATCAAAAACTTTCACTTCATTTTCTCTAACAGCAAAAGGCGATACAGCCGTTTTTACTTCTTTATCTTTAATCATTTCTACCACTCCTTAAATTTTACTCTAAATTTAACATATATATAACTTAAAAAAATTAAGTTATTAGCCTATTATAACAAGCTTTATTTTCTTTTTTTCTATATTTATTTTTTTAATACTTACTAATACTTTTTGTCCATATTCTATACCACTAACGTGATCAGCTATACCAGATAAATTAGGTTTAAGTTCTATAAATATACCTGTCCTAGTTCTGGTTCTAACTGTACCCTCTACAATATCACCATCTTTTATGTTTTTGATATTGTCTTCAAATGTACCAAAATTTTCCTTGTATGATAAATCTATTTTACCCGTATCTCTATCAAATTTTTTAACATTAACTTCTATTCTTTGACCAAGTTTAAGTATATCTGAAGCATGATTTACAATGACATCTGATATATCAGATGTCTTTAGCATGCCCGTAACTCCTCCACCAACATCTATAAATGCTGCATATTCAGTAAGTCCTCTTACAACACCTTTTAGCTTCATGTTGGGTTTAAGATACATATACATCCATCTTCTAACTTTAAGCTCTAATATTTTTTTAGATGCTATTACTAGTGTTGTACCATTTTGATCTTTTATTATATCTTTAATACAAACTTCTATTCTTTTACCAGCTTTATTAATAATATGTTTAGTATCAACTAGTCCGTCTTCATTTACAACACTTGATGCTTCATCTCTTGGCAATATTGTTTTAATTTTATCTGATACATATCCTATCATATTAAAGCTATCATCAATACTTTCAACGTACATTTCTAATACTTGTTCTTCTTTTTTTATTTGTTCTAATTGATTGAAATTTATTTTCATTTAAAAATCCTCCACTAATATTGTTTTATCTGGAAATATTATTTTAAAGTTATATGGCGAATATTCTATTACATGTATATCCATCATTTTCGATTTATCCTTATCATTTCTTTCTTTAAGTGAACTAAAACCTCTTGGATAGTCTAAACCCTTTTCCATTACCATAACACCAAATACAAAAGTTTTATAACCATCCTTATTAACAAACATAGTAATATACTCACAATTTTGATAATTGCTTGTTGGATTTACTATTATGATATTTTCTTTCATATTTTTATTAAATATCTCTTTACTATTTTCAATTTTATCTTTATAGTAACTTTCTTCAACATATTTCGATATATCTGCATTTATATTATTTTGTAGTATATTTAAAAAATATTGTAAATATAGCTTTGTATATTCTTCACTTACATAATCATTTGGAAAAGATGGCAATTCTTGATTGTTATAAAGATGTCTTCTTAATGAATAGGTGTTTATATCATCAATTATTTTACTTTCAATATTTGACTTGTATAATACAGAAACAATGATTAAAAATAGAAAAAATATCTTTACTTTGCTTATATACATTTTAGTCCTCCAATCTACTTAAATTTATCATACAAAATTTTAAATGTACTATTTTTTACATTTAATTTAACTATAATTTCATGCATACTATTTTTATCATCATTGCTAATAAATTGCTGATTATTTGTAGATAAATCTTGAACTAAAACATAACATCTATATGTTTCATTCATCAGTCTATAAGCATATTTGACTATAAGTTTATATTCAGAATCATTATTTATCTTATTATAAATAGTATCATATTCCTTATAACTTTTTCTATTTAAATAAGCATTTAACATATTTGACTTGTCATATTGTTTAAAATTTATAGAATCAAAATATGTTGTTGTGCAATCACTTAGCTCATTTATTATATCAGAATCTGTTACCATATTTTTATCCTTAAATATTCCGATTATCTTAGGCTCAAGCAAATTATATGCCTCATTTATAAATATTATCACAACTATAATCCAAAATATTTTATTAAATATATTTAATAATTTAGTCTGAAAATCCATTAATTTACCTTCTTTCTTAATATTATTTTATATATATTTTAAATACGTTTGGTGAATATTCTATTAACTTAAATTCGCTAAATAAAGTATATTGTTCTGAAAAATACACTTCATTATCCTTTATATATTCACAGTCTTTAGATATTATTTCATATTCGATTATATTACAATTTTTCATAAAAAGATCATTAATTAAATTTATTGTTATCCCATTATCTGTTTTATTCATATTCCTAGTTAAATTCGTAATATATTCAGAATATTGTTTTAAATTATTATTGAAACTTTTTTTAGTACTGTCATCAAGCATATTAAAACCTACTTCATAATTATTGTTTTTAAGAGTTTCAATATATTTATTTACGTAATCGACTCTATAATTTTCGTACATACTTGTAGATTCATAAGTGTTGTTCTTATTTTTAACGTTAATTTGTGTTGTATAACTATATATAACTATATATATAACTATACAAATCACGATAAATATAACTGTTATAATTATTTTATTTTTCATAATATGACCTCTTATTCTAAATTACAAAATCCAATATTCTAAAATACTTTATATCCGAATCTAATTTCAAACAAATAGTGTATGTGTTTACTGTATCATTAGTAGTTTTTATATTAAATACACATTTATATATTTTATTATCTAATACATATACTTTTTCTATAGCAATCGTATAATTATCTGATAATTGAAGTTTGCTCTTTAATATATCATACTCACTTTTGCTTTTTTTCGCATAAAACAATGACATGTCATTTGTTTTTTTATATTCACTATTTTTAACTGATTCTAAATATTTTTTTAAAACTACATTCATATCGCTATATACAATATAATCTTTTAACATTTGTTGACTATCACTTTTAATTACCTTTTTTAAGTATTCATTTTTAGATATATTTAATATAATATGAAAACTCATATTAAATAAAATAACTGAAATTATACATATTACAATATTTCTTATATTTATATGCATTTAAACACCTCTTTTTTTAATTATATGTAAAGAATAAATTGCCAGCTATATTATATAGCCCAGTTTTGTCTGAATGATTATTCATAAATGCACTATAAGACCAATAGTTTTTACAAGTTCCGATTAAAGAATAACTATTATTTGAGTTAACTATTGCTATACGAATTGCTGAATCAATAGATGCTTTTTGATCTGCAGTATATGAATTATATTTTGCTAAGTTTGCCTGATATGCAGATGGACTTACAACTACATACTGATATGGGGCTGTCATAACATTATATAATTTATTTGCATCTCCACTTGTTCTATTAACAACTGTAGTTGCAACTGCAACCCTATCCATTTGATAATCCGCTGAAGTCCAGCTACTTGAATATGTATAATTATTATATTTATTTATAAACAATGCTTCAGTTTGAGATTGATTTGTATAACTTCCTACAGTTAAAATATCTACATCTGATATATTACCCATGGTACCAGCTTCACCAGCTAACAGTACTCTAAAACATTCTATTGTTCTTGGATCATTAAGTACGCCAGTTAAATCTATACTTGTAGGTTCAATCGCTGTTAAACTATCTCCATTAATAGGAATCGTTGCAGCTGGATTTGTATATCTTATATATTTAGTATATGTATTGGATACGTCCCTATATTTTGGTCCTTTCCAAGATGGATCCGTTTGTGAATCTGTTCCTCCAGGTCCTCCATGATCAACTTGTTTACCATCACCGACATAAATTCCAACATGTCCAGGTCTATATAAAATATCTCCAGGTCTTAGTATTGAAGTATCACCACTATAAGAACCAACATGAGCTTTCCAACCATTTTCAGCATATCCAGATGTACCTTTAGCCAAAATAGTCTCTGAATTTGCATCTGGATTTACATTTAAATATGTCTTAAACATTGAATTTATAAATGCACTACAATCTGTTTGAGTCATACTATCTAATCCACTTATAGTTGTAACTAATTGTCTACCAGTTTGTCTATACAATATATCAGCATTATTAGCCATTGAAATAGCTTTAGCACACATTGCACCAATAGTCTGCTCACCAAACTCAGTTAAAGTATCATATGAAGGTAATATGGTAGAACCATCATCATTAAAAAATAATCTTGGGTCACGTTTGTTTGCATTATTGAATATATCATTTATACTACTAGCTTCTATTATTTCAAAATGTAGATGTACTCCTGTGCTATGTCCCTTTGTACCCATTACACCAATTTTTTGCCCTTGTGTTACAGTTTGTCCTTCAGTAATAGATATCGAAAATAAATGTGCATATAATGTAAAGTAACCATTTTCATGATCTATAATAACATAATCACCATATCCTCCAGGATTATGCTTTATATATGCTATTCCTCTTTGTGCAGCTAAAACATCTGGACCATAACTTACTGAGGGATCATGTTTGCCATTTAGCATAACAAAACAGCCTATTCCACCATGAGTTATATCTATACCACCATGAAATGTACCTGTTTGACCAGTAACTGGATCTGTTCTATTCCCAAACTTACTTGTAATAAGGTCGTCAATTTCTTTTCCAGGTCCAAGTACAGCTTGCACTGGCCAATAAAATCCGCCTTCTGGTATAAAATAAGCACTTAAATTACCACTACCAGTCATACCGTTAGTTTGGAGCCATTTGAGATGTTTAGTTATTTGTTGAAATCCAAAATCTAAGTCTGAATATGAGTATTCTTGTATTAATGGCTCAATAGGAGCAATTCCCTTATATTTTAGTTTTGTTGCATATTTTTCATCATCTGTTTTAGTAGGAAAAATTTCATTTGTACCAAATCCATAATCTTGAAACCATTCAATTCTAGATATTTTTCTTCCTAATTTAGCATATTTTTCAGGAGAATAGTATGAAACTTTATAATCTTTTATTTCAGTTCCATCATTTAATAATTCTTCATCCCAAAGTTCTGTTATAATTTCTTTACCATCTGCATCTAATACAATAACCTTTTCAACTGGTGGGTTTGCCTCACTTATAGGTATAATCTTATATTTAGCTTTTATTATATTATAAAAATCTTGAATATCCGTAGCTTTAGGAACATGTCTGTATGGAACTTGATTTCTATCATATGTAGGACCAATTTTTATTGCTGCTCTTTTAAATTCATTATTTAAATCTCTTTGTAAAGTAACTGTATATCTACTTGTTGGAGTACTTATCCAAGTTGTAGCTGTTGTAGATACTACATAGCTGGTGTAACTATATACATATTTCACACCACCTTTTCCATTAGATACAGCAACATAATGATCAATTTTAACATCTGTATATAAATAATAATACGTTGTTGTAATCTTAGTCAATCTATCTAATTGATACAAAGAAACAGTTATTGGATGCCACATATTATCTAATACATCTTTACCAAAATCATTATCCATAGAAGCTATATTTAATGCATATGGAATCACCCACATTTGAAGATTTTTATATAACATATCAACATACATATTTTTAATTTGATCTACAGTTGCATTCGGAGAATATTTATATAAATTTATATCTGGCATTAATAAAGTATCATATTTTATTGTAGTTGCACTACCAAGTGTACCCGATAAAGCTACAACATTCCATTTTACTTTGTTAAAATTATCTCTTTCTGCTTTTAAATATGATTTTACTATTCCACCCTTTACAGCATATTTATCTACAGGGTCAGTTTCTTGTGTTGGCATATAATTATCATATTCTTTTTTATACTTTTCTTCTAAATATGTTTCATAACACAAATCTCTATTTTCTAAAAGAGGTGCAGATGAATCGTAATCTTTATTTACTATCTCACTTATCTGCATATCACTCATTAATAATAATGGTTTTGTTAATTTTCCAGTTTCAGCATATCTTTTTTCTCTTTTCTGTATAATTGCTGCTAAATCTGTGTATGTATCTTCACTAGCTAACCAGACAGATCCAACAGTAATAAACAAAAATATGAAGAAAAATGGTAAAAAAATTATCGCAACTTTTATTATTCTTTTTGTTATTGTAACATCAACACCTGTGTTTTCTTTTATCTTATCATTAACTTTTTTTTCTGCAGCTTTTTTTATCTTATTTAATCTATCAGCAACCTCAATTGCAGCAGCTACCGCTGTTCCAACTCCTGCAGTAGCTACTCCACTAGCAGCTACTGCTCCTTTTGCAGCTGTTTTACCCACTTCTTTTGCAGCTGTTTTACCCACTTCTTTTGCAGCTGTTTTACCTGTTTCTTTTGCAGCAGCTTTACCTGTTTCTTTTGCAGCAGCTTTACCTGTTTCTTTTGCAGCAGCTTTACCTGTTTCTTTTGCAGCAGCTTTACCTGCTTGACTAGAATTTCTTATTTTATTTCTATATTCTTTAGCTTTATCTACTGTACCTTTTATATTATCATATTTATTTTTAGTACTATCGTATTTATCTTTAATATCATGGGCTCTATCATATAAACTTGGTTTATTATCTTGTAGTTCTTCATTTTGGTCATATTCAAAATCATCCATTATAATTATCCACCGCCTTTACATATTAATGTTCAATTAATTAATTGATTGGAAATTCTATATCTTTTGTTTCTTTAGCAAGAGTGTCATATACATTTTTTATAACTATACTTTTTGCTAAACCGCTAGTTAATCCAGATGTAACAAATTCAGTATTTAAATTAACAACATATCCATTCGTTAACTCCTTGATTTCACCAGCAAGCCATGTTGAACTCATTCTAACTTCTGAATTTGTAGTTAATTGTAAATATACATTTTCATAATTATTTTCTTTATTTATAATTATACTATGACCAGATACATTAGTTAAAGTAAATTTTATTGATGTCAATGTAGATAATTCTTTAATTTCATTAATATCTAATTTTAATCCATCAATAACAACACTTTTTACATTTTTATCTAATCCTATAAATCCATCAAAAGACACTTTATAATCATTTGGTGATTTTTGTATAACTAACATTTTATCATTATATGTATTGTCATAAGTTGTAATATTTATCTCTAATACTTTTCCATATTTAGGATGATTTGCAACTTTATAATCTGAAAATTTTAATATTTTTCCAAGCACACCTTTTTGTGTTAAAGCATCTTTCAAACCAGATTTATTAATATCTCTAAATACTAAATATTCAGGTAACATAATGTTATTTATTAGAGTAACATCATTAGTAGCAAAAGTATTTAATATATTTTCACAATATTTTTCTATTACATCTTTTTCATTTATATATGTCATAATATAATTCCCAAGTTCTAAATTATTATTTTGATTAGTTATATTATTAGTGGTGTCATTATAACTTTTTTTAGGTGACCATACTAAAACTAGCATAAATATTGCAAATATTACTACTGCTAATATACCAGTTAATAATAAGATTATCGCTAATTTTGGATTATCTCTTATTTCATCTATCATTACACACCTCTATATCTCTAAATATGAAACTATATATTTGTCACTACTAATTAATTTTATTCCAATTTTAGCTAACTTTGATTCATTTATGCTAGTTACTATACAAATGTAGTTATATTCATCAATTTTATAAACTTGTTTTAAATTATTAAAATTTTGATATCCTATAACATCCATATCTTCAACAGTTTCATATTTAAAATTATTATTATAATATTTTATTAACTTTGTTTTATCATTATCGATTTGTGTTTTGAAATCTCCAATTAAAACATCATATACTTCTGATGTTTTATTTTCATGTAATGATGTTATCAATTTTTGTACACATCCTTCAAGTACAAAAAATGTACTATAATCAGTTATAACTAAATTTTTTTCTGTTATATATGTATCAATATTTTCAGTGGATATAATATTGACATTATTAATACTATCAGCATTAAATGCATTATATATTATTGTAATTATACCGTATACAATTGCAACTACAAACATACATAATATAAATATATTTAAGCCTGTCCTCATTTTATCTAACATAAATTTCACCCCTTGATACTATTATATATTATCAACATTATCTACTTTTGAAGATTTTAAGACACCACGAGCTGCATTATATGGTGTTGCCACGTATGATGTTGCAGCGGCAACGGTTATTTTAACCGGATTTAACTTACCATCACCATTTCTCATATTGCTAGTAGCACGAGTAAATCCATCTTTAATTGCATTACTTACAGTTTTTTCATCATATCTAGAATCTCCTGTAGATTTATTTGCAGTTATATTTTCTCCATGTTCTATATATCTATTACCTGCAGCATTAATTGGATCATTTAATATATTACCTATTGTTAATGCATTTGCCGTAGTATCTGTTGCACCAAGTCCCATAGAAAGTGCTGCCAATGTTCCTGCTGAATTTAACCATTTTTTTCTAGAATCTTGTCTATTTTCTAATACAGAATCATTATATTGCTCTACTTGTTGTTGACTCGTCATTTTAGGAGTTCCACCAGTATTGTTACCACTAGTTTGAGCACCTCCACCAGGACCTCCACCAGCACCAATTTTTTCTGATTTCATCTGAGTAACCGCATGATCTCTATGAGCTCTATATAAATCCATATCCCCATTTTGTTTCGCATCTTTCATCTTATCATAAAGTTCTTGTGTCCTATTAGATAAAGGTGCTCTTGTAGTAGGACCACCACCAGGACCTCCACCAGCACCAGCACCAGCACCACCACCAGCACCTGCTACATTACCTATCCCTTTAATATATTTTCCAAGTGTACCGGTACCATTTTCTCCATTTGGAGTTAATCCAAGATTTGTACCAAGTTTATTCATTGTCTTTCTAGATTCACGACTTTTTTTAAATGGTTGAGTTATTTCTCCACTTAACTTACTTGCTGCTTTAAATCCCTGGAATGCTTCCATACCCGAAGCTTGTAAACTACCACTTAAAGATTCACCTATTCCAAATAATTGTTTAATTAACTTTTCAAATTTAATTATTCCCATCATACCTACAATAGATAATACTGCAAGTATACCATCATTTGTTTCAAGATGTGTAGCAGTCTGAGTAGTAACAGAATTTACTTCTGATAACATTTTCAATATAAACATAAGTAGGAATGCATGAAAGCTTTGTGTCATTATATTAATTGTAAAATTTTTTAACCAATTTTCATATAATCCTTTGCCTTTCTCACCATCTGATTTCGCCATAGTATTCTCTCCCCCTTACTTTATAATGATTTCTTCATTATATCTGCTGCTATTATTAAAGGTGCAATTATTCCTAATATTATACTATAAAATAGTCTTTTTAAATACATTACTATTATTGCACATGTCTGTCCTAATAAAATTCCACATATTATACTGGCTACAAGATCTCCCCCCAGCGCAGCTGAAGCAAATTTTATAAGTAATCCACCATAACCATACACCGGTACTACACCTAATGGCTCTGTTCCCCCAAAAAAACCAGTTAAAGCATTCAAAATATTTGTTACAGAGTTTCCTATTAAAGGTATAGCCTCAGTCCACTGAAATGTAAATTTTATATTAGTAGTTGCATCTGATATAATTTTTACAAATGACTCATTAACAGTAAATATAGCTAACATAATAAAATGCGTTGTAAATAATAAGAATACACCTGTTACCCAAGTCACTAATGCTTGTTTGTAATGTGCCTTCTCAGATGCAATTGTAGATAGTGCAAGTTTTATACCTATAGTCATTGCTGCCACTACAAAAACCGCACCTGCTATAACAAACCCTGTATAATACAAATTTTTTATTAAGGTTTGTAATATTAGAACCGGTGAACCACCAACATCTGTTGGATTGATAAAATTCGGATCAAAAAAACCAATTTTATTAAAGATCACTTGATCTGGAAATGGAAAAGCAAGCCCTGCAGATATTGGAGAAAATATAAAATATAATAGCATAAATACTATGATAAGTACGATATTTAAAAGTGTTGCTATAGCTGCTGTAAGTGGCCCTGTTCCTATCTTCAACATCCATGCTAAAAATCCTTTGAATTCTTGAGCAGTCTCAGTATCAGCTGCTGTTGAACTTGTCACACCAAGCACATCAGATATCGGAATAAATATAACTAATAATATCAACATTATAAATATAATTTTTGCAATTCGTTTTGAATTTATTTCCATTTCATCACCCATTTCCAAATATTTTATTGCTTATTCTTTTGTTCTTTCATAGCTAACATTTTTGCTACGTTTGTTTCAACAAATTCAAATTCTTTTTGTGTAGGTTGAATTGCTATAACTGCTGACTCTTGTCCTATACGTATAAGTCCTTCTCCTCTTGTGCATGTAAGTAAAAAATCTGCTTCACCATCACTAAGTTTAAAAACTTCTTTTAAATATTCAATTTCAGATTTATCTTGTGATAAGAATAACTTTATTTCTGAAGATGTTAAAACTGCTTGTGCTTCTTTCTTTTCGTAGAAATCTTGAAATTTTTGTGATACAACTGCCAATGATACATTTCTTTTTCTAGCACGTCTTGCCATTGTATTTAAAAATTGTACAGCTTCTGGATAATCTAAAAGCATCCAAGCCTCATCGACTAATACTCTTTTTCTTCTAGCCTTTTTCTTATCTTCACTGTTTTTCTTAACATATTTTTCCCATATCCAAGAAAGTAATATTTGTTGTGCAAGTGGTCTAGCAAACTTTTCTTCCAATTGTGATATGTTTATATTTATAAATTGATTCCCATCCATAAGTTCAAATGTTGATTGACCATCAAAATATGCCATTTGTCCATCAAATTTTCTACAATATTGTTTCATAACTTTAAGTAAATAATTATAATGATATGCATATGTTTCATTTTGATCTCCAGCAGAAATCTCAACTAATAAATCATACCATTTACCTATAGTTGGCATTTGTTTTTTTGTAAGTCCAACATAATTATTTAGACCACTTAATTCAGAAACATCTACATATAATGAATTTACATCATTTACTATTCCTGAATTATGATATAACTTAGATACTATTTCAGCAATTATTTGTTTTGTAAGTTCATTAACTTCTGTACTTCTTGTTGCACCTCTTGCCATAGTAAGTAATGCTTGAGTTACATCTTCTACTTTATTTTCCACATTAAGTACTAGTTTTTCTTTTCCTGTTATCTCATCTTTTGAAATTTCAGGCTCTATATCAAATATATTAATTACTGTATTACTATTTGGACTTAAGTTTATATTAATTCCATTTAAAGCTTCAGCAACAACAACATATTCACCTTCAGCATCAAGTACTAAATTTTCTACTCCCATTAAAACTGATGATCTAGCCATAATTGTTTTAATAGTTACAGATTTACCAGAACCAGATTTACCAAATATAATCATATTATAGTTAGTTAAACTAGAATGGAAATTATCAAATAATAATGGTAACCCTGTCTGTTTGTTTATTCCTATTGGAACACCAACTTCATGTCCTATATCAGAAGATAAAAATGGAAATACAGTACCCATAGATCCTCTATCAAATGTATGCTTTCTATTTAATTTATTTTTGTTAAGCGGTAAATTACTTTGAAATCCTTCTTCTTGAAGTGCCCATGTAGCCTTTATTCCGACCATACTTTTAGATGCTTCCATAGCTAATAATTCAGATGCTTTATCAAGTTCTGCTTTATTGTATGCAAACAATGTCGCTATAATAGTTGCTTCAAATAGCTTATTATATCCTGCAGCTATTTGATCTCTTAATGATTCAGCTTCAGCTTGTTTTGTTGATAATACTGATGATCTATTAATATCACCTCTATCATCTGCAACATATCTTTCTGACTGTAACTCAACAATTGTCTTATTAAGCTCATTTTGAGATGTTGTCTCAGAAATTGGAGTTATATATACCGATGTATTTATGTCTCCAAATTCATAAATATTTGATAAAAAATATGGAAACGATGCTTGTCTTGGAAGTGTTGTAACATAAAATGTTCTTGCAAATCTTGATACCTTAGAAAATATTTCAAGATAATCAAAATGTGATGCATCTATTCCAGCTGGTGCAATTAAATCCTTTAACGTTGATTTATTAATATCTAAACTACTTATAATATCTGCACTAGACGTTACTAAGTTGCTTTCTGTAGTTTCAGCAGGTTTCTTTTCTTCTACTTTCTTATTTTTTACTCCAAACATTTATATCCCCCCTAAATAATTGAATCTTCAGACGAATTTACATTTGAAGTTTTATTTTCTACTTTTTCGCCTTGTAATATAACTTTTGGTTTACTTATAATAAGTTCTTCACTATTTTTTTCTAATGTGATTTCCTTATTCTCTTCTATATTGGTTTCTTCTTGTACAATTTCTTTTTTTGCTGCTTCGTTAATATTTTTTATAGCATTTTTCGCCTTTTGTACACGTTCACGTTCTTCTTTTCTGTCATCAATGCCTTTATTATGTTGATCAACAATTACTTGCTGTATTTTTTTCTTTTCTTCATCACTAATATTTGTGTCTTCTATTATTTTAATTGCCTCTATATCAGCAGTATTTTCAAATTCCTCTATCATCTCATCTTCTGATTTTATTATTCCACTTGCTATAGCAGTTTTTATTGCTTGTTCAACTCTATTCATTGCTTCTTCTTGTATTTGTTTTTCCATAGCATCTTTCTTTTTTTCTTGTATATCTTTAGTAGTTGAATACATTCTATAAAAACCAGAATCTAATGCTGTCTTTATGTCTAATAATTTTTCATCATCTCTATTATATGAAATATATAACAATTCAGCCAATTCATTAGATGTAAGTACCCTAGATGATACAGAACAAGATTGCAAACCACTTATTAAAGACTGTGCACGTGTGTATAATTCTCTATAGCATATATCATGTAATTCCCTTTTTGAAAATTCTGCAGTAGTATTTACTTCTGATTTATAATAAGATATTACTACATAAAATTTTCTTTGCAACATATGTTTATTTAAACTCAATTTTTCAATATATTTTGTTATGTCTTGAGCATATTCAGAAATATTTGCAAATTTTTCTCTTTCAACTGTTGCTTGACGCATAGCAACTTCAGTAGTATTTATATCATTAGATAATTTTTTTAGTCTGTCTGTTGATTCATTATATTTTAGGTTTATATCATCAACCCTACTTTTATAGATATCTAAACTAGTTTTTAAATTTATTGCTCTAGCTTGAACATATAGCTGAATTGGTGATTTTAAAGTATTTAAAAATGTTATGAATCCTTCTTCAACTGCAAGTTGCTCTATTTCAGACATAAGATCGTAATTTATACCCTTACATTGTATAACCATTGTATATTTACTTTCTTTTTCTTGTATTATCATATCGTCTACTATTTTATTAAATTCAATGAAATTAAACATATCTTTTCTTCTTACCTCTGTGACAACTTTTTTCTTGTCTATATTAACATTATTGTTGTTTTGTTTATTTGTATTATTATTATTAGAGTTTCCTCCTGTTTTCTTGTTATTTCCCCATGTTAGTACTGCATAAAATATACCAAACACACCAATTAGAATTAACCCTATAACTGTAATGTCCATTATTTTATTCCTCCTTCTCTATATATATATATTTTTTTTCTACTTCTAAACGTGATAGTTCTGATTATTATATCTCCTAATTTTTCTCCACCTGCTTTTCTCAAGTTACCAACAATAGGTGTATCCGGTATTGTAAGTGTTCCTACACCAAACCCTATAAGTGCTAATATTACCATAACAATCCATCCTGCCATTTTCAATCCAATAATAGAAAAAACTACTGATATTACAAAACCTAACATACCACATGCTGCAGTAGTAATAAAAGATCTTACCGTAAATATATATAATAGTCTAGATTCTCCTTTAACATTTCTTGGTACTGTATATGTTCTCCCCATAAAATAACCTCCATTTTCATTAGTATATTTAATTGTTTAAATTGTACCATGTAATAAACATTATTTCAATAGAAATATATTAAAACTATAAAATATTTAAACAAAATGTTGTTTTTTTTAATCAAACGTAATATTTATGTAATATTTGTATTTTTTCAGGATTTTATATAGCAAAAAAAAAAAATAGAATATATATAATTCTATTTTTTGAATTCTTATGTGAATAACTCCTGACCTACATCTACAATAAAAGTCAATACTTTTGATATACTAAATACAAAAATAAGACCTAGCACCATAGGAAGCAAATCTTTCTTTATATCTGCCCTTGTATCTGCTGATGAAATCATATACTTTAATCCAATTGCAACAATTCCAGATATTGCTAGTATTTGAACAATAATTACCACTGTTGCCCATATTGATGAAAATACGTTTGTATAGCTACTATTTTGAAACAATGTATCAAATTCTCCATTAAAAACATCAAATATTAGTTGAGCTGAATAAAAGAAAGTAGCTCCGACAATAAATGTAGGTAAAGTCTCTTTTACTTGTGATTTGCCTGTAACCCCCGACCAAATATATTTAACTCCTAAAAATGCAGCAACAATAAAAAATATTAGATTTCCTATTTCTTTAACTAAATTAAACAAATCACCTTTTATATAATTAGCAATACTAAGTCCAACAGAATTTTGATCTATAGCATTACCGAGCCAAGTACTTCCAGAATTAAATATTGTATTAAGCATATCTCCAGTTCCGTAAATAGTATTAAAACTAATTAATATAGTAAAAATTAATATTGTGTATACTATTAATTTAATTTGTCTCATTACAACCCCCTAATAAAAAATATTACAAGAACAGGGTCCTGTAATATTTAAGTTTTTACTTTATGAATACCCCAATTATTTGGCATTATTATAATGCAGAATTTGCTGTATCTCCAATAAATTTAGCAATCGGTACTGCTGCAAATACAAGTATTGCTCCAGCAACAAGTACTATAGTTTGTTTTTTTATATCTGCTTTATCATTTGCACTAGCAAACATATATCTTACACCAGCTATTACAATTGCTGCAATTGCTAATATTTGAATAATAACAGATGCTGTTATCCATATACTACCAGCTAAATCAGTTATTCCATTTAATTGAGTGCCACCTGTAGTAGGTAAATTAGGACTTATTCCAAATATGCTACTAGACATTATAACAACAACCATTAAAATCGGCATAACCCTTACAAATATTTCTGTACATTTTTTCATAAAAAAATTCCTCCTTATATTTCATAATTAAATTATATCAGAAATTTAATTTAATGCAATATATTTAAAGAAAATTTTAGCAAATTTATATATATTTTTTTTTTTGTTATTTATTTTGTAATATTTTTGTAATATTTCGACATAAAATTAGATATCAATGCACTTTACTTAACTAATTTTATTTTATATAATTATATTAGGTGATCATATGATAAAAAAATTTTATGTTTATACTGGAGTTCTATCTCTAGTAGTTTCTTTTATATTTTCATTTTCAAAAACAGATACAGATAATTATTTTTATCCGATAAAAAACACCATCACAATATCTTCATATTACGGTGTTCGACAACTATTTAATGAATATAGTTTTCATACTGGAATTGATATTCCAGCTTCACCTGGAACTTCTATTTATTCAATTAGTAATGGAGTTGTAAAATATATAGGTTTTGATAATAATGGGTATGGAAATTATATTATTATAATTCATAATAACTTATATAAATCGTTATATGCTCATTTATCTGACAATGCTCTAGTAAAGTTAGGTGATAATATAAAAAAAGGTCAGATTATAGCATATGTTGGACCTAAGATACTTTCAAACGGAAAACAAAATGGTAATACAACAGGACCTCACCTTCATTTTTCTATATATTCTAATTCTGGTAAAACAATTGATCCATTAACTTTAAATTATCAAAATAGATAACCGATATACAACTTTATATCGGTTATCTATTCATTTATTATTCTTTTTCTTTATCTTCGTTTAAACCAAATTTAGCAACCGAAATTTCATATGCTATATGTTTAATTAATTCACCATCCATTTGTTTTTTTTCATATACTCTTGCTTGAACTCTACCTGATAATTTAACCTTTGTACCAACTTCTAATGTTTCAGAATATTTTGCATTTCTACCCCATAAAATACATGGTATATAATCTGATTTTTTATATGATCTATTAACAGCAACTAACATATCAGAAATCTCTCTACCTAGTGGAGTTTTTCTATATATTGGCTTTTTACAAATAAATCCTTCTAATATTATATCGTTTATTTTAGAAACTTCTTCTTTATTAGCTATTTTAATTTCTTTTGCAAATATAGATAAAACTAATTTGCTTTTTACATCGTTTAATTCATTATATGATCTAAATTGACCCTCTACTAATACTGTATCTCCCATATTTATATTATTAATATCAATAATTCTTTCTGATACTATAACTGGTAAAGAATCTTTCAAGTTGCTTAATCTTTCAACATCAACAAAAAATTTATAAAACCTTTCATCATAAATTTCATGACTAAACTCTAAATTACTTGATATTGTGCCACCTATTTTTACTATATTGTTTAAATTAAAAGTTTCCACTAAACTTCCTCCTTTGATTATTGTATACTTTAATCTTATGTATTACTCTCCAAAAAAATTACTATAATATATATATTATATCACAGTAATCAAATTTTGTAAATAGTTTATGTAAACAATTTTGTGTTTTTACATAATATTCTTAAAGTTTCAACAAAAACTATTGCATTATCATTTCGCTTATATAACATTTATATAACAAAAATAACCATTCCTAATATATATAATATTACATGTTGAATTGGAAAGATGCTAAATTCTAGAAATTTACTATTTTTATATTTAATCCCGAGTTTATTATTATACAATAGTATAAATGGTATACTCAAAATCATATAATTGTACAAATCCCCAACTAATAAACTAATAAATATAATAGACATAACAATAATAAATTTATTAATTGTTATATCTTTTTTAAATTTTTGAATTAGATAAAAGCAAATTGCCATTGTTAGTGAAATAACTCCATAATCTATGGGTACTATAAAGTAAATAGTTATTATAGTTAATATATAAATTGTATTAACTATAATATTTTTATTAAAATGATCAACTATATTTATAATTATTAATATTAATCCTAATGAAAAAAGTATATTTAATTCATTATTAATATTAATTACATATTGTGGAACTAGTTTATAATTTATATATCCAACTAGCAATAACAAACCTTGAGTTACAACTGCTAGTGTAAATATTCTAAATATATATTTTTTAAAATTTTTGGTATGAAAATACCCTTGTATAATAAGAAAAACAAATATCGGCATAGATATTCTTCCAATTATTCTGAATGTTATATACATATAATCAGTTAATATAAAAGAAAAGTAATATCCAATATGATCTATAATCATAGTAATAATAGCTATTATTTTTAATTGATTTGAATTCAAACTTATTTTATTCATACCACACCTATAAATTTATTTTCTTTTCAATTATATATTCGGGTCTTCTCTTAGTTTCATCATATATTCTTGCAATATATTCTGAAATTATCCAAAGTGATATAAGTTGTACACCACCAAAAAATACAATTATTAAAATCATACTTGTCCATCCTGACAAAATATTATCTGCTTTAATTATATATGAGAGTATCGCATATATAATTATACATAATGATATTACTACCGAAGTGAACCCTAAAAATCCCACTATTTTTAAAGGTTTTGTAGATAAGCTTATTATACCATCTAGTGCTAACTTAATCATCTTTTTTAAGGTATATTTAGTCTTTCCCGCATATCTTTTATCTCTCTCATATTCAATAGGTGCTTGTTTAAATCCAGCATAACTATACAGTCCTCTTAAATATTTATTTCGCTCAGGCATAGAATTTATTACATTTACCACATCTCTACCTAACAATCTAAAATCTCCAGCATCCATTGGTATGTTAATATCTGATATTTTATTAATTAACATATAAAATAATTTTGCTGTATATGTCTTAAGTTTTGATTCACCTTTTCTAACCGTTCTTTGAGCATATACAACGCTATTTCCTTGTTCATACAATTTTAACATATCAATGATTAATTCTGGAGGATCTTGCATATCAGCATCAATAACTATGATTATATCTCCACATGATAATTTAAGTCCTGAAGATACTGCAGGTTGATGTCCGAAATTTCTAGAAAAAGATATAATTTTTAATTTTTTATCTTCATTTGATATTTCTTGTAAAATATTAAATGTAT
Organism: Clostridia bacterium; assembly: GCA_028684095.1. Classification (GTDB taxonomy): domain Bacteria; phylum Bacillota; class Clostridia; order TANB77; family CAG-465; genus RGIG5057. The sequence goes on from JAQUGQ010000001.1 coordinate 19,897, forward strand.
CATCTTTACTTCCATCATTAATGCAGATTATCTCATAGTCATATCCGCTTATACTATCTAACACTTTTTTAACTCTATTATAACAAATTTTCACTACTTCTTGTTCATTATACATAGGTATAATTACTGATATTGTTTTGTTTTTCATATTATATCTCCTACTTCAGTTATTCCCTACTATCTAAATTTTAACTAAAATAATAATATCATTATATATAATGGATATTTTTGATATCGACAAGTTTTAGTTATTATTTGTTCTCTAATAAATTCATCATATTCTTTTTATATGCTTCAACACCTGGTTGATCAAATGGATTAACACCTAATATATATCCACTTATTGCACATGCTTTTTCAAAAAAATATATTAATTGTCCTATATTATATTCTGTTACTTCTTCTAAATTTATAACTATACATGGTACAGCACCTTCTACATGAGCTTGTATTGTTGCTAAAAATGCTTGTTTATTTATATAATCTATTTCTGTTCCAGCTAAATAATTTAATCCATCTTCATCATTAGATACTTTTGGTAATGTTATAAAACTTCTATTTCTACTTATATTTATAACAGTTTCAAATATATTTCTTTTTCCATCCTGAATAATTTGTCCCATTGAATGTAAATCAGTTGTAAAATTAACACCAACAGGAAATATTCCTTTAGAGTTTTTCCCTTCACTTTCTCCAAATAACTGTTTAAACCATTCAGTAAACATAATAAAACTTGGTTCATATGAAGCCATTATTTCAATGTCTTTGCCTTTTTTGTTTAATATATTTCTATATGCTGCATATTTATAACAATCATTTTTTTCAATACTTTTTTCATTGTAAACATATCCCGCAAAAGTTGCACCGTCTAGTATTTCTTCAAAATCTATATTAGCTACAGCCATAGGTAATAATCCCACAGGAGTAAGTACAGAATATCTACCACCTACATCTTTTGGAATTATAAAAGTTTCATACTCATTATCTTTAGCAATTTTATTTAAAATACCATCTTCTTTATCAGTTGTTACATAAATTCTCTCAGATGCTCCTGATACACCATATTTTTCTTCTAAAAACAATCTAAGTACTCTGAAGGCTATTGCTGGTTCCAAAGTTTTACCTGATTTTGATATAATATTAATTGCTACATCTTTATCACTGATATATTCAATTAAATCTCTTAGATATTTGCCACTTAGATTATTACCTGCAAATATAATTTGAGGATGCTTTCTATCACTTTGTGACTGCATATTACTAAATGTATTAGAGAATATATCAACTATAGCCTTAGCTCCTAGATATGAGCCTCCAATTCCTATAACTATAAATACATCTGCTTGTTTCTTTATTCTGTCACTACATTTTTTAATTTTATCTATTTCTTCATCTGCCACATTGTTAGCTAAATCTACCCAACCGTAGCATATTTCTACCCGCACCAGTTTTATTATTAATCATATTATGAGCTGAAAATACACCATTTTCCATTAGCTTTAATTCATATTCCTCAACAAATGGACTTAACCCTTTAAAATCTACTGAAATACCTTGCATAACATTTCCTCCTTATATTAATTGATTATATCATATTGAAATATATATTTCAATAATGTTTTTATTTTTTCTTAAGTATATACGATATATCATCTTCATAGATTTTTTCATATTTATAATCTCTAAGTAACATTATTGCGAGTGGTTCATTCTTTCTAATCAGAAAATATTCTATTTTATATTTAAATACTGTATCATCATAATTTACTTCGCATTTTAAAGTTTTCATATAGTCTTCAGCTACAGTCACACCCTTATTGTATTCCTTGGTATATAAATCACATCTAGAATCTATAAATACTTTTATATTATTTAACATCAAATAACTTCCCCAAGAATAATCATTAAATATGACTTTATCATAACCTATATTTTCTTTTATGTATTCAACAGCTTTTACAGGATACATTCCATTAGGTATTAATTCATAGCTTTTATTAGCTAAATTACTTGTGATCACCGATATAACAGCAAAAAAAACTACTATATATATTGTTATTGTCATTGCTTTAGGACCCTTTTCATTTAATGAACTATATAACCAATTTTTCATTCTTATTAATATAAATTCCAAATGTGGCAATAAAACAACTGTTGTTATTATATAAAACATAAAATGTCTAATTGATAATAGAGACATAAACATAGTACCTGATATAAATAATATCTCGTGAAATTTTATTTTTTTATCACTTAATATTAATGAACAGATATGAATTAAAAAATATATTAGCATATATATTCCCGTTTTATTTTTTAAACTAAATGGTTGAAATTCTTGTATGTTAGCATTTATAAAAGAATTATTTAATGTTCCAAACATGTAAGTAATCCCATTTATTCCATAAGGATTTAAAACTAATAGCGGTAAACTTATAATTGAAAAAAGCAAAAGTTTTTTCAATTTATCTTTATCTATATTTTTATCTTTTTCTATTCTTATTAAATTTATTTTGCTCAAATTAGTTAAATAAACAGCTATTATAATATAGTAAAAAAATATTACTCCACCATGAAAATTAATTAGTAATATTGGCATCAATGTTAAAACAATTAATATTATATTATTTATTTTTTTGGATAATGGTTGATACAAATATTTGTTTATCAATAAAATTTCTATTAAAAATATTATACTACTAAACATTTGAGCTCTTAATGATATAAATATTGAAAACATAATAATTTCTAAAAATACCATTACATATGATGTTTTTTTACTTTTAACAAATTGATTATTTAGCAAATAAAATAACATAGCTATTATACATGTAAGTATTATTTCAAACACATGTAGCCCAATAAAATTAAATATGCTGTATATCTTATAAATAATTATATTTACAAGTAAATGATGAGTATGATAAATTAAGTTACTATGAATTGAAAAATTATCTATTGTGAATATTCCGTTATCAATATATTTTTTTCCTAGTGATATGTCAAAAAAAGTATCGTTTTGTAAATCTATAGGACAAATTGCTATTATAAATATTAGCATGAATATACAAAGCATCACTTTTTTAATAATATTATTTGTTGATTTTGTTTCCATATAACCACCTTCTGTTAGGTAGATTATATCACATGACAATATACATTACAAGATAAATTTTTATTTTTTATATATAATATCCAATAAGTTGCTTATGCATCTTGTTGTATAATATGCTTCATCTAAAGTATTTCCTGTAGCACCTACTTCTATTAATAAAGAATATCTATTTAGATCTTGATTATATACTGAATTTCTAATTAACATAGGTCTAAATAATCCAGGATATATTTTATCTGCTAAAAGTTGAATTTGAATTGCTAAACTCAAATTATCTAAATAATATGGATTTCTACTTTTATCAGTTCCCACTCCTATAACAAACATACATTGTGCAACATTTATTCCCTTTATATTTACTTTAGGTGCAAATGCCAAATCTCCACTAGCATCCCTATGTAAATCTATAGATATCCCAAAATTTCCGTTACTTGTTATACTGTTTTTAACTGTTATTTTCGAACGAGCATATGAACTTGTATATGTCCCATAATCATGAGGTGTTGTATCTTGAATTGCATTTATATTTTTATCTTTTAAATTTTCATCTAATTCTTTTGTAACGGTAATCATATTAAAATTTGCATCTGTTGTTCTATATGTTCCTGTATAATCAAATTTATATTTTTCACTATTATTATATGATTCTGAGGTATGTGTATTATACAGCAAAATTTTATCACTTTTTTTAGTAAGTGTGATTGTTTTGTTATATAAATCTTGATAATTCAAACCTTTTAAAGTAGAATAATTAAGTATTCTCATACTATCTATTGAAATTCTTTCTATATCAGGACTATCATTTATAGCAATATTTAATTGCCTTTTATTTGAAAATGTAGCTACTGCATCCTCTACTACAATATTATCTATTAATTGAAATTCAGAATTGTTTTCATTAGCAACAGATATAACTTCATTTCTCAGCTTTTCTTTTATAATATAGCTAGTACTATCTAAAACTGGAAATATATTTTTAAAATTTGCAATATTAAATTCATTATCTTCACTAATTCTAAAATCAGATGCAAGTTTAATTATATTAGTACTAATATTAATATGTAATATAAAAAAATCAAACGATATCAATAGTATACAAATATAAGTCAGATACGCAATATTTACAAACCAATTACTAATAGTATTGGTCATTTTCTTTATATTACGCTTAAAAAAAACAGTTGTAATTCTCATAGATAACTCCTTTATTCTATGTATACTACAACTGTTATTAATTTATGATTAATCAAGTAAACTATTCATCTCATAACTATATTTGTCCATCATTCTTATTGTTCTTTCTTTAAGATCAATAACTTCTTTTTTAAGATCTAATAGTTTTTCTTTTTCCAATTCTATTAAATGTTCTATTCTTTCACGTTCTTCGTTTGCTTCAACTCTAGCATTCTCAATTATCTTTTTTGCTTGATCTTCTGCGGTAATTAAAGCATTAGCTACTTTTTCTTGTCTTTCAATGTAATCTATTTCATATCTTTCTAATTTTTTCTTTACTATTGTAAGCTCATTAGAAAGTCTATTTGAATCTGATTTTTCTGCTTGAAGTCTACTTTCGTATGCTGATTTTATTTCTTTTGTATATTCTTCTACTTCTTGTTTACTATATCCAAACATCTCATTTGAAAACTTTTTTTCACTATCCATACTTTGCTACCTCCGAGATACATATATTGTACAATACTTTCTACTCATTTTCAAGTTATTTATATAAAAAGTACCTAAATAACATATAAAAGTTTTAACATCGCAATATATATATATAAAACTGTCTAAAATTATTTAAACAGTTTTATATAAGTTATATTGACTCAATTTTAAAATAATTTTCATTACTGTTGTTAAAACTAGATTTAACTTTACAAAATTTTTCACAATTTTAGCTTGATGCAATGCGATTAGTACTATTTTACTAGTATCAGTATTGCAGAATGTATTGATAAATACTACAACATTACTTGCAGTATTATCATCTAAATTTACTATAGATTTATCTAGTATTACTGCACCTGTGTTACTTTTTAAATTATATAATATCTTGCTAGTACAAATCTTAGAATTTGATCTACTGAAAAGGTATCTTTAAAACCAGATTGCAAATAATTTAATATAAGTTCATGCTGCATTTTGTATATTATCACTTTATATAAGCTCAAACTTTTTAGTGTATTTATAATCTTTTGCTTATCTACAAAAGATTTATTGTTATCTAGAGTTACTTCTTCTAGAATATTTCTACTTCCTAAAGTTGAATCCAAATCATACATAATATACACTTGAAGTTATGTAACTAAATATAAAAATCTCCTTATATAATATGATTTCTTATATTACAATACATTAAAAACTATAGTAATTAACAACATATTAAGTTGTATTTATTGACAAATATTGTAAATTATGATATAATATTATTAGAAAAAAATCTTAATCTACCAAATAATTTTGATAGGAGGAAGTATTATGTTTGCACCCGGTAGCTATTTTGATGGAAGTGGTGTTGAGAGATATGAAGGTTCTCCTTATGTTGATTACAAAGGAATAAAGAGAAACCCTGGTGATAATTATTACGATAGTCGAGGCATATTACGAGGTCCTCATGATCACTATTACGATGGTAGAGATAATTATGTAGGACCAGGAAAGCCATTCTGTGATAGCAAAGGTAATTATATAATACCTATAAGCATTGTGAACAATATAAAGTATCAGCTAAATAGACTGCAGACTTTAAAAACCAATATTTTATAGATGTTCGTATTATTAATGAAGCAAATGTTTTCTATGATGATAAAGATCACATACTTTATCCTTAACTAAACATTCTAATCTTAAACAGATAATTTAACAATAGTAATTATAACTAAAGTATTACAATTAATTTTGTAGTACTTTCTTTTTCATCAATATTTCTAGTCATTATTAATTTACTTTTAAAAAGACATATAAGCATTTAAAATTTATACCTCATATTTTTCAATCTAATTTTACAAATTATATTTTGATATATATATTTAATACTATTGGAAATACTATTTGCTCAATTACTATTGATAAGAAAAAGAAAGGCATACTAATAATATATGAATATCCTAAATATATCAGGCTCTTTATTTTTTCTCTCAGTGAATTAGGACCGCATATATAATAATGAAAATCTATAGTTTTTATTCCTATAAATATATAAACTGGTATAAATATTAAATTAGGAATAATATTTATCAAAAAATTCGATAATGTTCCATCCCAAAATCCAAATATACTATATATAACTGAAATATATATTCCTATTGCAAAACCTTTTAAAAAAAATATACAACAAAAAACCATTGGAGCTACTATTGTTGTTGATACAATTAAAAATAAAATAATTGTATATAAATTTGACTTAAGTCCATTTTGTAATATAGAAACCTTTTCAAAATTTTCATTTTTACAAATATCTAATGTGTTTTCAACACTATTTACAAGTTCATGTTTATTATCTACACTCAAAAAATTATAAGAAACAATTCCCGTAGCAAGTCCTAGTACTATACAAAAAATAAATACTTTTATACTTTTTTTATTTTCTTTTATGATTTTTAAAACATAATTTTTCAAACTTATCACCATAAAACATTCTATGCTTTATGGTGATATAAAATTACATGTTTTTATATGCTTCTACTGCTAATTTATCGCATCTATTATTATATTCATTATCACTATGACCTTTTACTTTTATAAACTTTATATTGTGAATCTTAAGATATTTAAGCATTTCAATCCAAAGCTCAACATTTTTAACTGGTTTCTTATCTGATTTTATCCAATTCTTTTTTAACCAACCAAATAGCCAGCCTTTTTCAACACTATCTACAACATATGTGCTATCACTATATATTTCTATATCACATGGCTGCTTTATACTTTCTAGTCCCTTTATAACAGCTGTTAGTTCCATCTTATTATTTGTAGTATCTTTTTCAAATCCAGATACTTCTTTTATATTTCCCTCATATATTAGTATAGCAGCATACCCTCCAGGTCCAGGATTTCCACTACATGCACCATCTGTGTACATTATAATTTTTTTTCTCATGTTTCTATTATATATCCTCCACTTCCTTGAAATTTTATTCATTCTATGCTAAACTATATATATTATACCATCTATTTTTTTAAAGTAAATAGATGGTAATTAAAAGGAGTGTCTAATTTTGAAAGTTTTAGGAATCATCACAGAGTATAATCCAATGCATAACGGACATATATACCATATACAAAAATCAAAAGAAATAACTAATGCTGATTACGTTGTTTTAGTTATGTCAGGTTCCTTTACTCAAACTGGTAATATCTCTACATTAGATAAATTTACTAAAGCAAAAATTGCAACTGAATATGGAGTAGATTTGGTTATTGAACTACCTACTATTTATGCTACATCTAGTAGTGAATATTTTGCAATGGGTGCAGTATCATTACTAAATTCTTTAGGTATTATAGATTGTATTTGCTTTGGAAGTGAATGTATTGATATACAAGTTTTAAATAATATTGCTACTAAACTTATAGACAACGAAAAAACAATATGGGAAGAAATAAAATTACAAGATAAAAATAATACATTTGCAAAATCAAGAAGCAATGTCTTATCCAAATATTTAAATGATAATGAAATTAATGAAGTATCTAAACCAAATAATATACTTGGTATTGAATATATAAAATCCTTAAAAAAATTAAATAGCAATATCACTCCATATTTAATTCAAAGACACAGCTCAGACTATAACGAACATAAATTAAATGAAAACGAATTAAATTTCACGAGTGCCACAAGTATAAGAAATGCAATTAAAAATAACGATATAGAAAATATAATTAAATATATTCCTGAATCGATTTATAATAAATTAATTCAAAACAAAATATTATTAAATACAGATTTATTTAATCTTTTAAAATATAAAATAATTAGCATGACTGAAATTGAAATTTCAAATATACATGAAGTAACAGAGGGATTAGAGCACAAATTAACTAAATCTATATCCTCTGCTAAAAATTATGATGAAATTATTAATCTAATGAAATCTAAAAGATATATAGAAAACAAAATCAAAAGAATACTTATTAATATTTTACTTCAAAAAGATAAAGAAAACTTTAAAAAGATAACTGACTTGAATACCAATTATGCCCATATTTTAGCAATGTCAAGTAACGGTAGAATATTACTTTCTAATATTTCTAAAGGGTCTAATATACCTATTTTTACTTCCATAAACAACAATGTTATTAGTAAACAAAACAGTGAAATAAAATATATGATTAACTTAGATGTTTATTCTTCAAATATACATAGCATACTTACAAATACATCTTTAAATAAAGATTTTACAAATAGACTATAATAAAAAAATCAAATAACTTTGGTTGTACAATAAATGTTGGGGTAAGAAAATTAAATTTTTAACACTCCAACATTTTTTAATAAAATTAAAGTTATAAAACGTATTGCATATGGATTTAAAAACTTTGAAAACTTCAGATTAAAAATTTTATCAGCATGTAGATAACAAAAAAACCTATACTCTAGGCTAGTGTTAGCATGCCTAAAAATATAGATTTTAACATTATTTTAAGAACTGTTTTAATTAGCACATTTTTTATCATAAAAAATGAAAGAGCACAAGTTTTATAGAAACTTGTGCTTCAACATTTGACATTGAGCTATTTAACTTACCTGTTTAATTGCATAGACTCAAATTTTCGCCATTTTGCTACTAACCTAATTTCTACTATTCATGTGTTTGTCGTATAAGAACTTAGCTTATACTCCATGAACTAAACTTCTTTGACACAATCAATTCTATATTCTCCATAAAGAAATACCCTGCCAAGTCGAAAATATTTATATTTTATATTATGTCAAAGTGTGCTAGAAACCGCTAAGGCAGGACGGAAACCGACACCACCGTAGGCAGAACCAAGTTGGTTGCCGAAATTGAAAGCACCTGCACCAGCCGCATCGTCACAATAGCCACCACGCATGACGAACGGACCGGCTGAATGAGGCATGCATGAACTGACACTATACCATGATGTAGTTCCCCATCCTGTACTTGTTTCATATAATGCATCACCTTTTTTATTTGATGCATTGTTATAATTATTTGTATAGTCATCGATTGTTACTGTATATAAATCTTTATATTGACTTGTTGCATTTACTAAACTTAAACCATATGTTGTCAAACTTGCGTTTCCATTATTTACATATGCTGCTGTATATTCCCATGCTCCACCACTAATATCATATACTCCAGATATATTTCCTGTTGTACTTGCATTTACTCCATATGTCGTATTATCATATGCATATGTAGATAGTGTAACAGTTGCACTTACACTTGTTCCTGCTTGACCTGTTATATAACTGCTATGTGGATTTATCCATACTTCACTATTTTTTCCATATATACTTTGTGATAGATATGCTACTGCACCCCACTCTATATTTTTCATTAAGTGAGTATCTATTCCTGTTCCAGTTGTTCCCCAACCATATCTACTTCCATTTGTTGTTTCCATGTTTCTACATGCTGTAAACATATCATCTATTGTTATACTTCTTAATGATGGAACATTAGGTTTTACATCTACTGCACTTGTTGTTCCACTTGCTTCAAATTTTGCTATCCATATTCCTGTAAGTTCTGTAGATCCGAATGTAAATGCTGGATGCACAATATATCCACTTGTTGCTGCCCCCGATGTTCCATTTAAAAAGTTTACTGCTATTGTTTGTGCTGTTGAACTATGTGGTGTTGTTATTTTATATTCATATCGTGGTATCCATACCCACATACTTCCATCTGCTGTATGTGCATTTGCCCATTGTTTTGTTCCATAATCATACCACGACGTATCTGTATCTGGATCTGATACTGTTACCCATGAACTTCCATTCCATTTTTTTGCTGTCATTCCTGCTGATAATACTGGTTTATTTACAATTAACAATTCTATTACAAATGAATCTGTTTTGCTTATTACTTGATTTCCTGCATTATCTGATGCTCTTACCCATAGATAATATGTTCCAACACTAGTTATTGTTATCGTATCATCATTTGTAAATGTTGTCCATCCAGTAGTCGGTGTTGTTGTATTTTGAGTATCCCATACATATTGCAGAGTACTTGCATCTACACTCCCACCTACATCAGTTACTGTTACTGTTGTACTTGCTTGAGTTAAATTTGTTCCTCCATTTGTACCATATACTACTGTTGGTGCAGTAATATCTTCCGTCTCAGATAACTCTATTTGTTTTGGCACGTAACTATCTTGTGTTGTTCCATCTCCTAGCTGTCCAGACCAATTTTCTCCCCATGCTTTTACTGTTCCATCATTTAATACTGCAAGTGAGTGATCTCCACCAGCTGCTATTTCCTTTACATTTGTAAGTTCTGGTACTGTTTTTGGCACAAGACTATCATTTGTTGTTCCATCTCCTAGTTGTCCAAGCCAATTATACCCCCAAGCCTTTACTGTTCCATCATTTAATAATGCAAACGAGTGATTTGCACCACATGCCAATTTTATAGGAACTACTCTACCATCATCTAAAGAAACATTTTCAAACCATTCCTGCTCCTCTGCATTAGATCCTATATATACAAGTTTACCTTCATTTATTTCGAAAACTTCTTCATGTTCTGCTGTCATAATTGTTATTATATCTTTTATTTCCAAAGGATTTTCGTCTTTTAAGTACGTACCTGTATTTTTCGTAGCATTTACATTTGATATATCTAATGCACCACCAGTTTCCGAATATTCTTTTGCAAGCCATAAACTTAATTCACTTTCATATTCTTTTATTGTATGTATAAATTTTGCTTCCTCTGCTTTTTTAATCGGATTATTATTTGCTAAACTTAGTATTACTGCTCCTGCTAGTATTATTATAACTATTATTGTTATTACTAATACTATAAGTGATATACCCTTATTTATTTCTAATTTTTTCATAAATTCATCCTCTTCTTAATCTATTATTTGATATCTTATTATATTTGTATTTGATATATCTTCTGGAAAACTTAATTCTATTTTCTTTTTTTCATTACTCAATATATTTCCTACATTTATCTTTTTTGATATTGTTTTAGTTAAATCTTTTTCTAAAAATTCTAATTTCAAATTTAAATCAGTATTCTCTTTTTTTAAATTAGTAATATTAAATGTTAATTTTGAAGTACCCTTTTCATATACTATATTAGCATCACTTATTTCAATATACCCTACTCTTTGTGTATCTTTAATTTTTTCACTAATATTTTCTCTTTTTCCATCTATTGTTTCTATGTAATTAGTAACATTTTTTGTGTTTTGTGTTACATCGTTGATTTTGTTTCCTTTACCTAAAATACTTGCACCCATAATAACTATTATAATTCCAGCTATTACTGCTAATACTATTGCTATCTTCTTTCTTTTACTTTCAAATTCATTATTCATTTTAAATCAACCTTCCTATAATCTACTTTATATGTTATATCTACTTTGTTTTAATACAGCAAAACTACATATTAAAATTATATAATGTATATATTTTTTTGTCAATACTTTTTAAAATTGTTTTATCTAAAAAATTAATAATTCTAATAAAAAAATAAAAAGCAAATTTCAAGTTTGCTTTTTATTTTTTATAAGTTATTAAAACTATATTAATTCAACTATAGCCATTTCTGCGCCGTCGCCTTTTCTTGGAACTAATTTAATTATTCTTGTATATCCACCTTTATTCATTTCATATTTAGGTGCTATTTCTTCAAATAATTTTTTTGTCAAATCTATAGTTTCACCCTTTGATGATTTTATTTTATTTACCATTGTAAACATTTTTTTTCTAGCTGATAATCTTGAAGGTAAATCTACGTTTACATTTTCTTTAACAATTTCTCTAACTACTACTTCATATTTGTTTCCATTTTTTGAAGTTTTAGTTTCCTTAACTATTTTACCGTTTTTATCTAATTTTGCTCTAGAAATTGTTTTTTCTTTAACTTCAAAATTATTTTTTTCAGAAATAGCTAAACTTATTATACTGTCTGCAATAGGTTTTAATTCTCTTGCTTTTGCAAGTGTTGTTTCTACTCTACCATTTAGTACAAGAGAAGTTGTTAAATTATTTAATAAAGATAATCTATGTGAAGTTGTTCTTCCTAGTTTTCTATTTATTGCCACTTTTTTTCCCTCCTTAATTAGTCGTCAGTTTTTCTAAATTCTAAATCTAAATCTGCTACTTTTTTAATTACTTCCTCAAGTGATTTTTTACCTAAGTTCCTAACTTTAATCATATCATGTTCAGTTTTAGCAACGATATCTGCAACTGTATGCATTCCTGCTCTCTTTAAACAATTATACGATCTAACAGAGAATTCTAGATCTTCTATTGGTGTCTCTAATAATTTATCTCTCTTAGATATTTCTTTATGAGACATAATAGACATTGTTTTTGCTATTTCAGATAAATCTATAAATAACTCTAAATGTTCATTTAAAATTTTTGCTGCCATACTCAATGCTTGGAATGGTTCTATTACACCATTAGTCCAAATTTCCATAACTAAACTATCATAATCCGCAAAATTTCCAACTCTAGTCTTACCAACAGTAAAATTTACTTTTTTTACTGGAGTAAATATAGCATCAATTGGAAGTACATTTAAAGAAGCGACATTAGATCTGTCTGCTACCATGTAACCTCTGCCTTTTATAGCTGTCATTTCAATATTTAAAGTCGCACCTTCATCTACATAAGCTATATGTAAGTCTGAATTAATAATACTAGCTGTTCCATCAGTTATAATATCTTTAGCTTTAACTTCACAAGGTCCAACTGCTTTTATATACATAGTTTTTACATCGTCATAACTACATTTAACACAAACTTGTTTTAAGTTAAGTATTATATCAGTAACATCTTCAGTAACTCCTGGTATTGATACAAACTCATGAGTTACCCCATCAATTTTTATAGTATCTAAAGCATATCCTGGAAGTGATGAAAGTAATATTCTTCTCAAAGAATTTCCTAGAGTTATTCCAAACCCTCTTTCTAAAGGTTCAACCTCGAATCTAGCATAAAATGTATCTACATCTAATTCAACACATTTTATTTCTGGTCTTTGCATTTCAATCATTTTGTATCCTCCTCCTAGTACGCTCTGATAACACGCACTATTATTTAAATGATTATATTTTAATTAATTTTTAGAATATAACTCAACAATTAAATTTTCTGCTACTTCTAAATCAACATCTTCTCTTACTGGTTTTCTAATTATTTTAGCTTCAAATTTATCTTTATTCATTTCAATCCAAGATGGAATTGTTTTAGATTTATTTATTTCTAAAACAGTTGTTACAGCTTTATTATCTTTTTTAGATTCTCTAATTGTAACTGTATCACCAATTTTTACCAAGTATGAAGGTATATTTACATTTTTATTATTAACTTGTACCATACCATAACCTACTAATTGTCTAGATTCTGCTCTTGACATTCCTAAACCAATTCTGTAAGCTACATTATCTAATCTTAATTCTAATTGTTGAAATAATGTATCAGAAGTAATTCCTTCTTTTCTAAAAGCTTCATCATAATATTTTCTAAATTGTGACTCAGAAACTCTGTAATACACTTTTGCTCTTTGTTTTGCACGAAGTTGTAATCCATATTCTGATAATTTAGATCTACTTTTACCATGTTGCCCTGGTGCAAATGCTCTTCTATCAATTGCGCATTTACTACTGTTACATCTAGCACCTTTTAAGAAAAGCTTTAATCCTTCTCTTCTACATTTTTTACAAACTGCGTCTGTATATCTTCCCATTTACTTTTACACCCCCACTATATTCTTCTTCTTTTTGGTGGTCTACAACCGTTATGTGGTATTGGAGATACATCTTTAATCATGTTTATTTCCAATCCCGCCGCTTGAAGCGATCTTATAGCTGCTTCTCTACCTGAACCAGGTCCTTTAACAAATACTTCTACACTTTTTAAACCATGTTCTTTTGCTGCATTTGCTGCTTTCATAGCTGCTTCACCTGCTGCAAAAGGAGTATTTTTTCTTGAACCTTTAAAACCTAAACCACCAGCGCTTGCCCAAGATAATACATTACCTTGTGTGTCTGTCATTGTTACAATTGTATTGTTAAATGAAGATTGAATATGAGCGGCTCCTGTTGATATATTTTTTTTGATTTTTTTCTTCGTTACTACTTTTTTCTTTGTTGCCATTTTCTATACTCCCTTCTTGCCTGATACAAGTTTTTTAGGACCTTTTCTAGTTCTAGCATTTGTTTTTGTTCTTTGTCCTCTTACAGGTAATTTTTTCTTATGTCTTATTCCTCTGTAACAATTAATTTCCATTAATCTTTTTATGTTTAAAGAAACATCTTTTCTTAAATCTCCTTCAACAATATGATCTTTTTCAATTATTGCTCTTACTTTTGCTTCATCATCATCGTTAAAATCTTTAATTCTCTTATTGCTATCTATACCAGCTTCAGCTAGTATTTTTCTAGATGCAGGACGTCCTATACCATATATAGATGTTAGTCCTATTTCTGCGATTTTTGACTTCGGTAAGTCAACTCCAGCTATACGTGCCATTTAAATTTACACCCCCATTATTAACCTTGTCTTTGTTTGTGCTTAGCAGTCTCGCAAATTACTCTTACGACACCATTTCTTCTGATTACTTTGCACTTTTCACAAATTTTTTTTACAGATGGTCTTACTTTCATTTTGAATCCTCCTTAAACACTTAAATAAGTATTTTTAAAATAGTATATACCATTTTTAAGCTGCTTTCTATTTATTGAAATGTTATAAAAAGAAAGACTTTGAAATTTTATATACAACTGTATATAAAATAATATATTGAAAAACATAAAACAAATAGGGTACATATACCCTTTTCAGCCGCATTCAAATTATGTTTGTTCACAAAATTTAGATAAATAAGAGATTACTTAGCTCTCCATGTAATTCTACCTTTTTGTAAGTCATACGTTGAAAGTTCTAATTTAACTTTATCACCAGGTAATATTTTAATGTAGTTCATACGCAATTTACCAGAAATATGTGCTAAAATTTCATGTCCATTTTCAAGTTTAACTTTAAATGTTGCATTAGGTAGTGCTTCTGATACTATACCATCAACTTCAATTACATCGTCTTTTGCCATGTTTATGTTTCCCCCTATTTATAAATATAACTTTTTTTGCAAAGTTTACTTGTATATTATACAATAATTATATCAAAAAGTCAATATTTCTGGCTCATTTTCTGTTATAATTATTGTATTTTCATAGTATGCAGTTAATTTTTTATCTACTGTTGCTATAGTCCATTTATCATTTTTTACGTAAACTTTATTTGAACCTTCACAAATCATCGGTTCGATAGCCAACCCCATACCTTTTTCAAGTCTTGGACCGCTACCTTTTTTACCCATATTAGGAACACCTGGATCTTCATGCATTTCTTTTCCTATTCCATGGCCCTGATATTCTTCTAATAAAGTAAATCCATTCTTAGTTACAAAATTTTCTATAGCCGAAGAAATATCTCCAATTCTATAGCCGATTTTTGCATATTTTATTCCTTCAAAAAATGCCATTTTCGCTGTTTTTATCAATTTTTTAGATACATTGGAAATTTTCCCTACTCCAAAAGTTCTACCAGCATCACTATGATATCCATTTTTAAAAACTCCTAAATCCACACAAACCAAATCTCCTTCTTCAAGTATTCTATCAGAAGGTATTCCGTGTATTATTTCGTCATTTACAGATAAACATAATGCATGTCTATATGTTTTACCACCTTTATACGGACATTCAATGCCTTTAAAAGAAGGTGTTGCTCCGTTTTCTTTAATAATCTTTTCAGCTAAATTATTTAAATAATTTGTCGTAATTCCTGGTTTAATTTCTTTTTCAAGAGAATTTAGCACAAGTTTTAAAACTTGTGCTGATTCTCTCATTAAATTTATTTCTTTTTCAGATTTAATATTTATCACTTTTATCACACTCTCTTATATTTATATTACTCCTAAAACCTTTTCTGGATGATTAGAACTATCTATAGTTCTAAGTATCCCTTTTTTTCTATAATAATTTAGTATTGGTTTAGATAACTTTTGATATGTATCTATTCTTCTTTTTAAAGTTTCTTCTGTATCATCGGATCTTTTAACTAGTTTTGTTTTACATTCATCACAATAATCACCATTCATCGAAGGAAAATCTACACCAAATGATTTGCCACAACTTGGACATTCTCTTCTTCCTAAGATTCTTTGAAATGCTATTTCTGTAGAAACTACTAATTCAATAACTTCTGTTATTATCATATTTAATTTTCTCATCATAGCTTCTAATGCTAATGCTTGATCTAATTTTCTTGGATAACCATCAAGAACAAATCCATTCTTGCAATCTTCTTTACTCAATCTTATATATAATAACTCATTAATCACATCATCAGTTATAAGTTCTCCATTAGAAAGTTTTTGTTTTATAGCATTATTTTTTTCTGCTGCTACTCTTAATATTTCACCCGTTGAAATATGTGGAATTTTAAACTTTTCTGATAATATTTCAGATCTAGTACCTTTACCTGTTGCAGGTCCACCTAACATAACATATATCATTTGTATCACTCCTATAATTCCCAACTTTAATTTACTATATATTATTTCACACAATTCAAAAAATGTAAAGAGTTTTGTAGAAATTTGCAAAAAATAAATTCAACATTTTAATCTCAAACGTATATTACTTCATGATTACATGCTCTTATTATTCTATTCATAATGCCAGTACCTAATTCAGATAATTCAAAACCTTGAATATAACAAATATCTGAATTTAATTTATCTACTTTTCTAAGTGATGAAAATATTTTCGTTGAAACTTCATCCAAACTATTTCCTAAATCAATTATATTCACATTGCTTCTTTTAATGATTTTGTCTACATTATCACTAGTAACCATAACAGAAATATTATCATTACTATAATTTATAAGTTCATTTATTTTATTTACTATATTATTATGTTCAGAAGAACATATAGCTATGCATTTCGTACTCGGTGCATAATGTCTATGTTTCATTCCAGGTGATAACACTTGTTCATTATCATTAACTTTATTTAAACATTTATCATCCATTATAACTTTATCTGTAACTTTCAAAATATCTTCAATAGATATTTTACCAGGTCTTAAAATGTTTACTACACCATCTATTACCCTAACAACTGTAGATTCTATTCCTACTTCACTGTTACCCCCATCTATAAAATATGATACTGTAGGTTCAAGTTCCTCGTATATATCTTCAATACATGTACCACTTGGTCTAGATGATATATTAGCACTAGGTGCTGCTATTGGTTTATTTGAAACTTTTATAAGTTCAAGTGCTATTGTATTATTAGGCATTCTAACAGCTACACTTCCTAGTCCAGCAGTTACATTAAGTGATATACAATCTTTACTTTTAAATATTATACTAAGTGGTCCAGGCCAAAATTTATGTATTAACTTCTTTTCTATTTCACCAATATTCACAGCCACCTTATTTAACATTTCTAAGTCACATATATGTACAATTATTGGATTATCTACTGGTCTTTTTTTTGCTTTAAATATCTTATCAACAGCTTCTTTATTAGTTGCATCTGCACCTATTCCGTACACCGTTTCAGTAGGGAATACAACAATATCTCCATTGATTATATATTTGCTTGCAAGATTTATATCTTGTCCTATTTTATTCATTTAATTCACCAATGTATATTGTATCACATATTAATAAATAATTCAATAACTTAGTTAAATTAATTAATGTAACAAAAGGTATTGACTTTACATAATATTGTGGTATAATATATACACGTTAAAATAATTTGCCAAAAAATTAATATTTGGAGGAATAAATATGAATAAGAATAAACCTAAGACTCTGTATTCAGATGTATTTTGTGATGAAGTTAGCATCAATCCTAAACATTATGATGAGTTCGTTGAAAAATTCAAAGAATCAGTTCATTATCAAGAAAATAGAGAAGGCGATATGTTATATTTTGCTGATGAAATGTTTCATGGATCAAGCCCTGGTACAACAAAACAACGGCTGCGCCTCAAACTTGCTGATATAGCAAATGTTATCGAAATTGATAAGATTATTGAACTTAAATATCATGAATTAAAGCCTTTGTTGAATGCATCAATAGAAAATTACCTGTCAATATTCCATAATGTTCTATTATCAAATACTGAGGTCATAAAAACTGTAGATCCCGAATAATAAACATCTGCCTGTAAAAAAGTGCACCCCAAATATTAGACAAAAATGTCTAGCATTTGGAGGTGTACTTTTTTCGCCATATAAGGGCATAATATTAATGAGTATTAAAAGTACTCCTTTATTATATTAATCATAATTTACACTCTAGCTACCCTTAAAAGGGTCCTCATATTGTTTTCTATCATATCATAAAGGGAATTTATTTTCATTATAGCTGAAAGTTTTTCTTTTCTTACTGGCATATCCAGTGGTTGTGTATTTAGGTTAGTTCGGGGAGCTAATTTTAAAACCTATCTAATAATTTTAGATAGGTTTTTTATACTTTCTATATTCCAGCTCCTGATGCTTTGCTAGTCAATCTTTCCCATGTACTACAACCAACTATTCCATCTGCTGATAAACCGTTTGCTTTTTGAAAACGTATCACAGCATTCATTGTTCCAGTACCAAATACTCCGTCTATTGTACCAGCATTGTGTCCTAAAGTATTTAGAGCATCTTGTAATATTGCAACATATACTCCACTACTTCCTTTTTTAACTAAAGGATAGCCACCTCTGCTACATGCTGGTGTTCCAAATCTTTTATCTACATGTACCCATGTTGGTGTTAATACTTTAGGTTCAATATATGTAAATATTCCTAAACTGGATGCTAAATTTCTCAAATTATCTCTTTGATAAGCCGAAAGATTTTGACCCATATCTAGTGCAAGCCCTGCATAATGCTGTGACATACCAGTATGCCCACCTTCACCTATTCTCTTAAATGCATATCCTATTTTAATAGGACTACCATATTTACTTCTTAATATGTTCCAAGAATCCATTAATCTTTTATCAGTCCATAATATATCTGATTTTGAACTTCCTCTAAATTCTCTTACTGTCATATTATTGGCATATGGCATCCTTTCAGTAAGTCCTCTATAATATACTTCCATTCTATTTGTTGATGGATTATATATTATTATTTTTGCCATAAAAATCCCTCCTATTTTATATTGTATGCAAAACAGGAGATGATGTGTTCTTTTTTATTTTTTTAAAATTCAAGTAAAAGTCTTCTTGAACTATCACCCTTTAAATATTGTACTAATTTACTTGCTGAAATATGTAGAGGGACTGATACTAGTAAATGTATGTGATCTTTACAGACATCTCAGGCTATTATTTCTACTTCATTTTCTTTACATATTTGTTTTACAATTTAATTTAAAATTTGTTGTTATTATACTATTAAAAATTCAGGTTAAAATAAAGTACCTCACTATTTTTATTTAATAAAGCAATTTATTAATTAAATTTTTTTTCGGAGTTTACCTATTCCAAATATTAATATTGGGACAATACTTCCCATTAATATATTTGAATTTGTAAGTATTTTATTAGAAAGAATTTTTAACTCTATTGTTGAGGTTGCTAAGCTCAAAGATAAGAAAAATATTCCTACAATATATATATTTATTAAAGGTTTTACATTATCTAATTTATAAAATACTTTTATCATATGCATAGCAGAGTATGTAAATATAGCAAACATTACAAAATCTGTAATTACCCAGAATATAATTATTGCTGATTCTATTCTCTCTATTACATTAAATACTGAAATTTGCATCATAGTATTAAGATATGGTACAGGCATTTTAACTATTATATCAGCTCCAAAAATACATATAGGTATAGCAATTGTTAATATAGATATTATTATTAAGAGCAATAATGAATTCAAAGCTACTTTTTTGAATTCTCCTTTATGCTCAACTTTATCATTAAACATGAATAGTACAATAATATATGAAAATAGTGCAAAACCCGAAAAATTTGCCTTAAATATAGGTATTATATCCTTATAAGTTATAGGAAACAAATTTTGCAATTGTATTTGTGGTAAAATCAAAAAATTACATACTATAAAAATTATAATTAAAGCTGCAAAAAATATTTCATTCATCTTAGCTAGAGGAATAATTCCACTTTTAACTACATATACAATCAGTATCATCATTACTGATGAAATCATAATAGGGTTAATACCGATCATAGCTGTAGATACCAGTTTTACCGTATACATTTCAACATTATATGCAAGCATAAATGTAATCCATAAAAAATAGACTATACATACAATACTTCCAAGTGTTTTTCCAATTATATCTTTTGTTATATCAATAAATGATTGTCTTTCATACTTTTTTAAAATTTGTATCCAAATAAAAGTATATACTACAATAAATATACCTGTAACTAAAGGAGAAATCCATGCCGCATTATGAGCGTCTTGAATAGTTCCAAGTGGCAAATATCTTATTGCTGGTGCACAAAATAATACTATAAAAAGTAGAAAGAATTGTCTTACAGAAATTTTTCCATTATCATTACTCATTTTTCAACCTCACTTAATAACTTATGTTAAAAAAATTTAATATATAATATGCTAAACTTTTATCATATCGATTTATTTGATAGTTTATAAATATAATTACTACTACAATTGTCATAGAAATATAAATAATAATAAGACATTTTTTATTATTACTATTGTTTTTTATAATATTATTTATCTCATAAATACTTAAAAATAAAATAAATATATAGAAAAATATCATTTGCTTTCACCACTTTTACTTATAATAGGTTGTATAAAATTATATGATTTATTAATGTTTGACTCTACATCAACATTTATTTTCATTGTTTTAAAAATTTCTTTCCATTTATCTTTAATGTTATCCCATTTCAACGGGTATTGATGATATATCTCATCACTAATTTTTGTTATATCTATATCATTTTTTTTTGCATAATCTAACATACTTTCTACTTCTTTTTTAACAGTATCATTTTGTTGTTCTTCAAGTTTTTTCAGTTTATCCTTTTTAAATATATCCTCTTGAGACATCACTTCAGCAACAAAAGTAACAAATTTTATTTTAACAGTGGCTTCTGGTACATCTCCATTCATATTTATTTTGATTTTTGAATTTGAACTGGCTACTTTCACTGATATCTTTTTATCATTATCATCTTTTAATACAATAATACTAGATTCTACTTTTGAGTTCATCCAGTTTAACCCTCTAGCTGTAAATCCCGAAATATATCCTATTAATTTTGTTCCCTTAAATGTAGCAAATCCATCTAAATTTATATATGGTTCTTCTGTTTTTTTAGATGAACCACTTTCTCCTGAACTACTTTCTCCTGAACTACTTTCTCCTGAACTGCTTTTTCCTGAACTACTTCCTTCTGAACTGCCAACTTTTTGTAGGCTCTTTCCTATTTCTAAGTTATTTCCTTCTTGTACTATACCTTCTTCTTTTAAACCACTTAATCCTTCAGAACTACTTTCTTTTTTTGAACTAACCTCCACCTTATCTAAATCTCTGTAGAATAGTGAAATAGCAGGAATATATACATCAGCATAAGTATTATTAAATGTTTGAATAATATTTGATAACTTTACTTTTTCAGATATAGAGAGTTCACCTACATTGTGAAATGCTCCATCTAATAAATCTGTAGTAAATATTTTTATATCTTCTCCTACTCTTATAAAGGCTTCTGCTGACGTATTTTTTACAATAACTATTGTAGTAGTCATTCTCAATTCATTATTTCTTATAAAGAAATCTAATATATCTAGTACGTTTTCTTTAGCTATATCTTCACTAATTAAAATATATTTCATATGCCCCAAAAATAAACTTTTATCCTTAAATAATGCAATTTTTGTTATAGCTTCCAATATTGTTGTTCCCTCAATAGTTACTACATCTGCAATTTTTGATTGACCAGAGGACGAATTGCTACTATTTGCACCAAATTTTTCAGCAATAGTTGTTATTCTATAATTCTTACTATCCTCTATTCCTTTGTCAATTCCAATAGTAATAATAAAATAGTTTTCTTCTATATTTCCAGAAACATGAATAGGGTTTTTAAATTCTAATAAGCTACAAATTAATATAATTATCGAAACTATTAAAGCAGTAGCTATAATAAATTCTTTTTTCATAATCTAGTCTCCCTGCCTTTTTATATTTTTAACTTTCAAATCTTTTGGTCGTATTTTATTATCTTTTTGAGGAATTCTAAAAATTGTATCATCTAGAATTTTTACTCCATCATTAGACACAAACGGTGACAGATATGGAACTCCATAAGATTTCAATTTGCATAATTCAAATGTTATGAGTATTACTCCTGAAATTATTCCAACTAATCCTAAAATAGCACCAAAAATACTAAATAATATTCTCCATATTCTTATTGCATTATTAAAATCTTGATTAGGCATTGTAAAAGATGCTATTGAAGTCATTGCTACAACAACTACTACTGCAGGAGATAGAAGCCTTGCTTCTACCGCTGCCTGACCTACTACCAATGTTCCTACTATCGAAACTGCTTGACCTACAGTTTTTGGAACCCTCAAACCTGCTTCATATAATATTTCAAATGCTATAAGCAAGCATATCGTTTCCATAATAACTGGAAAAGTAACACCTTCTCTAGATTTAGCTAAAAATAGTGCCAAGTCTGTAGGAATCATTTCCGTATGAAATGTTGTGATAGCTATAAATAATCCTGGAAGTAAAAGAGATATAAACAGAGCCAAATATCGTATAATTCTTATAGCTGATGCAACAATAAAGTTATGTGAATAATCTTCTGGATTTTGTATATATTGGACAAATGTTCCTGGCACTACAAATCCAAAAGGTAATCCAGATACAATTATTCCTGCTCTACCTTCAATAATATCCGCACAGAATTTATCAGGTCGCTCTGTAGTTACAACTTGTGGAAAAGGGCAATAAATATTTTCTGAAAGTGCATCTTCAATAACACTTGTAGTAAGTAAATTATCAGTATTTATTGAATTTAGTCTATCTTTTACTTGCTGTAATATTTCATCATTTAATATACTTTTTATGTATACGATTGCTACAGTAGTATGAGTTTGTTTACCTATAATCATATTTTCAATAACTAAATCTTGTGTTCTTATTTTTCTTCTTATAGTTGCAGTATTCGTTCTATAATTTTCTACAAAAGAATCTTTTGGTCCTTTAGTTACATTTTCTACAGTTGGTTCCATCATTGATCTTTTATCAAAACCTTTTGTATCAAATTCAAATGCAATATTTTGCTGACTAAATAGGAGTACAGAATTTCCATCCATTACTGCATCCTTTATTTCATCAAGGTCACTCGTCATCTTTTGTGATGCAAAGTATATAGCACCATCTTGTATTAATTTTATAACTTCATCTAAATTTTGTGCTTCTTTAATTTTAGTATCTTGCATTAAAGGTTTTATAACATAATTACTCACATCTGATTGACTTATTAATCCGTCAATTAGTATAAGTTTAACAACCATATCTGCATTATTATTTATTAATATATCTCTATATTTAATATCTTCACTATTTCCAATAAGATTTTGTAAATTTTCAAAAGTTGCTAATGTACTAGTATCAACAACTGGAGCTATAGGCACTTTATCTATTTTTTCTTCTTTTTTTTTTACGCGTTTAATAATATTTAATTTCAAGAAAATCACCTAGTTATAATATTTACTTAAATAACAAAATTATACATGTTTTTAGAAAACAAAAATTTCATACATGTACTATTTATCACATATATGAAATTTACAAAAAAAAATATATACTGAATGAATAAATCAAATCAGCATATATTAAATATTATATTATTATTAATCTAAAAAACCTTTATAATGTCTGCTTACCATTTGAGTTTCAAGATTCTTAAGAATTTCTAAAGCAACACTTACTATAATAAGTACTGATGTACCACCAAATGTAATTGAAACTGTTGTTGCACCTTGAAGTAATATAGGAAGTACTGCAACTGCTGCTAGGAATACTGCTCCTACTGCAGTTACATATTTTAGAACTGTTGATATGTAATCTGATGTGTTTTTTCCTGCTCTAACACCAGGTACAAATCCACCATTTTTCTTAAGAGTATTTGCTATCTCGATTGGATTCACTATAAACATTGTATATATAAATGTAAAGCCTATTATAAGTAACATGTATAAAACCGAATAAATTAACAAGTTATACCATGCACTTCCGGCAGAAACTGAAAATACATCATATATTACCTTCCAAAAACCTGTTGGGCTATTTTTAGTAATTATACCAATTATTGTAGATGGAAACATCATAAATGACATTGCGAATATTATTGGCATAACACCCGCCATTGCTACTTTAATTGGAATATGTGTACTTTGTCCACCATATAATTTTCTTCCAACTACTCTTTTGGCATAATTTACTGGAATTCTTCTTTCAGCTTGTTGCATATATATAACACCTGCTATAACAGCAATCATAGCCAAAATTAAAGCTATAACTACTATTAAATGTGTAATTCCACCCAATGCTGAATTATATAATGCTACTGCTCCACCTGGTGCAGCTGATATTATACTAACAAAAATTATTATTGAAATACCATTTCCAATACCATACTCAGTTATCTTGTCTCCAAGCCACATAAGTATTGCTGTACCAGCCATAAGACTTCCTATAAATAGTAATGCTCCTAAAGTTGCTCCTGCTCCGTAAGTAAGTGATGGTAATAAAAATTTCTTATAGCTTAAATATAATCCAAGTGCTTCAACAAGTGCAAAAGCAACTGTTAAATACTTTGTATATTTACTAAGAGTCTTTTTACCTTCCTCACCTTCCCTAGCAAGCTTTTCTAAACTAGGAATAACCATTTGTAATAAATTAAGTACTATAGAAGCTGTAATATATGGCCCTATTGTCATTGCAAATATTGAAAATCTGCTAAATGCACCACCAGATATTAAGTTTATTGTTCCAAGTATTCCTGCACCAGATCCGATTTGATTCATGAATGAAACTTTATCAAAACCTGGTACAGTTATAAATGTACCTAATCTATATAATAATATAATGAATACTGTAAACATTATCTTTTTTCTTAGATCTTTAACTGAGAATATATTCTTTAAGGTTTGAAGCATATTACTTTACCTCTATCTTTCCACCTACAGCTTGTATCTTTTCTTGTGCTGATTTTGAAAATTTAGTTGCTACAACTGTAAACTTCTTAGTTATAGTTCCATTTCCTAGAACTTTAACACCATCTAAAAGTTTTCTAATTGAACCATCTTTCAATAGCATATCAGGTGTAATTGTAACTCCTTCTTCATATTTTTCTAATTCAGAAAGATTTATAACACTGTATTCCTTAGCAAAATGATTTGTAAATCCTCTTTTAGGAATTCTTCTATATAATGGTGTTTGACCACCCTCAAATCCTCTTCTTATACTTCCGCCAGCTCTTGCTTTTTGTCCTTTATGTCCTCTACCAGCTGTTTTTCCAAGTCCACTTCCGATTCCTCTACCTGCTCTTCTTCTAGCTTTAGTAGCTCCAAATGCTGGACCTAATTCGTGCATTTCCATGTGCGTTTTCCTCCTCTCTTCAAGATATATTTTTTATTTAACTAAATAACTCAGCTACAGTTTTACCTCTTAGCTTAGCTACTTCTTCAGGTGTTCTCATAGCTTTTAAAGCTTTTATTGTTGCATAAACAACATTTCTGCTATTACGAGCTCCTAAAGTTTTTGCTGTTACGTTTTTAATTCCTGCAAGTTCTAATACTGGTCTTACTGCTCCACCTGCTATTACTCCAGTACCTTCAACTGCCGGTTTTAATATAACTGTTGATGAACCATAATTAGTTGTATATTCATGAGGAAGTGTTCCATTTACTAATGCAATTTTAACTAAGTTTTTCTTAGCTTCATCTGTAGCTTTTCTTATAGCATCTGGTACTTCTGAAGCTTTTCCAGTTCCTACTCCAATACTACCTTCGCCATCACCTACAACAACAAGTACACTAAATCTAAAAGTTCTACCGCCTTTAACAACTTTAGCAACTCTTGCTACATTAACTACTTTTTCTTTTAATTCATTTTTAAAGTCTGCCATATTTTGGTATCTCCTTTCATTTAAAATTGAAGTCCAGCTTCTCTTGCTGCTTCTGCTACTGCTTTTACTTTTCCGTGATATACATAACCGTTTCTATCAAATACTACAGTTTTGATATCTTTTTCAAGTAATCTTTTTGCAATTAAAGTTCCAACTTCTGTAGCTGATGCTATATTAGAAGCTTTAGTTTTAATTTCTGTGTTTAAAGTAGATGCTTCGCATATAGTAGTTGCATTATCATCATTTATAACTTGTACGAATATATTGTTTAAACTTCTAAACACACATAATCTTGGTCTTGCTGCAGTTCCTAAAACTTTAGCTCTAACTCTTTTTTGTTTTATCATTCTTGTTTCATTTCTACTTTTTTTATTAATCATAACTTAATAATCCCTCCTTTTTTTAAAGATTATTTTTTGCCGCTAGCCTTTCCTTCTTTTCTTATTATTCTTTCGCCAGCGTATTTAACACCTTTACCTTTATATGGTTCTGGTGGTCTAGTTTTTCTTATATTAGCTGCCACTTGACCAACAATTTGTTTATTAATACCTTTAACAATTATTGTAGTAGCATTAGGTAATTCTAAAGTTGCATCTTCAGTATCTGAAAATTCAACTGGATGTGAAAATCCTAAAGAAAGTACTACTTTATTTCCTTGTTTAATTGCTTTATATCCAACACCATTTATTTCTAAAGTTTTCGAAAATCCATCACTTACACCAATAACCATATTGCTTATTAATGTTCTTGTTAAACCATGAATATTTCCAGCTTTAACATCTACTAAAGTAACAAGTATTTTGTTATCTTCCATAGTTATACTAACTGATTTTAAAAATTCACTAGTCAAAGTGCCTTTAGGTCCTGTAACTGTTACTTTAGTTCCATCAATTTTAACTTCAACACCTTGTGGTATAGTTATTGGATTTTTTCCTATTCTTGACATAGTTTATATCCTCCTTATACTTATCTTACCAAATATATGCTAAAACTTCTCCACCAATATTTTCTTTTCTTGCTCTTTTATCTGCCATTATACCTACAGATGTAGATATTACAGCTATTCCAAGTCCATTCAATACTCTTGGTAATTCCTCGCTACTTGCATATATTCTAAGACCTGGTTTACTAATTCTTTTTAAACCTTGTAATACTTTTATTTTATTTTCATATTTCAAAGTTAATCTTATAGTCTTTTTTATTCCTTCTTGTAAAACGTCTTGTGATTTTACAAAACCTTCTTCTACTAATATATCAGCTATTGCTTTTTTTACTTTAGAATAAGGAATATCTACTGTGTCATGTTTTTGACTATTAGCATTTCTTATTCTAGTTAGCATATCTGCAATTGGATCTGTCATTTTTATTCCTCCTTTTTGAAAAGTCTTCTATTTAGATAATTCAAACCAGTTAGTTCTACCAACTTGCTTTTTTTACTCCTGGTATATTTCCTTCATAAGCTAATTTTCTAAAGCATAGACGGCATACTCCATATTTTCTAAGGTATGCATGCGGTCTTCCACATATTTTACATCTGTTATAATATCTAGTACTAAACTTAGGCTCTCTTTGTTGTTTTATTATCATAGATTTTTTTGCCATTTTTATGTGTCCCCCTTATCTATTTAGAGAATGGAAGGCCAAGCATTGAAAGTAATGCTTTTGCTTCTGCGTCAGTTTTTGCTGTTGTAACAAAAATAACGTCCATTCCTCTTACTTTGTCGACTTTGTCGTACTCTAATTCCGGGAAAATTAATTGTTCTTTTATTCCTATAGAATAATTTCCTTTTCCGTCAAATGATTTAATATTAACACCTTTAAAATCTCTAACACGAGGAAGTGCAACATTAAATAATCTAGTAGCAAAATCATACATTTTTTTTGATCTTAATGTTACTTTACAGCCAATATCCATTCCTTCTCTTAATTTAAAAGCTGCAATTGATTTTTTTGCTTTTGTAATTATTGGTTTTTGACCAGCAATCATCATTAAATCATTTGAAGCATTTATTAGAGCTTTAGAATTGTCTTTAACTTCAGCAACACTCATGTTTATAACAATTTTTTCTAATTTAGGTACTTGCATTACTGATGTGTAATTAAATTCTTTCATCATTGCAGGTACAACTTCTTTATTAAATTTTTCCTTAAGGTTCATTTATTTTTTCCCCTCCTTCTACTTTATTTCTTTACATTTTTTACAAAATCTTGTTTTTTTACCGTCAACATCAACATTTATACCTAGTCTTACACCCTTGTCACACTTTTCGCAGTAATAATTTACTTTTGAAGCATGAATTGGTTTAGCTCTTTTTATAATTCCTGATTCTTGACCTTGTTTTTTAGCTTTAACGTGCATAGTTCTAATATTTATACCTTCAATTAAAACAGTGTTACTTTTTACAGATAACTCAAGGATTTTTCCTTTTTTGCCAACTTCAGTTCCAGCATTCAATATTACCATGTCACCTTTTCTTAATTTCATCTTTGTCATAATTATTCATTCACCTCCGCTGATTATAGCACTTCAGGAGCTAAAGATATGATTTTCATATAATCTTTATCTCTCAACTCTCTAGCTACTGGCCCAAAGATACGTGTACCTTTAGGTGTTTTATCTTCTTTTAAAATAACAGCTGCATTTTCATCAAAACGTATGTATGAACCATCATCACGTTTTAATCCTCTTCTTGTTCTTACTATAACTGCCTTTACAACCTCACTCTTTTTAACAACCCCACCTGGTGTGGCTTTTTTAACAGCACCAACTATTGTGTCTCCAATATTTCCAAACTTTCTGTGATGTCCGCCTAGAACCCTAATACACATAATTTCTTTTGCTCCTGTATTGTCAGCAACTTTTAATACTGATTGTTGTTGTATCATGAATTAGTCCTCCCTTCATAATTAACTATTTAACTTTTCCTACAATTCTCACTAATCTATATCTTTTATCTTTGCTTAGTGGTCTTGTTTCCATTATTTCAACTGTATCACCTATGTCACATTCGTTATTTTCATCATGTGCTTTTACTTTAAGTGTTTTGTTTACTATTTTACCATAAAGTGGATCTTTAACTTTTGTGTCTATTCTAACTACAACAGTTTTATCCATCTTGTTACTAGATACTTTACCAACTTTTAATTTACGAGCATTTCTTTCCACTTGTTATTCCTCCTTTTAACTACTTGCTAGCATTAATACTAATCGTATGTTTCATAGTATTAGCCCTAGCTATATTTCTTCTTATTTCAGTTAATTTTTTAGGGTTATCAAGTCCGTTCATTGCATGTTGAAATCTTGCTTTAAATAGTTCTTTTTTTAATTCTTTTATTTCAGTTTGTAAATCTGATTCACTCATTTTTACATAATCTGCTAATTTACTAGACTTCATT
Organism: Clostridia bacterium; assembly: GCA_028684095.1. Lineage (GTDB taxonomy): Bacteria > Bacillota > Clostridia > TANB77 > CAG-465 > RGIG5057. Next base: position 49,824 of record JAQUGQ010000001.1, read on the forward strand.
TTGAATTCCCCCTTCTATTGTTTCTTCAACTTTAACTTCTCTTTTAATAATCTTACATTTAACAGGTAATTTATGCATAGCTTTAGTTAATGCTTTTTTAGCTATTACTTCATCAACACCAGCAATTTCAAATATAACTCTATCTGGTTTTACAACTGCTACGAAATACTCAGGGTTTCCTTTTCCAGATCCCATACGTGTTTCAGCAGGTTTCTTTGTAATAGGCTTATCAGGAAATATTTTTATCCAAGTCTTACCAACTTTTTTAGTATATCTTGATAAAACTATTCTTGCTGATTCTATTTGATTTGCAGTAATCCATGCAGCTTCCATAGATTGAAGTCCATATTCACCATCAGAAACTTTGTTTCCTCTTTGTGCTCTACCCTTCATATTACCTTTTTGTACTTTTCTATATTTTGTTCTTTTTGGTGACAACATTGTTAGTTACCTCCCTTTGCATTCTTTTTAATAGGTAATACTTCACCTTTATATATCCAAACTTTAACACCAGTGATACCAAATGTTGTTTTTGCTTCTGCAAATCCATAATCAATATCAGCTCTTAATGTTTGAAGAGGTATAGTACCTTCACTATAGTGTTCTGTTCTAGCAATTTCTGCTCCGCCTAAACGTCCAGATACTGCTGTCTTTATACCTAATGCTCCTATTTTCATTGTTTTTTGCATCGATTGTTTCATAGCTTTTCTGAAAGATATTCTTCTTTCTAATTGTCCAGCTATATTTTCTGCTACTAAAGTTGCAGATAGATCTACATCTTTAACTTCAACAATATTCAAATCTATTTGTTTGTTTACTAATTTCGAAATATTTTTCTTTAACTCTTCAATTGCTGCGCCACCTTTTCCTATTATCATTCCAGGTTTTGCAGTGAAAATATTTACTTTAACTTTCTCGCCTTTTCTTTCAATAGTTAATTTGTCTATTCCAGAAGATTTTAGTAAGTTTTTTAAATATTTACGAATTTTATAATCTTCTACTAATTTATCAGAAAATTCTTTTTTATCTGCATACCAAGTTGAAGACCAATCTTTAATGATTCCTACTCTAAGGCCATGTGGATTAACTTTTTGTCCCATTTCTAAACTTACCTCCTTATTATATCTCTTTTACTATAATTGTTATGTGACTTGTTCTTTTTCTTATCTTATACGCACTACCTTTTGCTCTAGGCATTATTCTTTTCATTGTAGGCCCTTGATTTGCGAATACTTCGCTAACCATTAATTTACTGCCGTCCATATCATGATTGTTAGTAGCATTTGCGATAGCAGATTTAAGTAGCTTATGTATTAAAGGTGCAGCAGCTTTATTTGTAAATTTTAACATTGCTAAAGCTTCTTCAACTTTTTTTCCTCTAATAGTGTCAATAACAATTTTTACTTTTCTTGCACTTATTCTTGCATTACTTAAGTATGCTTTTGCTTCTTTTTCCATTTGACTTTAGTCCTCCTTTTTAAGATATATTGTTTATTTCTTTATTGAACTCTTCTTATTTCCTGAATGACCTTTGAATAGTCTTGTTGGAGCAAATTCTCCTAACTTATGACCAATCATTTCTTCTTGAACATACACAGGCACGTGTTTTCTACCATCATGAACTGCAATTGTATGTCCTATCATTTGAGGATATATAGTTGAACTTCTAGACCATGTTTTAAGTGCTACTTTTTTGTCTTCTTCGTTTAATTTCTCAATTCTAGCAAGTAGTTTACTATCAACAAAAGGTCCTTTTTTAAGTGATCTTGACATTTAAACCCCTCCATTTATCGTCTATTTTTTATTTCTTTTTTTTACTATGAACTTATCAGTTCTATGTTTTTTAGCTCTTGTTTTATATCCAAGTGCTGGTTTACCCCAAGGAGTACGTGGACCAGAATGTCCGATTGGTGCTTTACCTTCACCACCACCATGTGGATGGTCACAAGGATTCATAACACTACCTCTAACAGTAGGTCTTATTCCCATATGTCTACTTCTTCCAGCTTTACCTATATTTACATTTTCGCTGTCTACGTTTCCTACAGTTCCTATTACAGCTCTACAATTCACAGATATAAGTCTAACTTCACCAGATGGCATTCTAACATGTGCATATTTTCCTTCTTTTGCCATAAGTTGTGCTGAATTTCCTGCACTTCTAACTAATTGTGCTCCTTTACCTATATGTAATTCTATATTATGAATTACAGTACCTACAGGTATTGAACTTATAGGAAGGCAGTTACCTGGCTTTATATCTGCTGTTTTTGATGATATAACTTTATCACCATCTGTTAATCCTAATGGAGCTATAATATATGTTCTTTCTCCATCTTCATATTCTAATAAAGCAATATTTGCTGTTCTATTTGGATCATATTCAATTCCAATAACAGTAGCAAATGTATCAACTTTATTTCTCTTAAAATCAATCATTCTATATTTTCTTCTTTGTCCTCCACCATGATGTCTAACTGTTATTTTACCAGTATTGTTTCTACCTGAATTCTTTTTAAGCGGTGACAACAATTTCTTTTCTGGCGTCTTCTTAGTAATTTCTTCATAAGTTAAAACAGTCATATTTCTTAGTGATGGAGTTACAGGTCTAAATGATTTTATTCCCATTTTCTATTCCCTCCTAGTTTTTTCCTAATGCTGAATCAATTTCTTCAATTTCAGTTTTATATTTTCTATTTATTTTAACTTCTTTTCCACCTTTTGATAGGTATTTTTGTACAGCTGGTTTTGTATCAATTTCAACTATAGCTTTTTTCCAAGCTTTAGTTTTTCCTTGGTGTACTCCAACTCTTTTGTTTTTGCCGTCAAATCTTAATGTATTTACTTTTTTAACTTTTACATTAAATATTTCTTCTACAGCTTTTTTTATTTCAACCTTAGTTGCATTAATTGCTACTTCAAAAGTATATTTCCCTAAACTAGCAACAATACCAGATTTTTCTGTTCTTATAGGTTTTACAATTATATCTTCAGCCTGTTTCATTTAAGCGTACACCTCCTCGATTGTCTTTACAGCATCTTGAGTAAAAACTAATTTTTTATATTTCAATAAATCAAATACGTTAATTGTATTTACTAATGTTACTTTAGTATTTGGAATATTGTTAACTGATGCTTGAACATTTACATTTTTTTCGTTTAACACAAATAATGTTTTACTTACATTTAAATTCTTTAATATTTGAACCATATTTTTAGTTTTAATTTCATTTAAAACTATTTTGTCAATTATAATTAAATTTCCTTCTTGCACTTTAGATGTAAGAACAGATTTTAATGCTAATTGTCTCATTTTTTTAGGTATTGCATATGTATATTTTCTAGGCTTTGGACCATGAGCTATACCACCTTTAATCCATTGTGGTGCTCTTATACTACCTTGTCTTGCTCTACCAGTTCCTTTTTGTTTCCATGGTTTTCTACCACCACCACGTACTTCTGCACGAGTTTTTGTAGATTGTGTTCCTTGTCTTTGATTTGCTAAGTAATTAACTAAAGCAGTATGAACTACTATATCATTTACTTCTATACCAAAAACACTTTCATTTAATTCTAAATCTCCAATTTTTTTACCTTCGATATTTAAAACGTCTACTTTAAGCATTATGTTTCCTCCTCCCTTAAAATATTATCTTACTGTTTGTCTAACTCTAACAATAGCTTTTTTAGATCCAGGTATTGAACCTTTAACTAATAAAACGTTTTTGTCAAAATCAATTTTAACTACATCTAGATTTAATATTGATCTAACAACACTACCCATATGTCCTGGTAATTTCTTACCTTTAAAAACTCTACCTGGAGATGTTGTAGCTCCCATTGAACCTGGTCTTCTGTGATACATAGATCCATGAGTCATAGGTCCTATATGTTGGTTATGTCTTTTAATAACACCTTGGAATCCTTTTCCTTTTGAAGTTCCTTGAACATCAACTCTGTCTCCTATTTCAAAAACGCTAAGATCAAGTGATTTTCCTATTTCGTATTCATCTAAATTTTCTACCTTGATTTCTCTTAAGTGTCTTTGAACAGGCACGTTAGCTTTTGCAAATATTCCTTTTCTAGGTTTAATTACATTTTTTTCTTTTATTTCGCCGAAGCTTACTACAATAGCATTGTATCCATCCTTATCAACAGTTTTTTTAGAAACTATTGTACAAGGTTTAATTTCTATTACAGATACTGGGATTGCTTTTCCGTTTTCAGCAAAAATTTGTGTCATTCCTAATTTTTTTCCGTAAATTTCTTTTACCATTTCATTTTCTCCCTTTCATTTAATTTCATGAGTAAACTTAAATTAAACTAATTAATTGCAAATATCTTATTACAGGGTTTGTCATAGCCTATCTTAAAGGATAACTAATAGATATTTAATAAGTTCACTATATTTTAACGTCTATTTCGATGCCTGCTGGCATATCGATAGACATTAAAGCATCAACTGTCGCTTGGTTTGGATCTAGAACATCAATTACTCTTTTGTGCGTTCTCATTTCAAATTGTTCTCTAGAATCTTTATGTTTGTGTGGAGAACGTAATATTGTAACGATTTCTTTTTTAGTTGGTAGAGGAATTGGTCCTACTACTTCTGAACCAGTCTTTCTTGCTACTTCAACTATTTTTAATGCTGATTGCTCTAGTAATACATGATCATAAGCTTTAAGTCTTATTCTCATTTTTTTAGTTTCATTTTTTGCCATTAATAACACTCCTTTACTATAGAATATTGTTTGGCAAGTGTTACACTACCCCGAGTGTTTCTTTTTAGTATATATATTAAACCAAATTCCAACCAATTAATGATTAAAAACTTGGCAAATACATAATTTACTTGCCGCCCGATTTAAAATCAGACATGCTCCATAGAAGTTCCCTATCTCTAAATGGATAGCCACATCCTACTTCAACGCAAAATCATAGATATATTATAACTTACTTATCACTAAAAATCAAGTGTTTTAATGAAAAAAGTAGCATTTTACATAAAATAACATATATTTGTGAAATATTAATGACACAAATATATGTTTCGCTATATATATTCTACATTGTTAAATATTTTTTCTCTTAAATATAGAAATATTCCCTTAAAGTATTATTTTTATCATCATAAACTTTAAGGAGACTATATTATAATTATATTTTATATTTAAGCAAGTTCTTGTTATACATCCACTAAAACTTCTTCTTTCTTTGGTTTATAATAATGGATCCAAAATGTACTAAGAAGTACTAATATAAATATTATAAAGAAAGCCCATTCTGTAAGATGGAAGCCAAACACTGAAGCCATCATCTTCATTCCTATAAGTGCTATCAAAACATAAGCAGTTGTTTCAAACTCAGGAATTTTTACAAGTAATTTGATAAAAATTTGAGCTACGCCCCTCATCATCAATATACCAAAAATCGCACCTAAAAAAAGTACCCATACTTTTTCACTAATTCCAAATGCTGCTGATATACTATCAATACTAAATGCTATGTCCATAAGTTCAACCTGTAGCACTGTTATCCAGAATGAATTAGATCCTTTTTTTGCTTCACCTTTTTCTTTATTAGTGAAAAAGAAAAAATTTGCTGACATCCAAATTAAATACAAAGCTCCTAAAACCTTAATCCACCAAAAATGAATTAAATAAACACCAAATCCAATTACTATAAACCTAAAAAAATATGCTCCCCCGATTCCTGCAAAAATCGCTAATTTTCGTTCTTTTTCGGTTTTTAAATTACTTACCATAGTTGCCAAAACAAGTGCATTATCTGAAGATAATAAACCCTCTAACAATATAAGTGAAAGAATAATTCCCCAATTTTCTGGTGTAGTAATTATATTTAAAAAAACATCCCACGAAAAGAACTGACTGTAACTATTAATTATTTCTTGTAACATCTCAAAATCTCCTTTTGTTGTATAGATTATACACTATGAATTTATATTTGTAAATAGTTTGTTATATTGGTTCTATAATAAATGTGAACTGCACCCAAAATATTAGAAAAAAAAATTTAATATTAGGGTGTAGTTTTATGTTGACAAAGAGCCTAATTAAACACAAATGTGCTAATTTGTACTTGATAAAACCATAACATTTCGAGAACTGTACACTTAAATGCATTAAACGTATAAAAATATAGTAGATATTTCATGTATCTACTACATTTTTTCAGTTATATTAAAACATAATTATTAATAATCTGTTAAATCCAATAAAGGATATATATGATGATATGCAAATCCAAACTTATAACTCATACTATTATTTTGTTGGAAAGTATTTACACTATCTTTTACATCATCAAGTATTTGTTGAACATAAGAAAAAGTATATTCATAATCAGGTGCAATATATGTAGGTACTAATTCAGGATGATCTATTTTAGCTTGTGCTTCTGCTTCAAAAGTACCAAGATTTACACCTATTAAAATATTCTTTTTATATGTTTCTGCAAGCTGATGATAAGATGTTGTAAGTGTTATAGTGGTACTATCCGGGAACGTATATGTGCCTCTATTATCTAAGCCATTAAATATATTATTTGCATTTGTTCCATAATCCATAACCGTTATCTCATCCGCTAATCTAAATACTTCTTCAGCCATATTTTTCTCTTCAGCCTCTTGAATAAATGTGAATCTATCTAACCAAACTGGTATATCATATCCTACTATTATCCCTAAAGATTTCGCATAATTTTGAGCTTGAGTTACAAAATTTATATAACTTATTCTACATATATTATTTTTAGCAATCTCACTCTGTCCATCTACCCACTCTTCATTAGCATATGATTCAACATCATAATGTATACCTTTTATTTTAGCATCATAACTAGCAGATGCATTATATTGTGAAACTGCATCCATAGTTCCATATAAACAAGAGCTAAAACCCGGTTCAAATATAAAATGAGGATCTCCAAACAGTCCATAAACATCCATATCTCTAGCATATGCTTCTTTAATAAAATTACTATATCTATTCATTGTATTAATATCCATAGGGAGATAAATAATATTAATATTTAATTCGTCTAATTTATTTAAAACCGATACTGTATCTGCAGAATTATCTACATATTTAATTTCATCTGGTATATTAGAATTACACCAAAACCAAACTGCTAAAGGTTGCTCTAAAGATTGAATATCTTCTCGTGATAATTCTATGACTGTATCTAATTCAGCACAAAAAATATACTTATTTCCATTATTTATTTGTAATCTATCTGTTTCAACTTCATAAAATATATCCGTAGTTTCCAATTCTCTTCCTGTTTTGCTTTCTATATATGCTTCTACACTACCACTAATAACTTTATCAAAAGGACTAGATTTTATATAATATTCTCCTTCTGTTATATAATTATATTTTAATGCTTCATGTACACTTGATTCATTATTCAATCTTACTGCTTGTTTTGACCTATCTATTGGATTATTATTTGATAATGATAAAATTATTGTACCAGCTAATATAATAATTATAATAATAGTTATTATTAATAATATTAATGATATGCCTCTTTCTTTCTTTTTATATTTCATATTTTCATACATTCCTTTCTTTTAAAACTCATTTGTATATAACGTTTTTATTACTTGTTAATATTTTACAATATATTTATTTTTTTGTCAATATATTAATAAAAATTTCGAAAAAATTATACTATTATTTGATACTGATTTTTATTAAACATATTTTAAATTTCAAAATACGTATTTTTTAATCATCAACTAATTCTAACAAAGGATATATATGATGATATGCAAATCCAAACTGACAATTTATATTATTATTTTCTTGAAAAATATTTACTCTATTTTCTACGTCATCTATCATTTGATTTATATATGAAAAGGTATACTTATAATCAGGTGCAATATATGTAGGTACTAATTCAGGACGATCTATTTTAGCTTGAGCTTCTGTTTCAAAAGTAGCTAAATCTACACCTATTATATAATTCTTTTTATATGTCTCCATTTGTTGGCTATAAGATTTTGTAAGTGTTATAGTAGTATTATCAGCAAATTTATATGTACCTCTGTTATCTAAACCTTTATATATGATATTTGCATTTGTTCCATAATCCATAATGGTTATCTCATCTGCTAATTTAAACACCTCTTCAGCAATGTTCTTTTCTTGACCTTCTTGAATAAATGTGTATCTATCTATCCAAACCGGTATATCATAACCTACTATTAATCCTAATGGTTTTGCATAACTTTGAGCTTTAGTTACAAAATCTATATAACTTGTCCTACATATATTACTTTTTGCACTCTTACTCTGTCCATCTACCCACTCTTCATTACCATATGGTTCAACATCATAGTGTATACCCCTTATTTTAGCATCATAACTTGCAGATTTGTTATATTGTGAAACTGCATCCATAGTTTTGTTTATACAAGAATTATAATTTTGTTTAAATATAAAATGAGGATCTCCAAACAGTCCATAAACATACATATTTCTATTATATGCCTCTTTAATAAAATTACTATAACTATTAATATTTTCTGTATCAATAGGAATATATATAATGTTTATACCTATTTTATCTAATTTGTTCAAAACTGATACTGTATCTACAGGATTATCTACATATTTAATTTCATCTGCTATACCAGTATTACACCAAAACCAAATTGCCAAAGGTTTCTCCAAATCTTTAATATCTTGTTCTGATAATTCTATAACTATATTTAATTTACTATTAAATATATATTTATTCTCGTTACTTATTTGTAATCTATCTGTTTCAACTTCATAGAATATATCCGTAGCTTCTAATTTTCTCCCTATTTTACTTTCAATATATTTCTTTAAATTGCCACTAATAACATTAGCAAAAGGACTAGATTTTATATAATATTCTCCACTTATTAAATAATTATAATTTAATGCCTCAAGTACACTTGATTCATCATCTAGATTAGCTAATTGTTTTTTGTTACCTGTTGTAGTAACAACAACTAAAATAATAATTATTATAATTATTCCAAATACCATTAGAAATATTGGTCTTCTAATCTCCCTATCTTTCATTTTATTACCTTGTATGAAATATATAATTTAATATATATTTCATACTTTCCTTTCTTTTAAATTATATTTGTATTATTATATCATCTATATAATAATAAGTAAACAAAAATATATTAAATTAGAATTTAATTTTAATTTAACTGTAATTACTTGATATTTTTTTTTTATATGATAAAATACTGTTATAGTATAGAAAGATTTAGGTGCATGTTATGAAAAAAATATTTGTTATCGAAGGTACTGACGGAACAGGTAAACAAACTCAAACAGAAAAGATATATAATAAATTACTAAGTCAAGGTATACCTAGTTATAAAACTTCTTTTCCAAATTACGAGAATTTATCTTCAGGACCAGTAAGAGAATACTTATCTGGAAATATTTCAAAAAATGCTGATGATATATCTGCTAAGGCTGCTTCTACTTTTTATGCAGTAGATAGATATATTTCATACAAAGAAACTATCGAAAAATTTTATGATGATGATGAAACTGTTATATTTTTTGATAGATATGTTTCTTCTAACTTATTACACCAAGGCGGTAAAGTTTTAGGACAAACTGGTAGCTATGATAAATTAAGTGAATTTGCAGATTGGAATTATAATTTAGAGCATCATGATTTAGAACTTCCTGTTCCTACAGTTATATTCTTTTTATATATACCAGTTGAGTATACTTTAGAATTAATTAAAAACAGAGAAAACAAAATAACACACGAAACAAAAAAGGATATACACGAAACAGATATAATTCATTTAACTAATGCCTCTAATTCTGGATATTATCTAGCAAAAAAATTAGGATGGCATATTGTAGAATGTTTTAGAGATGGTAAATTAAGAGATATTGAAGATATCCATAGTGAAATATATTCTATAGTTAAAACTAATTTATGATATTAACATTTATTTTATTATTATATAACTGTAGTTAATTTATGATTTAAATAGATATTAAGTCGATTTTTAATTAAATTCCTATAAATTACTTGATTTTCCAATACTTTTATGTTAAAATATTATAGTAATAATTATATTTTAACAATTATAAGGAGGTGCTACGAATGCCAAATATAAAATCAGCAATGAAAAGAGTTAAAATTATAGCAACTAAAACTGCTCAAAATAGAGTTACAAAAAAAGCTTACAAAGAAGCTGTTAAAGCTTTTGAGTCAGGTGTTAAAGAGAACAAAGAAAACGTAAAAGAATTATATGCTACAGCTGTTAGCTTAGTAGATAAGGCTTGGTCTAAAGGAGTTCTTGCTAAAAATACAGCAGCAAGAAAAAAAGCTAATTTAACTAAATCATTAACAAAGTAATTTTAAATTTGATCCGTCTATTGTTAGATGGATTTTTTTATATTTAAAATAAAAGAGGAAGAAACTATTTAATTAATTTCTTCCTCTTTTATTTTATTCTACTGAAGTATCTTCTTCAAGTGTAACTTCAATATCAACATATTGTTTTTGTCTATATATTTTTAATATAATTTTATCTCCAACTTTCTTAGTATTTTTTATTTCATTTAATGCTTCCATTGTTTCAATAGATTTACCATCTATTGAAGTTATAATATCCCCATTTTTAATTCCGGCTTTTTGTGCTGGTGTATTTGCTGATACCTTTTGTACATAAACTCCTGCAACTAAACTATTTTTCTCAGCAGTTTTTGTATCTAAATTAAATCCTGCTAATCCTATATATGGTCTTGATATTTTTTTATTTATAAGTAATTCCTCTATTATAGGTTTTACATCATCTATTGGAAGTGCAAATCCTAAGCCTTCAACTCCAGTTTCTTGAACCTTAATACTATTAATTCCAATTACTTGACCTTTGCTATTAACTAAAGCTCCTCCGCTATTTCCAGAATTTATTGCAGCATCTGTTTGTATTAAGTTATATGTTCTTCCATCAGTTGTTACTTTTCTATTTACTGCCGATATGTATCCTACTGTTACACTACCAGCAAACTCTTGACCAAGTGGATTTCCTATCGCCACTGCAAGTTCACCAACTTTTGTATCAACTGACTTACCAAGTTCTACTGCTTGAAGTCCAGTTTTGTCTATCTTAAGTAATGCTAAATCAGAAACTTTATCAGAACCTACAATTGTAGCTAATATAGTTTCTTTTTGATTAGGTAAAGTAACATTTATTGTAGCAGTTGAATTATTTAATGCTGATGATATTACATGATAATTTGTTATTATATATCCATCTGTTGTATAAATAATTCCTGAACCCTCTGAACCAGCATCATCTAAAGTTCCATATATCGTTTGTGTAACATATTTAACTGTAACTCCAACAATTGAAGGACTACATTTTTCAGCTATCGCTACTACTGGATTATCTACTTGTTGTATATCATATTTTACATTTGTAGATGATTGTAGATTTCCACTACTATTTAAATTTTCATTTGACTTACTATCCATAATTACATATGTAAATGCACTAGATGATATACTCGTTATAAGGGCAACAATAATAATAGATACTACAATATTGTTCGACTTTTTTTCTTTCATAAAAACCTTGTCATTCATTTTTATATAACTCCTTCCACTTTATTATAGTTTTACCTACACATACTATATATTATACAATAACCAAATAAAAAATCAAGATTATTTTCTTAAAAAGACTTTATATTCTTCATTTTTCATTTAATCTTCACAATTGAAATTCTTTCCCGCTACATACCCAGTAGAAAAAGCAATTTGCAAATTAAATCCACCTGTATAACCATCTAAATCTATAACCTCTCCTGCAAAATATAGTCCACTAATTAATTTTGATTCCATAGTTTTTGGATTAATTTCTTTAGTAGCGATACCACCACAAGTAACTATTCCAACTTCAACTGACATTAATTCATCTATACTTACTTTTAAATTCTTAATCAAAGTACATAAATTTAATCTCTCTTCTCGTGTAATTTGATGTACTTTTTTATTTTCATCTATTTTACTTTCCTTAATCATATATGGTATTAATTTCTGAGGAAATAAATCAGACAAACAATTTTTAAATTCTTTATTAGTATATTTTTCAAAATCTCGTTGTAATCTTCTATCTAATATTTCTATACTAAGTGCTGGTTTTAAATCAATACTAATATATATTTTTTTATCCCTAATCTTTATATCCAAATCTTTAACCCTATTTATTTTACTGCTAGAACTAAGTATTATTGGACCTGTTAATCCAAAATGTGCAAATAACATTTCTCCAAAATCCGTATAAATAACTTTATTTGTATCTATAACCTTTATTTCAACATTTTTTAAAGTTAATCCTTGTAACATTCTACAAATGTCATCATTACTTTTAATTGGTACTAAACCAGGTTTAATATCTATAATTCTATGACCCAAATCTTTTGCTAGAGTATATCCATCACCACTACTACCAGTTTTAGCATAACTTTTTCCACCTGTTGCAATAATACATTTATCACATACTATTTCTTTATCATTTTCGAGCATAACTGCTTTTACTTTATCTTCATATACTACAATCTTTTTAACCCTAGTATTGTATTCGATTTTCACATTATTTCTTTTAAGTTCTTTTTTTAGTGCTAACACAGCTTCATCAGCGTTATCACTTTCTAAAAATATTCTATTACCTCTTTCAAGTTTAGTTTTTACACCTAAGTTATTGAAAAAATCAACTGTATCTTTATTTGAAAATTTATTAAAAGGACTATACATAAACTTATTATTAACAGTTATATTTCTACTAAAATATTCAAAATCACCTTCAAATGTTAAATTACATCTTCCTTTTCCAGTTATTTTAAGTTTATTACCAACATCACTTGTTTTTTCTAATATCGTTACGTTATTTCCATCTTTAGCGGATACTATAGCTGACATCATACCAGCAGCTCCTGCACCTATCACTATTACATTCATAATTTAATCCTCTCATTTTGACTTTTTTTGTATCATTTGTAATTAAATAAAACAAGAAAGAAATGAAAAATTTATTAAACAATACCTTGATTCTACCATAAACCTCTTCTTTCATTTCCTTCCTGCTTTATTCTTTTTTCTTGAATGGGTTCTATTACTTTTTGTTTTTTTAATTCTTCCTGATATTGTCTTTCCACTTCTTCCTCAGCTAATTTCCATCTTAATTCGTCATCATTTAATACCATTGATTTCAATTCATTAACAAACTTATTGTCTGTTTTCTCAATTTTATCGTTTTCTAATGATTTATTAATATTTGCTAACAGTTGATTATATAAATCATTATTATTAGGTATATTAAATTCACATAATCCATTTAATATACCCAATAAATTTTCTTTTTTATTTCCTAATAATTGCTCTGCTAATAAATTATTTAATTCAGATATTTCAGGTAAATCATAACATTCATCGCCAGAATGTAGAAACTCCATACCCTCGATACCACATTCTCTATCTGTAACTAACTCTTTGTTAATACACACATGTCTCGCACAATTTTCATTAAAATTACGCATTGTTTTTACATATTCAATAACACCTTTTTCAGAATTTTCAAATTCTCCACTTTCAATCATGTCTTTTAAATCATCTATATATTCATTATATAAAGTAGTACCTCCATCCATAGCTCCTTGGATATACCCAAAATCAATATGTTCTAAATTTTCACTAAATTTCGTACTAGAATATTTTACTAATTTTTCAGCAGCATATGAATCCATACCTTCTAATATAGTTTCATCACGATATAAATCTTGTAATTCTTTCTTAAGTATATTTGTAGATATTTTACTATACATTTCGTGTTTCGTAGAATTCAATTCATTAAACATTTTTTCATCATCTTCAACTATTTGAGTTATATTTCTACTAGTAGTTAATCCGCTTTTAAATTCTTTTTTTCTTTTAATAATATAAGTTTCTATCAGTAGTACACCTGGTCTTAGCATATATGTTTCATTTTGTTCTTTATCCATTCCACCAAAAAAAGGACTTTCCATACTAGCATCTATATCATTTAACACTTCATCTGAACCGGTAGTATCATAGAATTTATCTTCTAATATTGTTCTATCTCCCGCAATTTGTGCCTCTATAACTTTTTCACCCAAAACCAAATGAGTTAACTTAGATATATGTGTATAATCTCCATAAATATTTTTGCCATTTTCACCACAAATATATTCATTCAATCCTTCACTCATGGCTCTACCCTTAAATTTACCATTTGAATATATTTGCTTTACTCCTTGATTTTTAACACCTTGCTTTATTTTTTGACCAGTTAATATATGCATTATTTCATGTTTTACAGTTGCCAAATCAATTTTTTCTTTACTAAAATTAACCACCATATCATCATAATCAACTTGTCCATACTCTGAAGTAGCATTATTGTCTAAAAAACCAAATGCATAATTATATATATTTTGGATTTGATCATCTTTTATATAATCATTCCAATCATACTTATCAAAATTTTCTTGTATTTGTTTTAGTGCTTCCTCAACAATATCTCTTAATTCACTAGATACTTTTAATTTATCCATGTCAATATCTTTAATTTTCATATATATTATTCCTCACTTAACATATTTTCTATTGCTATCAAAATAGCAAGTTTTGCTGACTCATATGTTATTCCACCTTGTATATATGCAAAATATGGTTCACGTATTGGAGAATCAGCTGAAAGTTCAATAGATGCTCCTTCTATAAAAGTACCTGCTGCCATTATAACTTGATCTGTATATCCAGGCATATTCCACGGATATGGTGTTACATGACTATCGATAGGACTTGCTTTCTGTAACCCTTGTATAAATTTAATTAATTCTTCTTTTTTAGCAAATCTAACAGTTTGAATTATATCTGTTCTTTTTTCTAAATAATTTGGGTACACATTAAATCCTAATTTTTCAAGCATACATGCAGCAAATGTCATTGATTTTAATGCACTACATACTACAGATGGTGCTATAAATAAACCCTGTAATATATTTCTATTCTGATACATCGTAGCACCACATTCTTTACCTATGCCAGGACATGTTAACCTTTGTGCACATAATTCTATATATTTTGATTTTCCAACTATATATGCACCTGTTTCACATAATCCTCCACCAATATTTTTTATTAAACTACCACAACACAAATCAGCTCCAACATTTGTAGGTTCTAACTGTTCTACAAGTTCTCCATAACAATTATCTACCATAACAATTATATTATTATCTATTTCTTTTATTTTTTTGATAACAGATTCAATTTGTGATATTCTCATTGATTTTCTAACTGCGTAACCTTTAGATCTTTGAATAACAATCATTTTAACTGAATTATTTTTAATATATTCTATTATTTTCTCATCATCAAAATCATTTCCATCTTTCAAATCAATAGAATTATATTTAACTCCATTACTCATAAGTGACATACTATTTTTTGTAATTCCTATTGTTTCAGATAATGTATCATATGGTTTACCAGTTATGTATAACAATTCATCAGCAGATTTAAGACATGCAAATAAAGCCGTAGATATTGCATGAGTACCATTTACAAATTGAACTCTAACTAATGCATCTTCAACCCCAAAAATATCCGAATATATTTTTTCTATAACTTCTCTGCCAGGATCTCCGTACCCATAACCAGTACTACTTCCTAAATGCATAGTAGCAACTTTATTATCTTGAAAAGATTTTAAAATTTTTGCTTGATTAACATAACTTGTATATTCAAATTCTTTAAAAACTACTCTTAACTCATTTTCACATTCTTCAGATATTTTATTTATTCTATCTGAAATATTAAATAATTTATTTACGTTCATTTTATCACCAATTATATTATATCACGTTTTACATAAAAAAGATAGATACATACTATAAAAAGTACGTATCTATTTTTTTTATAAATTATTCTTTATCTTCTTCTTTATCTTCTTCGTCTTCATCTTCAAATTGAGCAATATATGTATTGAAAACTTCATCTGCTATAGCCTCATCAGTCACAGTGTCATAAATTTCTTCGCCATTCTCTTCTTTTATTTCTAATATAACAGCTTCAGCTTCATCGTCTTCTTTTCCAACTTCAGTTACAACTAAATATTGTTTTTCATTTTCTAAAACGATTACATCCAATATTTCAAATTTAGATTCTTTACCATCTTCATCTACTAAAGTAATGGTAGGCTCAAATTCTTCTTCTTCATTTTCTTCAGCATGATCATGACATCCGCTACAAGCACTGCATCCTGAACCACAACCAACATTCATTTCTAATTCTTCTTCATTTTCTTTCATTCTAAAATTTCCTCCTTATTATTCATAAATATATTATACACTATTTTTCAGAAGTTTCAATACTTTTATTTAAAAAAGTATTTTTTTGCTAATTTAATATGTAAATATTGTATTTTCTAGATGTTATAGCTAAGCAAAATGCTTATTGTATATGTTAATATATCAATTATATATCTACTTTAAATAATCTGTTCTATTTAGAAAACCTTCAAGTATATAAATTGCTGATAATTTATCTGCAATTTTATTCTTTTTTTTCTGAGAAATACCTAACTCTCTCATTGTTCTATAACTACTAACGGTAGTTAATCTTTCGTCTACTTTATGTACTATAACACCTAGATTTGCTATTTTAGGTATCAAGTTATCAATCTCTTCTGTTTTTTTAGATAATGTACCATTCATATTTTTAGGATATCCAATAACTACTTCAGCTACATCATATTCTTTTATTATATTAGAAATCGAAGAAATAAATAAGTTATTGTCTCCGTTAATAACCAATGTATCCATACCTTGTGCAGTTATTCCTAACCCATCAGTAATTGCAAGTCCAACCCTTACTTCTCCATAATCTATACCTAATATTCTTTTCATATTTTACACATCTAAATACTTCTTAATCATTTCTTCAAGTAAATCATCTCTTTCTATTTTACAAATAAGAGCTCTAGCTTCTTTATGTGAAGTTATATATGTAGGATCTCCCGATAAAATATATCCAATTATTTGACTTATTGGCTCGTATCCTTTATCTTTTAAAGCTAAAACTACTTCATCCATAATCTCTTTTACTCTTTTTGACTCTTCTTTTTGTGGTATAAATACCGTTGTATTTTGATCCATTAAAATTACCTCCTTATTTATATTGTATTTACTATATTATTTTTATAGTATCACTTTCCTTCATATCATCTATATATGATACCATTTTTTGTACTTCTCTTTCAATATTATTCTGTTTTTTAAAGGTATGAATTAATATTTGTGTATTTAAAGTAACATAATTGTTGTTAACATTTTCTATTGCATCACTCTTTATTTTTGCTAACATTCTTTCAATAGTTGCATGTACAGTTTCAGCTGTTGAATTTGGCATTAAAATTAATATTCGTGCTCCACTATATCTTATGCACATTGTTTCACAGCTTATTAATTCTCTTATTATATTTACTGCTTTGGCAAGTATCGCATTACCAATATTTCTATCATATTCACTATTTATATCAGCTAAATTGCTAAAACATAACAGTACAATTGAATTATTCTCGTTTTCTAAAAGTTTATGTCTAGCTTTTGAATATAGAAATAAATTGTTATAAAATCCCGTTTGTTTATCTGTGTTTTGAGCTGCTTCAATAATACTTTGATATAATGTGTTTTCTAGAAATACCCCCATATTATTTTTAAGTTTTGAAAGCTCTGATTTTGATATACTATCAAATGCATTTTCAATTTCATCTTCTAATATCCAAAAACCTAAATATGTACTTCCGTGGTATATAGGAGAAAACATACATGATTTAATGTTTCTTTCTATTGCTGATTTATATCTAAGAGTTTTATCAGATGATGTTGTTAAATATCTTGATATATTTTTAAATGCATTAGCTCTAAAATCATTTTCATCACCAATTCTTGAAATACTATCAATATAACTCTTATCCACATTTGTAGCCTTAATTTCATGATTTGAACCATCAAATGTTACTATAGAAGAATATTTAGGTTCATATGTATCTAATATTACCTTATTTAACTCATTTACTTTATTCTCAGCTGGAATATTAGCACCCATAATTTCAAACATACTTTGTATAACTCTCATCGCAGATAAATTTTTAGATACTATTGTATAATAGCCTATTTGCTTATTTTTAATTACAAGCATTATAGAGAGAGCTCCTGAAATTATAATTAAAATAATTACTAGAATTAATAAACCTGTCATAATAATATCACCTTTTTCCTTAGTTATTTTACTTCTTTTTCAAATCCTGCTTCAGTACCATTTGAAAAATAATTTTCATTTACTTTTTTTGACTTAAAGAAAGCTGAAACATTGGATTTCTTGCTTCTTTTATGAACAGCAGCTTGATATTTATCATATGTATTTCCTATAGGATATATTGAATTTATTAATTTATTCAAATTATTCTTGAAATCTTCTGTAAAAGAAGAAAACAAATTAGAATATTTAAATACCATTTCAATATACTTTTTGTAATTTTCTTCGTTAAAAGGTAGAATATAATATGGTATATTACCTGAAGTAAATAATTCATCATACATTTTAAGATCATAACTAGTATATGTTGCTATACCATCTAATATATCTTTTGCTGTAAGAGCACACTTAACATGTTTGTTAATAATTACTCTTATCTTGCTCATTGGTACACCTCTATTTTTAAGTTCTCTCAAAAATAATGTAATTTGATTAATATTTAATATGTCCATATCTTGAACAACATATACTTCTTGACATAGTCTAAAATAGTCTGTAGGTGTAGTAAAATCAGCATCTATAAGAATAACATTATTGTTTTGCATAACAGTTTCAATAATTCTACTTGCATTATATGCTTTTCTATCTTCACCAGGCATAGCTGTATATACACTTAATTTATCATATATTAACGGTTCATTGAATCCATTAGAAGCATATTTTAAACTATCTGCTGCAATAGCTCTTTTACCTTCATTATCATATGTATATATAGTATATGAATCTTTTTTTCTAGTCATATCAACAATAGCTGTTTTTATCTTACTTCTTGCAAGAGATGTAGCAATTGCATTTATACAAAATGTTGTTCCGCATTTTGGAGCTCCAATGAAACAAACTACTTTTTTATAATCTGTTGGAACTTCGTATACAGATTGATAAACTTCTTTTTGAATTGTTTCAGTAACTACTGGTGCAGAATGATTAACTTCTCTAACTACTATTCTTTCAAGCATTTCTGGTTCTTTTTTTATTTCAATAATATTAGAACCTTGTGATCCATCTAATATTTGTTGTTGGTCTTTTGTAGATACATCATTTTGTGCTGCTTGAGATATTACTACATCAGGCATATTAATTATTGTTTTATATTTTTCATTATTAAATGAAAGATATTGTTTAACATCGGGAGCTAAAAATCTTACTATTATTTTAAGTTGTTCATCAGTATATTGAGTAGATATTCTATCAAATATTTCATTATACTTATCAGCTATTCCATTTAAATTTTTGTAATATGAAACAATTCTTTGAAGTTCTATTTCTGATACTTGAACACTTTTATATACACTTTGTCCAGATTTATCTTCATAATACTTTTTTACATCTTTTTTTGTAAATGGTGTATTTATGCAATCACATACTTTACCTTTAGTTCTATCTTGTCCTAAAAGTACTGTATATACACCTAAGTTAAATAACTTAGATAAAAATTCATCACTTTGTCTTCTTCTATCAGATGCTATATAAATCAAATTCTTAGAATCATAAACATCTGTGATATTGTCTATATTTGTAAATAGGTAATCATCGATCTGAGCATAGTTGTTAGTAGGAAACTTTTCTAACTCTTCAAGTACTACAGCTCTATCATATTGACCTGTTTGTAATTCTTGAATAAATTGTTTAAAATAGTATACATTTTTATATTCTATTTTTTCTTTAAATCTTTCTTCGTAAAAGCTAGCTATACCTTTTACTGTATCATCATTATTTATACCAAATAATATTTTCATATATAATTGCCCCCTAATTAGTTAAAGTCATAAAAGCATATACAAGTGGTAAACATTGAACAATAGCCATAAATATTGCAATGCCTATTATTAATCTTTGACCCATAATTTTATGTTGTAATAACTCAGAACCTATAACGTAAAATTCATATAATGCATATATAAATATAACAGTCATTAATGGCCATGAATACTTCTGTATAAATATTAGCATATCAAGTATAGAATCATATATTTTATCGTTGCTTGTATAATCAGTAGCAAACACAAAATTTGATACTAAAGTAGCAACTATTGCTATTGTTATTGCTATTATTGTAATTTTTTTATATACCATAATAATTCCCTCACCTTTTTAAATCCATTTATATAATATAATTTTACTATATTTTAATGTAAATAGCAAGTGAATTTTTAAAAAAACTATGTAATATTCAAAAAAGTCTTTAATCAAAAAAGTCTTTAATCAAAAAAAGTGACAATATTACTAATATTGTCACTTTTTTTAACTATCTTCTCATTCTTCTTCTAAATCTTCTCATTCCTTTTTTACCATTTTTTACTGCATTCATTACATTATCACTATTCATTGCACCTAAAGCTACTCCAACCATTACTCCAGTAACAATTCCTTTTACGAAACTCATAGCTAAACATCTCCTTTCTATTACTTATATCCTTCCCTTTTTAAAGGAAATCAAACTTGAAATTATTTCATATATTCCAATTATTAGTATAAAAATGTAAAAATATTTTTTTAAATCTTGTTCATCAATGATTTTAGCAAAATGTACACCTATATAACTGCCAATTAAACACAAAAATATAATTTTAAAAAATATTTTTATGTCAAATTTTTTGCTTTTAATATTATTCATAGTTGCGGCTATACCAACAACCACAAACATTATTAAATTATATCCCATACTAGTTTTGTAATCTAGTAAATTAAATGCTGTTATAAGCAATATAAATATGCTTCCTCCACCAACACCACTACCAGCTAATATAGCTGAAAAAATACTAATTATAATAAACAACATATTATTTACCTACTCAATCCACAAATCGCAAGTGAAACAACTATAATTCCAGAAACTAAATTAAGTATTTTAGAATCAATTTTATTCATAATTTTACTGCCAATTATTCCGCATATTCCAGATATGCATATAATTAAAATAATTTTATCAAATTCGAAATTTACAATATTACGCAATCCAAATATACTAAATATAGAAGTAATACATAAAACAGCAATACTTGTAGTTCTCCCTACATGTGAATCAATTTTCAAAATAAAAACCAAATATAAAATTATAATATTTCCAGCTCCACTTGCAAAAAAACCATTTACAAAACCTGAAATCAATCCAACAAAATATATCATATTTATATTATCTGTAATTTTTCAAAAAATATAAAAAAAGACATAAACTTTAATTTACATCTTTTTCATATTTTATATATTAGTATTTATTATAATTCTATAACTTCTTTTAAAAATATTTTATTTTCAAAACCACCTTTTTTATTTCTTTTGTTTTTAACAATATTTTCAAATTCTAAAACATCAATATTTTTAAATTTAAGTATCGAAAGTATTACTTCCATAATATCTGCCAATTCTTCCACATTATCATCCTTTTGATATTCATTTACTTCTTCTAATAATTTTTCATCTAATTTTTTCTTATATTCATTATTATCTAATATTTCTGTTATAGGATGCTCTCCATTTTTTGTTATAATCTCTGGTATCATATCTCTAACTAATTTGTTATACACTTTTTTTTTCATATTTTACCTCCACTATTATTATATTTTTTAAAAAGAATCATAGTTACTATTAAAGTTCACCCGAAACCGCAAGCACGGGACGAAACCCAAAAATACTGTAATCTACACCATAGTCATCATTGAAATCAAACATTCCAGTACCAAGACCATCGCTAAAGTATCCACCACGAATAAAGAACGGAAATATTGAAGAAGGCATAAATGAGTTATCACCATACCATGATGTATCTCCTACATAAAAACTTGATGTTTCATATACTGCATCTCCTACTTTACTAGAATTTGCTATATAATTTCCACTTTGTGTATCTCCATCTGATATATATACATCTTTATATTGGCTTGATGCACTCAATAAACTTGGACCATATGTTGTCAAACTTTCATTCCCATTATCCACATATGCTGCTGTATATTCCCATGCTCCTCCACTCATATCATATACTCCATATACATTTCCTGTTGTACTTGCTTGTACTCCATATGTTAAATCATCATATGGATATGTTGATGTTGTACCTGATGCACTTGCACTTGTTCCTGCTTGTCCTGTTGTATAATTGATACTTGGATTTATCCATACCTCGCCAGTTTTTCCATATACACTACTAGAAAGATAAGCTACTGCTCCCCATTCTATATTTTTCATTAAATGAGTATCTATTCCTGTCCCACTTGTTCCCCAACCATATTTAGTTCCATATGTTGTTTCCATATTTCTACATGCTGTAAACATTGCATCTATCGTTATAGATCTTAATGATGATATTCCTGGTTTTAAATCTATTGCTACTGTGCTTCCACTTGCTTCAAATTTTGCTACCCATATTCCTGTAAGCTCTGCAGTTCCAAATGTAAATGCTGGATGTACAGTATATCCAACTGTTGCAGTTTGTGTTATACTTTTTAAAAAATTTACTGCTATTATTTGTGCTGTACTGCTATGTGGTGTTGTTATTTTATACTCATATCTTGGTATCCATACCCACATACTTCCATCTGCTGTTTGTGCATTTGCCCATTCTTTATTTTCATAATTATACCATGTTGCATCTGTATTTGGACTTGATACTGTTATCCATGAACTACCGTTCCATTTTTTTGCTGTCATTCCTGTTGATAGTATTGGACTATTTACAGTTGATTGTTCTATTCCTATTTCTGTAAGCCAGCTTACCTCTATACTATCTGAACCTGCATATACCAATTTGCCATTTTCTATTTTAAACTTTACTCCATCTTCTGGTGTTATACTTGTTATATATTGTTTTATTGTTCCATTAACATTACCTTCGGTTCCATTCCATACTCCTGCCTTAAATGTACTTGGACTAAACAAATTATCTTGCAAATATTCTTTTGAAATAACTAATGCAAGTTCTGAATTATATGAAGCGACATTAGATCCAAATGTTGCTTTATTTGCGCTTGTTATTGGATTGTTATTTGCTAAGCTTAATATTACTGCTCCTGCTAATATTATTATAACTATTATTGTTATTACTAATACTATTAATGATATACCTTTATTTTCTTTCATTTAGAATTCCTCCTGTTTTTTATTAAATAAATATGCTAATATAGGATAAATAAACTAGTAATTTAATTATATTGTATATTTATTTCTTTGTCAATACGTTTCTAAATATTCTATTTGTTCCTATAAAATTATTCTTCTTGTAATAATATTTTACCTAAACTTTTTTGTACTTTTGTTTCAATTCTTGATACATATGATCTAGAAATACCTAATCTATCAGCAACTTCTTGTTGTGTTTTTGGTATTTTTTTATCTAGTCCATATCTCATTGTCATTATATCTCTTTCTCTTTTAGATAATTTTGTATTTATATATTCAATCATTTGATCTGTTATAACTTTATTATATATTGTATCTATTGGATCTTTTTCTGCGATTACTAATGTATCTAATAATTCCATATCATTACCGTCTTTATCAGTACCAATAATACTATTCATTGAAATTTCAGCTTGATTTTTTTTAGTTGAACGTATATACATTAATATTTCATTATCTATACATTTAGAAGCATATGTACTTATTTTAAACCCTTTCTCTTCTTTAAAACTATTTATTGCTTTTATAAGTCCTATCGTACCTATAGAAGTAAATTCCTCTATATCTTGTTCTTTATTAGTATATTTTTTAGCTATATGAACTACAAGTCTTAAATTATGTTCTATTAACTTATTTTTTGCTTCTCTATCTCCCTCAAAATATTTTTTTAAATAATATTCTTCTTCTGTTTTACTAAGCGGTTCTGGGTATAAATTTTCGGATTTTATATAACCAAACAAGCAAAATATATACGATAAAATATTACCAAAAAAAGAAAAAAACATACGAACACCTCCATCAATATTTATTAAATATATATGTGAAATTTGTCATTTCTTGACTATTAACTTGTACTTAATTATTTAATAAATTAAGATACTTTATTATAAATTCATGTTTTTTCTAAGTATTAATTAATTTTATATACTTTATTAAATATTTTAATGATATGTAAAATATATTTATATTATAAGGGGTAGTGTTTATGCATGTGTTTTATTTGAATAGAAAATTTATATATTTAGCTCTTATTATATTGATATCAATATATATAGTGCTTTTCTATGCTTTATCATTAAAATTAGCTTTGACTAAATACACAGAAATAAGTATATATAATGAAACCGGAATATATACAGCTAAGTAATACTTCCATAAAATTCACTATAATATACTTATATTTCACAAATTCTTTGTTTTTTACTTTTATGATTGTTATAAAAAGCAAAAAAGTACTACAAACTTAATTGTAATACTTTAATTTATATTTAATTGTAATATGTCATTTGGAAGTCAATAACTTCTATAACATCATCATTTTTAAGACCCATTTTTTTAAGTTTTGCCATAACTCCTAATTTAGTTAAAATACGTTGCATATATTGTCTTGACTCAACATCATAAATATTTACTTTTGTCATAAGTCTTTCAATTGGTGCACCGGTAACTTTAAATCCACCTTCAATTACTTCTACTCTCCAAACTTGATCAACTTTTTCATCTAATCCGTAATCTTCATCAACCAATACAACATCTTCTTTTGGTATTTCCTTTAACTGGGCAGCTACATATTCTAGTAATTCATCTAATCCTTGACCTGTAACAGCTGATATTTTTAACAATTTAACTTTATCTTTTTTACACTGTTTTTCTAAATCTTTTAAATATGTTTCATCAGATAAACTATCCATTTTATTAGCTACAATAATCCTAGTTTTTTTACTTAATTTTTCACTATATTTAACTAATTCTTTATTTATTAATATATAATCTTCTAAAGGTATTCTATCTTCACTACCACTTATATCAATAACATGAAGAAGTAATCTTGTTCTTTCTATATGTTTTAAGAATTTAAGTCCTAAACCTACACCTTCACTAGCTCCTTCAATAATACCAGGAATATCTGCCATAACAAATGTTTCATTACTTTTAGTTTTAACAACCCCTAGTGCTGGTTCTAATGTAGTAAAAGGGTAATTAGCTATTTTAGGTTTAGCTGATGATACTGTAGATATAATTGTAGATTTTCCAACATTAGGAAATCCAATTAAACCAACATCTGCAAGCATTTTAAGTTCAAGTTCAATGTTTTTATCTTTGCCCTTTTCTCCTGTTTCAGCAAACATAGGTACTTGTCTTGTAGATGTAGCAAAATGTTGATTACCTCTTCCACCTCTTCCGCCTTTAACAAGTAATAATTCTTGACCATCTTCAGACATATCTGCTATAATTTTATCCACTCCTATATCTTTAACAATTGTACCTAAAGGAACTGGTATATATAAATCTTTTGCAGATTTTCCTGAACGTCTTGCTCCATCACCCATTTTGCCATTTTCACCTATAAAGTTTCTTTTATATTTAAAATCCAATAATGTATTTAAATTAGCATCTACTTTAAGATAAATACTAGCTCCTTTTCCACCATCTCCACCATCTGGACCACCATTTGCAACATATAGTTCACGTCTAAAAGACATTGAACCATCTCCACCATCTCCTGCTTTTATATGTATTTTTGCATAATCAATTATCATTTAATTTTCTCCTATTCATGTTGTTAAAACAATTTATTAATATTTTGCATGTGTACTAGATTAATTATTCTTAAAATAATTAATTTTCATAGCTTTTTTCACTTTCTTCATTGTTTGTCTAGCTTTCTTTCTTGCTTTTTTTATTCCTTCTTTAAGTATTTGTTCAACTAGTTCTGGTCTTTCTTCATAATATTTCCTTTTCTCTCTAATTGGAGCTAAAGTTTTAGTAATGTTTGATGCTAGTTGTTTTTTACAATCAACACATCCTCTTAAACCTTGTCTACATTCTAAAAATACTTTTTCTTTATCTTTTTCACTAAATATATCATGATAATATCCAACCATACATTTATCTGGGTTTGCCTTATCATATTTTTTTATTTTTGTTTCATCTGTTATTGCAGACATAACTTTCAATGTTATTGTTTGTTCATTATCTGATAGATATATTGCATTACCTAAACTTTTTCCCATTTTATTATTACCATCTAAACCTTTTACTCTTGCAACATTACCAATCATAGCTTTAGGTTCAGTTATAACATCACCATATAATGAATTAAATTTTCTAACAATTTCTTTTGCTTGCTCAATCATAGGGAGTTGATCTTCACCAACTGGTACTATATCAGCATTAAATGCTGTTATATCAGCAGTTTGACTTACAGGATATCCAAGGAAACCATATGTTAAAGAATCACCCTCTACTCCAAATAATTCTTTCTTTTGACTTATTTCCGTTTTAACAGTTGGATTTCTTTCTAGTCTAGCAACTGTAACTAAATTAGAATAAAATATAGTGAGTTCTGCAATTTCTGGTATCATAGACTGAATAAATATTGTACTCTTATCTGGATCTATACCACATGCTAAGTTATCCATAGTAACTTCCAAAACATTTTTCCTAACTTTTTCTGGATTGTCAAAATTATCTGTTAAAGCTTGCACATCAGCTATTATTATATATTGATCATATTCATCTTGAAGTTTTGCTCTATTTTCAAGAGACCCCAAATAATGTCCTATGTGTAACTTTCCTGTTGGTCTATCACCTGTCAAAATTATTTTTTTCACTTAAATCACCTTTTCTAACATATTCATTATACACTATTTTAAATGAAAAATCTATATTTAACTTAAAATATTACATAATTTACATAATATTATTTTTTATTCTATTAAGTTATGTTACACTTATAATACAATTTGTCGAATTGTGAAGTTTTTTTTATATTTTTCTTGACATACAATTTTATTGTATATATAATAATGTATATATATAAATTTAATAATTAATTAAGTAATTAATTATATAATTATTTATTTATTCTAAATTGAAAGTTAAAATTGGTATACAAAATAAATTTGAAGGAGATGTTTGTATGGGTACCAAGAGTAAATTTTTCGTTGACGTTATGTCTCTTAACGAAGAAGTAACTGGCTCTTGTCATTTATGTGTTGTGAAAATGCCAAATCATGAAACAATTAAATTCATTGTTGATTGTGGATTATTTCAAGAGAGTGAATACTACAAGTATAATTATACACTTCCATTCAATCCTGATGAACTTAATTTTGCCTTAATTACACATAACCATACCGATCACATTGGTAGATTACCACTTCTTGCAAAACTAGGTTTCAGAAATGACATTTATACAACTGAGCTTACTCGGATTTTAATGTATGAATCATTAAAAGACTCTTGTAGCATACTATCACAGGTTGCTAAACGTAATAACACTAAACCTCTTTACGATGCAGATGATCTTAAAATAACATTAGGACTTGTAAAAGAAATTCCATATTATAAAGAAATACAAGTTCATACAAATGTTAAAGTAAGATTTCTTGATAACGGTCATCTCATAGGTGCTTCAATGATACTTGTTAAAATAACCTATCCAGGTGAAGAAGATATCAATATGCTATTTACAGGCGATTATTCTAGCAACAGTACGTTTTTCAATGTCGGTCGTATATCCAAAAAAATATTTAACTTAAATCTTACTGTGATTCAAGAATCGACTTATGCTACGACTTATACCGATAGTATAGTAGAAATTTTCGAAGAAAATATTTTAAAAGCTGTAAGTGAAAATAAAACAATAATAGTACCAGTCTTTTCACTCAGTAGAGCTCAGGAAATCATGCTTAAAATCAAGAACATACAAGATTCTGGCAAATTAGATAAAACTATACCCGTATATTTAGATGGCAAATTGTCTATCAAGTATACAAATATCTACAGCAAATATTCTTATATGTTTAAAGATACGGCTAAAAATTTTTTCCCTGAAAATTTCAGTTTTGTAGACAAAGAACTTAGAGCAGATTTAATAACTAATACCAAATGCAAGATTATTCTTACTTCAAGCGGAATGGGTTCCTATGGTCCTGCACCACTTTATATCAATAACTATATCTCTTCTGAAAATGCATTAATTCATTTTATTGGATATCCTGCTAAGGGTACACTTTCAAGAAAATTAAAAAATGCAAAAAAAGATGATTTTGTGAAAATTGGTGGTGTTGTGAAACAAAAAAAATGTGATATTGAATATACCACCGAGTTTTCTTCACATGCTAAGTTAGATGAAATTTTGACTTTTTTGAAACAATTCAGTAATATTAATCTTCTTTTAGTTAATCATGGTGAACACGATTGCAAGGAAAACCTTGCAAAGCAAGTAATTGTTAATAATTTATGTAAAGATGTAGCCATTGAAAGTAGATCAACTTTTTACAGAATCAACAACAATGGCTTATTAAAAGAACTTACAACTAAATTCTTATAGTCATTTCAAGATGTTAACGTAATAACGTTAACATCTTTTTTATCTTAAAATTGCCATAAAAAAACAACCTAGATACTTCTAAATTGTTTTTTGAAAATTTATTCAGCTACTGTTTCAGTTACAGTTTCAACTACTGGTACTGGATAAACACTTGCTTTTTTATCAGTTCTGCCTTTTCTCTCAAATTTAAGTATTCCACTTGCTTTTGCGTATAATGTATCATCTGTACCGATTCCTACATTTAAACCTGGATGTATTTTTGTTCCTCTTTGTCTATATAATATGTTACCTGCTAAGACAAACTGTCCATCTGCTTTTTTAGAACCAAGTCTTTTGCTTTGACTATCTCTACCATTCCTAGTAGAACCAACGCCCTTCTTATGTGCCATTTAAATATTCCTCCTTAAACCATGCTATAATATATAACTATATTTATGCATTTTCTTCAATTTACACTTCTGTTGTTATTTTTTCAATTTGTATTTTAGTATATGCTTGTCTATGCCCTTTAGTTTTTCTCTCGTTTTTCTTAGCTTTATATTTAAATACTAAAACTTTTTTATCTTTACCATGAGATATGATAGTTGCTTTTATTTTAGCACCTTTAATATATTCATCACCAACCAACATTTTTTTGTCATCAGAAATGAAAAGAACTTTATCAAATTCTACTGATGAACCTTCCTCAAAAGATTCTAATCTAGCTACAAAAACAATATCACCCTCTGATACTTTATACTGTTTTCCACTAATCTCTACTATTGCGTACATATAGTACACCTCCTTAAATTCTATCTTGCACTCGCCACTATAGGTAGTTATTTCTAACATTTAAACCCTTCGTGAGCGGTTAACACTGATATATTGTAGCACATATATACCTAATTGTCAAGAAATTCTAATAATTTCTTCTCTGTTTCAACAAATATTTCTTCTAACTTATTTTCTTCTTCCTTACTAAATCTATATAATACAAAATCACTTAAACTTTGTTCTTCATGCTTTAAATTTCCAAGTCCGAAGTTTTATTCTTGCTATATTGTTCGACGAAAGCATTTGAACTATGTTTTTCATACCATTATGTGATCCACCACTACCACTAACTTTATATCTAACATCACCAAATTGTATGTCTATATCATCAAAAATAACTATTATATCTTTGTCCTCTACCTTATACCAACTTTTTACTTTTTGAACAGCCTCACCACTTAAATTCATAAATTTCATTGGTTTTACAAATATAACTTTTTCATCATTAATTGTGCATTCTCCTATTATACTATCCAATTTTTTCTTTTCTATTTTGAATTTGTACTTTTTTTCCAAATATTCAAGAAAGATAAACCCAAAATTGTGTCTTGTTCTTTCATATCCTATCCCAGGATTTCCAAGTCCTATAACTATTTTCATAATAATCATTTCTCCTTACATAGTAGTTTATTTTATTTAACTTAAGAATACTCATTATTTTTATATTTTTAGATGTTTATTTTAAGATTTCTCTTGATTTTTTGCTATATATGTAGTATCATATATATATAATTATATATTATGTATATATGAAAATCAAGGGTTGATATACTTTTTATCAATTTAATATATTATCTTTTATGAAAGTGGTGGTATTTTTGTTCGAAACAATATTAAATAAATTACATATAAAAACAAAACCAAATAAATTATTAACATATTTATTTTATAGTATAACTATATTTATAACATTAATATCAATAAGTAAAATTCTTACATTTCTAGTAGGAGATCCTAGAATCCAAAATATTGCATCTCCTTATTGGTATTCATTGTGGTTTATGATGCCAGTTTTAGCTTATTCATATTACGTTAATTCAGGTATGGCTAAAAGCGATAGCAAAAAAATTAATATATTTATATTTACTTATACAATGTTTTGTATATTATTAAGTACAGTAGTTTCAATATATGTTAATTCAGTAATTTGGTTTTTATTAGAAAAGTTATCTAACTTTACACTTGTTTACAATACATATCCTGAATTGTTTTCACCAGGTATTAAAACAGTTTCAGTTTTAGCAACTTTTATTGGTATGTTTTATATGTTCGATTACTTTTTATTAATATTTAGAGATGATGATTTGCCAAAAGCGATAGCTGGTTATAATGGTTTAAGTACACAATCAACAGTAAAAGATACTGGTGTGTTTAGTTGCTCCACTGTTATTTGTAAAAATAAAGGGACTACCGTTCCAGTTATAGTTCCTGAAAAAAAGAGATATGAGTCTACACTTGTACAAGGAGCTACTGGTACTGGTAAAACAGCAACTGTACTACTTCCTATGAGTGCACTTGATGTAGAGAAGAAATACTTTTTCAGGGAATATTCTAAAAGACTTGGTTATTCTCTATTAAAAAAAGGAATTGCTTATGTAACAGGACCTTATGATAATGAATTTATAAATAAAAATTTTTCAATGAGTTTTATAAAACCTAGAAGAGGTATGGAAGAACAATTTTTAATACAAGTAAGAAACTTGATACAATATTCTGATAGTGAAACAGGACAGATAGTATACAAAAATTTAGGTTTAACAATTGTTGAAAATGATGGAAAATATATATCTGATTTTACGGCAGTAGCGAAAAACTTCGATATAGAAGTTCTATCCGTAGATCCAACAAATATTGAAAACACTCTAAGTATAAATCCATTTGCCATTGAAGAACCTCCTAAAGTTGCCTCTATAATAGCTGACGTTTTAAAATCTATGTATGAAAACGAAGGTGGTGGAGCACCTGGAGATCCATTCTTTACTCAAGTAACACTTGATGCCTTTCAAAACTTAGCCATATTACTAAAGGAAATGTATCCTGTACTTAACAATGGAGATGTTGCTAGTTTAGAAGATATGCTTGAATTACTATATAACTTTGATAAAGTTGAAGAACTTACAGAGGAAATGAAAAAAATTAAAGAATTAGAACAAAAATATAAATTACTTATAGCATATTTTGAAAAGAATTTCTACAAACCTTCTTTAAATATTAATGGTTATGAAATTCCAGGAACACGTGGTAGCGGCAGAAAAGAAACAGAAAGGTTCCTATATGGTGCTATTACACAGCTTAATAATTTACTTAGACATCCAGGACTTAAAAAAGCTCTTTGTGGTAAAACAAATATATTAGAATTTGACAAAGCATTAGAAGATGGTAGTGTAATAACAGCATGTTCTAGAAAAGGTGATTTAGGTATTATACAATCAAAAGCATTTGGTATGTTCTTTATTATGCAGTTTCAAGATGCTATATTAAGGAGAAAAGGAAATGAAGATTCACGTATACCTCACTTTTTGTATATTGATGAATTTCCTGAATACTTAAATAAAGATATGGAAGTTATGTTTACTTTATTTAGAAAATATAGATGTGGAGTTACAGTAGCTATACAAAATTTATCACAACTTGAAAAAGGTGGAAAAAGTGCAAGTTACTATAGACAAACAGTTCTAGCAAATACCAAAACACAAATTGTATTTGGAGACACGGTTCCTGAAGATACTGAATATTGGGAAAAAGCTTTTGGTAAAGAAAAGGTTCCTGATAGTAAAACAAAATTCAATTTTGAAGCAAGTGGCTTGGTTGCAACGCCAACTCTTGAAGTTTACCCTAAAAATAGAGCTGACGGATGGAAATTATCCGCTCAAGCATTTGGAGCAGTATACTATAAAACAAAAAATGCTGCTGGTAAATCAATATATGGTCAAGGACAAACTAATTTTTTACAAGCAAAATATAAACAAAAACATCCAGCTGAGTATTATAACTTTGAAAAATATATGATGAGTAAACCAGAAGGTCCTACTATTGATTTAAATACAAGTGATTCTTCTGATAATGATGATTTGCTATTTGGAGTTAACACAACAAGTAGACTTATGGATGAACTTAAAAGCTCAAATGTAGGAATGTTTAAAAATACTGTTAAAGAAGAAAAATATGCTAATGTTACTACTGCAAGTCCAACCTCTCTAAATACAGGATTTGAAATAGAATTTGATGATTTAGAACCCAAACTTGATAATGCAAAGATTAATGGTGGTGCTATAACAGAAACATATGAATCACCTGTAATAAAAAGAAAAAATTAAATAGAAAAGTAAAAAACTGAGTTGAACTCAGTTTTTTGTTTTTACTTTATAGAATATTATTTAATCTCTTTTCCGCAACAATACTTATATTTATTACCACTACCACACGAACATTGTTCATTTCTTCCTATTACTTTATCTACTTTTATTGGTTCTTTTCTTACTTCTTTGTTAGTAACAACATTAGATTTATTACTAACATTTAACTCTGGATTTTCATAACCTGTTATTTTACTTAGATTATCTTGTTTTGATATATTAATATTATTAACATTTTCTTTAATAGAAAATACCGCTTTTGTGCTATCTTCTTTAATAGAATTTGCCATTTCTTCAAACATTGTAAAGCTCTCCATTTTGTATGCTTCAATTGGATTTGTTTGCCCGTATGCTCTAAGTCCAATACCATCTTTAAGTCCTGATATATTATCGATATGATCCATCCATTTTTCATCAACTACTGTAAGAATTAAATGTTTTTCTAAACCTTGTAAAATCTCTTCAGAATTATTAGCTTTAGCATTTTTGTGCTTATCTAAATATTCTTTTTCTATCTTACTTACTATTATATTAAATATTTCTTCTTCTTCAAAAGATTTTATATCTTCTTTTAAAATTAAATTATCAATATTAAATATATTATTTAATATTATATTAACAGCAAAGTAATCAACATCATCAATTCCATCACTATTTGCAAAATATATATCCACTATATCTCTTACTTTAGATCTCATCATAGAAATTACCATAGTTTTTATATCATCTGTTTTTAGAACATCTCTTCTTTGACCATATATTATTTCTCTTTGTTTATTCATTACATCATCATATTCTAAAACATTTTTTCTTGTACTATAGTTTATACCTTCAATTCTTTTTTGTGCTTTTTCTATAGTTGAAGTAAGTATTCCCATTTCAATAGGCATATCCTCTGGAAGTCCCACCATAGTTGCTAATGCATTTACTTTATCAGATCCAAATAGTTTCATCAAGTCGTCTTCAAATGAAATATAGAATTTAGAACCACCTATATCTCCCTGTCTACCTGAACGTCCTCGCAGCTGATTATCTATTCTTCTAGATTCATGTCTTTCGCTACCAATTATTTTAAGTCCACCTGCTTCAATTACTTTCTTTTTACCTTCTTCTATTTCAGGTTTATATTTGTCTTCTATTTCTTTCATTTTAATCTTTGCTTTTTTCACTTCTTCATTATCGTAAATTATAGGAGTGATAGCCATTTCAATTATTTCTTTAGAAAATCCTTCTTTATTAAGTTCTGATTTAATAATATATTCTAAATTACCACCTAATAATATATCTGTACCACGACCTGCCATATTAGTAGCTATTGTTATTGCTTTGTATCTTCCAGCTTGTGCTACTATTTCAGCTTCTTTTTCATGATATTTTGCATTAAGTACTTGATGTGGTATTTTTTGCTTTTTTAGTAAACTACTTATTATTTCAGATTTATCTATTGATACTGTACCAACTAAAACTGGCTGACCCATTTCATATGATTTCTTAACATCCTCAACAATTGCATTATATTTACCATTCTGAGTTTTATATACTGAGTCGTTAAAATCTACTCTATTTACATCTTTATTTGTAGGAACTTCAACTACATCTAAACTATATATACCTTTAAATTCATCCTCTTCAGTTTTAGCTGTACCAGTCATACCAGCTAGTTTAGAATATAATCTAAAGAAATTTTGGAATGTTACTGTTGCTAGTGTCTGTGATTCAAAAGCAATTTTAACCCCTTCTTTAGCTTCTATAGCTTGATGCAATCCATCACTATATCTTCTACCATTCATAAGTCTTCCTGTAAATTCATCAACAATTATTACTTCACCATCTTTAACTATATAATCAATATCATTTTTCATTAGACCATATGATCTAATTGCTTGATTAATATGATGTGAAATACTCAAGTTTTCTACATCACTTAAAGAAGTAATACTAAAATATTGTTCTGCTTTTTTTACACCACTATCTGTTAGTGCTACACTTTTTGCTTTCAAATCAACTATATAATCAAAATCATTATCACTTTCATCATATACTTTATTATCTTTTTCTATAATTGTCTTAGCTTTTAAATTTTTAGCAAATTTATTTGCTTTTTCGTAAATATCACTCTTCTTATTTATCATACCAGAAATTATAAGCGGAGTTCTTGCTTCATCTACTAATATGCTATCAATTTCATCCACAATTGCATAATATAAATCTCGTTGAACCATTGTATTAACTGACATACTCATATTGTCTCTTAAATAGTCAAAACCAAACTCATTATTTGTGCCATATGTTACATCACAACTATATGCTTTTTTCTTTTCTTCAGGTAACATATCAGCTATAACTAGTCCAACTGAAAGTCCTAAGAATTTGTATAACTTACCCATCCATATACTTTGAGTTTTTGCTAGGTAATCATTTACTGTTACTAGATGAACTCCTTTTTTAGTAAGTGCATTTAGATATATCGGAAATGTAGCTACCAAAGTTTTACCTTCACCAGTTTTCATTTCAGCAATTCTTCCTTGATGCAAAATTATACCACCAATTAATTGAACCCTAAATGGTTTCATATTTAGTACTCTACTGCTTGCTTCACTTACTACAGCAAAAGCTTCTACTAATATATCATCTAGAGTTTCGCCCTTTTCAAGCCTTTCAATAAACTCATTTGTTTTATTTTGTAACTCACTATCAGAAAGTTTTGACATACTTTCGCTAAGTGATATTATTTTATCTACAGTTGGAATAATTCTACTTATTTCTTTCTTACTATAACTTCCAAATATTTTTTCTAATAATTTCATGTTTTCCTCCGTTTTAGTTTGTTATATATTCTAAATTAAAAACTAACACATACATTATATCATAAAAGAAGCTATTTTCAATAGTTTATCAAAAATCTTTTTGGTTTTAAGGAGGATTTATGTTTGTTGTAAATTTTAAACTGGATTTCAAAAAAATACTGATTATATGTTTAACTATATCGGTAGTAGCAGCAATATTAATTGAGTTTATTACAAGTGGCTCTAGTCTGGAGTCAACATCTACTATAAAAAATGATGACTCAAAATATGATTATATTTTAACAGATGATAACTATATTCAAATTTTAAAAGAAGTACATGAAAATATACAAGTATCAGTTAATAAAACAATTAAATTAAGTGGATTTGTTTTTAGAATGGATGATTTTAAAGAAAATATATTTGTTTGTGGTAGAAATACAATAGTAAACGAAGAAGATACTGTTGCAGGATTTCTGTGTGATAGTCCAGATGCTTCCAAACTTAATGATAGTGAATGGATAGAAATTACAGGAGTTATAAAAGAAGGTACATATAACACTACAATGCCAATAATAAAAGTAGGAAGTATAAATAAAATAACTGCTCCTGCAAACACATTTGTGAAATAACAATAAAAATAGTGTAGTTCAAAAACTACACTATTTTATTGTTACTCTAATCAATTTTTAGAAATTTACACCCCAACCATTGACTTTAAGCCTTTATTTTTTGAAAAATTATTCAAAATCATTTGCAGCCCTATTATCTAAATCAAATAATACTACTGAACCCCTAATCTCTCTATATCGACTATTATCTATTTCCCACATACCCTTTTCTAACTGATATCTTAATTTCTTGTTAGGATTTGATATATCAAAATTCATAAATCCTTCATAATCCCATTGTGAAGAATCAACTGGACTACCTGCAGCTCTATTTTGTTGACTATATGAAATACTTCTTGTACTAGGAGGATTAGTTATTGTATCTTTACAAACTATCTTAAATATAACACCAATATATCCATCTTTACAAGGATTATTAATATCTCCGCCATTAGCTACTGCTATTGTTGAATTAGGTAATTTAAATTCACCATACCAAGATTGTATAAATGAGGAATTATTCGTACCCATAGACTTATTAGTTAACTTTATTATACTAGATACATTAAGTGGTTCTAGCTTAGTAGACATCATTGTATTATCATCTGTATAAATACTATTTCTTAAATATCTATATCCATCATTTGGTTTATAATATATTGTATACCCACTTGAACTAAAATTTTTGTAACTACCATTAGCATTTTTAAAATATAATTTTAAATTTGAGGGTGGTATAAATGTCTTACCATCTTTTGAAATATAGTAATATGATGGTGTTATTTCAACCGTTCTTGAACCATTTGAATTATTTGAATCCATAAATCCTGTTGTTTTCAAATCAAAACTTATTCTATATCCCATTTTTGGTGCATTTATATATTTAGTATTTAAATTTTTGTACGGTCCAAGTGGTATTATTCTTTTAGGAATTGTTCCTAAATCATTATTTGTTTCCATTTCATTAAGATTTGGATTATATAGATTCCATTTTTTAATTCCCGAATAGTATATAATTCCTGTAGGTTTATTTACATTTCCACTTACAGAAGTTTTAAATATATCTTTAAATTCCAAATCTGTACAATCTGTTACCGCAAAGTCAAATATCCTTCCTACGTTATATGTATTTATAATATAATATGCAAGATGATTCGCATCACCTACTATATCTGTTCTTGTTAATAAATTTTTTTGATTCTGTACAGTTCCGCTATTAGTCACAATTTCACGATTATCCATAAATCTAGTTTCTGACATTTTAGCACTCTTATAATAATTATCTAAAAGCTGTGTACTATTTATAGCAACTGCTTCTATTCTAATTCTATTTGTAAGTTGTTCAACTGTTCCAGAACCAAAACTATCTGTTGTCTTTCCACTAAATGTAGTAGTACTTCCATTTTTATATATAGGAGTATCTGCAGCTAATTTTTTTTCTACACCATTTTCAGTATACAATACATCAAAACTAAATATGTAATAAAATCCTTTTACAAAACTTGTTGTAGATACATTACTATAACTTGCAACACTACTTCCGGTCATAATAGGTGTAATATTGAAAATCGCATTTTTTTGTAAGATAGATGAGTTACTATTATTTTCAACTGAATGATTTACTATTACAGGTGTTGATAATTCAAATGTAGCAAATCTCATAGGTGTTAATACATTTACTTTATTTACATCATTATCTCTATATATTTTACTCTGATCAGCAAAATCTTCTTGTATTACATCCTTGTTTGTATTAAGTTGATATGTTGCATCTGTAGATGTAAACACATTTGTACCAACATTATATTTAGAATCAGTAACTAAAGTATAAATTATTTTACCAGTTAACTCTCTTATACCATTCTCTCTAATTGTTGGTACTGTTTGATATCCACCACTAAAATCTGCTTGTGTTGTTAATTTTGTAGTTGGTGGTGTCATAAAACTCCCCAAATTAGATGTATAACTTATATTTGTACCTGGAACATTAGTTCCGGTTTTTGTTGAATTTAACTCTCTAGTTGTATTTGATTGACTATTTATATGTTCTGACCAATCTTTATAATTACGTTGCAACATACCATTATCCCATAGGTTTGATAAATTTGGCATTCCATCTAATTGTATAAAATCATTATCATATTTATAATTTATACTAAGATTTTCATGATTAGCTGCCGCTTGAGCAGTTACTGCATTTAAAGCCGAATCTGCTGCATCTTCTGCATCAGATTCCCCAGAATCTGGCGAACTACTAGATCTATATACATTAGATAAACTATATGATTTATCTGGAAATGTTACTGTTAATGTTTTATTTATTTTACCACTACTATTATTAAATTTTGATTCATATGAAGAACTTGGATTAATTATGTACATTCCTCCCCCAAATAATGTTCCTCCAATATTACTATTATTATCATAAACTTCTACTTTTGAAATTTTATACATTTTAAAATTAACTATTTTATACCATACATGTTTATATGGCACTGTATAGGTAAAAGATTTTGATGTACTGGAACTACCGGTACGAGGATAATATTTACACGAAGATGTACAACTTGTTGTAGTAACACCATTAGTAGTAGATGATGAATCATGATGCTCAAATTCCCAATATCTCCAACTATATGGTTGAGTTATTGATATATCTGCACTAATATTTCCAGTCTCTTCCATTCTTTCATATCTTAATGCCCTTACAACATATGGATATGCACCATTAACATATGGCCTTAACTCTTTGCCAGCTGGTATAAAGTCAAGTGTAGGGCCTGAACTTGAATTATAGTATGGTGTACCTGATTGTGTATTTATAAATTCTAACCTACCTATAATTTGTATATTTGGTAATCTAGTTGCAGGTGGTGGTGGTGGTTCTTTGCTATAAACCAAATTTATAACTATAACATCATCCACATTATTCTCATTAATACCAAATGTTGTTGGATCTATATTCCAAACATATTTCAGACCAAAATTAAAATTATTTTCAGCAGCATTTAAATCAGGACCTCTTGCTACTACTCCACGCACAAATGTATAAGTATTATTATCACCAGTTACTTTCGTTTTACTTGATTTTCTAACAGATATTTTTTCAGAACCTTCTATTGTATAATGCTCTTGATAATTTAACCTTGGTTCACTATTTAACCTGGTAGTTCCTGCAGGAATTACCATATTTAATTCACTGTTTTCAAATCCAGCTAATACATTTCCATCTTCATCCACATGATTTATATATATTTCTCTTTTTGCGCTAACAACGGGTATTTGAAGAATGTTGTCATATAAATTTGCAGCTGAAGCTCCTGGTTTTGCAGGACTTTGAGAATATGGCAACCAAGTTTCACGAACAGTAAATCCTCTTTGATCACCATACCAATATCCAATTGTCTCTTGAAAAAAATCCCAAGCTGTATTCATATGATATCCATCAATTCTTTCATCTGTAGTATTAACTCCATTTGAAAATCTTACAAGATTATTAGTTCCATTCAACCCATATGTATTTATTATTTCAGCAATTGCACTAGCAGTAATTTCATAAATATCAATTCTTACACCATTAGCAGTTACCTTCCAACATAAAGTATTAATTTTATCAGAATTAATACCTTTATCCATTTGCAAATAATTTCCTGTATCATCAACTTGATTTCTTGGTATATTTACTGGATTACTTGTAAATCCAGTAAAATCATCAGTACCAATTGCTATAGGAACAGAATTAGTATCGTAATACACATTATTATTTGTACCACTTTCTACAAATCCATAGTTATATATAGAAAATACTTTATCCATAGGTGCAAATATATAATTATATGTCTCAAACGTTCTATCAGTTCCGCTTGTACTTGCATCTGATGCATCAGAAAGTACCCATCCATCATATTTATTTGTAGCAGGATCATTATATTTTGCTATAGAGCCGCGGAGAAGCTTGAACCATCTGTGTTATTACAGCAGCATAGCCAGTTCCATTCAAACTAAAATCTTGGCATTGATATACTAAACCATATCCATATACCTTTATGGCATTGATAATTATTGCAAGTATAAATAATGTTTTAAATATTTTTTTCATTATATTCATTGTTTTTCCTCCTGTTTAAAATACGTTTCATTATCTATTTCTTTTGTTATTCCACACTTATCTGTATCTAATATTGCCTTATATAACTCAACTTCTTTTAAATATATATTATCACTTCCTATTGCAGTTGATAAAAAATAATCAACTAGTAAATCATAACTATTTTGTGTATATGTTTTCTTTAGCACATGTAAATAATCTAAATATATAAGATTTTCTTTTGTTTTCGATTGTTTGATTTCAAACGTCAGTTTTAATCTTGCTCTATACGAAAAACCATCATAATATATTATTGGAACTTGTAATTTAGACTTTCCTTCTATAACTATTTCATTATCTTTTACATGTTTAACATAACTTTTTATAGCAAATTCATTAGGAGCAAATATAAAATAAGATTTTATTTTTTGTTTTAATCCTTCCTCAGATATTGTTCTGTAATCTATATTCAAAATAGTATTAAAGAATTCTTCTGAAAATTTCTGGATTCGTGGATAATACTCTTTTTTATAAGCATATACATCCTTTGCATTCATTGCTCTTGGACTAAATTCAGATTCAAATGGTATCTCATAAACAGATTTATCTACAGTTGTTATTGTGTATGGATATTGATCAGCATTTGATGGAACTTTTTCAGGATTGATATTTAGTTTATCTCCAGACAAAGTTATAGTGTTATATTTTTCTACAAAATTAATAACTAATTCGTTTAACTGTCCTTTAAATATATTTTCATCACCTTTTAAATTATTAGACAATTTTGATATAATTTCATTTGCTAACATATCTTTTATTGCTGTTTGTTGTTCTACTGTATACTTATCAATATCTTTTAACTTGGCTTCGGTATCTTTTACTGTTTGTTCAGTTAAAAATTTCAACTTACAATTTTCAAAATATGATATAACATCTATATACTTTACTTTATCGTTACAATTATTAATATTTATATCTTCTTTTGTTATTGCTGAATTTTTTGCAAATTCAACCCAAAGTGAATTTGTATATTCATTTTCTAATGTATCAATTCCAGATAATATCTCATTAGTATTCAGTACTGTACCTAATGCAATTTTTAATGCCTCTGATTTTGTTACAGACTCAGTAGTTTTTGCACTCCCGTTATCATACAGTTTTTCAAATCCATAAGTTTTCATTTTTTCTTCATATTTTACATAAGGCTTATATTTCATATTACTTAAATATGTAATTAAAAATCCTGATACAGCTATTATTACCACAGTTAATATAACTAAAATTATACCCAACTTTATACGTTTTCTCTTAATTTTTTCTTTTATAGATGCATTATTTAGCTTTGCAGCATTTAACTTGTCCTTATTTGATAATTGTGATGATATCTCTTCATTCTTTTTTATATTTTTTTTAAACACTTAATCAACACTCCATTCATTATAAAATATATACTTTTATTATTTGGTAACATTATATCACAAAAGTTTTTTTTAAAAAAGTCGTTATGAAAAAACTAGTAGAAAATTCAAAAAATATTTATTATCTTTAATACACAAATCATAATTAATTATGGTCTACATAATGGACAAGGATAAAAGCCTTCAACAAATTCACCATCTGAAATAGCTGCTTTTAATGATGCTGCTTGCTGTTTAGTATTTACATATTGAGGAGTTATATTAACCTTATTAGAAACAATATATTCAGGACATTTTATATCTTTGTGATATAGATTTCTGAAGTATTTAGAACCATTAGCCCCATTATTTGGTGTACTTACATAATATTTAGTTGAAAGTTCTAGACTTGCTCCACCGTATGCTTTATAGTTTAAATACTTATTTCCTACTGACATTCCTTGTACAAATGCTAACATTCCTATATCTTCTACATATCTATACATTTCTTCTTTTGTAGTATAAGGAAATACAAATGTATACTTTACACCAGCTATATTTGCATAATGATTATTTTTATTCACTGCAAAATTTAATTCTCTAGTTATAACATCTATTATAGTATCTTTCCTTTTACTTTTCAAAAGATTTATTATGTTAGTTTTTAATGACACATCAGTACTACCATCATATAAATCCGAATTGTTGTTAGTATCACCTATATAAAAACCTTTTGCAGTATACGTTTTTGTAACATCATTCTTATT
This sequence comes from Clostridia bacterium, assembly GCA_028684095.1. GTDB lineage: Bacteria > Bacillota > Clostridia > TANB77 > CAG-465 > RGIG5057. Next base: position 92,487 of record JAQUGQ010000001.1, read on the forward strand.
TCCTCTATGCACTATATAATCATCCATACTAAATTCTACTGTATGTAAAGAAAACCCAGGCTGATTTGATAATGCTTGTATTGTAGTTGGATCTGTTGTTATTTTAGTACCTCCAGAAGCATTATAATTTATTCCATATGTAAATGAAAAATATCTTTTAGGTTTAACAACATGATTGGTTTCTTTTACAAGTTGATTTAATGAATTCAGTGTATCATATTCTTCCATTGATGAAATATATACTCCGTTATAATCTATAACTGCTATTGCTGGCACAAAATATTTAAGATGTTTTTCAGCATCCTTATTTCCTTTAATTGAAAAATTATTGTATAATGAATTAAAAAAGGTATTTACTGCAACTTGTGCATTTACACTTACTTTATTATTTATTTCTCCTGAATATCCATAATCATTTTCTTTATCATCATTTTCAACTTCTTTCATTCTCATAGCAGCATCTTCCAAAGCAGAGTTAATTATTTTTTGATAATATGATTCCTCTTCTATTGCCTTAATAGTAAAAGATACATTTATATATACTATTATAATTATTGGAAGTACCACTCCTATAAATATAAGTGCAAAATCTGTTATTCTCATTCATTCACCTTCTCTATATAATATTCTTTAATTAAAATTTACATTGTATGCTATATTTTATATATAAATTATTTAACAATCTTTTTAAAATTGTTTGTACCAATATTTATCTACAAATTTTGTACTCTAAATGTTAAAGTTTTTGTTAGCGAGAAATGACCTTCAACGTCCTTTGCTGTTACCTTAACTGTTACATTTCCTTTAAATATTCCTGTAAAAGAATTTCCAGATTGAGTACGTGTACCAAAGTCATCTGTTATAATCCAATCATATCTATCTATAGCATTCGCTATCACCCCAGTATCACCTGAACCAGTTGGAAATTCTATAGTAGATACAGCATTAAAAGTTATCGTTGTTGAACCTCCAAACACACTAATTATATCGCCTTGTAATACTGTAGGTGATGAATTTAATGTAGGTATTGAAGGTAAAGTATTTGCTGCATATATAGTTACAATTTTTGTATCAGAAATTTCTTCGTATTCATCTATTACATACACCTCTATTGAAATTGGTGTTCCTATTGTAATATTTCTACTAATTGTGCCAACAAAATCAGATATATTAGTTAAATTTTCATTTGTTCCAGTTTGAATAATATTTCCGCCAGCATCCTTTATAGTCCAAACATACTTTGAAATCTTTTTCCACCAACCTGATGTTTTGGATGAAGCTCCAAAATTTGTATTATAGCCAGCTTCTAGTGTAATACTACTGCCAATACCTATTCCATCTGCTGATATACTTGGAATTGATGGTTTAGTAGAAAAAGAATGTATTTCAGCTTCTACTTTATCCCATGAACTATTATTAACAACTCCTCCATAATTTACTACTATTCTTTCTTTTTTAGATGTCGGTATTATAACCTGAAATAATGCTCCAGCCATTGTTATATTTTCATTTTTTAATTTAACATATATTTGATCATCTTTATTTAATAAATATGCTTTTTCTTTAAGTAATTTTCCATTTGTTGTTAATATATTAGTTGTATCCATTGCTTTAAAAATATCATCATTATCCTCAAACTTATATTGTTCAATGTAATCATCGGCATCAACAGTATTCGCATCTAGAATCAAGATTTTTTTATATGCTTCTATATCTATATCATATAAATTGCCAGTACTATTCAATTGAATTATAAAATCATCATAAGTTGCTTGATCTATATATCCGTTTGTTTCTAACATCATCTACAAAACATGTAGTTGCCTTTAAAGCAAGTGTATACGACATATCATCTTGTCTTTCAAACAGATTATATAATGGAAATATTACTACTAATATTACAAATATCAGCATGGTAATTACAATACTTACATTATCTTGCATATTTTCCCCCTTTTTCATTATAGTAAATATGTTGTTTTAGAATATTAAAAAAATTATTTATAAATATAAATATAATTATTATTATTATTATTAATTAATTACATTAAATAGAAATTCTTTTTCTGAAGTAGCATTTTCTGAATCAGTAACTTTTACTTTTACTTTATTTGCTCCTAATGGAAAAGAGAAGTTAAATACAGAACTGTCATTTATTTTTTGAATATCATTTACATACCATTCATATTTTGTTATATACCCACCATCATTCATAGATGTAGCATTAACCAAGAACTGAAGTGTTACTGGACCAGTTATACTTCCTCCTTCACTAACTAAACTATTTATTTCTACTAAATAATTTATAACTGGCTCATAATAATTTATTATTATCTCTTTTACTGCAATAGCAGAAACTGTTCCAAAGCTATCCATAGCTGTTACAGATATTATATTTTTTCCACGTATAAATTTTAAATTATCTCCATACTGAAATCCTAGTAATTGAGCAACTTGAGTAGTTATCGTCCAATCTGGTCGGCTATCATCATAATTTATTGTCCAGCAATAACTAACAATAGAATTCTCTGATGGCAAATTTGTACAATGAGCTGTAGCAGTAATATTAACTAATTGAACTGGTGTAGGTGGTATAGTCTGAGGAAAAACACTAGGATTAGTAGTTATATTATCTATAATAGGCGGTTCGGCTTCATATACTGCCGTTACTAAATTTGGTCCAGCTGAAACCCATGCAGCTTCTATTTCTATTTTTTGACCAGTAACTGATCTTTTATATGTTAATGTATACAGATCATTTAAATTTATGTTACTTACAGGTTCTATATTTGTAAAATTATATATTGAATCTAATGATGTACCATATTTATCAGATGATTTATAGTTATAATAATATGTTAATAGTTCAGATCCTGTTATTGTATTATTTGTAGGAGCTGATGTTGTTTCTATAATACTATCTGATGAAACCACCTTGCCATATTCATATACTTTATCAGCAAGTGTAATCGTAGATAAAAACAAATATATTGTAATACTCGTTGCTATTATAAATACAAACACATATACACTTGTAACTAAAATTTCATATGCTGAATTTTCCATATATTATTCTCACTTTCTTTTAAAAAATACTGTTACATTTTTATTATTATCAAATTCATAACGTATAACATATAACCTATTGATCTCTAATTTGCTAGTATGTCCAACATCACCACTATCCCAAAGGTCAAGCCAAGTTTTTGTATTTATAACATCTCCTGTTTCCTCTATTTTTACTAATATCATTGTACTATTCTTATATTTTTTTGCTATATTATATACTTCAAGTCCTGTAACAGTTGGCGTTTCATCTTTTGAAAACTCTACAAATAGATCTTTTATACTAATATCGGTTTTATATACATCTTGATATATAAAAGTTAATTGATTTAAAGTAAATAATATGGCTGATGTAATGGCTAAAGACACTGTTATACCTACCCCAATAATTAATGCCTTTGTTGGCAAAAAATCCACTTTAAATCACCCCTCACTTAATTAACAAAAATTGTTATTGCCAAGTCTTATATTTTTCATTTTGGATTGTACATCCATAATTCACATAAACTCTCGGCATAGGCTCTGATAGCATTCCAATTGTTAAGGCATTAAAGAAAAATTCTGCAGTAGTTGTATTTATATTCTTAACTCTTATTGTATATGAATCACCCTTATTCATCGCATAAATAGGACCTAATTTATCAAATATATATATATTTGGATTTAGAGGAATATCATATTCAAGAATAGCTCCATAACTAGCTGAAGTCATACCTATACGAACAAAATTTAAATTTAAAGGTGATTCAACTATATCTTTATTTAATGCATCTAAAATATTAACTTCTGTATATATTTCTTCATTTCTAGCATAAGATAAAACTAAATTTCCATAATTCACACTATTATATAATATGTTACCAGTTAGATATTGATTTTTATATATATCATATTCAAAAGTTTCTATTAATTTTGTATGTGCAACATCATCATAAGAACAAATAACAGGATTATATATATATGATTTGTGTTCCATTTTAATATCATAAGTATTATTAGTTACTGATAACTTTGTTAAATAATCATCATACATTTTTTTTGACAAATAACCATTATTTCTCACGTTCTCAACTAATTCAGATGTTACTTTAACAGCTAATGCATATGAAACATCATCTTTTTTTTCAAATGCAATATACATAGGTAATAGAAAAAATATTATTACAGCTAACATTCCAGAAAATACTCTTTGTAAATTTTCTTCCATAATTCCTCCCTAATCTTATTTATATCCCATTAAGATATTAATTGAAATGCATAATTGTTTCCATTTCTTATTATTCTAAATTTTTGATTTGGCATTATCGTTTTCATAATTGGAATATATACAACATTTTCAGAAGAATTTATTTTTGCAATACCAGGAGTTATAAGATTTAATGATGCATCAATTCTATAAGCATAATAATTATCAATAGTTATTGTTACATCAATGCTGTCATAAAAATACTGTAATACATTTCTAAGCTCAGCACCAGTTGCTTCTGAACTATATAATATTTTTTTAATATCTTCCCTGTATTGCTGTTCTATGTCAATACCTGTTCCAACTTCAGCAACCATACTTTTTGCTGTATTATAATACATCATTATTACTGTGACAGTTGCAAGGGTAATAAGTATACTAGCACCTATAGTAATAGATCTTATCATAATATCATCTTCCATTGCTATTCCCCCTCTATAAAGATATATTCTTTTGAATAAAAGCAGTATCATTAATCATCTACTATTTTATATCCAATATTTATTATTCGAGTTGTGAATTATTCACTTAATTGTTTTTTAATTATATATATCATTATCTATTCTTTATTTTGGTATAACCGTTATAATTTATATTATAAATTACACTCTTGGCTAGATATTTCTATTAAAAACTCTTAATTTTTTAATAGAAATATCTAGCAATGTATATAAATATACATTGTAGATATTCGGACTATATTATTATTAATTATATATATTAAATATTATTGATATCTAATAAATGCAACACCTAAAACTGATGCTGTATCTTTTCTTCTAATTAATACAGCTCTATATTGACCTGTAGGTTCAACATATATAGCATCACCTTTTGTACTTAATCTAGCCAAAGCTATTTTACTAGCAGATGCTATTTCAGCTACTGTAGGATCTGCAAGTTCAAAACCTGAAATATTTGCAGCAGTAGCACCAGTAGCCGGCACTGTTGTTAATGCTGTAATTACAGTTGGAGTTGCACCAGAAGTAACAAAATTAGCTGCTCCAACATATGTGAATGTTGCAGGTAATGTTTTGTTATTGTGTAAAGTTACAATGATTGATGGATCACTAAAATATTTATTTATAGCAACTTTAACTAATGTACCTGACATTTGAATTTGGTCATATTGAGTTTGTAATTGAGATTGTAATTGACCAGAAATTCCACTAAGTTGACTTTGTCCTTGATTTAACAAGTCTTGACCTATGCCTGTTATTGTCATAACGGCTGCAATAACGATGATTGTGATGAATAGTCCTACACCAATCATGATTGCTTTTTGAGCATTATCCATTAAAAATTCCCCCTTTAAATATTATATATAAAACACATGGATATGTATTTTATTCAAAATTAGGATGTCATACTACCAAAGTATGTCATCATTTGCATCATACTTACTATCATAAGTGGAGCTATTAAATATCCACCAATAAGTATAATCATTGGCATAAATCCTAATACTTTACCATAAGTAACTTTTTTTTGTATTAGTCTTTCATTACCCGCTTTTCTTCTTTCATAATAGTAAGATCTTTCTGTTTCAAGCTCATCAAATGCCGCTCTTATTGGTATTCTCTCTACAGCAGATTGTAATTGTTCAACTATTCTTTCAAAATCTTTGTAAGGCACACTTTCTTTAAGTTCTTCTAAAGCTTCATATGCACCTGCTTCGTAATTATTTAAAGATGTAGAAATTGGTTCTTTAAATGCATATGAAAATCTAGATAACCATTCAAGTATTGTTTGAACATCAATTCTTTCAATATACATAAGCATAAGAATTATAGATTGAAATTGCATAATTTCATTTTCTTTTTCCATTTCTCTTATCTTATTTCTTATTATTAGCATTAATGTTGGTATCATATATCCAATAAATGCTACAAAAATAACAATTAATAGATGCCAAAATTTAAAATACGAATTGTTAATTGTGTTGATTTTTTCCATTATTCTATCAATTGCCTTCTCATCTTTTTGTCCTGTTTCTTTAACTTTTAATTCATTTCCTAATTGTTCTTTTGTTACATTTTTATTTTTATATTTTTCTACATACTTCTTATCAGCTTCATTCAATGATTTGGCAGCTTTCTCTTGATCAGGAGTCAATTTGCCAAATGACATAAATTCACTTCCAATTTTATTATATACTGCTGACATATCTATATATTGAACATTTAAAATAAGTATAAAAGTTAATAATCCTGCAGTAAAAGCTGCAACTATTTTATTCATATATAGCCACTCTATTGTAAGATAAGAATTAGTGTTTTTTATTAATTTTTCTGCTTTTCGTAATTTAGAAGTATGCACTTTTGGTTTAAATGCATCCACTAACATTTTAAAAAATTGATTTTTGTATAATTTATCTTGCCATTTAATAGAAGTAACTCTATCAAATTTTATTTCTTCAGCATCTTCTTTTATAATTCTAAGCATCAAGTACGATATAAATATTGAAATTATAACTAATGATTGCATCAAAAAACCAAAACTACTATCATAGAAATTAAGCAATGCTGGGAAATTTGATTCTGCCCATGTTTGCAATGGATTTATAAATAATAGTGGTGCTACCGCTATTATTGTTAAACTTCTAAACATATAATTTATTTTATCTTTTTTCAGAACTTCTAAATATACATCACTTAAGATATTATTTAAATTTTTAAGATAAACTGAAGTTCCATCAGTTTTTCTATCACCGTAATTCCATTGTTAAATATGAAACACCAGCAAATAATTTCAAAAATCTATTTGGGGCTGTATCATAATATCTTTCAAGTTCCATATCTGGATTTTCAGCAAGCATTGCTTCTTTAATTCTTTTAAGCTGCGGTGCTATATCTTTTTCACCTAATTCATCTATTGCTGTATTAAAAGATTCTTCAATCATTCCATGTTCATGAAATGCATGACGTATATTAGTAAATGCTTCTGGCATCTGCCTTAATATTTTATCTGCTACTGATGTAACACGTAAATCAATTATTTTTTCTGTTACAATAAGTACTCCTACAATAATTATTAATGACATATACAAGTCATCAACAAGATTCAGCAATACTGTCAATGATGAAAACATGAAAACCAATGCTATAAACATATTTTTCGCAGCTTGTCTTCTTATTTCATATTCAGAATAATCATTAGACATTTCTAATTTTAAACGTGTTTTTTTAGTATGATACTTAATTACCGGTATTTGAACAAACTTATTGTATAAACTTTGATAAAACTTATCTTTCATTTCTTTAGTATTGGTTTTGTTTTTAATCTGTATTTTATCTTGTGTATACAATTTCATATTTTTCTTATATTTATTTTTAACAATGTTATAATAAATTAATAATCCAAATAAACCTACGAATGATACTGCAACAAGTATTATAGCAATATTTATTCCCACATAATCACCTCCAAGCTGTATCTAAGAAATTATCAAATTCTTTCATGTCTTCAGGAGACATGTTTTCTCTCATTGCTGTTATATTTGTTTCAGTTATTTGATTTGCGAAAATATATTTGTTATCTTTAAATTCGATTATGTTATTATATTTATAATTACTAGTTTCAGTCATATGTTTGTAATATTCAACTGTATTATCCATAAACTTATCCATTTTACCTTCTATGCCATCAACTTTTCTATAGTCGTTATTATATGAGAAAGTTCTTTCAACTGGTATACACTCGGTTATTCTTTCAATGTATCTAGAACCATCTACACCTTTTTTTAAGTGTATATCAAAGTTTATAACATTAACAACTTGTACTTCTGCAACATTTTCAGAATTAAACATTCCTATTGCTAATAATGAGTTACGAAGTGCTGTTACCAAGTTAGGAAATGTCTTAGCATGATGTGTAAATAATGTAAATTTAGATGCAACTTGTGCCATTTGAATCATCCAAGCAGCAACCGGATGTGTTGCAACCTCTCCTAATATACTAACACCACCATCTGTTTTTTTCTGAACATCAAGACCTTGTTGTCCTGAAATTGTCTCAGTTTCTCTTAATGATAATATATTATGATAAGGATATATTTTACGTAAATGTAACTCGAAAGCCATTTCTTGTACCCTGATTGTAATTGTTGGATACAAATATTTCATTATAGCCATAAGAAGTGTAGTTTTACCGCAACCTTGTTCACCAGTTACCGCTGTTACTCTAGCTCCTCTTATTAAATATTTAAGTAGTTCTATTACTGGTCCTTTACCTTCATGTACTAATAACTGTTCACAAGATACTAGCATTGGTGGAGCAAACTTTCTTACGAAGAATGCCCAAGACTCTGAAAAGTTTGGTCTAAGTACAACTACACGTGAACCATCTTTCATTTCATTAACTTTATATCCTACAGACTCTGATAATTGCCCTGGATTATTATATTTATATATATTTTGACAAACTCTCTTTAATTCTTGTTCACTACCAAATGATAAAAATGATAAGTATGTAGATTTACCTTTATAAAATATCCATATACTATCAAAAGACATTGGAACATGTCCATCTTTCATTTGAGCCATGTAATCGTCCATACCAGATACTTGATCCAAGAAACTTGGTGGAATACCAGATACACCACCAGATACACCATCAATGTTCATGTCTCTTATATCATCAACAACACTGTATCCTTTGTAACCTTGATAAATTCTTTGTACAACAACTTCTAACTTATCATCAAATGATAAAGCTGACATACTTATTTCTTTACTGTAAATATCCTCTATCTCCCTAGCTGTTATAACATAAGATGGTATATTTTTATCAAATTCATATTTAGGAACATCTAGACAGTACTTAGTAATAATTACTGTTAAAGCTTCTCCTTTAAATTCTTTTTTAAACTCATGCATCAATATTTCAAACTTATCCTGAGGAGTAAGTTGTTGGTCATCATCAAATTTAATTGCATTATTAATGTTAATTTCATTAACTTTATAATTATTTCTAAGTAAATCAAAAATTAGAGTTTTAACATATTTCTTATCACTAATATCTGCATAACCTGCACCCTTCAGTGCCTTTTTCAATTCATACTTTATATTTTTTCTTCTTTGAAACTCTTCTTCAGATAAAGCTAAATCATATAAGTTCATTCTTGTTATCTCATCAAATTGCCTTTTAATATATTCTTGCATAGCTTTTATACTATACTTCTCTTTATCTCTTTCTAATTGTAATTCTACACTATTTTTATTGGTATTATTTATCTTAGTTCTGATAAACATGACAACAATCATTAAAATCATTACTATCAGAATTATATTAAAAAAAAATCCAATATCCATATTTTCACCCCTACTCAAATATAGTTTTAATAATCTTTGATTTTTGACTCTTCTATGATTTTTTCAACTATTTTAGATACTTCATAAATAAACTCTCCATTGTAATCATTTCTTTCTGCATTAATATTTTTGTAAAAGAAATCTATTATACTTCCATCATTACAAGCATCTATAAATGCATAGTTATGTGGAACAGCAAATATCGGATCTTTTATTGCATATTTTGATTTAATATTTCTTATATTATATTTAGATTTACTTTCATAATCTCCTATAACATATATTACAGACTTTCCTTTTAACATATCACTTTTTTGAATAGTTTCAAAAAATTCACTTAACTTAATTGCATCTTGATTAATTGTGCAAATAATTACCTCTGAGTCTATTAATACATCTTTAACGTATTCTTCAGTGTCTTGTTTAGGTAAATCTACAAATACTAGGTCATATATTTCTGCTGATTTTCTTGTTATAAATTGTAAGTTATGTGCCATCAGATTATATTGTTCTTTCTCAGAAGAATTAATTCCATATAGAACATCTAGTCTATCTTTAAGAACTGGTTTTGCATAATTTTTTATTGTTGATGGTGTTAATTTGTTACTTACAACTATTTTTGTAAGAGCTCCAATACCAATATCTGAGTTCTCAAAAACTCCACTTGATTTAAGCTCATCATATGGTGTAAAGGAAGTTTCAATTTTTCTAGAATTAAAATAGCCTTGCATCAATAATGATTTTGCTTTATGATTTATACCCATTAAAGTAGTTACTGCTAAAATTGCATGTGTATTTCCTGTCATACTTATTTCTGGACTCCAAAATATTATTCTAGGCATTGTTTAAATTCCTCCTTTTTTAATCATTTTTCTGACTTCACTTGGGTTAGTATCTTCTATTACATTAGTAATAATATCAATTATTGAATTTATAAATTGATTTGAATGTTTTTTCATTTGAATTATTCCACTTATTTGAAAATCAAGATATAACATTTTATCTTGCTCAGATTCTATAATTTCGTATTCTCTTTCATCCCATTTACATTCTATTTGATTTAATTTATCTTCAATATATTTTTCACTAGCTCTTGTCATAAATCCTCTGTAAAGTATTTTAATAACCTTGGTCTCATCTTCATTTAAACTATATACTTTTAGAGAATTTATAATCTCTAAGTTTTTTTTGTATCCTAACATACTCGTATCCATAACAAGATATATATAATTAAACGCTCTTCCTCTGAAAAATTCGTATGTTCTTGAATTATCTATATCTATTAATATGAAATCATATAAACTTATATTTATTTTTTGTTCAAGCATATAATTTTCAATATCATTCATACTGTCAAACCCAACTGCATAATCTACATTATCAAATTGAGTAACATATGCTTTTTCGATAATATCTAGTGAAGGAATTACATATTTATACTTTTTGTCACCTGTTGCATCTATTACAAGTATAGTTTTACCCATAAGTTGTATTGCCTTTGACAAACTAGTAACTAAATCTACCTTTTCGCTATATCCTAATAATCCTATTACTTTCATCTTTACTCCTTACTTATTGAGCTGTAGTTCCCAATAATTGTTTTCTTACACTTTGTTGTTCAGATATTGATGTTTGAGCACCACTTACAACATTAGCAATTTTTTCTTCATTTGCTACTTCATATTGTTTATTTAAATTTTCTATGTTATCTCTCGCTTCTTGGCTCAATTTATTTGTAGCTTCTTTTGAAATATTTATATTACCTCTCATAGCTGCATTAACTTTATCATTTGGTTGATAAGTTGTAACAGTTTTTGAAGTTGAAGCTGTTAAATTGTTGTATTTTATTATAAAGTTTAACACTTTATCTACATATGCATTGCTTTGTACTGCCGTAGTTGTTTCACCTTCTGTAACTTTATCAGTTGATGGTTCAGTTGTGTTTTTATCTATTCCTGCTAAAGTTGCAAGTTCAGGTAACTCTAATTTTATTAATTCTATTAATGCACCTTCAACTGGATCAATTTCATCATTTGTAAATTTAACTTGCGAATCAGAATCTGCATAAATAGTTGCATATAATTTAGTTCCTTTATTTAAATAAGAATCTACCATAGCACTATTTAATATTAATCTTTCAGCTTCTTTTAGGCTAAACCACATTGTTTGACCAGATATCTTGTTTACTTGTTTTGCAGCTAGTACTATATAATCTGTACCATTAGAAAACATTATTCTAATATCAACAAAATCTCCTTCAACTAAATCACTCGGCATTAAAATAGCATTTATCTCTTGTTCTCTTGTATCAACATCTATTATTTTATCTGTTAACATATTATCAATTATTGATGTATATGCAGCAATATTGTATTTAGCAATTTTACCCACAGCTGTCGATGTATCCAAAATTGCACCAGTTGGAATTGTATCTAGACGAACTCTTACCATAGTTAACATCTCGGCACTAATAGTTTGCCCTTGTACAACATCTTTATTTACAAAACATACTTCTTTTGTGAAATTTTGGTTATATTTTACATTAGTACCCGCTTCATAACTCTTAATTGTAACTATACTCCACCATAATGTTATACCTATTCCAACTATACCCACTGCAGCTCCAATTGCTATTCCTGTGTATAGTTTCTTTCTTATTTGACTCATTCCAATCATATTTATAACCTCCAACATTTTTTAAAAATTCACTAATATAATATTATCACAAACAATTTTAAAAAGCAATAAACAAATTACTTTTTTATCAATTTAGTATCTTTTTTCTATTGTAATATAGTTTTTCTATAGTAATTGTAATATTACTGTAATATTAGTCTATAAAATACAATATATAAACGAAAAAGTCAAGTGAGTAATTTAATTCACTTGACTTTTTATTATATGATTATTTACAATATATGTATTTTTTTACATATATTACGTTAATAATTGCAAACTATTCACTATCCTAAAACCAAAACTTTTTCTATCAAGAATATATAATATTCCATAAGTTTAGATTTAAATATATCTTCGCTAATTACAATATCTTTTTCTGAAACTAAACTACCATCAACTTTGCTTGTAATACTAATTTTTCCTATTGGGGTATTTTTTAAAATTGGAGCTTTTAAATTATCATTATATATTATTTGTTTATCATATTCAACTTCTTTACCTTTTTCATATAACACATTTACATCTTCTGATATAGTAACATCAAACTTTACTGCTAAGCTTTTATTTATTTTTATACTTTCTAAAACAGTATTCTTTTTAAATATGTTTTTAGTCTTGAAATTTGAAAATCCATAATCTAATAGCTGTTTAACTTCTTCGTTCCTTATATCACCACTAGGAGCTGTACACACAACAGCTATAAATGTAGTACCATCTCTTGTTGCACTTGCAGATAAATTAAATAAAGCTTTTGATGTTGAACCAGTCTTTATACCAGTTGCACCTTCATAAAATCTTATCAATTTATTTGTACTACTTAAGCCAAATGTACCATTTCTTAAAGTATCCATCCATATAGAAGTATATTTTAATACATCCGGATGATTTACTATTAAAGCCCTTGACATTAAAGCTATATCCATTGCACTAGTATAATGATTATCTTCATCAATACCATGAGCATTCATAAAATTAGTATTAACCATTCCTAAGTCTTTAGCTTTAGCATTCATTTGAGCCACAAAATTTTCTTGTGTACCAGCTAGATGCTCTGCCATAGCAACAGTAACATCATTTGCAGAAACAACACATATAGCCTTTAATGCTTCATCCACTGTTAATTGTTCTCCTGGCTGAAACCAAATCTGTGATCCACCAAGTCCAGAAGCAGTTTTACTACAAGTTATAACATCTGTGTACTTTAGTTTACCACTATCAATTGCCTCCATTGTAAGGAGCAATGACATAACTTTAGTAACTGATGCTGGAAATATCTTTTCATTTTCATTATTTGCATAAATAATAGTACCAGTACTAGGTTCCATTAAAACTTGAGCCTTAGATTGAAATGTAAAAGTAGGAGCTAAGGAAGCAACTGTGGAAATACTAGATTCATCAGTAATTGTCTTATTTAAGTTATATGTAAAACTCATTCCAAAAACATTTGGTAGCATTACAAAAACAAGAATATAAATCAATAACTTTTGTATATATTTGATATTATCTTTAGATTTAATTCGTTTAAATACTTTCATCAAATTTACCACCCCAAATTAAAAATCTCACAATATATGTACTAGTACATTATATTGCAAGACTTTTAATTTATGATTACAAAAGTAATCAACTAGACAAAATGTCATCTTTAATTTTTTAACATCACTTTAATTATCTAGATACTTTAATACAAATTTAGATGCTTTTTCTAGTTTTAGTAGTATTTCTTTGTAATTACCAGAATTAATATCATCCGAAGTCACAAACTTCAAATTAAATAAATCTTTAAATACTATGCTATATCCTCTTAAAAATATATTATTACGATGTACAGCATTAACAAATTCTTGAATTGATTTCAAAGAAAGTTTGTCATTAGATTTAATCTTATTCAAATCCCCACCTTTGTAATTTTGATGTAATATTTTAACTAATTCTTGAAGAATGAGGTTTTGTAATTTAAGAATATCACTTTTTATTTCTATGATATCATAGGGCCCATACTTCTTTTGTGTTACTTCATCAAACTCCTCAAACTTCACATTTTTTTGAAATTCTTCCAAAGAAAACAATTCTTTTGATACTTTCTTTAACTCTATATTCATCCTTTCTAAAAATGTTTTTTTACCATTATAATATTTATTTGAAGACAATACTGTTACAATTGCTTTTCTTACATCTTCAAATAAATACTTCTCCCAATACATATTGTAATTTTTTTCATATGCAGTTACTATGGCAGTCATTATATTATAAACAATGTGATTTTGAACTTGTTTAGAGCCTAACAATTCCATAACATAATTATACTCTCTAACAAATACTTTAGGTGAAAATTTTACATTTTCTATATCAATACGTTTAGCCCTTACAAATATAAAATCCTTGTAGTATATTTCTTGACTTTTTCCACATTTAATACAATATGCCTTAAAAAATACATCGTAGACATCTGTCGTCCTTTCTTTTAATAGTAAAATATTTCCAGTATTCCGATCTAAACTATTTTCAGAACAATTACATTCCATATTAATTCCTCCTAAAAATTACTTTTCAACATCGAGACCTCGCTTATAAAATTTTAAAAAGCTAAAAGATTTTTATTATGTAATATTATAACATGTATAATGTAAGATGTAAAGAGTAAATGTATTAATTTTCTTTTATTATGTTAATTAACATCTCTTTATGATATAATATTATAAGATTTAAGCTAGGACAAATTATACCATGTATAATCCATATTTGTAATTTTTTATAATTATAGAATAAATGTATAAAATTATTTGTGCCAGAATTTGATAACTCTAAAGCTTTAAATACTTTCATCTAGTTTATCACTTCAAAGAAAAAATCTCACAATATATGTACTAATACATTATATTACAAGATTTTTATTTTTTTAGCATCACTTTAATTATCTAGATACCTTGATATAAACTCATTTACTTCTCTCAATTTTTCTAGTTTTTCTTTGTAATTCAAAGCATTAATGTCCTTTGAATTACAAAATTCAAAATCAAATATCTCTTTGAACACTATGCTATATCCTTTTAAAAATATATTATCACGACATCCATCATTAACAAATTTCTGAATTGATTTAAGAGAAATTTTACCCTTAATTTTTAATTCAGAATAATTTTTAAATTTGTAGTTTTGACATAATATTTTTACCATTTTCTGAAGAATAAGTTTCTGTAAATAAAAAATGTTACTTCTAATTTCTTGCCCCGTTCTTAAATATATCTTTTTTTGCAAGTATTTTTCATAATTACTTGTTTCTCTGATGCATTTAATTTGTACGACACCTGCTGGCCCATACTTCTTCTGTGATTCCTGATCAAAATCTTCAGATTTCCTATTTTTCAGAAATTCTTCTAAGAAAAAAGTTTCTTTAACCGTTATTTTTAACTCTTTTTTCATGGCTGCTAGGAATGCTTTACTACAATTATCGTATTTCTTCAAAGATAATACCTTAACAATTGCTTGTCTTACATTTTCAAACAAATAATCTTCCCAATACATATAGTAATTGTTTCTATATGCATCTATTATGGCAACCATTATATCATAGATATTATCATCTTGTATTTGTGATGAACCTTTCAATTGCATAACATACTTATATTCTTCCACAAATACTTTATAGGGAAAATTCGTACTTATTACACTGATTTTCTTAGCAGGCACATCACTTAATTCCCTATTATATATTTCTTCGCTGCATCCACATTTAATACAACTCACAAAAATATAATAATCATATGTATAGGTTTTTCCTTCACCTAATAATAGAATATTACCTCTACCCCGATCTAAACAATTTTGAGAACAACTACATTCCATACCAATTCCTCCTAAAAATTATTTTCAGCATTGGACCCCTTACTTATAAAATTTTAAAAAGCTAAAATATACATTATTATGCTTTATTATACCATAATAATGTATATGTGTCAATTATTTTAAATACATTACTACCCTAAATCCAACATTATTATAACAATACCCATCATTATCAGCTAAAGCACGATAGCTTGCTGGCCCATAAATTCCATTTCCATTATAATCTATAGAACGATAATAAGATTGATTTGAATTTAATGAATTGATTTCATTACTCCATTCAGCTAAATTACCAGCTAAATCATAAATGTTCTTTGATTTCCAATTTTCATTAGAACCAGATAATTTTAAATTACCAAGTTTATAATTATCAGTATTAGCAGGAAAAGTTGAATTATTATAATTTCCCCAAGATATACTATTATGTACATCTACATTACTAACTTCTAACCATCTCATCATAGTATCCCACTGAGTTCCTGTAACAAGTCCAGTTGCAATTGATGTACTATATTTATATTTTTGTGACATTTCTTCTGAATATTTTTTTGCATCAGAGTATTTTATAAAATTCCACAAATATCCATTATGTTCTTGATCTTTAATATTTTTCCAATCTAAGGTTTGTATGCAATTTGTGCTTGGTTTACTCGATACTCTTATATCACCATTATTATAATCAAAAGCTGATTCATAACGTGCAATATAAAAGCCACCATATTTTTTAATTTGATCAGCCTCACTTATTCCAGATGGTAAACTGTCATTTATAGTATTGTTATATAATTCTCCTGATTTACACCATTTTTTATAAGATACTAATGTACCATCAAGACTTTGATCATAATCGCCATCTAATTTAACACCAGCATTTACTGGTATCCAAACAAATTGATTACCATTTACATCTTTAATAACCAATCCATCATCTATTACATTTTCACCATTAACATTTGATACAGTAAATTCCTGAGGTATTGGTGCTTCATCTCTATTTGCATCTACGTATACATATCCACCACTTGGTGCAGTTATTATATTCTGCACCCTTTGAGTTGTAATATACTGTTTGTATTCCTTATCATATTGATCTCCTATGCCATCTTTCAATGGATCATAATAATGTAGATATGAAAAGGATACTATTTTTTCAGCATATAATGCAGAAATTGTAAGTTGTGATATATATCTTGATAAAGAAGCTGAGATATAATTCTCTTCTTCTTTATAGAAATTCTCTGCATTTATCCAAAATTTAACATTTTGATTTTCATTTACTGCAAGTTTTATTGCTTTTATATATTCTACTACTTTCTGAACTGAGTATGTAGAAGTGCCCAATCCATCTTGAAGACATAAAATATCTCCTAATCTAAAATGAGTTTTTCTCATTATATTAGTCCATTGCTCTTGTACTCTTTGAACACTTGCATTTTCTGATATACTTATAAATGGTGAAATCATTAATGGTAATGTTGCATCAAGAGTAGTAAAATGATCTAAATTTATATTCATCATATATGACCAATTATCTTCATAATTATTTGAAGTAGTATACATTTCCCATGGCCAATACCATCCTGAAAATGCATTCGGATATTTTGCTTTATAATTATTATATATTTCATCAGCTATAGTATTAGTAAGATTTGCATTGTTTGTGCACCAAGTTTTATTAGTAAATTCATTATTCCACCAATCATTACCTAAACCAAGTCCTATAAATACTTTCATATTATTATTTTCAGCAGCTTCTAGTAAATTACCTAACATATTTTTAGTAACTTCATAATCACTTTGACTAAAGCTAGAATCTAAATTATCCACATTGTTTACAAGAGTACTTTCATATCCTAAATATTTTATTTTACTATTTTTAAATTCGGAAGTCCATTGCAATATAACAGTATTTATACCTGCTCTCTTTAATATTTTAAGATGATTACTCCATTCATTAATTGTAAATCTATCGCAATACCAAGGTTGTACAATATCTCCAGATATAACAGGCTCAGATATACCTTTCCCAATGTATAAATCTAATTTTGCAGTATTTGCTACTTCAATAAGTTCCTTTTCTCTTTCAGTTATACTATTTTCTTTAACCGCTGGATTTGTTCTAGAAATAATACCGTTATTACCCATCAGTGTTATTATTACAGCACTAGCTATTATAATTATGATAACTATTGTTATTATTAACACTAGTAAAAAAAATTTTTTTCTTCCATTAATCATTTTTAAAACCTCCAACATATATAGTAAAATTCTAGCATATTGATAAATTTTAATCAAGAGATTTTTAGATTTTTTTGTTAATTATTGTATTTTTTCAATATTAGAAATAAAAAATTGTACTAATTAAAAAATCAGTACAATTTTAGTTATTTCTAACAAATTCTAGTTTTTTAGACACCAACTATTGACATTGAGCTGTGAAAAACAGTTATGTAGCCTAAATATCTACAATTCAAATTTTTCACCCTATCAGGGTACAGAAAGCTATACTAATTTTAAAACCCGTTCATTTGTTAATTTATCTTATTTTTATAATATTTATTTATATCTTAATTTTCTTGTTTTGTACCTTTTCTAATATAGTTTCAATAGTCAGTGCTACAATATATAAAGTGATGTACGGAACGAGAGGTCATAGCTGGCATTATTGGCATAGTTATTGTAACGACAAGCAGCTGAATCAGTGATACCACTTTGGCAGTAACTACCTCCACGATAGACACAGTAAGAACTATATATTTCATTTGTCCATTCCCATGTATTTCCTGCCAAATCGTATATGTTTTTGGCTTTCCAATTTTCACTAAATCCTGATATTTGTAATGTTCCATTTCCGACATTTGCTGGAGATGTTGAATTAATGTGATTACCCCATATTCTACTATCTGTTACACTTGGTCCTGAATTATTACTAATCCATCTCATTGCTGTATCCCACTGTGTTCCAGTCATTAGATTTGTTCCTACTTTTGATGTATCGTATCCATAACTTGTATCCATGTTTTCTGCATATGATTTTGCATCTGTATAGTCTACAAAATTCCACACATATCCGTCATATGTTGCATTTCTTGTTGATGACCAATCTATTAAGTTTGTCTTATTTGTACTAACTTTACTTGCTACTCTTATGTTTCCTCCATTATAATCAAACATTGCTTCATATCTTGCTATATAAAATCCACCGTAAGAATTTATTTGATTTATTTCAATCATTCCTGATGGTAATGTGTCATCTGTTGTATCTGCATATGTAGATCCTGTTGTACACCATTTTATATATGTTACATCTGTTCCAT
Source organism: Clostridia bacterium (assembly GCA_028684095.1). GTDB lineage: Bacteria > Bacillota > Clostridia > TANB77 > CAG-465 > RGIG5057. The sequence goes on from JAQUGQ010000001.1 coordinate 111,953, forward strand.
CTACTGGTACCCATACAAACTGATTACCACTTACATCTTCTATTACTATTCCTTCATTCCAATCTGTTGGCCATACTTTTCCATCATTTATTGCTTTAAATCCTGTTGGCACAATTGGATTTTGATATGTTGCAGCTTTTCCATTTACTGTTGTGTTTTCTACTGCTATTACATTTACTCCTAATATACTTGTTATTCCAATTTCTGTAAGATAATCCTTTTCTATTTGATTTGTACCTACATATACTAATTTACTTTTTTGTATTTCAAATTTCGCCCCATCCACTTCGGACATACTTGTTATATATTCCTTTATTGTTCCATCACCAGTACCAGTACCATCCCATACATCTACATAAAATGTTGCTGAATCAAAAGAATTATCTTTTAAATATTCATTTGTTATAGCCATTGCAAGTTCTGAATTATATCCCGCTACATTTGATTTAAACGTTGCTTCATTTGCTGATTCTATTGGATTGTTATTTGCTAAACTTAATATTACTGCTCCCGCTAATATTATTATAACTATTATTGTTATAACTAATACAATTAATGATATACCTTTTTTTCTTTTCACTTAAAATACCCCCATTTTTATTTTGAATGAATATTATTATTATAAATAAATTAATTAACATTTTAATTATATTATATATAATTTTTTTGTCAATGATTTTTATATCTTAATTTTCTTGTTTTGTGCCTTTTGTAATATAGTTTCAATGGTCAGTGCTACAATACATAAAGCCCTACACGAAAACCTACACCGTAGTAGTTGGCATCAGTAATATGGTTGTTTTCACGACAAGCAGCTGGGTAAGTACTACCACTATAGTGGTAGTAGCCTCCACGATTGACACGGTAAGAACTATAGATTTCATTTGTCCATTCCCATATATTTCCTGATAAATCATATATATTTTTAGCTTTCCAATTTTCACTAAATCCTGATACTTGTATACTTCCATATCCTGATACATTAGCTGGGTCTATTGAATTATTATAATTTCCCCATGTTCTACTATCTGTTACACTTATACTTGCATTTTGTATCCATTTCATTGCTGTATCCCACTGTGTTCCTGTTACAAGTCCACTTTTAACTTTTAATGCATCATAACTATAGCTTGCTGCCATATTTTCAGAATATGATTTAGCATCTATATAATTAATATAATTCCATAAATATCCGTTATATGTTGCATTTCTTGTTGATGACCAATCTGTTAAATCTGTCTTATTTGTACTAACTTTACTTGCTACTCTTATGTTTCCTCCATTATAATCAAACATTGATTCATACCTTGCTATATAAAATCCACCGTAAGAATTTATTTGATTTATTTCAATCATTCCTGATGGTAATGTGTCATCTGTTGTATCTGCATATGTAGATCCTGTTGTACACCATTTTGTATATGTTACATTTGTTCCATCTACTGGTACCCATACAAACTGATTACCACTTACATCTTCTATTACTAGTCCTTCATTCCAATTTGTTGGCCATACTGTTCCATCATTTATTGCTTTAAATCCTGTTGGCACGATTGGATTTTGATATGTTGCAGCTTTTCCATTTACTGTTGTGTTTTCTACTGCTATTACATTTACTCCTAATATAATTGTTATTCCCATTTCTGTAAGATAATCCTTTTCTATTTGATTTGTACCTACATATACTAATTTACTTTTTTGTATTTCAAATTTCGCCCCATCCACTTCAGACATACTTGTTATATATTCCTTTATTGTTCCATCACCAGTACCAGTACCATCCCATACATCTACATAAAATGTTGCTGAATCAAAAGAATTATCTTTTAAATATTCATTTGTTATAGCCATTGCAAGTTCTGAATTATATCCCGCTACATTTGATTTAAACGTTGCTTCATTTGCTGATTCTATTGGATTGTTATTTGCTAAACTTAATATTACTGCTCCCGCTAATATTATTATAACTATTATTGTTATAACTAATACAATTAATGATATACCTTTTTTTCTTTTCACTTAAAATACCCCCATTTTTATTTTGAATGAATATTATTATTATAAATAAATTAATTAACATTTTAATTATATTATATATAATTTTTTTGTCAATGATTTTTATATAAAATATATACTAATAATTAAATTATTGTATTTTATTTAAAATATTTAAAAGCATATAACAATATGTTTTTTGAACCGAGCATTTATCCTTTGTTTTATCTTTTATATGAATCTACTTTTATTATCTTTTAAACATATATCTAATACTTCAAATTGTTTTTTTGAATCTTCTATTTGATTAGTAATATCAAATTTGTAATTCAAATCTTGTTCAGTAAATTCATTTATGTCAAAATTTGATAACTCTTCAAACTTTAGATACTTTCCTTTAAATCCTATATCATTTATAACATTCAATGTTTTTCTGCTATATATCAATGGAATTACAGTTTTACCATATAACAGCCCAAGTATCATAGCATGAAATCTTGCAGCTATAACAATTTTACAACTTGCAATAACATTAAGTGCTTCCTGTATATTTCCATCATACCTATATACTTCAACTTTATCCTTGCCTTCCACTAAATTTAATATACTATTTATTGCTTCTTCATCACCTTCAAAACTACAAAATGACATCAAAGTAACTTTATAACCATTACTTAAAAAATACTCTATTATACGTCTCATTTTGTTTTCGTATACTTCCTTATATTTATCTAATCCTTCTCTAATTGATAAATCTATTATAGAGATAACAACTTTTCTATCTTCGATTATTTTAACACCACTTGTATCCATTGAAAAAACTATATCTGATGCATATCTAACATTTTTTAAATCTTTAAAAAGATTGTATGAATACTCTTCTCTAAAACATACATCTTTAGCATTTTTAAATATATCTTTATGTATATTACGATATTCTTCACTTATATATGGTCCAAAGTTAGATCCTAATATATAGTACTCATTTTTAATATGTAAAAACCTATCAGATAATCTTTTTTTACATGTTTCAATATCTGCATTTTCCATAAACATAGAACCACCAATTAAAATCATTGCATCACAAGACTTTGATATTATATTATTACAATTTATTTTTGGCATATTTAAATTATATGAAATTTTATTTATTTCTTTTACAATAAGTGGGTTTACTAATTTCAAATTACTTAAGTTAAAACATTCTTGACTATATTTAGTTCTAGCACATAAATAAAATTTAGTGTTTTTATATCTATTAGCTAATATGTAAATAAATAAATCATCTCCTAAGTTTTTCTTAGCATATGCAATTATTAGTGCTTTTTTCATTATACCATTCTCCTATTATCTGTTTACTATCATTCAAATAAACTCATGATATCTTGTTTTGATAGTTTGTTTATAAACGTTTCTTCTGTGCTTAAAACACTATCAGTAAGTTTTGCTTTTTTCTCTTGTAATTCATTTATTTTCTCTTCTATTGAGTTTTGAGTAATAAGTTTGTAGACCTGAACATTATTTTTTTGTCCTATCCTATATGTTCTGTCCGTAGCTTGGTTTTCAGCAGATAAATTCCACCAAGGGTCGTAATGTATTACCATATCTGCTCCAGTTAAATTAAGACCTATTCCGCCTGCTTTAAGTGATATTAAAAACACTTTAATATCTTTATTCATATTAAATTCATCTACTAATTGTATTCTTTCTTCTACCTTTGTACCACCAGTTAATTTAAAGTATTTTATTTTCTCTTTATTTAACTCTTTTTCTATTATTTCAAACATAGATGTAAATTGTGAAAATAACAAAATTTTATGATCACTTTGCAGTGCATCTTTAATAATTTCTATACACTGATTAAGTTTACTACTATCACCTTTATAGTTTTCTATAAATAGAGACGGATGACAACATATTTGTCTTAACCTCATAAGTAGTGCAAGTATTTTAATCTGACTCTTTTCAAATCCATTTGTATTTATTTCAGTTTGCATTTCCTTTTTAGCATTCATCAAATATGATAAATATATCTTATTTTGTTCTTCTGACATTTCATTATTTAATAGTGATATTGTCTTATCAGGAAGTTCTGTTAAAACATCTTTTTTAAGTCTTCTTAAAACAAATGGTTCTATTAACATTTTAAATTTTTTCATAGCATCTGCATTATTATCTCTTACAATAGGTATTTCATAATTCTTTTTAAACTTACTATAACTAAACAAATATCCTGGCATAATATAATCAAATATAGACCAAAGTTCAGCAAGTGAGTTTTCTATCGGTGTCCCTGTAAGAGCAAATCTAGTACTTGCATTTATACTTTTTAATGCAGTAGCATTTTTTGTATTACTATTTTTTATATATTGAGCTTCATCTGCTATAACATATTTAAATACATACTTTAAATCAGTATATACATCAATATCTCTCTTTAACAAATCATATGAAGTAATTATTAAATCATATTTTTCTAACATCTTAATTTTATCTTTTCTCTCTGATGCTTTACCACTAATAACTAAAACTTTTATATTTGATGAAAACTTTTTAACTTCGTTTTTCCAGTTAATACAAAGTGAACTAGGACATACCACTAAACTTGTTTTTCGCTCTGCTTTTTTAGTATCTGTTATATATGAAGATATTATTGCTATTAATTGTAGTGTCTTACCAAGACCCATATCATCTGCAAGTACCCCACCAAACTTATATTCATCTAAAACTTTTAGCCATTTATACCCAGTTTTTTGATAACTTCTTAAAATTTTATCGAAACTCTTAGGTATTACTATATTTTCATTATCTTCTTTATCTTCAATTTTGTTTATAATTTTCTTATACTCATCATTTTTTACAATAGTAGTATTTTTAACACTATCTAGTAATTTTTCTAAATAGATACTTCTATATATAGGTACCCTAACAGTTCCATTTGCAAGTGATTTATAATCTATATCCATTCCTTCTGTAAGTAAATTTAGAAATTCGATATCTTCATTATCTTGTAATTTTAAAAAACTGCCATCTTTTAATCTGTGATATTTTTTCTTTATACTATACATTTTCATTATATTTTTTAATTCTGATTTATCAAAATCTAAATTTTCTAAATTGATTTGTAATAAATTGTTTTCAACTTTTACACCTAAAGTTCCTATTTTAGGCTGTCTTATTTGTTTAGATTTAAAGTTATCAGTTACCATTATATCAAACTTTTCCATATATTTATTTATATCTTCAAATAAAAAATTGTATATATTATCATTGTTAATAAGACTCATGTTATACTTTTCTTCATCAATTTTAAAACCTGTGTTTTTAAAAATCAACTTAACTTCATCTTCTTGAGCAATGTTTCTTATAACATCTACTTGTTCATTTATGTCAAATGGATTAAATTCATATTCTGCATAACAAAACTTAACATTTGCTAACACATTATCATGTTCATTAAAATCCAAAAATATTTTTACATTTAAATCTTTAGGAATATATTTTTCTACTTCAGCTGGATCTAACTTTCTAGAGTCAATATTCTTTTTAACTTTAGGCACAACTAATGAGAAGAATGCAGGTAAATCTTCTTTATTAAATACAATTTCTTTATTTGCATTATTTTTAAATATATTTAATAACTTAAGAGTGTTTTTCTCAAATTCATTAGAACATCTATATATTTTATGGTTTGATATAATATATAGATACTTTTTACCGTTTATTATATCATAAGAATCTATAAAGTTATTTATTAATCTATAATCTTCATCATCTATTTTTTCTATATCAAACTTTATATCTGGTTCTTTATCCTCGAAAGTATAACCACTTTTCTCATAATAATCACCTACATTAATTGTTTGTCCAATAAATAAATCAAACAAATCATCAAATGACTCTCCATTTAATTTTATTTCTGATATACTAAGTGCTCTAATAGAAGGTCCATAGTAGCTGTTATATCTACTTGAATTATCATTTGCATACTTTATAATTTCACCATATTTTAAAATAAATGGAATAATCTTTTTTGAACTTTCATCAAATTTTTCTATATTATGATTAAACTCTAGGTTTACTCCATATTTTAATTTATTTCCAGATGATATACTATCAAAAAAAGCTGGTAAATCTTTTAGTTTATACAATTGTTTCATACCTATTTGAAATGATATACTTAGTTTACCATCAATTCTTTGATGTTTCAAAAGTGGAACTATTCTTATTGCTCCATTTTTAACAGAATCATTAGTTATATGAGTATTAGAATAATCTTTTTCTACACTATTGAATTCACTTATAACCTTATACGATGTACCATATTTTTTGATTTTCTGTTCTTTAATTCTATTTTGTGATTGTATTTCATTACCACCTATTAACATTTGCTTGCTATACTTTGGATTTGTAACAAACTCAATTACAGATGCTGCTATATGCTTACATAGATTATCATTTGAGTTAAAATGTAAACATCCACATACTTCAGAAACAACATATCCATCTCTAACTTCAACTTCTACATCATATACACGAGAATGTCCTGTAACTCTAGAATTCAAAATAAAATTTTCTGAATCTATAAATCTAATTCTATAAATATTAACTCTACCTAATTCAACATATCCTTTTGCTTTTTCTAATCTTATTGGATCTATATTTGAATATAAATTGTTTAATACATTTTCACTTACAATCATTTCATTTCTCCTACTACCACTGTTTATTAATATATTCTACATTAAACATATTTTAATTACCTATTGTTTATTATAATATCTACTTGTAAACTATTTGTAATTATACCATTTTTTCTCATATATATCAACAGTTTGTCCATATATTGTATAAATATCCTTCAAATATCTAATGAAATAAAAAAAATACCCAATAACCTAAGTTACTGAGCATTAATGCTATATAAAATATATAGCTATTAGTAAAACAATTTAGATGCTTCTACTAGCTTATTTTCTATATTTTATAAACCCTTCTAAACTTCCAATAAAAAATCTATTATATTTTTAACCTTTATTCCATCATATGAATTTATAAAAGTACATACTTTTGCGGTTAAAACCGTAAAAACATATAAAAACACATACTTTTGCGGTTAAAACCGTAAAAATATATAAATATACATACTTTTGCGGTTAAAACCATATTTTATATTATTAATATTTATTTTAAACTGAATATAACTTTATACACTTAATATATTTTTGCATACTAAAACCTATAAACTGGCACAGTGTTTTTTCACTGTGTCCAGTCTATAGGTTACATTATATGTCACAGTAAGTGTCACAGTAGTATAAAATTAATGCTACTGTGACATTTATTTATATGACTTAATAAAAACTTGATTCTAAATCTTTCAATCATACTACTTTCTGTTAATTTATCATTTAACTATAAAGTTAATTTCATGGTTTTCCTAAATTTCAACATCCGTCATAGCAAACAGTTAACTTTATAACTAACTAAAAAAACCTAACTTATGTCTAATTTCAAAAATTTTAATCTCTTTATCATTCAATACACATTTTGGATTAACTTCAACAATCTGCTCAAACATATCTATTCCAATTATCTTTTTTATCTCATTTAAACTATCATTTAACCTATTATCATAAACACGTCTAAAACTATGAGTATCACTTCCCCATAAATGAATAAGGTTATGCTTAAGTAATTTGATAGCACAAACTTTAGCATCATCACCATAATCCCCTATTACACTACTTAGATTTAACTGTAATAAAGCACCAGACTCTACGTATTTAATAGCTTCATCAATATTTTTTTGAATATATAAATATCTTTCAGGATGAGCTATAATTGGTATGAATCCAGCAACTAAAACATCATTAATAACTTTTAAAATATTTGGAATTTTAACATTCATAGGAAACTCTATTAAAACATATCTACTGTTATTTAAGCTGCAAAGTTTATCAGATTTAAGTAAATCAACTATATCTGGACATATCATAATTTCACTTCCACAAACAATAGATACATTAATCCCAGATATTCTAAGTAAATTATTTAAACTATTTACATATACTAAAATATCAGATTTGTAATTTTCACAAACATCTTTCACAAAATGTGGAGTAGCAATTATTTTTGTTATACCACAAGCCACTGCCATTCTCATCATATCCAAAGCTTCATTAATATTACTGCAACCATCATCAATAGCCGGTATAACATGTGAATGTATATCAATCATTATACAACACCCTTTCAACAAACTTAACTAAACCTAGTCCAACTAAACTTCCAATAAAATCTAAAACAAGATCAATAATTTCAAAAGCTCTTCCACTAACAAACAATTGATGTATCTCATCACTCAAAGCGTATAAAGCACAAAATAACAAACTATATACAAAAGTATTAGCATAACTATACTTAAAACTAACATAAGCTAATATACCCAAAATAAAGAACATACCACTATGCATAAATTCTCTAAAAACAGAATTTAAACCAATTAAAATATCAGTATCTAAACCACTAAATATATAACTTAATATATTTAAACTATTACTACCAGATATATCAGAAGATTGATTTGATAAATAGAATATAACTAAACACCAAACAAATAACAATGTATATAATATATATTTTTTAACTTTCATATTTACTCCCTTTAACTCATTACTCATATTATACCACCTTTTAGATAACAACTCAACAGAAAATACAAGTCTTCTAAGCTATTACATCGTATATTTAATCGTACATCATTTAAAATTATAATATAGCAGAAGATACCTAACTGTTTTGATCACCTATAGTTTTATCTAATATTGTTTCTGTATCTTTTATATTAATTCCATTTTGATCATCTATTTTTTTCTTGAGTTCAATTACAATTTGTTGATTATATTTCTTGTTTACATTTAAAACAGCAGCATAAGCTAAATATCTTTCAAGTAATATTACGTCCATTACATTAGCTTGATTTAAACGTGTAAAATCTATCATATATTTTTCGAATGCTTCCCATTTTAATACTTCTTCTACACCTTTAATTGTATATTTTTTTAATTCATCAAACTTTAAGATACCCATACATTGTAAAACAAAAATAATTACTTTATAGAAAGCATATGCAAATGTTAAACAAAGTAATGGTGCTAAAATATCAGAAAATTTATTAGGGTCTATCAATACTAAAATGAAAGATATTATAAACATTATTATATATAAAGCAAATGCAATTAAGTTCCCACTAAATACACCGTTATTTAACACTTTTTCTTTCGCTATACTACTTTTAACAATTTCATCTAACTCTTCTTTTATTATTGTATCTCCTAATACTAATTTGTTTCGTATATATGACTCATCAGGACTCAGTAACATATCATTATTCAATTCCTTAACAACTATACCTTTTGATGTCTTACTAATAGAAAGATTACCTTTAGAAATTAAATTTAAAATTGTAGAATACACATCTTTTTTTAGCTCAATCTTACCATTAATCAAATACGAAACCTCACATGGTGTATATGTACTTGGGACATCTCTTATATAAATTGGTGCATTAATAATTTTTCTTTTGATATTATATAAATTTGATTTCTCTATACCAAATTTAATTAATTTTAATATTAACGATAATAATATTAAATATATTAAATATATAAGGCCATACTCAGAAAGCACTGAAGTAACCATTCCTACTAAAAACATAACAAATACACTCATAAACAATGTGATAAATGTAATAATACTTGCTTTAGTAATAAACTTTATATATTTATCTAATTTTTTATTATTAATTGCACTTAAAATTATTATTAAAAATATTAATATTGGCAACAAATATACTAATTTGATAACAATAATAAAAATATTAGTTACTATTATGTTGATTTGATCCATTATATATCCGCTCCCTACCGCTAATTTACTGACAAATTAAAATTAGTATTTTATATGTAATAATCCAAATATTTTATACCTATTTGCTTTATTTATATACTTGTTCATAATTATATACCATTATCTTACAAAAAACAATAAGCATGTAATAAATTATAAATATCTCGTGTATTTTACATAAACATATTCTTTTGTAAACTTAATATTTAAGTTTTTACCCATTATTTTAGGCAATCATTGGCTTTACTGGACTACTCGTATAGCTCTTATCCATTGCCTCATGTATCTAAATATAGTTTAAGTAAAATTAAAGACCAAATATAACATTTAATTGTTATACTTAGTCTTTAATTGTTCTATTGTTTTAATTTTATTAAAATCATTATCTAGTAACAAAGTTGCTGCATCACTTGCTGTATATGCAGTAGCATAAGATGTTTCTTTGAATGTCTTATTCCCCAAATCCAGTAAATTTAAAACATATTCTTCTTTCGGAACAATAATAATCGCATCTTTACAATCTCCATTTGATACAGATATTACCTCACTCTACATTACAGGATATGAATAATCCTCAGAATAATTCAAACATGATGATATGATTAAAACATCCTTACTTATTGCATATGAGATTGCATCTTCCAACAAATTATTATTGTGTTTTGTTGCAAATCTCATATTTATAATGTCAACTTTATTTTCAATACACCAATTCATTGCATTAACTATAGATTAATATATACTAACTTTTAATTGCTTTTATTATATAGAAATATGCTTCACTATTTAATTTTCTAATTACATTAATTTGTTTTTTGTATACATCTTGAATATCAACTAAATCGAGTATTTCCCCATTATATCTCTCGATTTCTGTACCATTCCCTTTTAATAATTTCACTATATATGCCAATTTTCCAGCGCATGCAAGAACTTCTTTATCTATTAAAAATTTAGGTTCAAATATATAATTTTTTAACTTTCTAATCCCAATAGATATTTTAATAAACTTTTCTTTTTCATAACTTCCTCGTAAAATGATTATTCTAGCAAATTTAAATATATCATCTAATACATCATCTACTGTTGTATTAGTTAATTTTCTATACTCAATTTCTCTTTTAGCAATGTTTACAAAACTTTGCCTAACTATATTTAGATCTTGTGCTTCATCAAACAACTTATCAATGTCAAACAGTTGTTTAACAAGTTCCAATTCTTTGTAACCATCATAACTTATTCCGTGTAGTATTAGGAGCAAGTACAGTTAATTTATCACCCAATATTGATTCTATACTTGGAACACTTACATCACAAACATTTTGTGATGTTTTAATTAGGAAACAATTAATTTCTTTTTTTATAATTTTTGGATATAAGTTTTTTTCATATGCAATATCCAACAAAACATATTTTTCAAAATTATCTAATAATGATATATAGAAAAATTTATAATGTTTTAAATTAATTCTATCTGATGCTGAGCCAGGTCTTAAATTTTCTTCATATCTAGTAAAAAAATTGCTATATTCAATTAACTTTGATAAAATATTTTCTATGTTCTCTAATTTGTTTTCAATTATTATATCTATATCAATAGAAAATCTTTTTATTTTGTTTAAAAGTAATACAAGTGAAGTTCCTCCTTTAAATATAAATTTTATATCCATCTTTATCAAACATTCCAATAAATACAAAGCATTAACAGTTTTTTCTAATAATTGAATATCAATTGAATTGTTGAGCTTTTTATACTTTAAAATTGAATTCTCTAACCATTCTTTTGTTAAACAACTTTTATCTATCATTTTTATCCCCCAATTTATATAGATCATTAATATTTAACTTATTAATATATCTACGTATTTCGTGATTTTTATTTCTTCTCTTAGCATATGCATATAATTTTACAAAATCAATATTATAATTACTTATAACTTCTTCGTAAATAGTTATTAGTTCTTGTCCTTGATATGCTATATACATTTTATCTATAAATAAGTCAACTAATATCTTCTCCATTTTAGGAACAGAAAAGGTTTTTGCTTTATTCAATGGTGATTTTTTAATCAATACTTTTACAGATAATATTTTTTCACTATTCAGATACATAGCTTGTTTTTTTTCAAGTATATCTTGAACTGTTATAGCATATTCTCTACCAATATTTTCTTTAAGTAAGGGTATAACTGACTCTAATATAAGTTTATCCACTTCAACAATTACCATATTGTTATATACTTGATGAATCATAAATCTATTTAATATTTGAGTATTCCAAACACTTATATCAATTAAAGGATATTCATCCTTTATTATTTTATATATTTTTTCACATTCTAAATCTAATTTAAAATCTAAATCTTTGGTCTTTTTAAAAATATAGTTATCTTTTGATAACCTAATTAATAAATTATTTCTTTTTAATCTACTTAATACATTATTAAAACTTTTACTATTATAAATGCTATATACATTTAAATACTCTTTACTTATATTTTCTTTAGTTACAATATCATTTTCAGTAAACTTAAATTTTAAATTACTTATCAATTTATCATAATTTTTATCTACCATTTTTATCATCCTATCTTTTTGTGAAAAGTTCAATTTTTTAGATTATTGAACTTTTCATTTATTTATAATTGTAACATTTATATACATGTATGTCAATACTTTTCTTGATATATTGTATAAAAAATTAGAATAAAAAATTAATTTCATCCTACCCTTTACTAATATTAATTACCATATATGTATTTTATAAAATCTGCTTTCGATCTAGTATAATCATTAACAAAGAAAAATATCACTTTTAACTCCCTATCAAATTCAAATAGACTTACTATTTCATTAAATTCAGTTCCATTTATATATTTTTCTTCACTAGAACTTATATCCAAAAACAAGTCTTTATATCCATTTATTAAATTATAATAGTTCTCTTTTTCTAAAACCCCAATAGCAAGTAAATCATCTTTAATGCTAATATCTCTACTTTTTAATATTTCCACTTGAATATCATACGTTTTAAATTCTTTATCGACCGTATCTTCACCACCCATAAAAAATCATATCTTTGACATAATATTTTTTTAAAACTTGCTATATCATATAACACAATTGTTTGTTTTTCACAATAATTCACCTGTATTTAATTAATTTATAAAGTCCACATGTATCATATATGAATTTGTTGTTTGTAGTAAGCTTAAATCAGAAATCAGCCAATACAAAATCTTATGTTTGAATCGTTACTAGTTAATATAATAATTTTTCTCTGCTTCAGTGACTTTATTAAAAAGTCTGTTATACTCCTTAATAATTGGATCATCCACATAGATTTGATCTCCAACACCTCGCCATTTTTTACTTTGGTTTCCAAGGAAATTTATTAAATTAGAATAAGAATTATACATATTTAATACTACTACTTTATCTTTATACAAATAAGTAGAATAACTATTAACATCATCAATAATACTATCCGCATATTTTACTTCTGCAGTATCATATATTTTAATATTAGCTGTTTCGTTTTTAATCTTATTTACATCTAAAATTGCATTTAAATCTTTGTAATAACTTTCATATATTGTTATTAATGCCTTTATTTTTTCTTTGCTTTTACTCATGTTTGGTTTATCAGCATTTAACATAGATGGTAATAACAAATTATCTATACCTACATTATCATAAGCTTGTATATATTTTTGATTCCTTTTTATTAAGTCATCATATAAATTTTTTAAATACTGTTCTAATTCACCTAAACCATTTTCGCTATATATGTTCATATCTATATCTGAGTTTGTTTTGACACATTCAGATATCTTCTTCATCTCAGTATCAAATTTTTGAAGATTTGAAGTTTCTTTTGTTTGTACTAAGTAAATTGAAATTCCAATAATTACAACTACAACTAGAATTATAAATATTGTTATTATTGATACTCTCCTTTTTTTTATTTTGTCTTCTTCTATATCTTCTATATCTTCTATTCCCATAAATCTATTATATATTTTATCAAACAATTGAACAGTTGCTAAAAGTCTATATGAACTTGTTAATACTACCCCCACAATTAATGTTATGTACATAAGATAAGTTAAAATTTTAGTTGTAAGTTCTGAACTTACACCATTAAGTACCAAAATAAATGTTGCTCCTGTAGCTACAGCAATCATTACTACAAAAATTAGAATATACCATCCAAAGAAACTAAGTTGCAACGAAACCAATTCCATTTTATGGTTTTTCATCATTTCTTTACTTTGTTTAATTGCATCATTTATTCTGATTTCTGGTTTTCTTATAATTATATATTCTACCAAAGCATATTCATACATAGCTATAATTCCAGGTATTATTAGCAACAATGTTTTTAAAATTATATATAATATTTGTATAAAATATGATTGTATTGTTTTAAACAATAATTTAACATCTAAATAAAACTCAAATAATGTTTTAACTTTTTGCCTGTTATTTTTAATATTCATATAATATTTTAATAATCCATAATAAAGTGGTATAGTTATAAAATCTAATATCATCTGTATGCCAAATATGATACCATTATTTTTTGTAATATATTGTTGTATCATCAAATAAAAAAAATGATTTAGAGTAATAATAATAATGAAATATAATACGTATATGCCTATAATATTCATCCATTTACCACTCATAATATTTAAAGCAGACTGCTTTAATTTTGCATTCATAAAAATACCTCCCATTTTTAAAAATTATGCTACAACTTTCAATAATTATTGAGAACGCTATTTTTATCACACAGTATTCTTAAAATTATACAATTTATAACATTTTTCTCATCTCTTAAATTATATACTAAAATACATATATTTCAAGTATTAAAATAATATTTTACATATTTTAACTGATAATTAAAAATATAACTAATTATTTATTGCTACTTTGTTTAAAATGAAAGCTTTAAATTACATTTTCTAATTGAATCAAATTATAAACTAACTATATTTAATTAAACTATGATTTAACCATACTTTTTATTAAATTTCAAGTATTTATACATAAAAGAAATGCCCACAGCTGGACATTTCTCTTACACTCGAATTTCAAAAACAAAAACGGAATTTACTTTTTCACTTCACCCTATCTAACAAATTATTAAATAAAATAGTCATTTTATACTGTAATTACACTAAACAAATAAAATATTAAATTTAATAAAAAAGACTCTGGTCCACGCGGGATACCAAAGCCAAGCATATAATAATATATATTTATATATCATTAACACAATAATATTATATGCTTTTAGTTAAAATACTATACTATTTATATTTTACAAACATTAACTAAATTATATATTAATTACCGTATATATATTTAATAAAATCTGCTTTAGATCTAGCATAATCAGTAACAAAGTAATACACTCCACCAATCATTTTTCCTCCACTATACTCAGCTCCAGGAACTTGATTAGATGTCATATTTTTTAAATAAGTATCTTTCTCACTAATTATACTAGTTAAAATACCAATATACTCAGTAACATTTATATTAGTTTTAACTTCCGCTAATATACTATCAGAAACATTCATAATACCATTAACACCTAATGAAGATAACTTAGTAATTAAAGCTTCTAAAACCATTCTTTGTCTACCAGCTCTAGTAAAATCATTACCAATAGTTCTATTTCTAGAATGAGTTAGAGCTTGTTCACCAGATAAATTTACTAATCCTGATGTTGTAAGCTTTTGAACTGGATTTCCAGTCATGTTATATGAAGAACCTGAATTTATATATTTCATTTCATCTTCACTAATATTTAACTGTATACCACCTAACTTATTTATAACATGAATTAAACCTACAAAATCAATAGTAATGTATTCAGTTATATTTAATTCAAAATTACTATTAATAGTCTTTATAGCAAGTTGTTCACTACCAAAAGCATATGCATGATTTATTTTATCTTTACCATATCCAGGTATTTCAACATATGTATCTCTAGGTATACTTACTAAACTAATACCTTTAGTTTTAGGATTAACAGAAGCAATAACAATAGTATCACTTCTACCTGAATAACCACCATCAACATCTTTTGTATCTATACCAAAAAACACGACACTTTTAACATTTTCAAATTCAGATTTAGTTACAGTATCAGCAACTTCAGTATACATATCTTCATTTACTTCTAAATCAGTTTTATCTATAGCACTATAATTCATTTTACCAAGTTTAATATATACATATCCTAAAACAAAAGATATGATAAATACTATAACAATTAATATACCAATTACAATCTTTGTACTTTTTTTAAGTCTATTTTTACCTATTTGATCATTTACTTCATTCGAAGTTTCAGATATTTGTGTTTTGTTTTTTGCCATTTTGTCTCCTACCTTTCAATTGATACTATATAATTTATTTTCTTGCTTTTTTGTTTTCTTCTGTTTTATTTACGATTTTTTATAACCTTTGCGGGAATGCCTACTGCAATAGAATAAGATGGAATGCTCTTAGTAACGATACTTCCTGCCCCAATAATGCTACCTTTACCTATAGTAACTCCATCCAATACTTTTACACCTATTCCTAACCAAACATCATCCTCAATTACTATTCCTTTAGCAGTATTTCCTTGTCTTTTGATATATTCTTCGGGATTGATATATACATGATTTGATGCAATAATTGCACATTGTGAAGCAATAGCAACATATTTTCCTATGCTTACACCACCCATGCCAGAAATAACTGAAAAATCATGTATGGATGTATACTCACCTATATTTATAAATCCATTACTTGGGTCAATTATTACATACATTCCTATTCTGCAGCCCCTACTGATACTGATTTTCCCTTTCCTAATTTGTGTTTTTCTTATCTGAACATCTGAACTTATACTTAATCCTTTTCTAAAATATGTTAAAAATAAATTTTTTATCAAAAATATTATTAAAAAAAGTTTTTTTCTGATTTGCATATACTACCTCATACGATATATACATGGTTTTTCTAACATGTATGTACTATCCTTTCTAATTTTTTTATTAGTTTAATATATTTTATACAACTAAAACAGATACTAATTTGGTGCATTAAGTTTATCAAATGATTATGATTTTTTAAAATTTTTAAAGAATCTGCATATTATATTACTTAAAGTTAAATTTGTAACTTTTAATGCTTCTTGTGGCCATTTCCAAGCATTATAACTAAGTTGAACCAGTAAATTTACAATCATAAAACCTTGTAATCCAAATCCCAACATAAAACATATTAAATCAAGAATTAAACTTACTAAACTAGATAATATATAAGCTTTCACATATGGTTGCTCATTTCCAACTGATATAAAATTGGTTGCACGCTGATGATTAACCAAAATAAACTGGTAAAATAAAAGTATTAATAAGTAACTTAATGGTAAAATCTTTGTATTAGAATGTATTAAATTGAGAATAGGCTCACAAAAAATCAACATAATAACTGAACCAAAAAAATATATTAAAAATATTGATACCATTACACTTGAATAAAGATTTTTTAATTTCTCATTCTCTTTTGATATACGATATGCACTCAATTGCGGTAAAAAAGTACTAAACGGTATAGTTGCCATACTTATTACTATTCCAATAAGCTGCATAGTTAATCCATACATTGCTGTTTGCTCTAGTGTTAGAAAAACAGAACATAATAATATACTTCCCTGCCCTTGTATATAGTTTGTTATTAAAACATACCCTATTTTTTTTGAATTGTAATTAATTGATTTATACAATTCCGAATCCTTTATTTGCTTTGTCTTTGTCTTTTTCTTTGCTTTATAAAAAGCATCTTCATGATTTAATATTATTTTTTTTACTTTTCTATTTAATTGTATTACAAGTAATAAAGTTGCAAAAAAATATGAAATACCTAATCCAATTAGTCCAAATCCAAGTGATACTAAAACAAACTGAGCAATGATATAAATTATTTGATTATATATTGTAATTTTTTGAATTTCTTTAATCATTCCAAGACCTTTAACAAAACTATTATAATAATTAAAATACATACTCATATATATTCCCATAGCATAAAAAAACCAAGCTATCAGAACATAGTCTTTTAAAATAGTATTTTCTGATAATCCTACCACATATAGCCCAAATACTAATAAAACTAAAGCAACAATAATTCCAACTTTTTTGTAAATCCTCTTCGCAACAAAAAAAATTTCAAATAATAAATCAAAGTTTGCTTTTTCCTTTTCTTCTACTTCTGGTATGCCTTCTTTTAAAATTTCTTTTGCTCCACAATAAGCATAGGTTATATAACGAGTTATAACATTACCAAATCCAAGATCAAAAATGACCGTAAGTGCATTAATAGAAATAAAAACACTCCAAATACCATATTCTGCAACAGGTATTTTATTTAATATTATTGGTAATACTAGAATGCTGGAGAAAACTTTAAGGAAATATCCTATATAACTATAAATAGCATCTATTTTTCCAATTTTAATCATAATTTTCCCCCTTTTTAATTTTTTAAAAAATAATTAGCAAATTTTACAAAATTATTCATACTTTTAAGTTATTTATTTAAAAACTCTTTACCACCTAAATCTTCCCAATTAATAGCTTTGTTGAACTTTTTTTGTTCCAGCAATCTCTCAAATATTACTTCATCCCTATATTTTATTACCTTTGCTGGATTACCAACAGCTATAGCATACTTAGGAATATTTTTTATTACAACACTGCCACTACCTATTACTGCACCTTTACCTATAGTAACTCCAGATAAAATAATTACTGAATCTCCTATCCAAACTGCTTCTTCAATTATTACATCCTTTACAAAATTTCTATTATCAAAAGGTATTGACATTAGATCCTCTGAATTATAATTATGATTAGATGTTAAAATTTTGCATCTTGGTGCTATAATAGTTCCTTCTCCTATTACAATTTTAGAATTTTCAGTTGCATACATTACTATATCATCACCTATAGAAGAATAGTCACCTAAATATATTTTTTCTGGTCTAGAAATTTTTTTCATATTTATAGGTGGATAAACATTTATCCCTAAATATGCAAATTTCTTAGCACTTTTATGTCTTAAATATTTTTTAATTAATTTAATAAGCTTTTCCACTAAATTCCTCTCCTTTTTGTATTTGTTTCAGTATTTAACATATTATAATCAAAATTTAATGAATCATATAAAGGTAATGATATAAACCACCAAAACAAAATTGAATTCATATTGTTATGAGTTATAACAAATAACAATATTGTTATAAAATAAAAACCTAAAAATTTAGCTGTTCTTACTTCAAATTTTATTATTCTACCATATTGACCAATTAAATATATTCCAATTATAATACTTCCAAATATTCCTGTTTCTCCTAATATTCTTAAGAAATCATTATGTGTTACATATTCATAAGTACCATATGATATAAGTAAATTACCATAACCAACTCCGCTAAAAATATTTTCACTAAAACTTTCTAAAGCACCTTTCCATATATAAATTCTAGAATCATCACCTTTAATAAAATCAGACATTATTCCATTAACATTTGATGTATTTATTACTTGAAACATATAAAACACTATAATTGTAAATAAGATTATACCAAACAATTTGAAACTATTTTTAAATTTAAAATTTAAAAATAGTAAATATATAACTTGTACTAAAAACATTAAAAAAATTGTGTCTGAATTAGAAATTATAAGTGAATATACCATTACAATTGTGTAAACAACTGTTGAAAATTTAATTTTTTTATATATAAAATATAACGATATTATACCTTGGTAAACATATAAAGCAAGATAACTTGGATTACCTAATAAAACTTTGGGTCTTGCTACACCTAACAAATGATGTTCAATTATTGCACATAAACCTATTACAATTGAATTTACAATTAAAGTTTTAATAATTTGATTAAAATGCTTCTTATTTTTAATTGAATTAAATGCATAAAAACTAAATAACAAAACAAATACTAAATTTATTGTATCCGTATTTACTAAATTATAATTATTTTTATATAAGTTAATTATTCCCGTAATAAAAACAATACTCAAAAATATTATTTCATAAAAATTTATCTTAATTTTTTCCTTTGTAAACATAAGTGTTACAATACCATATATTAAAATACCTTTAATAAAAAAATCATAATATGGAAAAATGGTATCAAATTTAAAAGGAAACATAGCAAAGTATATATATAAAGGAAAATTTACTTTGTCACCATTAATTTTTTTATAACTATAACTATGAAAAACTAACATTATTATACTAAATATTTCTAACATTAGTCGATACGTTTGACTATCCATATATTTGTATTACCTTTCTTTTAGTACTATTGACTAATTAAATCTGTATAGATTTTTCCTATTTTGTCTATTTCTTCATTTACAGAAAAACCTAATTTTTTAATTATTTCACTTTCAAAAATTCTATTTTGATTTATAGGTAGTGTAAGTAATTTATTTGCCCACTCATTAGAAGAACAGCTAAGTGGAAAACTGATACAGTTTTCTGACAAAATAACTTCATTTGTAATCTTATTTGAAATCAAGCAAGTTAGTCCAGAAGTTTGAGCCTCTAAAACCACATTTGGAAATCCTTCGTAAAATGAAGGAAATATAAAACAATCCATAGCTGACATTAATTGTGCAACATCTTCTCTCATACCAAGAAAATATATTTTATCATCTATTTTCATTTTTTTAGCCATATTTATCATTTTATTTTTCATTGGTCCTCCACCAATAAGCAATAGTACTGCATTTTCTTTTTTATCTAAAATATCCTTAAATATTTTAATTAAAAATTTATGATTCTTCACTGGCAAGAATACACCTACATGCCCTATAACAAATTTATTTTTTATATTTAACTCTTCTCTTAATTTATTACGCGCATTTTTACTAAAAGTAAATTTATCTATTTCAACTCCGTTATTAATTACAGTAAAATTTAAATCATTACCAAAAAGCCAATTTCCAGCTAATTTTGAAACCGCTAACATTTTTATCTTATTTTTTGGTAATCTAAAAGAATTAATATTATGTAAAATTTTCGCTAAAATATTTTTTTTTGAACTTGAACTTCTACTGTGTACCACTACTTTACACCCATGCCTAAGTGCTACATATATAGGTTCAACATAACTTAATGTATTTAAATGACAATGTAAAACATCAAATTTTTCTTTTCTAAAGAGTTTTTCAAGTTCATCTTTATTTTTAGAAATACTTATTTTTCTAGGAGTTATATTATAAAATTTACTTCCTAATTTTGTGAATTCATCATAAAAACAAGGCTTTTCTATATTCATATTAATAAAATCAAATTGGAATTTAGATCTATCAATATTTGTATATAATTTATTTATATATGTTTCTATGCCACCTCTATTACTACTAAGTCCATAATGTATTATTCTAATCATATTAATTCGCACCCTCTTAATGATAATTATTTATTTTCTATTTTTATTTATTACTAATCATGTTATTTATTTCGTCTCTATATTTTTTAAAACAATTATCCCACTCATATTTTGTTACTGCATCATTATAGCCTTTAGCTGCAATTTTTTCTCTAAGTTTACCATCAATTATAATTTTTTCTATTGCATTTTCAAGTGCTTTTAAATTACCTGGTCTAATAAGTAATCCATTTATTTCATTTTGCACAATACCAGAAACTGCTCCAACATCACTGACAATTATCGGTAATCTAATTGCCATTGCTTCTAATATTGTTCTAGGCATACCTTCACTTATTGAAGGTTGTATATATATATCAGATTGATTAAGAAAAGAAACTATTTCTTCCTGTGGTAAATTATCAATTAAAATTATATAATCGTAGTTATTTGCTAATTGTTTATAGCTATCTTTTAAAGGTCCTCCACCTATTAAAGTCAATTGCACATTATATTTTTTTTGTAAATTGATAACAGCTTTGATTGCAACATCATATGCTTTTTCCCATACAAATCTACCTACACTTACAATTTTTATTTTTTCTCCAAAAGTAGTATCTTTTTTTGACATATTAAACAATTCAATATTAACTCTATTTGGAATTACAACAATATTTGCCTTAATATTACGCTCTTTTAACATTTCAGTCATTTTTTCACTCAAAGAGCGAACCTTAGTTGCATTTTTAAATGTGTATCTTATCATGCTTGAAAGTATTTTATTAACAAAGCCTTTCCCATCTAAAATTCTAAAATATTCCATTCCATGAATTTCTACCATTACTGGAATTTTGTTATATTTTGATAAAAAAACAGCTAAAAAACCTCCCATAATAGCACATTGTGACAAAATCAAATCAATTTTAAACTTTGAAATGATTTTCAAGATTCTCAGACTCGTAAAGAAAAACGATTTTGATCTACCCAATTTTGGCACCAAATGTAAAAAAATATTATCTTCTTTGTAATCATGAAACTTATTGTCATATGACCTTGCTAATATATGATATTCATCAAATCCTTTCGCTAATTCTCTCCATATCTTTTTTGTAGCATGTTCTTTACTCAATTCTGGAAATGAACAAGGACTTATATGAAGTAAATTTACCATTTAAAACATCCTTTCTATATATAATTTACTAACTGTAGCAGTAGAATATTTTTTTACTATTTCTAAATTTTCCTCAGAAAGCACTTTTAATTTTTTTCTATCAGTAATTAATTCTAATAATTTATTTCTAAATTCATATATATTATTTTTATCTACTATATACTTTTTCTGCTCATATCCAAATAAGTCATTAGTTCCTCCTGCATCTGTAGCAACAACTGGTAGACCACTTGCCATGGCTTCAATAACAACTCTTGGAAAACCTTCTGTGTATGAAGGGTTAACAAAAATATCAGCAATTTTATAATATTCCTGAATTTCACTATTTGGTATTGATCCTAATAACTTTATTCTATCTTTTGAAATAGACTTATCAATTAATTTTTCTATTATTGGTCTTTCTGGCCCATCTCCAATTATTAATAAAATAGCATCCAAAGATGCAAATTTTTCATTTTCAAAAATGGCAGGAATGTATAAATCTGTTTTTCTTACAGGAGACAATCTATGCACCATTAAAATAATTTTTTGTGTATCACTATATCCCATTCTTTTCTTTAATATTTTCTTTTCTTCATCAGAAGTTGAAACAAACCTTTCTATATCAATATCATTATACAATAATAACATTTTATTTTTATTAACTTTTGCTTCATTTATATAATAATTTAACATTGCTTCAGGTCCAGTAACAAAATAATCAATAAAAGTTTTAACAAACCAAAATTTAGAATAATTAAATATTTTCCATTTTATTTTCTTAAAAAAAGTTTTATCTCTGTCTATTTCAAGTGTTGTTCCGCTTTGCCAATAATATGTTTGGGCTCCAAATAATTTTGAAGCTAATATTGCAATTATAGAAGAATTAATAGTTATTCTTATAAATATTTTTTTATATCCTGATTTTATTAGCACTTTAAGTATATTAAACAATTCGAAATATCTACTTAACCCATGTTTTTTCTCTTGACAAATCAGTTTTATATTTTTATGTTCAATGTGAGGAATATTCTCACATTTTTCGATAATTAAAGCTATTTGTACTCCTTGATCAGCCATTTTATTTAGCAAATTTAATACATGATAAAAATGCTGAACTGAGTTATTAGAATAATGATTTAAAATATATATAAGTTTTTTTTCCATAAGATCCCCCCTTTTATGTACTATTTTTTATTTTCACTTATGTATTAACATATAAAAAAACTATTTATTATTTAAAGTTTTAATATAAAATTCTTGAATTTTATATGCAGAAGTCTTAGCATCATATCCAGCTTTAATAATTTTATCAATGTAATCTTCTCTTTCACAGTTCGAACTTAAAATAGCATTTGCCCAACATAAACTTGATTTTTTTAATGATATAAATTCAACTTTTTTTGATATATTTACTTGCTGTGATATTGTATTAGAACAAAAAATATTCAAACCATTTATTTGTCCCTCTATTAATGTTAAAGGTAATCCTTCAAAAAATGATGGGAAAACAATAGTATTAAAAACTGAATATATTTTATTAATATCTTTTCTTACACCAATTAAAATAACCTTATCTTCAATACCTAGTTCATTAATTTTTCTTGTTATTTTTAATTTTAAACTTCCATCTCCACACAAAATTAATCTACTATTTTCTTTTTGCTTCTGTATTTCATAAAATATTTCAATTAAAAAGTCATGATTTTTTTGTAAACAAAATCTACCGACATGTCCTATTACAAAAGTATCTCTTTCTATTTTAAATAAATTTCTTATTTCTTCATCTATTGTTTTTGAATATTTAAATCTATCAATTTCAATACAATTTGGAATTATTTGAGCATCATTAAAATGTTTTTTAAACAACCATTTAGCTGCTAAATCAGAACAAGCTAGTAGATTAGTAGCATTTTTATATATTTTTCCACCTAAATAATTTTTATATATTTTTTGTATTGTTCCTTTAGGTGAACTAGAAATATGGCTATGTGAAATTCTTACAGGAATCCCACATTTTTTAACACGTTCTAATATAATTCCTGAAATTTGATTAATATGAGAATGTATTATCTTATATTCTTTATGATTTTTAAAAAAATTATCCAATAAATTAACATATTTAAAATGTCCTACCTTAGTTACATGTGGCATAATGTATACTAAACCACCCATTTTTTTTATTTCTTCATCGAATACACCACTATCGTTTACCAAAAAGTCAAACTGAATTTTTTGTTTGTCTATATTTCTATATAAATTCATTATAAAATTTTCTATTCCACCACAATTCATACTTCTCAAAACATGTAAAACTCTAATAGTTTCTTGCATTATAATTTCTCCTTCTAAACTAATATTACAATATAAATAAATAATTAATTAATATTATTCTTTATCAATCTAAATTTACCACTTTTCTCCCTAGAAATTTCATCTAAATGCTCAATTACTATCCTTGTTTTATCCCCAAATTTATGGAGAAACTCATCTTTTAATAAATTATCATATTCTGCTTTATACAATCTTTTATCAACCTCTAAAAGAATATTAATTTCATCTATTTTATTCTGTATTACTTGAGCTCTTACGAGTGCATTTGGCATATTTTTAAATAAATTTGCAATATTTCCTGCATTTATCTTTGCACCATCAACAGTATATAAAAAATCTAATTTTCTTCCTTGAATTTCTTTTATAATTGATGAACGTACACCACAGTCACATGTTTTAGACTTTTCATCAAAAGTCATTGAATCCCCAATTCTATATCTTATTAAAGGTGTTCCATGAGTTGTAAAACTTGTAATTAATACTTCATCATTTCCTTTTTCAAAATGTTCAAAAACTCCAGAGTCTAATTCAATATGTAAAACTTGTTTCTCACACTCTGTAACAAATGGAGCTCCTTCACTTGAAGCATATTGATTGTATACTTTAGATTTAAAAACTCTTTCTAATAATTCTCTTCCTGACTTTGTTAAAGTTTCAGATGTAGGAAATATTGCAATTGGTTGAAATTCAAGCTTAATATTATGTCTTTCTATATATGAAGCTACATCACATATAGACGTAAAAAAACCATCTATTGATTCAGGTTTATATTTATTCAAACTGTTTACATAATATTTCATGTTTTCCTCGGTTATATGAAATGAAGAATAAATCATTTGTTTGCAAGCCGCATTATATCTCCAAAATATTTTTTTATTCTGTTTAGGTGGTACAATATGTTTACCATTAAAAGTAGCTCTTTTCATCTTCAAATTTTCAAATCCTACCCTTGATTTAAAATGATCAAGACTAGCCATACGTTTCATAAAATCTTCTGGAGTCATTAAAACAACAAGAGATTTACCTGTTGTTCCACCTGTATGTCCTTCTATAGCACCTTTATGAGAAATAGTATTTATATCATTAATATTAGCTCTAATCATTTCTTTATCTACTATTGGAAGTTTTTTAAGATCTCCAACACATTTAATTGACTCTATATCAATTCCTTTATACAGATTTTTATAAAATTTACTATTTTCATATACATATCTAATGAAGCTAATTAACTCTTTATTTTGGTATTCGAATTTATCTTCCAAATCCAATTTATCAAAATCTTTTAAAAAATGTAAATACCTATAATAAATTTTTCCATAACGACTTCTATTTTTTTGATAACCAGAAATAGTAACCATTAGATTTTGTATAAATATTGGAGATCTATCATAAATTTTTTCTAATATCCCCATAATTACCTCCTTATATTTTTAATCGTACATATTATTTTTATTTTTATTTTTATTTTTTCATATGTTATGTAACACTACAATTTTCATTTAAATGTCCATAATTTTAAGCATCTGATTATTGACTTTTTTGACTTCAAATCTTTCTTTACAGATATTGTAACTCTTATCAGCCATACTAAAAATACTATCTTTATTTTTTATCATCCATTCCATCCTATCGACTAATTGATTTATACTATGAATATCTACTTTAAATCCATTTAAGCCCTCTTCTACTGTTTCTTTGCAACCAATAGCATTAGTTGTTATTATGGGTCTACCCATAGACATTGCTTCAAGAATTGATCTTGGGATACCTTCTCTATATGAAGGCAAAACATATACACTGCAATTAGCTATGTATGGTCTGACATCTGTTGTTTCTCCGATATAATCGACTGTTCCATCATCAAAGAATGTATTAATATCTTCACACTTAATCGCATCTTTTGTCTTATCAAATGCTCCTATATATGAAAATGTTACATTAGCATATTTTAGTTTTACAATTTTACAGGCATTTAAGTATTCAATTACACCTTTGTTTTTTATTATTCTCGCAATCATTAAAAAATTAATTTTTGAAGGCAATACAGATTTTTTATAGTATTCCATATCTACTCCTGAACCATTTACCACTTCACATTTCATTTCTTTCACATATTTTCTTTTTATAAATTCTTGCTTATCATCTTTATTTTGAAAAATAATTTTAGTTGAAATTAGGCAAGAAATTCTATATAAAAATCCTACAATTATTCTTAATATTTTAACTTTTATATCATTACCTATAAAAACGTAACCTAATCCAGTAATTAATGAATATATTTTTTTTACTCCAAGACTTTTTGCAGCGATACTTCCGAAAATAACGGGTTTTATAGTGTATGGAAAAACAATATCTGGTTTTTCATCTTTTAATATCTTTCTAATATTTAAAAAATACCTTATATTTTCAATTAAAGAAATAGAATTTTTTTCGAATGGAATTTTTATATTTTTTGCACCCAGTATTTTAAATTCTTCCTCATATCCACTATCAGGAGTTATGGCTACAACTTCATTGCCTCTACTAATCATTTCTTTAATTAATTCTCCTCTAAATCCAATTAAAGAAGATGTCTTTGGTCCAATTATAATAATCTTCAAAATATACCCCTTTTCACTATTTTAAATATTCTTTATACCATTCTATAGCATTTTCTAAACCTTCATTTATATTATATATTGGATTATATCCTAATTTATTTTTTGTATTATCTATATTTGCAAGAGAATGTTTTATATCTCCTTCTCTATCCGGTCCATATATTGCAGGTACATTAGTATTTAATAACTCATTTAATTCCTCATACAATTCATTTAACGTTATATTTTCACCATATGCTATATTATATGCTTTACCACATGCTTCACTTGGTGCTAAACATGCTTTTAAATTTGCTTCTATTACATTCTCTATATATGTAAAATCTCTACTTTGCAAACCGTCTCCATTAATAGTTGGAGATTCATTATTTAATATTTTTTTTACAAAAATTGGTATAACCGCAGCATACGAAGAATGTGGATCTTGTCTTCTTCCAAATACATTAAAATATCTAAGTCCTATTGTTTCTAATCCATATACTTGTGTATATAATTTTCCATATTCTTCGTTTGTTTTTTTAGTCAATGCATATGGTGATAATATATTTCCTTCATTTCCTTCAACTTTTGGTAATATTGTACTATCTCCATAAACAGAAGATGAAGAAGCATATACAAATCTTTTTACATTAGCAAGTTTTGCAGCTTCCATCATATTAGCAGTTCCACCTATGTTATTTTCTTGATAAATATTAGGAAATTTCATAGAACGTGGAACTGAGCCTAAAGCTGCTTGGTGTATAACATAATCGATATCTTGACATGCTTTTTCACATGTTTCAAAATTACAAATATCTCCTTCAATAAATTCGAAGTTAGGGTTATTTATAAACAAGTCAATGTTTTCTCTTTTTCCAGTTGCAAAATTATCTAATGCACGTACCGAATATCCCATTTTAAGTAATGCTTCTACAATATTAGAACCAATAAATCCTGCAGCTCCTGTAATTAAAAATCTACTGTTTTTGTCAAAATTTAAATTGCTATAATTATTTTTTACAGTCTCCAATAATCTACACCTTCTTTTATCATATTTTTATTATCTAATGTTGCTTTTACATCAAATAATAAATTACTTCCATTTGTCATATTTTTAAGTTGCTCAGCAGTTAACAATTTGTATTCATCATGTGCTACTGTCAAAATAATTGCATCTACTAATTCACTGTTTTTATTTTCATCTATTTCAATTCCATATTCGTGTTTTATTTCTTCGATATTTATATATGGATCTTTAGAATAAACTTTTATTTCATATTCTTGCAACTCTTTTATAATATCCATAACTTTAGAATTTCTTAAGTCTCCAACATTTTCTTTAAATGTAAGCCCTAATATTAATACTTTTGCCCCTTTTATAGCAATACCTTTTTTTATAAGTTTTTTAACTATTGTCTCAGCTATAAATTTCCCCATATTGTCATTAATATTTCTACCAGATAATATAACTTTAGAATTATATCCTAATTCTTGTGCTTTATATGTTAAGTAAAAAGGATCAACTCCTATACAATGCCCACCAACAAGTCCTGGTCTGAAATTTAAAAAATTCCACTTACTACCTGCAGCATCTAACACTTCGTTTGTATCTATTCCCATTTTATTAAAAATAATTGCAAGTTCATTTACAAATGCTATATTTATATCTCTTTGAGAATTTTCAATAACTTTAGCAGCCTCTGCTACCTTTATACTAGAAGCTCTATATACACCAGCTGTAACAACTGAACTATATAAATCCGCAACTATATTTAATGTTTCTTCATCCATACCTGAAACTATTTTTGTAATAGTTTCAAATCTATGTACTTTATCTCCAGGATTTATTCTTTCTGGAGAATAAGCAACTTTAAAATCTATACCACATTTAAGTCCAGACTCTTTTTCTAATATAGGTACACATATTTCTTCAGTAAGTCCTGGATAAACTGTAGACTCATATATTACAATAGTGCCTTCTTTTAAATTTTTTCCAACTGTTTCACTTGATTTTATAACAGGTGTTAAATCAGGTTTTTTATGAGAATCTATAGGCGTTGGTACTGCAATTATAACTATATCAGCTCTCTTTATATCTTGTGGATTACAAGTAAACTCAATAGAAGATTTTTTTAATTCTTCATACCCTATTTCATTAGTTACATCTATTCCATTTATATACTTATTTACCTTTTCTTCGTTTATATCAAATCCTATAACTTTATACTTTTTTGAAAAAGAATTCGCAAGTGGTAAACCTACATAACCTAATCCAACTACTGCTATTATTTTACTATATATATTATTATTCATAATTAATTTACCTTCCAAATCTATATATTTCTCTTATTTTTTAACTTGTGATGTCGGCATACCTATGTATACTCCACTTTCATTAATATCTTTTACAACTACACCACCAACACCTACAACTACATTATCACAAATATTAATATTATTTTTAATACTTGCTGATGTGCCTATATGTGTGCATTCACCGATTGTTACTGTTCCTGATAGTGTTGCATTTGGTGATATATGAACATAATCTTTTAATATATTATCATGTTCTATAATACTGCCAGTATTTATTATACAATGTTTTCCTATTTTACTGGATATATTTATAACTGCATTCGCCATAATTGCTGTGCCTTCTTGTATTTCAACATTGTTTGATATTACTGCACTTGGATGTATTGCTGTATAATAGTTTAAGTTATATTTAGTTGATATTTCTTTTCTTGTTATATTGTTTCCTATTCCAATGATAAATTGTATTTCATTATTTTTAAATTTATCTAAATCTAATGTTTTACCTAATATTGAATATCCTATTACTTCTCCAGTTAAATTGTCATCTAAAAATCCAAGTAATATATCTTCATTTTTAATAACTATATCAGCTATTACTTTAGCATGTCCACTTGCACCTATTATAATTACTTTTTTATTCATGTGCTACATCTCCAATATCATCTGATATTTTACCTTCAAAAACTGACATTGTAACATTATTTTTTTCACAAATACCTACTTTTTTAAATACTATTTTTACTGTTATAAGTAGTATTTTAAAATCATTTAAAAAAGTTATTTTTTTCGTGTATTCTACGTCATTTTTAAATTTTTCTTCCCAAGTTATAGCATTTCTTCCATTTACTTGTGCAAGTCCAGTAAGTCCTGGTCTTACATCATGTCTTTTTCTTTGTATATCATTGTATCTATCTAAATATTCAATAAGTAATGGTCTTGGTCCTATTATACTCATATCACCTTTTAGTATATTTACTAATTGTGGTAATTCATCTAGTGATAGTGTTCTAAGTAATTTACCGAATTTAGTGAGTCTTATTTCATCAGATAATAGTTCGTTTTTGTTGTTTTTTTCATCCGTCATTGTTCTAAATTTGTATAGTGTAAATATTTTTTCATTTAACCCTGGTCTTTTTTGTTTAAATATAACTGGTGATCCAAGTTTAATTCTAATCAATATAGCCGTTATTAATATTATTGGTGATAATACTATTAATGCTATTAGTGATAGAGTGAAATCTATTATTCTTTTAAAATATTTACTATACATTTTTACACCTTCTTTACTTACTTATTTGTTTGTTTTTTTCTTTATTTATTTATTATTAAAACATTTTTTTACTATTTCTATTACTAAAGCTATTTGTTCTTCAGTCATTTTTGTGTCTGATGGTAAGCATAGTCCTGTATCAAATATTTTTTCTGATATACTCCTAGTATTTTCATTATGATTAAAAAAGTCATATTGTTTAAATACTGGTTGTATATGCATTGGTTTCCATATTGGTCTTGATTCTATATTTTCTTTTTCTAATTCTAATATTATATCTATTGGTTTTACATTTGATGTTTCATTTATTGTAATAATTGATAACCAATAATTTGGTTTTCCATAGTCACATATTGGCATCATATTTATATCTTTTATTTCTTTAAATCCTTCTTGGTATTTATTGAATATGTTTTTTTTCTGTGCTATTCTTTCTTCTAGTACATCCATTTGTCCAACACCTATTGCTGCAGAGATATTACTCATTCTATAGTTATATCCTATTTCTTTATGTTCATAGTGTCTTTCATTTTCTCTTGCTTGTGTTGCTAAAAATTTTGCTTTTTTAATTAAATTTTCATCATCTGAAACTAGCATTCCACCACCCGATGTTGTTATTATTTTATTGCCATTGAATGAATAAACACCAAATTTACCTATTGTTCCACTCATTCTATCTTTGTATGTTGCTCCTAAACTTTCAGCTGCATCTTCTATTATTGGAACATTGTTTTTATCACATATTTCTTTTATTTTATCCATATCAGCAGATTGTCCATATAAATTTACTACAATTACCGCTTTTGGTGTATATTTTTGAAATGCTTTTTCTATTGCTTTAGGTGACATGTTAAAACTTTCTGGTGTACTATCTATAAACACAGGTATTGCTGATTCATATAAAATTGGATTACAACTAGCCGAAAATGTAAGAGTTGAACAAAACACTATATCATCTTTTTTCACATTTAACAATTTCAAAGCTAAATGTAATGCTGATGTCCCTGTTGCTAATGCTACAGCATTTTCTATATGTACGTATTCTTTTACTTTTTGTTCTAGTTTGTCCACATATTCCCCAAGTGGTGCTATGTAATTTTTCTTAAACGCATCTTGTACATTTAAAATTTCATTTCCACCCATATGTGGAGATGATAAAAATATTCTTTCTTTCACTTAAACTACCACCTTTTATACTACTCTTAAATTTACCTTACTTTCATATGTTGGTACAACTTTTTGCATTACATGTTTTAATTTTATTTCACTGTAATTTTCTTCTTTTAATATATCATTTAATTGATCTAGTTTTTGTTGTATATCATCCATTGATATATTTGATGGTTGTGCTATAAATATTTTATCATGTCTTGTTTTAATTAATCCTTCTTCTTCCATAAGTAATTCTTCATATAGTTTTTCTCCTGGTCTAAGGCCAACTACTTCTATTTGTATATCTACATGTGGTTCTAAACCTGATAATTTAATTAGTGTTTCTGCTAAATTATATATTTTAACTGGTTGTCCCATGTCTAGTACAAATATTTCTCCGCCTTTTGCATATGTTATAGTTTGTATTATAAGTCCTACTGCTTCAGGTATTGTCATGAAGTATCTAGTTATTTCTTTATCTGTTACTGTAATTGGTCCGCCTGCTGCTATTTGTTTTTTAAATAGTGGTATAACTGATCCGTTACTTCCTAGTACATTACCAAATCTTACTGCAACATATTCTGTTGAACTCACTTTGTTTTTAGCTTGTATAATCATCTCGCATAATCTTTTAGTAGCTCCCATTATATTAGTTGGATTAACTGCTTTATCTGTTGATATTAATATAAATTTATTAGTATTATATTTATCACACATGTTAACTACGTTATATGTTCCGAATACATTATTTTTAATAGCTTCTAGTGGACTACTTTCCATAAGTGGAACATGTTTATGAGCTGCTGCATGAAATACAAGATAAGGGTTATATTTTTTAAATACTCTCTCTAATGCTTTCTTATCTCTAACACATGTTACAACTGCTTCTATTTTATCTGTAGTATATTTTGATTTAAGTTCTATTTCTATATCATACAAAGTATTTTCATATATGTCTAATATAACTAACTTTTCTGGATTGTATTGCATTATTTGTCTACAAAGTTCTGATCCAATTGATCCTCCACCACCAGTAACTAATACTACTTTATTTTCTATTAATTTAGTAATATTACTATTATCTAATTTTATAGGTTCTCTACATAATACATCTTCTATATCTATATCTCTTAAGCTTTGCATTATATTTTTATTTTTAATAAATGATTCTGTACTTGGTAATATTCTTATTTTAGCATTAGTTTTTTGACATATATCTAATATATCTTTTTTACTTTTACCATCTATTTGTGTTATTGTAAAGAATATAATATTTACATTATTGTCCTTACATATGTCTACTATTTGATTTTTATTTCCAAGTACACTTACTCCTGATATACTATAGTACATTTTGTTTTTATCATCATCTATTATACCAATTATATTGTACTCTTCATTCATTGTAGTTCTTATAATTTTTATTATATCTCTAGCAGAAGATCCTGCTCCTATTAACAATAAGTTTTTTTTCTTTACATCAAGCATTTTATTTTTTTTACTACTGAAAACTATCATTCTTGTAATGGTTATCCTTATTATTAGTCTATATGAAATGATAGCTACAGTTATTAATATATAGGCTAACATATTAGATTTAAGCCCCATTACGTCAGCATCAAATATTATAGATAATAACATAGTTATAACAAATGATATAAATGTTATAGCTATATATATTAAGTAATCTTTACCTGTTTCATATCTTGTCATATTGTTATATGCACGATAAGAATGTAATACTATTTGTAATACAATAATTGATAGTATAGCTGAATTAATTGTTTGATTTATTACAACTACATTGAAATCATCAAATAACAAAAACATCGATAAGAAATATGCTACTATTACTATTATTATATCTGCTATAACTAATAAGTTATTTCTAAATTTCTTTACGAATTCTAGTACTCCCAATTAAAACCCTCCTATCATTTAAAATTATTTTTTCATATATTGTCATTTTAATTTCTTTTGTTTCTTTTGCTATCAACTGTTAAACTATGATTATATTCATATTCATACCCTTTATATTTGTAACTTCTTTTATGTATAGGCACTCTATTTGCTACTACACCTAATATATTTGCTTTACATTTTTCTAATGTTTTTTTAGCATCTTTTAATATTCCAACATGTGTTTTACCTACACTTGCTACTAATATTACACCATCAACATATCTAGATATTATTGCTGTATCAGTTACAATATTTACTGGTGGTGCATCTATAAATATATAATCAAATTTTGTCTTAAAATTACTTAATAACTTTTCTAGGTTTCTATTCATTAATAATTCTGATGGGTTATGTGGAATAGGTCCTGCTGTTATTACAAATAAATCTTTTACTATAGTAGTTTTTATAAATTTCAGTAATATAGTATCTAGGTCTAAACCTTCTTTGAAGTTATCATCATTAAGTAGTATAGACATTCCTGTAGTATTAGATATATCAAATATCTTGTGTTGTGTTCTTTTTCTTAAATCTAAATCTATAATTAATACTTTTTTTCCTATTTGTGTAAAAGTTGTTGCTAAATTAGAACATACAAAACTTTTTCCATCTCCAGAAGCAGCAGATGTAATAAGTATAGTTTTTTGTTCTGGACTAAGTGCAAATTGTATATTAGTTCTAAGTGATTTAAATAGTTCAGATGAAACTGAATTTGTTTCTTCAAGTGTTATTAAATTATTATTCATACTATTACACCTTCCTATCTAAATCTGGTAATATTGCAAGTATTGTTAATCCTAATGTATCTTCTATATCTTCTGGTGATTTAATTGTTGTTTTAAAATATTCCAATATGAAAAGTAAACCATAAGATAGTATAAATGCTATTAAAGAAAATAACATTATGTTTTTTAATAAACTTACATTGTTAGGAAGCAAACTAGGTTCTGCTTTATCTACCTGATTTACATTTTCTATTTTATATATTTCTTTTACTTGTTTAGCAAAAGATGTAATTATTTCATTAGCAATATCTGATGCTTCATTTGGATCTTCATTTAAAACAGTAATATTCATAACTTCAGAGTCTTTAACAGGTGATATTGTTATATTTCGAGAAATAGATTCAGCTGTAATATCTAAATTAAGATTATCTATAACCTCATTTAATACTTTCTTACTTTTTATTATTTCACTATATGTTGAAACTAATTTTTGATTAAGCGCAACATCATTTGCAGTAAGTCCTGTAGTTACAGTTTGTCCCACTGTAGTTGTATCAGTAGTTGGTTTAACAAGTATTATTTTAGTAGATGATTCATACATTGGTGTAAGAAGTAATGTGGTATATAATATACTTAAAATTATACCTATAATCACAGATGTTATTATTATTTTAATATTATCCATAAGTATGTTGAATAAATCAATTATTGTTAATTCTCTCATTTTTTCTCCCTTTTCTGTCAATTGTTATATTATACTATTATTTTGAGAAAATGTCAATATTTTAGGGAAAAACATTTGTTATTTTTCTAAATAACAAATGTTTTTAAATTACGTTTTTACACAGTAAAATTTTACATAATTTCTAATTCACACATACATATGTAATTTTTTTACATTTTAAACAGTATCAATATTATACATTGACTATTATTAAACTGCAATATTTTCGACAAAAACAGACAATAATTTCACTTACTTGAATTTCAGACCTATTGATTTTCAACTAACATTTATACATATATTTACTATTACTTATATTATATCTTTTTATTTAAAAACAACACAAATATTAAGGGAAGCTATCACCTTAATATTTGTGTTGTTTTTTGTTTTATTCTTTTATTCTTTTATTCTTTTACTATACTTCTTCTTTTATTTCTTCTATAGTTTCTTCTTTTTTCATTTCTACTTTTACTTTATTATCTATTCCTTTATTATGCTCTTTTTTAGCTATTCCACTAAAATATATAAACATAGGTATACTTATACAAAGCATAGTAATATTTGTTGTTATTTCAGCTATTGTTCTATTTGTAGTTGTATTTGTTATATTTGAATCATAAACCTTTTGTGTTGTATCTGGTAATAAAATTTCCAAACAACTATTAAATAATGATACCGTTGCTGCAAAAAACATTATTAAAAACACTATCATAATAACATATACATATACTGTTCTTATCACATCTTGAAAACTCTCATCAAAGCCATCTTTTTTTACACCTCTACTAATTGCAATAACTAAGAAAGCTATTACGGCTATAGGAAGTGTAATTATGAAAATTGTTCCTATCATACTCATACTTCTTCCTTCCTTCTTTCTTTTTGAATAGTTACCCAGTGATAACTATATAATGGTATTGAAACTGCTATTACAGCTAATGCTGTAAAAATATCTCTTAATGTTGCTCTTTGTGCATTTGCTTTTTGTTCTTCGATACTATTAGTATTGATTACCTCGTCTTTATATACACCTTTTTCAGAATAACTTTCAACATATGATCTATCGTAAGAATAATCCACAGGGTATATATAATTAGTTATTCTTTCTACTAAAGTTATTGTACCGAATATTATTGCCATAAGTGCTAAAAATGAAACTATATATAGGTATAGTATTCTTATATTATTTGAAAACATTTTATTCACCTCTATTCTTATCATCTAAGCTTTCTTTAAAGCTATTTTCTTTTTCTGCTAAATTTACATTTTGAACAGAATATTTAGCATGTATTATTTCATCTATTTTAGTATATGTTTTCAGTGGCTCTTTAATACTAAACAATATTAACCCATTACTATATGATTTTTCTGCATTTGTATATATAATTATAATACCATAGCCATTCATTCTATCCCATATTGTTCTTCTAATTTCTATCTCTTTTATATTATCATATCTTAGTGTTTTTTTATGTTGATTCAAAAATGTATCTTCATATTCAAGATAATCATTATAGAAGCTATATTTTATCGAATTATACTGCAATATTTGAATAACAAAGTGGATAATTAGCTTTATAATAAATATTACAATAATAAATATTGATATATTATTAAATATACTATATATATCAAAATTAGTTTCTTGTATCATATAAGTAGAAAATTCACTAGAACTTAAAGCTCTATTTAAGAAAAAATAACAAACTATAATTAATATTAATATGACTAATGTGTTTCTTATTTTTTTACCAGTTGGCATAAACATTTCATATATGATATTAAAGCTTGGTTCTACTTTATACAGTAGATTTTTTTCTTCCATAATTAGCTTACCTACCTCTCTATTTTTGTTCCTATTTTTTCCCCCATGAGTGCCTTCTCAATTGAGTTATACTCATTTAAATCAAATACTAAAATAGGTGTTTTATTTTCCATACATAAAGTTACTGCTGTAGCATCCATTACTTTAAGTTTTTCAGATATAACTTGCATATATGTAACTTCATCATATTTAATAGCATCTGAATTTGTTTTTGGGTCTTTGTTATATACTCCATCAATATTTTTTGCTAAGAATATTGCGTCTGCTTCAAGTTCTATTGCTCTAAGTGCAGCTGCAGAGTCTGTTGTAAAGTATGGATTACCTGTTCCACAAGCAAATATAACTATACGTTTTTTTCTTAGATGTTTAAGAGCTTTTCTAAGTATATATGGTTCTGCAATTTCTCTCATTTCAATTGCTGACATTACTCTAGTAAATATACCTTTACTTTCGATCATATCTTGAAGTGCTAAGGCATTTAATGCTGTTGCAAGCATACCCATATAGTCAGATGTTGTTCTTTGCATATACTCTAATCCATAATGACCTCTCCAAAAGTTTCCTGCACCTATTACTACAGCAATTTCTACACCCATATTAGATATATCAACAAGTTGATTTACAACTTTCTCTAATTTTTTCGAATCTATTTCTCTACCATTTTCTTTACCTATAGCTTCGCCACTTAGTTTGATTACTATTCTTTTATACTTTATATCCATTTATTCCTCCAATTATTAAAACTATTATATAATATAATTATATTTTATGCAACCATTTATACAAAAAACTCTTCATTTAATAATAATTTCTTTTGTATAAACTTATATGAAAATAAAGAATAATATTTTTTATGTTAGAGCTTTAGATACAACAATTCATATATTTTTTATTTCTCGTTAGGTTTAGAAGAAGTTACTATATACTTGTTATTATTGACAAAAAGAAAGCCGGACTAGTCCAGCTTTCTTTTTGTAATCCTAAGATCTACACTACAATTTTTATATCTCTTATTCTTCTCCTACACTATCATCTATTGGAAGTTTTGCAATACATATAACTTTTCCACCTTCAGAAGTTCTCATAAGTGTAACACCTTGAGTATTTCTGCCTAGTACACTTATATCTTTTACATTAATTCTTATTATAATACCTGTATCAGTTATGATCATGATATCATTTGAATCATTAACTATTTTTATTCCAATAATATGCCCTGTTTTAGATGTAGTTTTATATGTTAGAATACCTTTACCAGCTCTTGTTTGTTTTCTATATTCTTCTATTTCAGTTCTTTTACCAAAACCATTTTCAGTAATTGCTAAAATATAGCCCTTTTCGCTAGTTATAGGTTCCATACCCACAACTTTATCATTTTTACCTAAATTAATTCCTTTAACACCCATTGATGTTCTTCCAACTGCTCTTACATCATCTTCACCAAATCTTATTGATAAGCCATTTCTTGTTACCATTACGATATCACTTTTACCATCAGTAAGTCTCACATCAATAAGTTCATCATCTTCTTTAAGTGTTATACCTTGTATTCCAGTTTTTCTTATATTGTTGTATTCTTCAAGTTTTGTTTTCTTGATTAATCCATTTTTAGTAGCCATTAATACGCATTGTTCACTTTCGTAAGATTCTACAGGAATAACTGCTGCTATTTTTTCGCCCTGAGCTAGTTGAAGTAAATTAACTATTGCTGTTCCCTTAGCAATCCTACCTGACTCTGGAAGTTCATAACATTTTAATCTGAATGCTCTACCAGTATTTGTAAAGAACATAATGAAGTTATGTGTTGAAGTTACAAATACATGTTCAACAAAATCTTCTTCTCTTGTATTCATAGCTGTAAGACCTTTACCTCCACGTTTTTGACTTCTATAGCTATCAACTGCTATTCTTTTTATATATCCTAGATGAGTCATAGTTACAACATTTGATTCTTCTTTAATTAAGCTTTCTATGTTTATATCTCCCTCACCATGTATGATTTCAGTTTTTCTCTCATCACCATATATATTTCTTATTTCAATTAATTCTGCTTTTATTATATCCATAACTAAATGCATATTAGCTAAAATTTCTTTTAACCTAATTATTAATTCTACTAGAGCTTTGTACTCATCTTCTATTTTTTCTCTTTGAAGACCTTGCAACGTTCTAAGTTTCATTTCAAGTATTGCTGTAGCTTGAATTTCAGATAGTCCAAACTTTTCCATAAGTCTTTCTTGTGCATCATTATATGAAGAACGTATAATTGCAATTATTTCATCTATGTGATCTAATGCTATTCTTAGTCCCTCTAATATATGTAATCTAGCTTGTGCTTTCTCTAAATCAAATTGTGTTCTTCTTGTAACTATTTGCTTTCTGTGAGCAATATAGTGTTTTAATATTTCACTTAATCTTAATACTTTTGGTTGATTATCTACTAATGCAAGCATCAACATACTAACTGTTGTTTGAAGTTGTGTATGTTTATATAACAAGTTAAGTACAACCTTAGGATTTGCATCCCTTTTAAGTTCAATAACAACTCTAAGTCCTGTTCTATCTGATTCATCTCTTAAATCAGATATACCTTCTATAACTTTAGCTTGTACTAGTTTTGCTATATTTTCAACTAGAGCTGCTTTATTTACTTGATAAGGAATTTCAGTAATAATTATTTTAAATCTTCCTTTTTCATCTTCTTCTATTTCAGCTCTCGCTCTTACACAAACTTTTCCTCTACCTGTTAAGTATCCATCTTTTATACCATCTCTACCTACAATTATTCCACCAGTTGGAAAATCTGGTCCCGAAATGTATTGTATAAGTTCTTCATCTGTTATATCTGGATTATCTATCATAGCACATGTTCCATTTATAACTTCTGTTAGGTTATGTGGTGGTATATTACATGCCATACCAACAGCTATACCGTATGCTCCATTTATTAATAGATTAGGTAATCTAGCAGGAAGTACAGTTGGTTCTTTTAATCTATCATCATAGTTTGATACATAATCAACTGTATTCTTATCTATATCTGTTAACATTTCTACTGAAATTTTTTGAAGTTTTGCTTCTGTATATCTCATTGCAGCTGGTGGGTCATTATCTACTGATCCAAAGTTACCATGTCCATTAACAAGTGGATATCTAAGTGAGAAATCTTGTGCCAAACGAACTAAAGCATCATATATTGCAGCATCTCCATGAGGATGATAGTTACCCATTACATCTCCGACTATACCAGCACATTTTCTATACGATTTATCTGGCCATAAAGATAGTTCACTCATTACATATAATATTCTTCTGTGAACAGGTTTCAGTCCATCTCTAACATCAGGAAGTGCACGTGCTACTATAACACTCATTGCATAGTCAATGTATGATTTTTTCATTTCACTTTCTATAGTTACTGGCACTATGTGTTGTGTCTCTAAAAAATTATCGTCCATAATTTGCCCCCTAATTAATAATTACTATATAATTATACTAGAAAAATAGAGGAAAAGCAAGTAAAATAGTTGAATTTCAAAAAAAATATGATATAATGAAAGAAAAATTGGAGGACCAAAATGAAGTACAAAAATTATTATGAAATACTAGGTGTAAATAGAAAAAACTCACGAGAAGAAATTAAACTTTCATTCCGAAAATTAGCAAAAATATACCATCCAGATGCTAATAAAAATAATAATACTTCAGATACTATGTTTAAAGATATAAATGAAGCTTATGCCACTTTAATGAACGAAGAAAAAAGAAAAAAATATGATAGACAAGTTGCAAGATACGGATATGGTTTTGTTCCTAATGAAACTCCTCTTTCAAATATAAGATATGAATTTAAAGCTGGTAGTGGTATGTTTAGTGATATTCTTACAACTATACTTGGCTTCAAAAGAGATAATGATAACTCAAATTCTAGTGAAACTGCAAATGAAGTAAAACAAAAACCTGAGCGTGGAAAAGATATTACTTCAAATCTAGAAATAACATTAGAAGAAGGATTGATTGGAACAGAAAAAAAAATTGCTATAAAGGGATATAAAGGTGGGATAAAAACATTCAGTGTCAATGTACCAATTGGAATAAAAGATGGTGATAAAATACGTTTAGCTGCTCTTGGATTTCCAGGTAAAAATGGTGGAAAAAACGGAGATTTAATTATAAATGTTAAAATAAGTCCTCATCATATTTTTAAAATAAAAGGTACTGACTTAATTAAAGAAATAACAATATCTCCTTCAGTTGCTGTTCTTGGTATGAAATATAAAATAAACATCTTTGAAGACATTGTATATGTTAATCTTCCAAAATATATAAAAAACAATGAATATGTTTCTTTAGCTGGTAACGGTTATATTTCAGAAACAGGTATAAGAGGAAATTTATTACTACACGTTAATATAGATATACCCACTGATATTTCAGAGAGAGAAGAAAAACTATATGAACAATTATATAAGTTAGAAAATAGAAGAACATTATAATAAAAAATCAAGTAGATAATTCATTTATCTACTTGATTTTTTATCTTACTGGTGTCATATTAGGATATATTTTTTTTAATGTTGCATCATCTAAATTTTTATCATAAAATTCCTGAACTAAGTTTGTTGCAGGCGTTCCTTCTCTTCTTTGTAATTGCCTAAATAAAGCAAGTGATGTAAATATAATATCTATTATTATTATTATCAATAGAAAATATGTCAAAAATTTACCTATATCATTAGGTATTTTTTGTATTATATTTGATAAATAGGGATATATTCCCCTTACCCACATTACACCAAGTATTCCCCAAAAAACACAATATATAAGGCTAGTTCTTTCAAATATTCCTAAAGAATCTGAAGCATATGACCAAGATATAGTTCCAAAAACCATTTCTTGAAATAGACTACATAGATACTCAAACATCCCACCTACAACCATACAACCTAAAAATATAGTTATATTTTTATTACCACTAAATCTTACAAAACAAATTGATATAATTAAAACTCCAAAACCATATACTGGATTAAGTGGCAAAATTACGAGAGCTGTTCTACTTTCAAGTACACCATTCTTTACTATACACCATATTGTTTCTATTACAACTCCAGCAAAGCATCCTATATAGAAAATCCAAAACAACTTAAAAAAGTTAAGCCCTTCAGCAAATGATTTTTTTTTGTTATTTTGTTCTACATTAATACTAGTGTCCATAATGTAATCATTCTCCTTTACTTATATTCTATCATTTATTATATTAAATATCAATTATTATTATAATATTCTAAAAATATATAGATATGAAAAAACAAGCATTAGTCTAATTAAATTAGATTAACCTTGTTTTTAAAATTATTTTAATTCTCTTTTAAGAAACTCAAATTGATTTTTCCACATTATTCTATCAACTTCCTCATCAGTAAATTCTGATCTTTTTAAATACTTTGATAGATTTGATAATTTAGAATTATTTTCTAATCCAATAACTACTTTATTGATATTCATTCCATCATAATCAGAACCTAAACCAATACACTCTTTTCCACCTATATTAAATATATGTCTTATATGTTTTACTAAACATTCTATGTCCGCTTTATTTGTATCTATATTTAAAAAATCTTTATATAAATTTACACCAATTATTCCTCCATTTTTTGAAATTAACTTTATTTGATCATCACTTAAGTTTCTTCTGTGATTACATATACTTTTGCAACATGAATGGGATGCCATCACTGGTTTATTTGTTATTTTCATTACATCGTAAAATGACTTTTCAGATAAATGAGATACATCAATTATTATACCTAATTCATTCATTTTTTTTACTACTTCTTCTCCAAATTTTGATAGTCCATCGTTATTAGTATTTGAACAATCAGCGCCACCTGCAATTTGATTTTTTCCATTCCATGTAAGTCCTATTACTCTTATTCCTCTATCAAATAGATTATATAGATTGTCTATTTTACCTTCTAAACAACTTGCATCTTCAACAGTGAGTATTACACCTAACCTTCTATTTTTTTCATTAAAATATTGTTCTAACTCATTTTTATTGATAATAATCTTCATATATTTACTATTATTATATACTTCATTTTTAACTAAATCAATTAATCTATTACACAAGTCATACTCCCCATCTTTAACATACTCAGGTTCTATATACATTGCAAAAAATTGAAGATACTTATCATATTTAAGAGCATTATTTAAAGTAAATTGATTAGTATTACTATTGATATTACTTCCACTTAATAATTTTAATGCAGTATCACAATGTGAGTCTATAATTATATTTTTCAATTAAATCACCTATAACATATATAATATTTACTTTAATTTTTTATTCATAAATATTATCAATATATTAATGAGTTAAACAAAGAACTGATATATTTACATATATTAGTTCTTTGTTTTATTTTATTTATTTTTTTGTTTTTCTTTTAATTTATCTTTTTCTTTTTAAGTCTAATATCATCACCAATAAATTTACAAATCATAAAATTACCTATTAATCTTGATACTACTCTTTCATCGTATGTATCATATAATTTTTTAATTGTTAAATTTGTTGATATAATCATTTTCTTATTATTTAATAGTCTTGTATTTATTATATTAAATAGTTCCGTGAACTTTATGTTATTCATTGTTTCAGTTCCTAAATCATCTATTATTAACAAATCAGCATCAAATATTTGATTATATTTCTGCTTGTTATCATTATTTTTACCATAAGATAATTTATATTGAATTACTGTATCCATAAGGATAGGAGCTGTTTGATATATAGCTGTATATCCGTTCTTTATAACTTCCGAAGCTATACAATTTGATAAAAATGTTTTTCCTATGCCTGTCCCACCTATAAATAATAAATTTTTTTGATTTTTATTTGATATGTTTTTACAAAAATTTAGTGATATTTTTCTAATATCTTCGATATTTTCAAGTGGAGATTTAGTTGATCCATACTTCTCATCTGATTTAGAAGAATAATAACATGTATCGAAAGTTTCGAAGTTTTCATCTTCTAATCTAAGCACGTTAGATTGTTTATATGCGATATTTATAATTTTTTGTTTTAAACAAGAACATTGTTTATCATTTAAATATCCTGTGTCTTTACACATCTCACATTCATATTTAGGATTAAACATTTCTAAATCGTAGCCATTTCTTTTTAGAGATTTTACAATTTTATTATTTATTTCATTTATTTTAAGTTCTAAATTTTGTGTTCCTATTTCTCTTGAAATTTGATCTTGTATCATATTATTTTTAAGAGATTTAATGGATATTGTAGCTAGTTCATCTTGTAGACTTGCAACTTCAGGAATTTTTAAAAATATTTCTTTTTTGTTTTTTTTACATTGGTCATCTGCTCTTTGTTTTTTTAAGTTGTATTCTTTAAGTATATCTTTTAATACATATGTATCCACATAAATCACCTCACCTTATAGGTTATCATAATATGTTTCTAAATTATCATAATTTCTCTGTTCATAATCTTTATATTTAACCTTAG
The DNA here is from genome assembly GCA_028684095.1 of Clostridia bacterium. GTDB lineage: Bacteria > Bacillota > Clostridia > TANB77 > CAG-465 > RGIG5057. Next base: position 156,918 of record JAQUGQ010000001.1, read on the forward strand.
AATTATTATCTTTACTAATTGTTGCTGTTTGCCTTACTTCATTTTGTATATCTTCTACTTTTTTGTATTCTTTTTTAAACCAATTACTAAGTATACCATTTATATAGTTTATACTAGGATTAGATTTACTAACAGTTCGCTTTAAAGCTTCTTCTATCATATCAAAATCATACATATATTCATAAAGCCATTTATTAACATATGCTTCTTCATATTTTGTTAAATTTCTATTTAATCTAAGTGCCTTAGATATTTTTTGAATTGTAATTTGGAATTTAGTTATTTTATCTAAATATTCTTCTAAATGTTCAAATGTTTTAACTCCGCCTTTATACCAACCCTCAGCTACTGCATATACATATTTTTTATTAAGAGCTTTTCTTTCATCACAATAGTGGAAAAGAGCTATCATGACTTCTTCTGAAAATTTATATCTATCAAATAGTATGCCAATATCTGTATACCAACTAAATGACATAAGTCCATTAAAGAAACTCTCACTTATCGCACTAGCTGCCAATGTTCTAGCTTGTTCTTGTTCAACAAATGCTTTTGTTTTTTTAGGTTCAACTTTGGGAGTATATAGCTTGTTTACCTCGACTTCTTTTAAATTAACAATATTAAATCCAAATGTAGTTTTACTTATTAATTCTTCAGATTGTAATCTATCTAAAGAAATAGATATTTCCTGTTCTGACGTACTTAATTTTTTTGCCATATTAATCGAATCAATTTCTTCGTTATTTTTTGATAAGTACTGCATGTAGATGTATACTTTTACATCTATAGGTTCTAATGAATTCATATGATTCACAATAAATAAATCTGGCAGCACTGTGTCGGCTAATTCTAACTTTGATTTAGATACAAACTTCATGACATTTCTCCTTATATTACTCTAAGTTTATAATTTATAATAATTATATCATTAGTTTAATATATTTACAATGTTTTTAATCTTTTTTATTGCTTTTAAGAAAAATTTTATTCGTTTTATCCACATCTTTAACATACAAATGATTTGTACTTACATATATCTTGTTTTTGAAATTAAACTTAATTATAATAATAGCAACATCAATTGCACTTTCGCTATTTATGTTAAGGCATAGCATAACAGTTACGGGTATACTAAGTAATATCAGTATATACATTTTATATTCTAATGGAATATTAAGTAAATTTATTATATTCCAAATTATTGCTAAATACCCAACTAAAAATGTGAGTGACTTATAATCAATAATTCCTAGCCACTTATTATTTCTCTTGTAATTCATAAATACTTCTTTTTCATTCATAATCTACCTTCTAAATATATTACTATATTTACTTTCTTCAGTTATTTTAACAAATAACTCTTTTACAAATGTATTGATTTTATATATTATATATATAGTTCCAACTAAAATAATTTTATACATTATACTATCTACATCTTTATACATTAGTGGTATTAATATAACTAACTTAACTACTATTTGAGTAAGTAATGTAACGGCAAATAATTTAAAATATGATTTAAAAATACCTGATGTAATACTACTCGTTAAAGTTGTAAGTGATAATGGAAATATTATTAGCAAAAATATCATAGTAACATATCTAATAGAAAAGTTAATTAAAATAGTTATTGCACCAAAAGATATTACACCTTTTATAAGACCATCTAATGACAATAAATCATTTTTCATAAAATCTTTTATGGATATTATTTTCTCTTTCAAATTACTAAAAGTTACATCTTGACCAGAAATATCTTCTCCATATAATTCTATTGAACTAGTAATTTCACTTGTTATATTTAATATTAGTTCACAAATAAAATAACTGTTATTAACAAGTATAAATATAACCACTAATTTTATTATAAATGTATATACATTTTCTGTCGTATTTCCATTATATAATGATATTAACTGTGTAAACATATAATATGTTATATAGAGCATCATTAGTGAATTTGCTATTAATATAATACCGTTTATTTTATTCTCAAAAAATATATTTTTAAGAGGATCTGATTTTAAAATATCAGGAGATATATTCACAATCTTATCTAAGGTAGTATAAACCTCTCCCTCTACTGATTTGAATAATTTTTCAGATATAAGATTTAAACTGTTTATTATATCGTTTACGTTCATTATTTGAGCACTGCATCCACAAACTTTATAATCAGGTCTATGGATACTATAATTCCATAACAAACTATCGCATTTGTTATAACTTTTTTTCCTATAGCCATTTTTTCTTCATCTCCAAAACTAAATTTTCTAATCATAACTCCTGTTGCTATAGCAACTCCAGCAGCTGGTACTGCAAGTTTAACTAAATATTCTTGTATTTTTTTAAATGCACTATTTAATTTAGTAACAAGTGCAGGATCTGATGCTGCTATAGAAACAGATGAAACTGTTATAAGTATGCATAAAATTATTAATACTTTTGTATAACTCTTTTTTGTTATATTATTATTCAAAATATTACCCTCCTATTATTTTGTCCATCGCTTGAATTTAACTTTTTTATATAGTTTACTACTTGAACCATCTGATAAAATACACACCGTTTCAAACGTTTTAAGTTTTGTAGTAAAATAACTAGAATCTAAAGTGTTTTCAAAACTTTTAGTAACTGTATACCCTTCAGATAAATTTGATTTGATATTTTTAAATTTATTTGTAAATATACTATATTTTGTTTCCTTTGATGCCTCATTTAAATTAATAGATAACTTATCCTTTTCTTCTTTTCCTATTTGTTTTATAATTTCTTCTACAGTATAGATATCATCATTTCTAAACCATATCTTATTTACTAAATTTTGTATTATAACTTTTGCTGCATTTGTATTATTTAAGCTGTTATTTAGTGAAGTATAGCTTTGCATACTAATGACATTTATACATTTGAACTCTCTTGAAAGAGAAAAGAAATTAGCATCTTCAACATTTGAAAATTCTTGGTATTCATCACATATGAAAAAAGTAGGTTTACAGTTAAAACTTAAAATCTGTTTTTGAAAATCTAATTTCAAATAAGTAGATATAACTTTAGCAAGTTTCTTATTATCTGCTATACTTATTGATAAAACATATATATTATCTGCACTAAAATCCAATTTATCTGACCTGCTACAAAATTTTTTATTTATATTATAATCACTTACAAATAGATCTGTTATTCTTGTTATTTCAGAACGTATTATACTAGATGTTCTTTCATCTAGATTCAAATACTCGTTTTGTATATTACTTAAACTTGAATTAATTTCAAAGAGTCTATCATCTTTGAATGTATTTTTTAAAATTATATTTTTGATTTTACTTAACGTAGTATTTAAATATACTTTATCTATAACTAACTTATGTATTTCACTAAAATTTACATATTCATTATATACTCTAATTAAAGTTATAAAGTCTTTTATATATGATTCAACTTTATCTAGCCAATATGAATCTGATGTATTATTATCTGAAATAAGAGTTAAAACTTTTCTAACTGTATGTGCAATTTCTAAAGGTTTAATACATGGTTTATCAAGTGGATTATAGTTGAAACTGCTATTTAAAGATATTTGAACTATATTAGTTTGCTTAGAATATTTTTCAGCCACTTCATCAACTACTATATTGTAATTTCCTTTAACATCCAGTATTAATCCATAAATATTACTTTTTATAAAGTAATCTAAGATATTTGTAATACCACTACTTGTTTTACCACTTCCTATACTTCCTGTTATTAATATATTTTGATATAGCCCTTCTTTACTTAAATAAACATAATTTTGACTTTCATCTAAACCTAAATACATTTTATCTGTATTATCAATTGTTATTTCTTTTTTTAATTTATCCTGTTTTGAAATAATGTAATATGAGATATAAATTATAAAAAATGAAAATGAGATATAATATATAAACTTAAAAATATTGAAATATATACCAAAAGAAGAAACTAAATCAATTTGTTTGCCAAAAATATTGATATTATAAAAACTACAAGACAAAAAATTATATGTAAATGCTATTTTAATAGCTATTATATTTACTGATACAAGTAATGAATATATCATATGCTTGTACCATATAGGTGATTTTAAATTTAATAGATTAATATTATTGCAAGAACCTAAGTTGCTAGCTATATTTAATAGATTTTTCTTTTTAATATAATTGTCAAGCTTGCTTCCTTGACTTGTAAAAAAAAATATTTTATCTAAAAGAGAATATAGCTTAAAGAATAAAAATAATAGATATATAAAAAATTCTAGAAATAAAAACATTTGAAAAAATCACCTGGCGAAATTCTAGCATAGAAAAATAGTAAAGTCAACTTTTTTTGAATTAAATTTACCTTACTATAATATTCTATTATAATTCTATTTTTTACGACATTACGTTAATTTTATAATATTTTTCGAGTCAATTCAATACTTTTTCATTAGATATATAAATTACTTTCACATCATAATCAGAAAAATAATTGGGCATAATTTTAATTTTCTTTTCTATAATTTTTCTATTTTTACAAATATTTTCATACTCCTATTATAACATTTATGTTAAAGTGAGTATCTTTTTCATAAATCAATTTTATAGGGGATTTTATCATAAATTAATTATAAAATATATGTATAAATATTGACAAAATAAATTATATAATATATAATTTACTAAAATAAAAATTTAAGGATATGATGAAAAAATGAAAAATAACATAAGAAAAAATGGTATATCATTAATAGTGCTAGTAATAACGATAATAATTATAATAATATTAGCTGGAACAATTATATTATCACTAGCAAATAACAATCCAATATCAAAAGCTAATGAAGCAAAATTTAAGGCAGATATTACAACAATAAATGATGAATTAACATTGTGGGTAGCAAAAGAGTATTCAAAAAATATGGGTTCGTTTGATATATCTAAATTAAATGCAAACTCAACTGTTGGCGAATACGATAATTTAAAAATAACAGACATAATAAGTAGTATGGGTCCTGAATATGAAAGCAAATTTGAGATACAAAATGGCAAATTAGTATATATAGGAACAGATGAAAATGAAAAAAACTTAGTAAGTGAAGTAAATATTCCAATACTTACGGCTAAACAAGAATTGTTAAATCCATTAATTTGGTTAAAAACAACAGATATGATTACTGATTGGCTAACTAATACAACTACACTTACAGCGGGTGGTGTTACTGATCAACCATATGCACGTGTATTATGGAATTATAACAAAAACACACTTCAATTTTCAAATTTCACTAATAACCCAAAAACAAGTATGTTAAGTAATACTATGACATCTATTGCTCTTTTAGATGCATATGAATATACACAAGATCCGTTATATTTGGCAAGAGCTGTTGAAATTGGTGATCAATTAGCTGGAAAACTAATATCTAAAAAAATCTATGATGAAATATTTCACAAATTTATAGTTACTGAAGAAACTCAAAATACAGGATGGACAGATGTATATGATATAGTATATACTCAAGATATTGCATTAGATGCAACAGTATTATACAGACTATATATGTTTACTAACGATAATGAATACAAAACTGCTGCTAATCAATTAATGGCAACTTTGGCTTGGTCACAAGATTATAATGATTCTACAACTGTAGCTAATGGTGGTCCATATCCAAATGCAATAACTGGAGGTATTCATGAATACTTTACTTACCAAGCAAATGGAAGGTTTTATCCGGCAGAAACAGTTTTTTCATTAGGTAATGCCGATATGATAGTAACTGCTTTTCAAACAGCATACCAAGCAACTAATAATTCAGCATATCAAAATAGATTAACTAGATATACATCGTTCATTACTAATTTGTTAAATGATTATGGATGTATTAATGCCAATGGATATATATATGAATACTATGCAGATCAAGGTGATGGATGGAAACCACAAAATTGGAATAATATAACTGATACATGGGGAACAAACGAACCATTTACAGCAAATATATTTTTACATTGTGCTTTAGGTGTTGCAAAAGTAGATACAGTTTTAGGAACACAATTACTTAGTAAAGCAGATGAAATGCAAAATAATAATATGTTTCATGGACAATATAACATAGACGGCACACCAGATTTAAATGAAGAACATTTTGAAAGTATATGTACTGGTATGTACCTTGAATTACAAAAGATAATAGATAAAGACAAAATAGGAAGAATTTTAAATATTCAAGATACTCTTATTAATATGATGACAAAAAATTCTCCTACTGATAAAAATGCACAATATGCATTTGAATGGTCTACTAATGCAAATGATGGAGTTATAGAAAGTATTGCAACTTCCAGAATTATTAGTAGCATAATTAATAGTATACTTAGATATAATTAATAATATAATATTAAAATAAAAACGTCATTTAATTATTATAATTAGATGATGTTTTTTGTTTTAAAATGGTTATGGATAAAGTATAATATATAGATAATACTATTAGAGTAATTGAAACAAATTAATCATTATTATGATACAGTAATAACAATTATAATTTAATATATATCTAATTATATCTTTTTTCTTGGAATTTTAATATTTTTCGCATAAAGTGTTGACATTTTGTAAAAAATATAGTATTATATATAGGCAATACATTTTATGGGCTATTAGCTCAGCTGGCAGAGCACTTGACTTTTAATCATGTTGTCCCGCGTTCGAGTCGCGGATAGCTCACCATAAAATAGGCCCGTTGGTCAATCGGTTAAGATACCGCCCTTTCACGGCGGGGTGATGGGTTCGACTCCCGTACGGGTCACCAATTTGCTGGAATAGCTCAGCTGGTAGAGCAACGGTCTTGTAAACCGTAGGTCCTCAGTTCGATTCTGAGTTTCAGCTCCATGTGCACATACAACTTCAAGTAAATTTCGATTTTACTTGATTTTTTTATGTAAAAACAAATGAATATTCACTTATTTTATATAATACATTGAAATTACAGTGATTTAATGGTATTATATAAAATAAGTGAAAGTATATAAATACTTAGAAAAGGGAAATTTATGAACGGAGAACAATTTAAATTAAAATGTATTAATATTAACGAAGAAGGAAAAGGAATTGTAAAATTAGAAAAAAATAAATTTTACATTCCTTATTTAATAGACGGCGAAACTGCTAACATAGAAGTATTTCATACAAAAAAATGTTTAAATGCTAAATTAGTATCAGTTATAGAAAGATCAAAATATAGGGTTTTTCCAAAATGTCCTCACTTCTATCAATGTGGTGGTTGTCAAATGCAACATATGTCATATGAAGGTCAATGTATTTTTAAACAAAATATTGTAAATAATTTATTAGATAAATATTGCGAAGTAAATAAAATAATTGGTATGGAGAAACCATATAATTATCGTAATAAAGTTCATTCAACTTTTGCTTTTAATAAAAAGAAGAAAATAATATCTGGATTTTATGAAGAAAGTACACATAACGTAATAAGTATAGATAAATGTATGATTCAAGATTCTAGAGCAGACAACATTATATCTTCTATTCGTGAAATGTTAAAAAGTTTTAAAATAAGGCCTTATGATGAAGATACCAACACAGGCTTGATTAGACATATACTAATAAAAGTAGGTTTTGATAGTAAACAAATAATGATTGTTTTAGTAGTTTCAACTCCTATATTTCCAGGTAAAAATAATTTTATTAAAGTGTTATTACAAAAGCATCCAGAAATATCTACCGTTGTATTAAATATAAATAATAGAAACACAAGTATGATACTTGGTGATTATGAAAAGGTTTTATATGGTAAAGGTTTTATTGAAGATACTTTATGTGGATGTACATTTCAAATATCACCTAAATCATTTTATCAAATAAATCCTATTCAAACTGAAATACTATATAATAAAGTTATTGAAATGTCAGAATTTATTGGAAATGAAACTGTAATAGATACATATTGTGGAATAGGAACCATTTCACTTATTATGAGTAAAAAAGTAAAAAAAGTATTAGGTGTAGAATTAAATAAAGATGCAATAAAAGATGCAATACAAAATGCAAAAAGAAATAATATAATCAATGTAAATTTTTTTAATGCAGATTCCGGAGATTTTATTACTGATTTAGTAATAAAAAAAGAAACTGTAGATGTTGTAATAATGGATCCACCTCGTAACGGAAGTGATGAGAAATTTTTATCAGCTCTTGTTTCTTTAATGCCTAAAAAAGTAATATACATATCTTGTAACCCTGTTACATTGGAAAGAGATATTAGTTATTTAACATCTCATAATTACAAAGTAACTGCAATACAACCCGTAGATATGTTTCCACAAACTAATCATATAGAATGTGTTGTAAAATTAGAAAAAATTTAATTATATTGTTCATAATATACAAAAAACATTAATTACAACTAATATTGTAATTAATGTTTTCTTTACTAGATATTTTCGCTACCAGTTTCTTTATTCTCTTCTATATTATCATTCAACATTTCATTTTTTTTATTATTTGATATTATAGCGGTAATAATTAATAACAAAACTACACCAATTAAAAATATTGCAATTTCTCTAATCATCGTATTTTCTCCTTTAACTATATCGCATATAGTATAATAATTATTATATATTAATTATTATTATTTGTCAATAATTTATTGACAAATATCGACACTTTGAAAGAAAATATTATATTTCAAACTAAAACAACTATATAAAAATCATAAACTATCAAAGATAATATTAACTATTTAATTTGACTTAATCTTTCTTTAACTTTATCTAGCATTTCTGTATATTTAGTAACTTTATCTTTTTCTTCATCTATTAGTTTTTTAGGTGCTTTGCTAACAAAAGATTCTCTACTTAGCATTCCAATAGCTCTATTTAATTCGCTTGTTATTTTAATTATTTCTTCATTTAATTTTGCTATTTCTTCGTCTTTATTTACTGCTAACGAAAAGTCTAAGAAACTATCAAAATATTCTAGATGAAATGCTGAATATTCTTCATATCCTTTATTACCAGAAACATATTCTATATCTTGTATATATGCTAACTTTTTAATATATTCCTCACTTTGAAGTAATATATCTTTATTTGTATTATCTTTTAATAATATTTTACTATCTATTTTTTTAGAATTTGCAATATTGCTTTCTGATCTATAATTTCTAACTTGTTTTATATATTCCATTATATTCTCAATAATTTTATATTCATCTTTAAATATATATTTTATTTCAGGGTAAGTAGAAACCATTATAGATTCATCATTATGTTTCAAATTTAAATATATTTCTTCTGTAACAAACGGCATATACGGATGTAACATTTTAACAGTTTCACCAAGTACATAATTTAATGTAAATACTGCTGATATAAACTCAGTTCCTTCTTCTTTATATAACCTTGGTTTAACCATTTCTATATACCAGTCACAAAAATCTGACCATATAAAATTATATAAACTATTTAGTGCTATACCTATTTCAAATTTATCTGTGTTATCTGTAACATTTTTAATTAGTTCATTTAATTTTGTTATAATCCACATATCTTCAGGTTTAAAATCTATAACTTCTAAATTATCTAATGAATTATTAGCTTCTAAATAAATATTTACAAATCTAGCTGCATTCCATAATTTATTAACGAAATTTCTAGATGATTCTATTTTTTCTGAAATATATCTTACATCATTACCAGGTGAAGTGTTTTGTATAAGTGAAAATCTAAGTGCATCAGCTCCATATGTATTGATCACTTCAAGTGGATCTATCCCATTACCAAGTGATTTAGACATTTTTCTGCCTATACTATCTCTTACTATTCCATGAATATATACATGTTTAAATGGTGCCATACCGGTGAATTCCAAGCCACTAAATATCATCTTGCTAACCCAAAAAGTTATTATATCATATCCTGTAACTAAAGTAGATGTTGGATAAAAATATTCCAAATCTTCAGTTTTATTTGGCCAACCAAGTATTGAAAATGGCCATAACGCAGAGCTAAACCATGTATCTAAACAATCTTCATCCTGTTTTAAAATTCCTCCACATGTACATTTAATTATATTTTCTTTAGATATAGTAACTTTATCACACTTATTACAATAATATGCAGGTACTCTATGACCCCACCAAAGTTGTCTTGATATACACCAATCTTGTATGTTTTCCATCCAATTGAAGTAAGTTTTTTCAAATCTTTTTGGAACAAATGTTATATCACCATTTCTTACTGCTTCTAATGCTGGTTTAACAAGCTCAGACATTTTTACAAACCATTGTAATGATAAATATGGTTCTATTACTGTATGACATCTATAACAGCTACCAACATTATTTGTATAATCTTCTATTTTATCTATATTGTTAATAATTTGTAAATCATTAACAATATTTTTTCTTGCTTCAAATCTATCTTGACCCATATACTTTCCAGTTTTATTATTTAAAGTACCATCTTCATTCAGAATATTTATTCTCTCTAAATTATGTCTTTCTCCAACTAAGAAATCATTTGGATCATGAGCAGGAGTTATTTTAACTACACCAGTTCCAAAATCTACTTCTACATAATCATCAGCTATAACTGGTATTCTTTTATTAACTAATGGAAGTATAACATTTTTCCCTATTAAATGTTTATATCTATCATCTTTAGGATTAACAGCAACAGCTGTATCACCTAATATAGTTTCTGGTCTTGTTGTTGCAACAACTAAATAGTCATTACTATCTTCAATCATGTATCTTATATACCATAATTTAGAAGCACTTTCCTCATAATCAACTTCTGTTTCAGAAATAGATGTTTTACAATGAGGACACCAGTTTACTATACGTTGACCTCTATATATGTATCCCTTATTATACAGTCTTTCAAAAGATTCAAGAACTGCAATACTGCACATTTCATCCATTGTAAATCTTTCTTTTTCCCAATCACAAGAAGATCCTATTTTCATTATTTGTTGCTTTATTTCGTTACCGTATTCATTCTTCCAGTTCCAAGTTTCCTCTAAAAACTTTTCTCTACCTATCATATCTTTAGTTATACCAATATTTTTTAGTTTTTCAACAACTTTTACTTCAGTAGCTATACTTGCATGATCTGTTCCTGGTATCCACAATGTCGGTACACCTTTTAATCTATTATATCTTATAAATATATCTTGAACTGTTTGATCTAATGCATGGCCCATATGTAACTTACCTGTTACGTTAGGTGGAGGCATAACTATAGTAAAAGGTTTTTTATTTTTATCTATTTTACACTTAAAATAACCTTTATCCTCCCATTTCTTATACATTTTATTTTCTATATCTAATGGCATAAATTTATTTTCCATTATTATTATCTCCTTTTTATCTAAAATAACAAAGCATACTTAGAGAAATTATCACTAGTATAAAACATACTATTTTCAAACCCAACACTACTCTGTTCTCATCTTCTATATTCACTTTAGTTTTGACTATTCCTCTTGCACCATATATACATATTACTGAAATAAGTAATATTAATAGTGCTATAAATACCATTATATTATCCATCTTAATTCCTCATTTATTTCCATTATATATATAATATCAAATATACTGATAAAAGTCAATGTTTATAGGATATTTTAAACTAATTTAGATAAATATCATATTTAATATTACTCATTAAATGATAAAAATAAATAGAGTATAAATCTAACAATTAAACTCTATTTGAAATATGTATTATAATATATTATATCAATTTAATTAATTCTATAGCACCCTTTAAATTATTATTCATAATATTATCAAGAATAATAATTCTATCTTCAGTAAGTTTTATATTTTTATAATTTGTTTTATTTAGTAAATTTATAAAATCTACATCCTTTATCATCATACTTAAAAATTTTTTATTATATCTAACATCTTGTTTTTCATTTTTTTTGTATAATCTATATATACAAGACATTACTATGTGAATTATTTTTTTATCCACATAATTATAATTTTTTAAGTTCCATTTTTCTTCTTTGTTTTTTAATTCTTGTATGAATTTTAATTTACTATCCCATAATTTTTCCATTGATATCCCTGTACCAGTAAGTCCATTATTTCTTATTACATAGTGATAATACGATGCGGGTGTATACACTATGTTCTTACATAAATCTATATAATTCATAAAAAACATTGCATCTTCACCATTATAGACATCTTCTCTAAAAAGCAAATTATTTTCCTTTATAATGTTTGTTTTAAATAACGAAAAACAAGCAGAATTCATAGTCTCTGTTGATAGTATTTTTTTGTATATTGTTTTAGAAAAATTTTTATTATCTAAATATTTAACTCTTGAATATATTGGAGTCTCAAATTTAACAAGATTCCCTTCAATATATTCTTTAGATATATTGCATTTTACCAAATCACTATTATACTTAGTAATCAATCTATACATATTTTTTATCATATTTTTTGATATATAATCATCAGAATCAACAAACATTATATATTCACCAGTTGCATTTTTTATTCCAATATTTCTTGCATTTGATACACCAGAATTTTTATTTTTTATATATATAGTATTTTTTGAATTAGCAATTGATTTTTGTATTACCTCATTTGTATTATCAGTAGATCCATCATCAATTAATATAAGTTGGATATTACCATATATTTGATTCAAAATACTATCAATACATTGTTGTATATATTTTTCTACGTTATAACAAGGTACAATTATAGTTACTAGAGGTAGATTATTCATATACTTTCCTACTTTCTACACATTTTATTTTTAAAATCAAATAACTTAATATTATTATCATCATAGAAATCACTTGAATTCCCTAATCCATAAGTATCACCATGATAATCACTGCCTGCACTTATATATAAATTATTATTTTTACAATAATTTAATAACTCATTACATTGCTCTAATGTATATGAAGGATGATAACATTCTACTCCATCTAACATATATTTCTCATGTATTTGTTTCAAGATGTTAAAACTATGCTTAAAAAAATATACATGTGGTATAAATATTTTACCACCATTTTGTTTTACAAAATTAGTAATAGATTCTACTGAAGGATAGTATTTTCTTAAATCTACATAATATTTACTATTTTCATTGCATACACAATCTCTAAAAAATTTAGGGATATCTTTATATAAATCATCACACAACTTTTTTTCATTACTTTCAATCTGGATAACTGATTTATATAATTCCATAATTCCATTATATTTATTAAAATCATATGAAAGCATTATATTTTTATCATAACATATATTTCTATTAATAAGTATATTTTCAAATTGAATCGACATGTTTTTATTTATATATTCCCATTCATGATAATTTTGATTTATAAATTTCTTCATCTTATAAATATCAAAATCATATACTAAAAGTTCTATTATTTCCTTGTTTATATGACATTTCAGTTCAACACCTGGTATTAAATCACCATTATATAGACTTATTACATTAGTTTTAATAATTTCTTCATAAGCCGAAATAGTATTGTGATCAGTTATAGAAATAGGAGATATATTTAATTTATTAGCAAATTCAAATACTTTTTGAATACTATCTATTCCATCAGAATGTACAGTATGAATATGCATATCTACCATTGTTTTATCTCCTTACTTAAATAAATTCTCTATATTTTTAACATTTCTTTTAAGTTCAAAAACATGAGCAACTTTTCTTGACTCTTTAGCATAGTTTTTAATCATACTATGGTTTTGAAGAATATCACACAATCCACGGTATATTCCTTCTTCTGAATTTTTCACAATAATACCATGTTTATTATTAGGACCTATAATATCTTCAAGACCTGTCCCCTCAGTAACAAAGACTGGTTTACCTAAAACCATAGCTTCACAAACTGCAATACTCATACCTTCAAATACTGACGTGCATGCATATATATCACATAATTTTATATATGGATATGGATTATTTTTAAATCCTAATAATTTAGCTGTTTTTTGTAAATTATTATCAGATATATATTTGTTTAATTTATCATATTGACTACCTTCTCCAAGTATTATTAATTTATGATTTATTCCGTTATCTATAAGCTTTTTGTGTACTCTAAGTAACTTATCATAACCCTTTAAAGTTTCCAATCTTCCAATAGAACATACTATTTTTGTATCATCCACTTCAATATCTCTACAAATTTGCTTGTAACTCTCATTTGATTTTATTAAAATAGTATTTATATCCATAGGATTATGTCTTACAATTACTTGATTGTTTTCTTCCATCTCTAATTCTTGCATAAAGCACTTTCTAACATTTGCCGATACACATACAATTTTATCAAATTTAGAATAACATTTTTTTTCTTTTTCTCTATTCTTAAAGAATTTTTTTGTACTCTTATTCTTAGTTAAATCTGTATGTATCCAACATATTTTTGTTGATTCTTTATTGTTAGAACTACTTATTATTTTAGCAGAAATTCCTTCTAAAAATGAAACTTCTACATCATATTTATCTTTTATATATTTTCTGTATAGAAGTTTTGTAGAGTTTATTTTCCAAAATATATTATAATAGAATTGAAGTTTTATATATTTAAGTATATATTTAAAATTTTTTCTTTCAATAGTATTTGTATCAACAATCTCATCAAATATATATTTGTATGTTATATTAGGATTTAATTCTTTTATGTATTTACCAGTATTTACAACTGTCATTACTGTTATATCAAACTTTATTTTATCCATCGAATTTACTAATTGTACTAGTGCTTTTTCAGCTCCCCCACCTCTTAGAGTGTGTATTAAAAATAATATTTTTTTCATATGTTTCTCCTTCTTAAAGCAAATCTATATATGCTTGATTTAGGCATTGTATTTCAAATTTTATTTCATTATATATTTTAAACATTATATCAAGTATTTTGTACAATGTCAAATATAAATTGTATTAGTAAATAATCATATGTATTATTTGTAAAAAAAATAGCTAAGAACCATTTTTCTAAGCTACTCTTTTATAATTTATTTTAATAATTATGCTTGTTCTGGGGCACTAACTGGACAAATTGAAGAACAAGCACCACATTCGATGCATAGTTCAGGATCAATTATATATTTTTCATCCCCCTCAGATATTGCATTTACAGGACATTCAGGTTCACATGCTCCACATTTTATGCAAGCATCTGTTATTTTGTATGACATTAAAAATCACCTCCTATAATCTATTTTATATTCCATGTCAACTCTTCAGCATTATATGTTTCATATTTTTCATTCTCTCTAGAATCACCAAATTTAACTCTAACTTTTAAATTTAATATATCAACATTTGCAACTTTTCCAGATTCATTTGTTGAATTTACTTTAACTAATTCACCGTATTTAGGTAATTTTTTTAAATTTTCTTTATATTCAATTTCTTCGTATTTTATACAACACATAAGTCTTCCACAAGCCCCAGATAATTTAGACATATTAATCTGAAGACCCTGATCTTTTGCATCTTTAATTGTAACTGATTTAAAATCTTGAAGATGAGTCCTACAGCATACTTCTCTACCACACATACCTAAGTTAGGATAAATTTTTATTTCATCTCTTGGACCAATCTGCCTTAATTCAATTCTTGTTTTAGCCTCTGAAGCTAATATTCTTACCAAATCTCTAAAATCTACTCTTTCTTCAGCTGTAAAAAACATAGTGATTTTCGACTTATCAAAAGTATATTCAGCAAGTAGAAATTTCATATTGAGATTAAGTTTAATAGCTTCTTTTTTAGCAAATATTAATACTGCCAAAGCAGCTGTTTCATTATCTTTTTGTACTTGTAAATCATTTTTTGTTGCAGGTCTTATTATATCCTGTAACACAGTATCTTTAGGTAATTCATCCTTTGTCAGTAATTTAACAACTCTTCCTATTTCTTGTCCTTTATCTGTTTCAGCTATTATAGTATCATTTACTCTAAATCCATATTTAAGTGGATTCATATATACTAATTTTCCTGTTTTCCTGAATCTAACTCCTATAACAACTTCCATGTTTTCTCCTTTACATATTTTCTATACATTTAATTATCATATTATCTATTACTATATCATAGTTTCCATTATATTTCAATCTTTCTTTTGTTTTTTCTACAATTTCTGTACATAAATATTTATTATTTGTGAAGAACAGATATTGTAAATAGTCTAGAATATATTTCTTACTGAAATCAATTTTTTCAGATTCTTTCATACATTTTACAATATCTTTCGTAGCAATATTAGTATACAATTCATTCGTTTTATTTAATTCATCTATCAATTTTTCATTTACAATTTCTATAGCAAAACCTATAGATCCATCTATAAATTGTATAATGTTATTGTCTAATTTAGCATCAAAATTTTCATTTATATATTTGCCAATAATTTCACCATCTAGTTTATTAAAATTTATTTTATATACTCTAGAAATAACTGTAGGAAGAATATTCGCACTACTTGCTGCTATTAATATTATAATCGCATGGTTTGGAGGTTCTTCCAATGTTTTAAGAAGTGCATTTTGTGATGCATCATTTAACAATTCAGCACCATCAATAACATATACTTTCATATTTCCGAATCGCAGGAGCTATATATATATTATCTACAATATTTTCTCTAATTTGCTCTACTAATATATTCTTTTTATCTTCTTTTTTACAAATATATATGTAATCCGGACAGCTATTTAAGTTATCTACATTAAGAATAGATTTAGCAAATTCTTTTGCAACCATTAATTTACCAATCCCTGAAGGACCGGAAAATAGATAAGAATGAGAAATTTTATTACTAGAAATAATATTACTTAATATATTTATTTCATTTTCATGTCCTAATATATTTTCAAACATTTTTTCAACTCCTACTTTAAATTTCCAATTTTATTAAGAGGCCATACACGTGACAATACATAACCGTCAATTTTAGATATTGGAATACAACCAAAACTTCTCGAATCCATACTTTGAAGTCTGTTATCACCCATTGCAAATATTGTTTCTTCTGGTACTATTATATCGACATATGCACCATTTCTACTTGTTGAACCATCTTTTAAATATGGTTCATCTATCAAGTCATCGTTTCTATATACTTTTCCATATTCACTTATTACAATGTGATCACCAGCAACTCCTATAACACGTTTTATATAACTTTTTTTACCTATTCCCATAAAGTTAAAAGAAAAAGATTCTATTCCAAGATGTTCATCATAATTTGCTACAGCTTCATCACCTGTCAATACTTTATTTTCTTCTATTACTTTTTTATTAACACTTTCAGAAGGTGCAATAAAAGTTATAATATCTCCATGTTTAAGATCTTTTTTACCAAAAACAGTTCTTTGTATTAATACCTTTTCTCCATCATTTGCGGTTGGTTTCATAGATATTTGTTTAACTCCAGATATCGTACCTATGAAATAATTTATAAATAAATATATAGTATATGCTACTACAAAACAAAAAAACCATTCAATAATTTCTTTTTTAATATTTTCTTTTAGAAACTTTCTATCCACTGTACATTCTCCTTCTTATGTTTGTTAGTGTATATTCTCTCCATTTGCAATATCACCATCTGGTATAATAAGTCTTACAACATCTTTATCTCCCGCAGCAAGTAACATTCCATTAGACTCTATTCCTCTTAATTTCGCTGGTTTTAAATTAGCTACTACAATAATTTTTTTATTAATTAATTCTTCTTCTTTATAGTAATCAACAATTCCAGATACTATAGTTCTTATTTCACTTCCTAAGTCAACTGTTATCTTATATAATTTGTCTGATTTTTCTATTCTCTGGGCATTTATTATTTGACCTACTTTTAAACTAACTTTTGACAACTCATCAATTGTTATAATTCCATCCAAATTAACTTCTTCTTTTTTTTCTTCTACTTTAATTTCATCTTCTTTTAATATTAAATCTTTATCTATTCTTGGAAACAAATTTTCGGTTTTTCTGCATGTTGTACTATCTGGAATTTGTCCAAAAGTCTGTATATCCTGCCAACTATTTTCCATATTACCGCAACCTATTTGACCAATTATTTTATCCGGAATTGTCACCATAAAAGGTTTTAATATTACAGCTATAATTCTTGTACTTTCTGCTAATATATATAATACTTTATTTAATCTTTCTTTAGAATCTTCATTCTTTACTAATTTCCATGGTTCATTTAAATCAATATATTTATTAGAAAAACTAACTATTTCCATTACTTTATCTAATGCAATATCAGGTCTTAAATTATCCATATTTACTTTGTATTCATTAATATTTTTCTTTATTAAATCTATAATAAGTTGATCAGACTTTGTATTTCCTGTATTTAAAAATGAATCTTTAGATAATATACCATTATTATATTTTTCAGTCATTGCTACAACTCTACTAACTAAATTTCCAAGATCATTTGATAAATCAGAATTTATTTTTTGTATGTATATTTCTTCATCAAAATTACCATCTGTTCCAAGTTTAATTTCCTTAAGTAAAAAGTATCTAAGAGCATCAACACTTGAATATTTGATATATTCTCTAGGATCTTTATAATTCCCGAAAGATTTAGATATTTTCTTACCATCAACTATAAGCCATCCATGTCCAAAAATCTTTTTAGGCAATGGTAAATCTAATGCCATTAGTAATGCTGGCCATATAATACTATGAAAACGTGTTATTTCTTTACCAACTAAATGTAAATCTGCTGGCCAATATTTTTTCATTAAGCTGTCATCTTCACTCAAATATCCAAGTGCAGAAATATAGTTTGATAATGCATCAATCCATACATATATGACATGTTTAGTATCAAATGGAACTTGTATTCCCCATTTAAATGTAGTTCTAGATACACATAAATCCTCAAGTCCTTTATCTATAAAACTAGCGAACATTTCATTTTTACGAGTTTCAGGTTCTAAAAATAAAGGATTCTCTATAAAGAACTTTTTAAGTTTATCTTCATATTTTGATAATTTGAAAAAATAACTTTCTTCTTTTACTACTTCAACTTCTCTACCACAATCTGGGCATTTTCCATCTATTAATTGAGATTCTGTAAAAAAAGATTCACAAGGTGTACAATATTTTCCCTCATATTCACTTTTATATATATCACCTTGATTATATAACTTAACAAATATTTTTTGTACACATTTTATATGATTTTCATCTGTTGTACGTATAAATTTATCATATGATATATTTAGAGTTTTCCAAAGTTGCTTTGAATCTTCAACTATTTTATCCACATATTCCTTAGGTTCCATGTTTAATTCTTCTGCTTTTCTTTCGATTTTTTGTCCGTGTTCATCTGTTCCTGTTAAAAAAAATACATCTTTACCTATTAATCTGTTGTATCTAGCTATTACATCTGCTACAACTGTACAATAACAATGGCCGACGTGAAAGTTTCCACTAGGATAATATATCGGTGTTGCTATATAAAATTTATTATTTTGCATAATTTTCTCCTACTTTCAGATAATTATATTATAACATATACTAATAAGTATTACAATAAAATTACATGACATATTACAAAAACTAAATAAAAATACCCTTACACATGAAAAAGAAAAAATAAACAGAATAAAATTTACTTCTATTTGTTTATTTTTCTAAAGAATAAAATATAATAAACTAAATATTATTGTTGCTATAAATCCATATGCACCAACAAAAATTCCACATATAATTTATTTACAAAAAATCTTAATATCACCTTTTTTATTTAATACTAACTACACACATAGCTATTGCATTTTCTTTTACATGAGATATGCTTATATCTATATTATATATATCTATTATTTTTTTTACTTCATTAACTAAAATGTTTACTTTAGGCCTTCTTTTCAAATCATATACATTTTCTATTTCTATATCCTTAAATTCAATTGTCATGCCATTATCTATTAATAACTTAGATATTGCCTTATATACTGATTCTTTAGCTGCAAATTTTCCTGCATATCTTTGATATTTTGTGTCATTACTCATTTTATCAATATCTTGTATTTCTTTTTCAGTAAATATCTTATACTTAAATTTATCACTTTTTTCAATTGCTTCTTTAATTCTCGAAACTTCAATTATATCTGTTCCACAATACATCTACATTCTGCCCCCTAAACGCTTTTCAAGTTTATGTTTTAACCATCTTATTATCAAATATATTGGATAACTTAATGCTGTTAGAATTATTGAACATATTAAAAATGGTTCCATCCAAGTATTTTTAATATTATACAATTGAACTACTATTCCGAGTCCTGCAAACATTACACTTGCACTATATAATATAATCAAAATAATATTTATTTTTGATTGTCCTGACGTTACAACCGTATTATAGTATTCAACATATTCTCTATGAACTTCATCATATAATTCAGGTAATTCAAAAGATTTTTGCCATCTCTTCCATATATCCATACCATGCTCAGAATTTGTTATTTGGCTAAACCAACTAAAATGTGTAAATTTAGTTAAATCTCTATTTAGTTTTGGTATCATTGTTTTATCTTTTCTTAATAAATCTTGTAAAAAATTTATTAAACACACTCTTTGATAAAATGCTAGTAATAACATGTATAAATATGCTTTTTCAAAGTTATGTGGCATTTTAGTAATATTGTATTTTTCATTTTCTGAAACAAGCACAACTCCACTTTCTCTTGAAAATCCAAACATAGAATATTTCCATCTTGAATATGTATTTTCTTCTAACTTTGCACAATCAGTATTAAATATTGCACTACTTTTACTATCTACTACATATTGAAATTTATAGAAATCATTTTTCAAACTTCCAAAGTTCGTATTCTCATTCCAGTCTTCTTTACTTAGACATACATATGAATATGTAAACATTTTGTCATAATAAATTTTCTCTAAATTATTACTTTCATAACTAGAAATTATTGATTTAACAAATATTATTATATCATTTATATTATCTATACCTCTTGCTTTTATATTAAATTTATTATTACTACTATTTCTTGGAGTTACATCTCTAAACATATTATTAAAATCTAGTATCTTATCAAAATCAATGTTTTCATTATCATCTTCAACCTCAGTTTTAATATCTAAAAAACATACTCCTGGTTCAAAACATATAATTTTAATACTTAATATATCAAAGTCAATAACACCATATTTTCTTTTAGACTCTATACCTGTTTTAATACTATCTAAATTAAATTCAAACGTAGCACAAGATGCTCTTGTTAGAACGTTAGTTTTTTTAAAATTTGTCATTAATTTATATTTTTTAACAAAATCAATGTCCCAAAAAAGTGTAGGAAACAAAAATTTTTTCATATATGGAAGAAAAAAATTATATGTCTCATCATCTTGTTTATGCTCATGCATTTTTAATTTCCAGTTTTTTTCATCATTCAATATATTATTAATAAAGCTGAAATATTTGTTTTTCTCAACTATAAAAGGATATATAAAATGTGAATATTGATATTTAGCACTTAATGACATATGATCACTCCCTCTGCATATATTTATTCTATAATGTTTTTTAAAAAATGTCAACGTTTTTTCAAATTTTAGTATAAAACTATTGATTTTTAACTTTTTTGATGCTATAATGATTAAGTGTAATATTTCGGGGTGTAGCGCAATTGGTAGCGTACATGGTTTGGGACCATGGGGTTGCAGGTTCAAGTCCTGTCACTCCGACCATATTAGAGGCTTTTAGCCTCTTTTTTGATGTAAGTTTAACATAAAAGAGTTGAAACACAGCCATTTAAGGCAAATGTTAAAACTCTTGTTTTTCGTTGATATATAAACGTTTATAACTGTTTTTGTTTTCAAATAAACTGTCGTTTCCATCCGGGTAACTGTATTGTAACTGTAAAACAACCGTATTTTTAACTTTCCAATGAGATAAAATGTTGATATATAAAGGTTTGTTAAAAGGGTGAACCTGCGAGCAATGTGTCCCAAATCACATTGATACAAAAAAACAAGGGAGTGAATTCCCTTGTTAAATTATTTAATACATTTATTGAAAAACTATTTCGGTAGCATATTTAGGATTCGAAATTATAAATTCAATGTTTTTTATCCCATCGTTATTAACATTATCTAGACAATCCTTTATTGCTTTTGCAACTATTACCGCAAGATTTACTGGCACTGCATTACCTATCATTTTATATCCATCTGCAACATCTACATAATCAAATCTAAAACTATCAGGGAACGTCTGTATTCTGGCACACTCACGAACTGATAATCTTCTGTATAATTCTTCTTTTCCTTTCATAAATTCTCTTTTGTTTTTTTCTACAAAAAACATTTTAGGTGCTTGAGGATGAATAGGGGCATGTCTCCCGCCAGCCTGGATCGTGAATGATTGTTCATCCCAACTCCTCACTCTATTGCGAGACATATACATAGTCGAAAATCCCCCTATCATATATTCATGATTTGTAATTTTGCAGTTATTTTCATTTGTTTTATTCTTTTCTTTTGCAGGAATAGCACTATCTTTCAAGTCGTATATAACATCTTTCAAAGTTAATTTATTTTCACTACCCTCAGGGAAAATAAAATTAACACTTATATCTTTTCTAAAGCCTATATAGAACACTCTTTTTCTATCTTGTGGAACATTATAGTCAGCAGCATTTACCAAATATAATTTAACGTTATAACCCGCTATATCAAATTTATTAATTATTTCTTTTACAGAATCTTTATGAGTGTCTGACAACATTCCAGATACATTTTCAGCTACAAAAAATTTTGGTTTTTTATTAGATAATATATTTATAAAATTGAAAAATAATTTTCCTCTATCGTCTTCTATTCCTCTACTTGCTCCTGCTTCACTCCAACTTTGACAGGGTGGACCGCCTATTATTCCATCACATTCTGGAATCTCTGATAAAGGTATCTTTCTTATATCCCTTTTGTCTAAATAATTTTCATGATTTATTTCATATGTTTTCCATATTGAACTGTCAAATTCATTAGCCCAAATTATATTAAATCCTGACATTTTGAATCCTAAGTCCAAGCCTCCAGCTCCGTGAAAACAAACTTATTACATTCATACTTACCTCCTATATTATATATGTTATTAATTTAGCATCTCTTAGTTTTGCCGGATTATTTGGATTTTTAATCTTAACATCAACTATTTTACATCCGTTTATCTTAGATATTCCTTCTTCAAATTCTTTTGTGTTTTCGAAACTATTATATTTTTCATTATTAATAATACACATAAACTTAAATTTATTTAAATTATTTGAAGCATCATTTACATATTTAAAATATTTCATTGGATTTTCTATATCCCACATTCCTCTTATTCTTAAATCCGTTATGCCTAACGGATCAACTTTTTTAACTTTACCTAATTCTTTTGTTTCAGAAAATTCAACATCGCCAATAGTTAAAATCCCCTCTTTTATAGCTCTTTTAACCTTCTCATATACTTCTGATTCCGCTCCATAATCCATACCATATACCATACATAAACTCTTTAATACGTTGTTTTGTGTGACTCCCACAGTATATATTATATCTTTTTCATCCCACTCTTCACAGTTTCTACATGCATTAGTTATCATAGGACTGGATGATACCAATTTAGATTTTGGATAAGAACTATTAAGTGCGATCGACGATAAACTTGACTCTATCTTTTTTACTTCAATTGCATCACCATTTTTTATAATCATATCTGGTGGATTATTTTGGTTTCCTAAATAAGAAAAAACTTCAGAAATTTTTTCATTTCTAACGCTTGAATTTTCTTCATTAATTGTATTTGCAAATAAATCTTTTATATATTCTTCCAATGCATCCCCAAGATTATTAGCTCTTGAATGACTTTTATAAAATTCTTGTATCTCATAGACTGGATTATTAACTAAATTTGAAATTGCATCTAAAATATTGCTCATAAAATCATCTCCTAAATCTTAAATAATTATACTATATAAACTAACTATTTGCAAGAAAAATCGGTCGCAATTTATTACAATTAATAACTGTTTTTATTATACTAATAAAATATGTATGAAAAAAGAGCAATATAATGCTCTTTTTCATATTAAGAATACGCTTATAAATATTTTTTATTGACTATTTTTGTGTCCTACTAAATGCATATATGTACAATTCTTTAAATAATATATCCCATGTATTTTGTGATTTACCAATTGTGTCTGGACTATCACTTAAATCTTCAGATGCTGTTAATAGAGTTTTTACTAAATTGGCACCTAAATCATTCCATGCTTCAAAAGGTTTTACTTTCCAATAATATTTACCTGTTTCAGAATCAATGCCTACTAAAGCTCTAAATGCTGATACCAATGGATATATTAAGCCCTTCGGTAAATAGTAGTCTAAAGTCTTCATTCTAAACATTGTATTTGAAACTATTTGATTTTTTACATGTTTTGCATATTTTTTTGATCTATATATCTTTTTACCTTTTAAAGCCTTGTCTGCAAATTCCTCTTCGATAATATCCCATAATTCAAAAATATCTGGTATTATAGGTGACATATTACTTATTATATTATCTCTATCTGATTTTTCTAGCCTCAAGAAAGCATTTAAACTTGACTCTTTACCTGTATACGACTGTATAGGATGATTAATCGATTGTGAAGTTATAGGATATAATGTTTGATTAAACATATTTGTTATGGCTATAATTTCCCTGACTTCTATAATACCTTTTTCTCCATTTAGTTCATTTTGTTTATATGAAATTCTGTTAGCAAAACTCTCATTTTTTATTGCTTCTTTTATACATTCAAAGCTTTGTTTTAGCTCTTCTATTGTAGCTTGTGTTACTTGTACTGAAGTATTTCTTGCTTCTGCTAATTCAACTGGTGATTCTATTTGAGTAAATATTTCCATAAAAACATACTTTTCTTTTAATAAACTTCCACTTTTTTGTAAATTTAATATTATTTTTAACGTATGTCCTCCATCTATATTTCCGTGAATATCATCTTCCATATATATAGACATCATATTTTCCTTATTATCGTAATCCACACTGTCTACAGACATAACAATACCTCTATTTAATTCATGAAATTTTTCTTTGTTATCTAGTAAGCTTCCTTCTATTGCTTTTGCTACATTTGTTGTAAGCTTTTGTTCCCTTGGATTTGTAGTCATCCAATTTTCCAACTCCATAGGTATATCTTTTGCATTAACAAAACATACATACTTTGTTCTTCCCGTCTTAAGATCATATGGTGATTCCATTTTCTTAAACGATTTTACTTTAAAAGTTAATTTTTTCATTTTTATTCCTCCTTTAATATGAAAAACACATTTCTGCAAAAAACAGAAATGTGTAAAATAAACGTTTATAGTATATATACATTTATCATGTATACTTAATATTTACTATTTGATTATCTTTCACATCTGCTTAGCAGATAGTAAAAATACTATATAGTTTAAAGCAAACTATAAGCATATCTTAATAGAACTATTATACTACTATTTTTTTATATTGTCAACAAATTAGCAATAATTTATTGGAATTTATATAACAAATATTGTAAATTAATTATATCAAATTAAATTTGTTCTTATTAAAAATAAGTTATAGTTTTCCCTGGCGTCCCTCACGTCTCTGGGGGTAACTGTAAAGTAACTGTAATTTCCTATTTTCATTAGAAATCAAATAGCTACAAATAGCTTCATTAAGACATTTGTAGCACTATGCATTTTTCAATAACTCCCCTCCCATGGGGTTGCAGGTTCAAGTCCTGTCACTCCGACCATATTTATACAGTAAAAACTTGATATCTAGCCATTTAATGGTTTATATCAAGCTTATTTTTTGCCCTTAATTTGTGTAGAAAGTTTTCCATACAGTTCTATATTTCCATGGTTTCCACCTGGGTAACTGTATTGTAACTGTCAAACAACTGCAAATAAAAAGTTGCAAATCCAATAATATAAATACTTTTAAAATATTATATCACTCGAAGTGGCTATCTGATTCTTTTCTCCAACAAATAGAGCATTTAGACAATATTTCAGAAATAAAAAACCAGGATAGATGTTACTCTTTCCTGATACTAATTGTATTTTTTAACATTTTGAACTGTTCCCCTTAAAGTAGACATCTTAAAGAAAGAGGTGTATAATACTTTAAGGGGGATTTTTTATGGGAAGTATTAAAAAAACATACTCTAAAGAGTTTAAGTTAAAAGTTGTAGAAGAAT
>JAQUGQ010000020.1 GCA_028684095.1 Clostridia bacterium
CTTTTAAGGGTAGCTAGAGTATAAATTG
Organism: Clostridia bacterium; assembly: GCA_028684095.1. GTDB lineage: Bacteria > Bacillota > Clostridia > TANB77 > CAG-465 > RGIG5057. Next base: position 29 of record JAQUGQ010000020.1, read on the forward strand.
CGATTGTCGTAATAATGTGTACTTTTAGGTACTCGCAAGTATCATGCCCTTATAGGGCGAAAATAATACCGCCTGTTTTACAGGCGGATGTTTATTATAATTTTTAAAACTATATAAAGGAGATTAAATCATGAATAAATTAAAAATTCTACAAAAAGAATTAGATGATATGATATTAAAAAATATACCTTATAGTGAAATAGTCAAAAAAAGTAGAGAACTTGACTATTATATAACCAAAGAAATGAAAATAATGAACAAAAAAGAAATTTTAAAAATAGAGTGTTAAGTCATAAAAACACTCTGTTTTTCGTTTTGTTTTAAATAAAATATTTTATTACTTTTAATTTAAATTATTTTGAATATTTTGCCATAAAAAATACACCTCAAAATGTTGACAATTCTGTCCAACATTTTGGATGCAGTTCAGTTTAAAACTACACAATTTTGTTTTTATTTTAATCGATTTTTAGAATTTCACACCCAAACTATTGACATTGAGCTAAAAACATTATATGATAAAATTAATTATCTTAAAGCAAATTATATTAAGATAAAAAACAATTTTTGAAAGAGGGAAAGTATGATAAAAATTAAACAAAAGAAGGGTATATCTCTAATATTATTAGTTATAACAATAATAGTTATTATAATACTTGCAGGTGCAGTATTGTTGTCACTAGCACAAAATAATCCAATTAAAAGTGCAGAAGAAGCAAGTTTTAAAAACGCATTTAGAGAATATGAAAATGAATTATCTTTATGGATTATTAAAGAATATGCAGAAACTCAGGGACAGTTAGATTTAGCAACAGTTAATGCAGATAAAAATTCTGGCACATATACAAAAGATGAAAATCTTTTGAAAATTAAAGATATCATTACAATTATGACTGATAAACATCAAGATATACTAGAGATAGTAGAAGGAAAACTTATGTATATTGGTGAAGATGAGAATGAAATAACATGGGTAGCCGATTTGGGAAATAATCAAAGTGGTAGTGGAGTGATACCAATAGATGTTTCTGCAGGAGTAGATCATACTTTAGTATTAATGTCTGATAATACGTTAAAAGCATGGGGAAATAATGATTATGGACAACTTGGAGATGGAACTTTTGAAAGTAAATATTTACCAATAAATGTACCAGGAATAACAAATGTAAAACAGGTTTATGCAGGGTATCAATTTACAATAGCATTATTAAATGATGGAACAGTAAAAGCATGGGGTGAAAACTGGATTGGTCAATTAGGGAATGATACTGGGAATGGAAGTAATACACCAATAAATATAGATGGACTTACAAATGTAAAAGAAATAGTATCGGGTAATAACTGTGCATTTGCAGTACTAAATGATGGAACAGTAAAAGCATGGGGTGCTAATTGGTATGGAAATTTAGGAATTGGATCATCTGAATCTAAATATGTACCAACAAGTATAGATGGACTTTCAGATGTAAAACAAGTTGCAACGTATGAGTATTTTACATTAGCATTATTAAATGATGGAACTGTAAAAGCATGGGGCGCAAATTGGGATGGAGAGCTTGGAGATGGAACAACTGATTCTAGTGATGTACCAGTAAATGTAACTGGGCTTACAAATATAAAACAAATATCTGTCGGAGAATCTCATGCATTAGCATTATTAAATGATGATACCGTAAAGGTTTGGGGATATATTGGAGATGGAGACTTAGGTATTGAAGAATATGATAGTACTGTACCAACAACTGTACCAGGAATTATAAATGTAAAACAAATTTCTGCAACTAAACGTTCTACATATGTATTATTAAATGACGGAACAGTAAAAGCATGGGGAAATAATGAGTATGGACAACTTGGAGATGGAACAAATGTAAATATAGAAATACCAATAGTTGTACCAGAAATTACAAATGTAAAACAAATTAAAGCAGGAACTTCACATGTAGTAGCAATATTAAATGATGGTACTGTTAGATCATGGGGAAATAACGAATACGGACAGTTAGGAAATGGTATAGATTCATCTGAGCAATTTGTACCAATACAAATTGCTAATATGTCAGCAAAAACTATATCAGCTGGATGGTATCATACAACTGCTGTATTACAAGATGGTACAATGAAAGCATGGGGAGAAGCTGATAAAACGGGAGATGGAGCTGATTCGAATAGATACTCACCAGTAACTGTACTAGATATATCAGATGTAAAACAAGTATCAGCGGGACGAGAACATACATTAGCATTATTAAATGATGGAACAGTAAAAGCATGGGGAAATAATAATTCGGGACAACTTGGAGATGGAACAACAACTGAAAGAAGTTTGCCTATAACTATACCAGGACTTACAAACGTAAAACAAGTAGCAGTAGGAAATAATTATTCAATGATATTACTAAATGATGGAACAGTAAAAGCCATAGGAGAGAATGAATATGGTCAACTTGGAGATGGAACAGCAGGTGATAAATATTCACCAATAACTGTTCCAGGGCTTACAGATGTAAAACAAATAGCAGCAGGACATTTCCATACAGTGGCAGTAATGAATGATGATACGGTAAAAACGTGGGGAAATAATGGGGCTGGTCAACTTGGAGATGAAACAACAACTACAAGAAGATCACCTATAACTATATCAGGACTTACAAATGTAAAAGAAGCTGTGGTAGGATATTATCATACATTAGTATTGTTAAATGATGGTACAGTTAAAATAATCGGTCAAAATGTAGCTGTTGATTATGATCAAGATCCTGTAATATTTGAATATCATGTACCAACAACTATACCAGGACTTACAGATGTAAAACAAATAGCAACAGGACCAGGGCATGCTTTAGCATTATTAAATGATGGCACAGTAAGGGCATGGGGAAATAATGACTCTGGAGAATTAGGAATTGGAACAGATGAAACTAAATACTTACCAGTATCTATACCAGGACTTACAAATGTAAAAGAAATAACAGCAGCGGGGTGGCATTCAATGGCATTATTAAATGATAACACAGTAAGAATATGGGGCGATAATGGTTATGGACAATTAGGAATTATATCATATGGTCAAAAATTTATTCTAAATATTTAATTATAGATTAAATTATATTAAGTATTCCTCACTAATTTTTAGTGAGGAATTACTTATATTATAGGATTTATCGTTTTTTTTAATTTAATTGTAAAAGATACCATCGTAAATTGTATAATTAATTAATAATTATGGACAAAGTTATAAATAAATGGTATAATATATGTGTTAAATACAGAAATTGAGGAAATAAAATGTTAAGATTAAAAGAAATTAAATTACCGATCGATTGTGATGAGTCAGAGTTATATAAAATAGCTTGTACTATGTTACATATACAAAGAAGTGAAATAAAGGAACTTATAATTTATAAAAAATCTATTGATGCTAGGGATAAAAGTAATATACATTTTGTATATACATTAGATTTGGATATTTTCAACCAATCAAGATTCAAAAGTAGAGTTATTAAGAATATTGATAAATATCCAGTTGTAGAAGTTAAACGTACAAGCAGTCAGCGTCCAGTTATAATTGGAGCGGGTCCAGCTGGTCTTTTTGCAGCTTTGACTTTAGCAGAAGCAGGATTAAACCCTATAATAATAGAACAAGGTAAAAAAGCTTCAGAACGTAAAAAAGATGTAGATTTATTTTGGGAAAAAGGTGAATTTAATTCTATGTCAAATGTACAATTTGGTGAAGGTGGAGCAGGTACATTTTCTGATGGAAAATTAACTACTCAAATAAATAATCCGTTATGCAGAAAAGTACTAGAAGAATTTTTAGCTTGTAAGGCTCCTAAAGAAATAATGTATAATGCAAAACCTCATATTGGTACAGATAAATTAATACTAGTAGTACAAAATATGAGAAAAAAGATTGAAGCATTAGGTGGAGAATTTTTATTTAATGAAAAAGTAACAGATATAACTATAGAAGATGGTAACTTAAAAAGTATTACATGTAGTAAAGTTATTGAAACTGACACAGTAGTATTTGCAATAGGTCATAGTAGTAGAGATACTTTTGAAATGATGTATAATAAAGGTATTAATATGCAGCAAAAACCATTTTCTGTAGGAGTTAGAATAGAGCATTTACAAAGTATGATAAATAAATCTCAATATGGAGAACTTGTAAATCATGAAAAATTAGGTGCAGCAGATTATAAATTAGTGTATCATGGAAAAGATAATAGAGCAGCATATACTTTTTGTATGTGCCCTGGTGGAACTGTTGTAGCAGCATCATCTGAAGAAGGTTCAGTTGTTACTAATGGTATGAGTACATACAAAAGAGATGGTTTAAATGCCAATAGTGCCCTTGTGGTTGGGATACTCCCAGAAGATTTCAAAGATGAGTCTCCACTTGCAGGTATGAATTTTCAACGTGATTTAGAACAAAAAGCTTTTGTAGCTGGAGGTAAATCATATAAAGCACCAGCACAATTAGTAGGAGATTTCTTAAATGGAGTACAGTCAACTAAACTTGGAGAAGTAAAATCAACATATACACCAGGTATAACTTTCAGTAATTTTGATGATATACTTCCAGAATTTATAACTAAAACTATGAAAGAAGCACTTATTGATTTTGATAGAAAATTAAAAGGATTTGCATTCAGCGATAGTTTACTTACAGGAGTTGAAACACGTACGTCTTCACCAATAAGAATATTACGTAATGAGAAATTTGTAACAAATATAAATGGTATTTATCCTTGTGGTGAAGGATCTGGATATGCTGGTGGTATAATGTCTTCAGCAGTAGATGGAATAAAATGTGCAAATGCTATATTAGGTAACGAATAAGATAGATACTAAGTACAAATAATAAAACAATAAATATTATGAGTATGGAGAGTAGAATATGATTGATGAATTAAATAACAATATAGAGATTGCAGGCAAAATTGCACGAGAAATAAAAGAAAAAAACGGAACTATGTTCTTTGTTGGTGGATATGTAAGAGACCAGATAATAAACAAAGAAAACAAAGATATTGATGTTGAAGTATTTGGTTTAGAAGCAGAACAGCTAATTACTATTTTATCAAAATATGGAGTAGTAGATCAAATTGGTAGTAATTTCGGAATATTTAAAATACACGGTATAGATATAGATTTTGGTATGCCGAGAAAAGAAAAAAATACAGGTGTTAAACATAAAGATTTTGAAATTAATATTGATTCTAATATGAGTACATTAGAAGCTTCAAAAAGAAGAGATTTTACAATGAATGCTTTGTTACAGGATGTAATTACTGGAGAAATTATTGATCATTTTGGTGGTATACAAGATATACAAAATAAAATTATAAAACATATAGATGATGACACTTTTATTCAAGATGAATTAAGAGTATTAAGGGCATGTCAGTTTGCAGCAAGATTTGATTTTATAATATCAGAAGATACACTTAAATTATGTAAAAAGTTAGATTGTACAAATTTACCCAAAGAAAGAGTATATAATGAAATTCAAAAAGCATTATTAAATACAAGTAAACCATCGATATTTTTTGAATATGCAAGGCAGATAGGATTACTTGAAAAACTATTTGCTCCAATGGACAAATTAATAGGTGTTCAGCAAAGTCCTATACATCATCCAGAAGGAGATGTTTGGACTCATACAATGATGGTGATAGATGAAGCTGCTAAATTAAGAGATCAATCAAATTATCCAATTGCTTTTATGTTTGCTGCAGTATGTCATGATTTAGGTAAGATAACTACTACAAGACATTTACATGGAAAGATAGTTTCATATAATCATGAGAATGAATTACACTTAACTAAGAAGTTTTTGAAAAATATAACAAATGATAATGATCTTAATTTTGCAGTTATGTTATTAGTTAAAAATCATATGAGACCAAATATTTTGGTGAAAAACAAATCTAGTGATAAAGCAATTAGGAAGTTAATAGTTGACACAAGTAGTAAGATAGTAAATATACAAGATGTAATACTACTTTCAAAAGCTGATAGAATAGGTAAAAATAATAATGATTTAGATATATCTAATATCGATAAATGGTGGAAAGATAGAATAACTGAAGTAAATGAAAATAAAACAACAATAAATCCATTAGTAACTGGAAAAGATTTAATTCAAATGGGATATATACAAGATGAAAAAATAGGTAAAATTTTAAAGAAAGCATTTGATTTACAAATAAACGGGTTATCTAAAGAAGAAATATTAAATAAAATAAAAATTAAAGAATAAATTGAAGGGAAGTGAAAATAATGGGATCAATGAATAAAGGAAGTTTTAAATTAAACAAAGTATCAACTAGATCAAAAATGAATAATAGTTCATATAATAAAAATGCAGCTTCAAAGTATGGTAATAATAAAATAACTTTTAAAGAGGCAATTAAACCTCCTACTACTAATCTTAATTCAAACGTAGGAATGGATAAAAATGAAGAAAACAAATAATAGATATTAAAAATAAAATAACTTAAATTAAAAAGAGAAGTTTACAATTAATTTTGTAAACTTCTCTTTTTAAGTATAAACAAACCAGTAACATATAATTATTAAAGGACATACTATATAATTAAGAATGATTATACATATATTATGAGGAGGTGAAAAAATGGAGGAAATTAATAATGAAAATTCACAATTTAAATATGAAGAAATAGATAGGCCTTTTAACTATGGAAAGAAATATAATAAAGATTATGATTGGAAAAAATATGGACCAGGTTCAAATTGGCCAAAACCTCATATTGGATATGGATCATATTTTCCAGGCTCATATGGACCGTATTTCCCAGGCTCATATTATGGCGGAGCTTATGGCTGGCCATGGTTCTTATTAGCTTTGAAATCACTAAGTCCGAGAGATTTAGCAAGATATATAGATGAAATGGATAGCATGAATTGAAATGATACTAAGTATATAACTACATAATTAAATTTATATAACAAAAAAGTAATACTAAAAAAATTAGTATTACTTTTTTGTTATATAAACGGACTTTACAAAATTAGTAAAATATGATATTATATATGTGCATAGTTTGTTACTTAGATTTAATTAGTCCAATTAGTATCTGGCCACCAGATTAGAGTAACATATATTACATTAAAGCTCACTTAACAGTATAAATTACCACAAGAACAAATCAATAAATTAGTAATTACAACTTGTAATTATGATATAGGTGTAATTATTGTGAAAGAGAAAAATGAAATTATAAGAGCTGATTTTGAAAGTGATGGTAAACATGAAATTGTTTGAATTTAAAAGGGGGAAGAAATTTGAAAAGGTTCTATAGAACAAGAATTATTGGCATAATTATTTTAATTGTGTTAGTAGGTACTTATTTCATATTTAAAAATGTATTAAATATTTTTTAGTTAATAGTATAAAAAAACTATTTTTAATTCAATAATATAAGTATTATAATCAATAATATATGCATATAATATAAATATACTCTTTAAACACATAAATATATAATTTAAGAGGTGATATAAATATATGGATTTTAAAGAATTAAAAAAATTAATAATTACAGGACATGATATTGAATTTGAATATGATAATAATAAGTATGCAATAGTTAAAGGACCGGATGGATTTTATTTTTCAAATATTCAAAAACAAGATACTCTAGTGATTTATTCTAATGCATTGCAATTATTAATAAAAGTAGATGTTAATGGAAAAAAACTTGATGATATTTCAAAAGATATGAAAAATATTCATGTATATTAAATTAGTTATTTAATATTTTTCTAAAAAAAAGATCCAGTCATAGTAATGACTGGATTTTTTAATTTATACTTGTTATAATTAAAAAGGAGCTTCAATGTTTAGTATTGTAATTGTAAATTCATTAAAATTTAGAATAAAGGGTATAATGTCGCCTACATGTGAGTTATTGATATTTTTACCTATAGGACTGTATATTGAAATTTCAAGTTTACTTGATTTTAGATGATCTACTAATTGTAAGGTGTAAGTTTCAGTCTTATTAGTTGTATGTTGTAATAAATTAAATGTAACTACACTTCCTGGAGTCGCCCGTTGTAAAAGTTTTTGAGTTTCTATATTTGAAGATTCTTTTACATCAAGATTTGGTAATTGATTTTCATCCCGTTTTTTTTTCTTACTTGATTTTGTTAAATCTTTCATATTAGCACCTCCATTCAAAAATTAATTAATTTTTAATAAATATTAAGATTACATAATTATATCATTTTTATGGTAAAAAAGCAAGAAGTATTACACAATATAGCAGTAATTTACAAAAAATAACAGTAATTTACAAAATATAACAGTAATTTACAAAAAAATACAGTTATTTTTTCGATATTAGAATAATTAACAAAAGAATAACCTTGATATCAAGGTTATTCTTTTGCTATGGTAGCGGCAACGGGAGTCGAACCTGTGACCTTTCGGGTATGAACCGAACGCTCTAGCCAACTAAGCTATGCCGCCATATATAGCAAATTAATTATAACATAATTGTTTCAATATGTCAATAAATAAATTTAAAAAAGAAAAAATAAACTGAAAAAACAAATATTTAAAAATAACACTTGTCAATATATAATATAATTTAAAAATCAAGTAAATAAACTATATGAAAATCAAGGCAGTTGTATATATTATTTTTTATATAGTAAGTATTAATATTTATAAATGTTATCTATTTCCAATACATTGTGGAATTTTAATTTCCAACTTTTCATAAGGTATACTAAAAACAACAATTCCTGTAGAATAAGGTGCTATTTCATATTGTTGATAATAATAGTTAATAGTTTTTGGAGATAGATAAAAACTGTCTTCATTGAAATTTTCTGCTATTAGTGTTTTATAATTATCAAAATATATTCCGGGATTTAAAACTAGATTTTGTTCTGCCTCAAGTTGAAGTTGTTGTATAATCAAGTCTTTGTAGTTTGTATTATTTTTAAATAAATCTTTTAGTGTTATAATATTTCCATTTTGTAGGCTATGAGTACTTGATAATCTTAAGGTACTACCATGTGCACCACCTGTATATTGGTATTGATCAAAATATGTACTTAAGGTACAATTGCTGTTTAAAGTAACGGTATATTTCATAACAACATCATAGTAATTGAACGGATAATTATTTTTAATAGATGTTTTATATTGCTGAATTGCATTAGGGAGTAGTGTATTTACTGCATATCTGTAAAATTTATTTGCAACACTAAAATAATTTGTATTTATTTTGATTTCTGTAAGCTTTCCTTTTGGCACATGTATATTAGGATATTCTATATCTATGTTTAGTATTTTATTTTCTTTATGGTTAAAATTTCTCTTTATTTTCTTAGTTGAAATATTAGCACTAGTATGAATTGAATTTTTCATTTCAATTACCTCCTATAATATAATATGCATTATTAATTGGAAGGTTCTTTGTTTTAAATTTAACTTATTACTGTAATATATCGTTTGTATTTTGAAACTAAATTATATTTTTATTTACTAATTATATATTTTAGAAAATAGTATTGACTAAAATAGTCATTAATGATAAAATTTACTTAAGTAAAATAGATGTTTTTAATTAATATATCAATATTATAAAGGAGGAAAGTAATCATGAATGTTATTGAAATAAAAAATTTAACTAAGTATTACAACAAATCAAGGGGTATAATAGATGTTAGTTTTGATGTTAAAGAAGGGGAAATATTTGGTTTTATTGGACCAAATGGATCAGGTAAAAGTACAACAATTAGAACATTATTAGAGTTAATACATCCCACAAGTGGATATGCTAAGATTTTTGGAAAAGACTGTATAACAGATTCAGCTGAAATAATGAAAGAAGTAGGTTATTTACCTTCAGAAGTATTCTACTATGATGGAATGAAAGTTATAGATTTACTTAACTATTCAGCTTCTTTTTACAAAAAAGATTGTTCAAAAAGAATAAAAGAACTTTCAGAAATAATGGATTTAGAATTAGATAGAAAAATAGATGAATTATCGTATGGTAATAAGAAGAAAGTTGGTATTGTTCAAGCATTATTACATCAGCCAAAACTTATTATTTTAGATGAACCAACTGGCGGACTTGATCCACTAATGCAACAAAAGTTTTTTGATTTATTAAAAGAAGAAAACAAAAATGGAGCAACTATTTTCTTTTCATCACATGTTTTAAGTGAAGTTCAAAGAATATGTGATAGAGTTGCTATAATTAAAGAAGGTAAAATAGTTAAGCTTGAGAAAATGAGTGAAATTAATGATAGTAATTACAAAAGATTAAAGATAGAAGTTAAAGATAAATTAGATGATAGTTATTTTCAAATTGATGGGGTTAATGATTTAAAAGTAAATGGTAATATTCATAGTTTTATGTTTAAAGGTGATATAAATGATATACTTGTAAAATTAACAAGTATTAAAGTAAATAATATATGGATAGATGAACTAGACCTTGAGGAAATATTTCTTCACTATTATAATAAGGAGGAATAAATAATGAATGTTTATTTACACGAACTTAAAGCTAATAGAAAGTTTGCTATTACATGGCTGTTAATTATGCTTAGTTTTGTTGGAATAATGGTCTTTATGTATATTGGTATTAGCAAAGATATAGATATTTTTAAAAAGATATTATCTAATTATCCTGAAAATTTAAGAAAAGCCTTTGGAATTAATGTAGATTTAATTGGATCAGCACTGGGTTATTATTCATCTTTTATATTAATGATTACACTTTTGTGTAGTTCAATGCAAGCAATGATTTTGGGAGTTTCTATATTATCAAAAGAAATAAGAGAGAAAACAGCTGATTTTCTATATTCAAAACCTATTTCTAGAAGTCAAATTATAACTTCTAAATTACTTGCATCATTTACATTACTCATAGCTAGTAACATAATTTTTGTAGTATGTTTGTTTTTTGTATTATCAAGTGTTTCTAGTGTAAGTTTTGATTTAGGTATATTTATATTAATAGCATTAATACCTTTATTTATACAGTTTATATTTTTCTCTTTAGGAATATTTATTTCAGCTATAATGTCTAAAATAAAAGCCGTACTTCCTATATCTATGGGTACAGTATTTGGTATATATATATTAAGTTCATTTGCAGGTGAAGAATTAAGAGTATTATTGCCTTTTAAATATTTTGATACTAAATATATATTAAATAATTCTAAATATGAGTTGAACTATGTTATATTAACATTTGTAATAATTACTATATTAACAGCTTTAACATATATAATCTATAAAAAGAAAGATATACATTCTGTATAGAAAGGTGATAATATGAATATTCTTTTAAGAGAAATGAAAGCTAATAGAAAAGCATTAATAATATGGTCGTTATGTATGATACTATTTGTTCTAATGGGAATGCAAAAATATGAGGGACTTGTGGGTAGTGGTGCAAACACAGCAGACTTTACTAAAATGATAGATTCAATGCCAAAAGTAATACAAACTATGTGGGGTATATCTTCATTAGATATTACATCTCCAATAGGATATTATGGAATATTATTTCCTTTCTTGTTATTAATGGCTGGTATACATTCTAGTATGTTAGGAGCAAATATAATTTCTAAAGAAGAACGAGATAAAACTATTGAATTTTTAATGACTAAACCAGTTTCTAGAAATACAATTATAACCTCAAAAATCATGGCATCTTTAACTAATATAGTAGTATTTAATATTGTTACATTTGTTACTACAATAATTTTTTTAAGTAGTTATACAACTGATTCAATTTTAATAAAAATTACATTAGCTACAATTGGTATGTTCTTTGTACAATTATTATTCATGGTTATAGGTATAGGGATGGCAACCATGAGTAAAAATTACAAAAAATCTGGTAGTACTACTGTTTTTATACTTATTAGTTGTTACTTTTTATCGTTAATAATAGATATGACTGGAAAACTAGATATGCTTAATTTTTTAACTCCATTTAAATATTTTGATGCTAAAAATTTTCTTGTAACAGATAAATTAAATGTTGGTTATATAGTATTAAGTATTACCATTATAATAGCGATACTTATACCAGCATATAGAAAATATAATAAAAGAGATTTTAATTTTTAGTATAAAAAAAGACCATCACATTAAATGATGGTCTTAACTTTTTAATATTTGTTTAAATGCTTAAATTTTTTGCTGCCTTTAAATCATTATTAATTTTCTGGCTTTTAGCCTATTTAATGTAGTAACAGCTTGATCATATACCCTTAAAATTTCTGGATACTCAAGCAAAAGCCGCTGATATACTATAGTGGCTTCTTTTTTTGTGATATCGACTTCCATGAATGAAATAATAAACTTTATTAATTCGTGATTCATTATGCAACGGTCATCATTGTATAATTTCTTTTGAATTATTTTATTAAGAGATTCTAAAAGAAAAGCTAGTGAAGATATGACTATTTGGTAGCAAGTTGTTGGAATGTTATCAATAGTTTCGTACATGTGATTTAAAAGAAGATATGTCCACTCATAATTTTCTAGTAAACACCCCAGATTAGCAAGATCTGCGCAAACTCTGTAATCATTTTTTATTGCGGTTAAAAGCATTGAATCAGTGTCAAAAGGTACACTTAAAATCTTTTCTAGAAAAGCATCAATTCCAGCTTCACCATAAATTTTATTTATTACATGGCTTACAAGATGAAACTTCATAGAAAATGGAACATAATTCAAAGCAACTTCTACTTCTAAATAGCTACTTGCCAGCTCGATTGTTCGGTCGTATACTTTGAAAATATCAAGGTTGTCATCCATGTTTTTTATGGGAGAGAGCAAATCTGTTTGATCCTCCATAATATTACCTATAAGCGACCGTAAATCAATTAATGTTGAAATCTTTTTCATATAAATACACCCTCCTAAATATTTTTGGTTGATACATTATTAAATCTAATTACAGATTTAATGAAAATGTTAATTATTGTATAAATTATAACAGATTTTACACTAAAAATCAATCTTTTATTATATATTTTTGTTATATTATGTTAATTAATAGTTAGATAAGCATATAAATACATATATTAACAATATTTTTTCATTTTCTCTTCAAAAATTTTAAGATGTAAATTTTCATCTTTTATGTTTTCATTTTTCATAGTTTTCCTTCTATTTAATTGTATGAGTATAAATAGAATAATATCATATGAAATTTAATTGTAATCAAAAAAATAAATAATATAGAAAAAACAAAAAATGATAAAAAATATCAGAAAACAGCAAACTTCGACAAAAAACGCCAAAATAACATGATAAAATGCTAATTAATGAAAAGTATATTGTATATATTTTAATATTTACAAATTAGAACTAATAAAATTAGGGGGAATTGTTATGAAAAAAAGAGTGATAATAAGTTTTTTTATGCTGTTTGTATGTGCTACATTGATTATATTATTTAATGGAAATACGAAAGTAATAAGTGTAGGACAAGTTAAATCATCATTAGCAGAACAAACTGAGGATTTAGTAGTTGATTATAAAACTACTAATAGTATTGCAATATCATGGAATAATATGATAATACCAGAAACAGTAGTTAAATATAATGTCTATAAGGATGACCAACTTATAACAACAGTAACAAACAAATCTTATATATATGCTAGCCTTACAAGTGGTACAGTATATAATTTTAAGGTTGATTTTTTAAGCCAAGATGATAGTATTGTGATGTCAAAATCATTAAACAATATATCACCAGCTAAAACAATATCATCATTCAATCAAAATATGACATTAGAAAATGATACATATTATATAACTGCAACTACTATACCAGTAGATATAGTAATAAATGTATCTGCAGGAAGTATAATAAAGTTAAATTCTTATTGCAATCTAATTATAAATGGAACATTAAATTTAAATGGAACAGAAGAAGAAAAGGTAATATTTACAGTTGCAGAAGATTTAGGTAATGATTATGGTTATCACTGGAATAGTATTCAAGTAGGTTCTACTGGAACGTTTGAGACAAATAATGCTATTATAAAAAATGGTGGACTATATACTAATAATTATTTATATAGTAATGGAATAACTAAGTTAAAAAATACAGAAGTGAATAATGTAACAACTTATGGGGCAGTATTAAATTCTGGAAGTGTAGAAATAATTAATAGTAATATAGTAAATAATATTGTTTTTAATAATTTAACAAATATTGATATACAGAATAGTACACTTAGTGATGTTAAAATAATATATAATAATGCAGTACAAGAAAATAGTACTAACATATTAAATAATACAATAACAAACGGAATAACATATACACCAAATATATTATCTGTATCAGTAATACAAAATAATGTTATAGCAAGTGATTACTCAGTATTAAAAATATATTTAGCAAATGCAAATAAAGATATATTAAAAGATGTATCTGGTAATACAAATAGTAAAACAATCATATATGGAGAAATTCAAATATTATCAATGCCAACAGTAGCAGATATGATTTTTCCTAAGAGTATTTATTATATCTATGGATTAACAATACCACAAGGAATAACAATGGATATTCCAGCAGGAAGTATGATAAAATTAGGTGACTATACTAATTTAACAATAAATGGAACATTAAATTTACAAGGAACAGAAGAAGAAAAAGTAATAGTTACAGAACTACATGATACAGGATATAATTGTGGTTATCACTGGAATAGTATTCAAGTAGGTTCTACTGGAACGTTTGAGACAAATAATGCTATTATAAAAAATGGTGGACTATATACTAATAATTATTTATATAGTAATGGAATAACTAAGTTAAAAAATACAGAAGTGAATAATGTAACAACTTATGGGGCAGTATTAAATTCTGGAAGTGTAGAAATAATTAATAGTAATATAGTAAATAATATTGTTTTTAATAATTTAACAAATATTGATATACAGAATAGTACACTTAGTGATGTTAAAATAATATATAATAATGCAGTACAAGAAAATAGTACTAACATATTAAATAATACAATAACAAACGGAATAACATATACACCAAATATATTATCTGTATCAGTAATACAAAATAATGTTATAGCAAGTGATTACTCAGTATTAAAAATATATTTAGCAAATGCAAATAAAGATATATTAAAAGATGTATCAGGTAATACAAACAGTAAAACAATCATATACGGAGAAATTCAAATATTATCAATGCCAACAGTAGCAGATATGATTTTTCCTAAGAGTATTTATTATATCTATGGATTAACAATACCACAAGGAATAACAATGAATATTCTAGCAGGAAGTATGATAAAATTAGGTGACTGTACCAATTTAACAATAAATGGAACGTTAAATTTACAAGGAACGGAAGAAGAAAAAGTAATAGTTACAGAACTACATGATACAGGATATAATTGTGGTTATCACTGGAATAGTATTCAAGTAGGTTCTACTGGAACATTTGAGACAAATAATGCTATTATAAAAAATGGTGGAAAATATACTAATAATTATTTATATAGTAATGGAATAATTAAATTACAAAATACACAAGTAAGTGATGTAACAACATATGGAGCAGTATTGAATGCAGGAAGTGCAGAAATAATTAATAGTAATATAGTAAATAATATTGTTTTTAATAATTTAGAAAATGTAAGTATAACAAATAGTAATATATCAAATAATTTAGTTTTTACTAATTCAAACAGTATAAACTTACAAAACAGCTCATTTCAAGGTATTACAGTAAATTATAGTAATTTAGCATTAGAAAACGATATAAATATATTGAATAATACAATAACAAATGGAATAATATATACTCCAAATATGTTATCACAGGCTAATATAAAGGATAATATATCAGTATCTTCATACCCAATAAAATTGACATGCACAAATATAAATCCAAATATTTTTAAAAATATTAGTAACAATAGAAATACAAGTAATGTAACATATGATGGTTTATATATAAATGGAACAATAAACAATTTAAAGTTAACAAATTCTAATGAATATATATTAGGATCAATAACTATACCTATTAATAAATTATTACAAATAGAAGCTGGTACAAAATGTAAAATAATTCGATATTCTTTAATTACAGTAAATGGTGGTTTGGTTATTAATGGAACTATTCAAGATAATGTCATATTAACAAATTTAACAGATAATACTTCATATAGTTATTATAAAGGAATTCAAATTAATAGTACAGGTTTTGCACTTATCAATAATATGACAATGAAATATTGTGGCTATAGTGGATCATCAAGTCCAGCAATACAAAATAATGGAAAGTTACAGTTAACAAATAGTAGTATAACAAATATTCAAAGTGGTAAAGCATTAGTATATAACACAAGTGTAACAAATCAAGGATTAAAATATAACTATATTGGAGGATCAACAACATCAAATTTAGTTGTTGATGGAACACTTAACTATTGGGGTGCTGCAAATGGTCCTAGAAGATATAATCCTGCAACAGGAACTTATGAAGGTAGTGGTAGTTCGGTTGATGCTAATATATTATGGAATCCATATAATACAACATTTGTACGTGATGCAAGCTACTTGTTGGATACATATATATATGAAGAAGTAAAATTAGAAAGACAACACTTTGGTGAAGATGGTATAAATGGATATACTGGAAATTATTCTAAAACATATGATGATTTAAATATAGTTATACCTAACATTGATTTGAAGTTTACAAGAACATATAACTCTAAAAATTCTAGTTCAGATATATTAGGTAGAGGATGGACATTTGGTTTTAGTTCGAAAGTAGAAGTAAATCCAATGGATAGTAATGTTGTATATGTATACTTACCTAATGGAAGTATTAATACATTTACAAAACAAAGTGATGGAACATACATAACAAATGATGCAAGAAATATACTTAGTATAGAAAATGGGACATATGTACTGACTACTAAAGAACAAACAAAGTATTTGTTTAATACAAATAAATATTTAAATCAAATAATAGATAAGTATGGAAATATAACTAACATTACTATTGATACAACTGGAAAGATAACTAATATAACTGATTATACTGGTAGAGTATATACAATAGCATATACGAATAACAAAGTAAGTACAATAACAGATCCATTAAATAGAATTATTACATATAACTATAATGCACAAGGGTTATTATCAGAAGTTATAGGTTTAAATGGTAAATCTACGTATTATGAATATGATGTGAATTCATATATGACATACATTAAAGAAAAGAATAATTTAGATCAAATAATAACTGTAGAATCTATGACATATATAATAGATAGTGTAAGTGGATATAGAGTACTGACAGTAACAAATGAATCAGGTAAAATAGATACTTATTCATATAACCAAACTGAAAAATCTTCTACTATAACTGATCAAAACAGTAGAGTAACAAAAAAATACTTTGATTCAAAAGGTTATACTACAAAAATAGTAGAACCAAATAATTTAGAAACTTTAATTACATATGATACAATAGATAATGTTAATAAGTATGGTGATGTAAAATCTAAGACTGAAATAACAGGACAAACTACTACTTATGATAGAGATAGTAGCGGTAATATTATTAAACAAACAAACTCTGATGGTAGCTATAAAACTTTTGAATACAACATAAAAAATAGCTTAACTGAAGAAGTAGATGAAACTGGAAATATAACACAATATATATACAAAGAAGATAATGTTACTTTATTTAAAAAAATATTACCAAACAATAGCGAAATTACATTTGAATATTATCCAACTGGTATTAAAGGACTTGTAAGTAAAAAGACAGATGAATTAGGTAAAGATACATTATATGAATATGACAATTATGGAAATCTAACTAAAACAACTAATGCACTCCAAAATTATGAAACATATACATACAATACTTTAGGTTGGTTATTAAATAAAACAACATGTGAAGGGTATACAAGTACTTATGAATATGATAATGTTGGTAATAACACTAAAATAACAGAAAATAGTATTGATACTATAAATGAATACAACTATAGAAATAACTTAACAAAAACAATAGATGCAAATAACAATACAATAACTAATGAATACGATAATGCACAAAATATTGTGAAGAAAACAGATCAAGAAAATAACATTACATTATATGAATATGACATATACAAAAATATTACAAAAGAAACTAAACCAAATGGAGCAATATATACATATGAATATGATAACTTAAATAGAAATACAAAAACTTTAATTACATTAGATAATGTTATAACTACACTACAAGAAAAAACATATGCATATAGCAGTGGCAGTAAAACAGTAACTACTAAACAATATTCAAATGTAACTGATTATACAACTAATGTACAAGTATCTAATTACTTAGATAAAGTAATCAGCAATACAACAGAACAAGCAACAAAAACTAATACATATTTAAGTAATGGATTATTATCAGTAGAAACTAATGAAATAGGTAAAAGGATATACTATAGATATAATTCACTAAATAAAGTGTCAAGTAAATATGAAGAAATAGATAATGGTAATTACAAGAGAACTAACTATGAGTATGATGCAGCAGGTAATGTAATAAAAGAAGAAACATCAAATGAAAAAGTGTTATTAGATACTGCACCTACATCATATATAACAACAAATTATACATATGATGATATAGGTAATATAACTTTAAAAA
>JAQUGQ010000021.1 GCA_028684095.1 Clostridia bacterium
TTGTGTATTGTCGTAATATCACTATTATATCATAAAGGGGGATTTTTTTCATTACAGCTAAAAGCTTTTCTATTCTCACTGGCATAGCCAGTGGTTGTATACCTGGGGTAGTTCAAGGGGATAATATTAAAGAGAAAACTATATATAGCTTTCTCTTCTTTTGTTAATGGTAATATTAAAAACGATGGCATCATTTTTAACTCATTCAAAAAATCTTCGGATATTACTCTGTGCCTAAACTTTCGATTGGAAATGTTTGCTTATTTAATAGCATTCTCCAAACTTTGTTTGACACCTATGTTGATCTTGTTTGTTCCCAAATGATGAGGGCTACCTCCACAAGATCTTAAACAGCAACCAGTTTCAACAGGCTCCGTACATGAAAATTTACTTAAAACTTTAGGCAATTCATATTTTTTTACTTTCATCAGAATTCTCCTTTCATCCATCAATAATAATTATACTGACACCATCGCTTTTAACTTACATTTATTTTATCATAATTATTTTATTATGTCAATATTTTCCTGTAAAATTTCAGTTTTTATAAGTGTTTTTTCGTTTTAAATATATTCTTATATGTAGTTATTACAATTATTTTTGATAATGCTGCAAATATCAGTGTATTTATTATACCTATATTATCTGCAGAAAAACCAATAACTAAAGCAAATAATGCATATGTTATATTACTAAATAAAGATTTAATTGATGCCATACTTGCTCTATGTTTGTTAGTATAAAGCTTATTTGAAATATCATTTCTTGCTATTCCTACTGGAAGCAAAGAATTACTAACAAGAATTAATGGAGAGAATACATTATTCATAAAAAAACCAATTATATTTGAAATTATACCATAAATATATCCCCCTATTATTATATTTTTGTTACCATATTTTTTTATTATACTACCACTAAACCAATTACTAAAGAACGACCCTATATTTGATAATACACTTGGTATACCTATTGCCCAAAGTGGCCATACCATCTCATAAAATTTAGCTCTAAATTGATATGATGCTTCTCCAACACCTTCAGATATACCATCTGCAAATATTTGTTTTACAAGTGTTTTATTATCCCTAATACCTTCAATTGTTTCTTTTAAATGCTCGTATGGATTAGATTCTATTTTATTTGTGTTTGCCTTAGGTTCTGATAAAGCAAATGCAATAAATAAATTTATAACTTTAGGAATTACAGATAACCACATAACTAAAGTAAATGATGTTAAGTATGCAATTATCCCTCCTATTAATGCTCCAATAACTCCAGCAACTTGATACATAGAGTTTGTCCTACCCAGATATGTTTTATATTCACTTTCTAAATCACTATCTTTTAATGTGTCATATAGCAAAGCCTCATTATTACCACTAAATAGAGCCCTTTCTAGTCCTTCAAATATTGCACCAATTACAAGAAACATATAATTACCACTAATAGCAAATATAACGGCATATATTAAAGATGCTATTGTTCCTATTATTACTGTTTGTTTTCTTCCTATTCTATCAGATATAATTCCAGTTGGAATTTCAAATAAAGTTGCAGATATCATGGTAATAGAAAAAACACTCATACCAAGTAACATTGAACCTGTTACTGAAGTAAAATATATTATTGCAATAGCTCCATATAGTTTTATATCCATAAATAAGTTTAATAAACCAAGAAGCCTTACATTTTTTCTTAATATATTCGATTGCATTTATTTCCCCTTAACTTTTATTTTTATTGTATTTTACCATATATTACATAAAATAACAATTAAATTTAATTTTTTTTCCCCAACTGCAGCAAAATTGCAGCAATATACTAAAATTAGCACTTTTACATGGATATAACAAAACCCTACAATCATTATGACTGTAAAGTTTATGGTGTTGGCAGGATGACAGGGGTCGAACCTGAGACCAATGGTTTTGGAGATAATAGCATATTAGAATATTTATAAAATAAAAATACTATTATTAAGAAAATTCACAATATAACAAATAAACCAAAGTACCTTTTTTAGAATGGGCGAAAAAACAAGGTAAAATAACTTAAAAGTCATACCTATAAATAAAAGAACTAAAAGTCATTAACTTTTTAGTTCTTTTATATTTTTATTAAATTATAATTGATTATTTTCAAAATTCATCTTCTTTTAGAATTTGCTTTTAGAATATTTCTTTTGGTAGTTTTCTCTAATTTATTTTTTCCATGACAGGATTAAAATTATCTTTTATCAAATCTATTACTTCTAACTCATGCTACCAGTTAAAGCATCTGCTATACTTTGTGTTAATTGTCTATTAAAACTTTTATATTTTCACCTTCCTATATAATTATTACTCAATCTATTTTAAAATAATTATTCTGTTTTTATTTTTATACTTTTACCCTTTAAAATAGCAACTATAACATTTTAATGTACATAAGCTTAATTTAATATCCCATTTCTTTTAATATTCTAGAAAGAACTCTAAGCCTTTCACCTATAAGCTCACTATCTTCACTTAAGACATTTGAGAACAGTTTTATATCCTCATCTATTAGATCATTACCTGTGCAAACTTCTACATTCATAGCATCACCTTGCAATCCAATTCTATCTATTAATTTATTTTCTTTATCATACATATCTTTAAACTTATATGAATCTTCCGTAAAATATTGTTTAGTTCTACACACTAATATTGCTAAATCTAGCACCCTATGCATAGGTAGCTCTTCAGATTGTCTTGACCATTTCTCTCCAGTATATCTCCATACTTTTGCAGATATATCTACTTTGCCTCTATCATTCCATTGTGCAAGTCCTAAAGATAAACCTTTAGTATCTGTTTTGTATGCACTTCTTCCGTCTATATTTTCATAATTTTCACTGACAATAACTGGTTTATGTTTTAATGTTGTTGGTATTTTCATATTAAATTCCCCTATCTTAAATTAGTAATTTACTAATTTACTAATTATAGTATATGCTTTTAATTTGATTTTGTCAAGAGAAATAACAAAATTATATAGTTTTTATATAATTTTGTTATTATATTTCTTTTATCCACCCAATGTAATATCCTGAATTTGATACCATTTTAAAGCATTATATAATTGTTTATCTTTAAAATCCGGCCACATTTCATCTACTACATAGATATCTGAATATACAGTTTGTATTGGTAACATTCCACTAAGTCTACATCTACCTCCCCAGCGAATAAGTAAATCTATTCGTGGAATATCTGCTGATGCAATTTTTTCTACCATTTTTTCTTTATCTGAAGAGTTATCATATCCATATGTCAAATCCCAGTACCAACCATAATTTACTAGAAAGTTAACCTTTATAGTTCCTTTTCCAAATTTTGTTCTTTTTGTATAAGAAATTAACTCTTTTGGAAACATATCCGATTTTGTATTTCCTACTACAAGTAACTGCGCATCACGTTTTGAAAGTTCTTCAACTGATTTTACACAAGCTTCTACAAAAGCTTCTCTTTGGACTTCAGGCCTTTTTGTGTTGTCTTGAGTAAATCCAAAAAAAGTAATTTCTTCTATACCTAGTTTTACACATATGTCATATACTTCTAATCCTGGAATTATACCATTTTCATATCCTTTATGTTTCTCTAAACTTCTAGCCTGAGCCCATCTTCTATTACCATCTGGTATTATTGCAATATGTTTTGGCAACCTATTAAATTTCGGTGTTCTCATAATATAACTCTCCTTCTATAAAAACAATATAATTAAAACTTATATCTTTTATTATCTACTCAATAAATCTAATTATACTATTACTTAATTGTTTAGATAAATATATATATTTTTTGACAAATAACAAAAACAGATATGTACTTAATAATAAGTACATATCTGTTCAGAGTATAGATAAAAAAGTTATTGGAAGATTCTCATCTGTTGCCTGTTTGAAATAATCACCAGCAAGAACACCCAGTCCACCAAAATAGGTTCTGAAATCTTCATTTTCATCATTAGATATTTTAGTTGGAGCAATTTTCATTGTGAAATAAGCAATAGTCTTCATAACATTAACATCCTTAAAATTATTATAGAATAAAACAAATTAATCATATATATTTAACAAAAAATATCCTATGAATTTCACCACTTATCATGGGTATATTCATAGGATTATTTTAAATTAAATTTCTTTTTTATTTGTTAATTAATTGTTGTGTTTTCATATGTACAGTTTGTTAATAAGTCAGTAAGTCTACTACCTACTGGTACAGTAGAATCAGCAGGATAATATGAACCAAGACCTAAAATATAATTTACGTTAGAAATACCAACAAGTTGACTATTTTTAACCTTACAATTATTAATTGTTACAGCTAAAGTGTTTTCACCTAGTGAACCACCAAAACCTTGGATACCACCAATGAATTTTCCAGTACCAGCTACTCTAGTTCCTGTTACTTCAGAATCTACTATTCTTGGACTTGCTGCTCCAGACATACCTCCAACTGCATCACATCCATTTAATGTAGAATTTATAACTTTACAATTAGTAATTATAGCACTACTATCATAATTGTTTCCGTGTCCGACTATTCCGCCTAATCCATTTAACTGAATGAATTCAGTTATAGGAGTAGTTATAGAAGATGTGTTAGTATCAGTTATAGTTGCATTTGTAACAGTACAACTACTTATATTGAACCCAAATCCTGAAATACCACCAATGTTAGCACTTTTTGAAGTTATGGTACTATCGCTTACACTACAACTTGTAATAGGTGTAGCTGATGAAATACCAGATATACCTCCAACTTTAGCATATTCTGAATTTATATTATTAGATAATATAGTACTTCCAGTTACACTACAACTTATAATAGGAGATTCTGCTATACCTGCAATACCACCTGTAAAACATTCAGGATAATTATCATAATGTAAGTTTGTTATTATACTATTAATAACTTTACAATTTTGTATTTTATGATCAGAAGGATTTTCAGAGTCTAATATTCCGATAATTCCTCCAACCATTTCTCCTGCTGTAACTTTAGATCTTGTAATATTTGAATCTGTAATTTTTATAGTATGTCCTATTCCTGCTATTCCACCAGCAACGAATGTAGAAGATTCTATATTACTATCCGTAATGTTACAATTTGAAATTTCTGCTTTTCCTACTCCTGCAATACCACCTACAATAGTTTGGTAATCTGTAGATGTAGAATTAGAAATAATATTTGTTGTTTCTATGTTACAAGTATTTATAATTGCTGTATCAAAAGATAAAATAGCTACAATACCACCAAGTTCTAAAGAAGATATAGTACTTCCTTTTACATTACAATTTGTAATAGATAAATTAACAGTAGGTGAATCCCAATCTTTTGAAGCTACAGCTACAATACCACCCGCTTGTCCTGCATATGATCCATATGATAATAATGTAGCATTAGTAACAGAGCATTTATCAATTGTTAAAGTGTTTTTCGCAAGAGCTATAATACCTCCATAAGTAGTCTCACCGTCACAAGTCTCACCGTTTTCATTCATTATAAAATCATTAACAGTACAATCTGTAATTGAAGTATTACCATTATCATTATCTTCAATTCCAACTATACCACCTATAACAAATGTTTCACCAAGTATTTTTAAATCACTAACAGAACATTTATCTATTGTTAAATTACTATGTCCAGCAATACTTATTATACCACCAATTTCTGAACCAGAAAGTGTAGTTGATTTTACACTAGAGTTGGTAATAGATAAATTAGCAGTTGGTAAATCCCAATCTTTTCTTGCAATAGCTACAATACCACCTGCATGTCCATATGATGATGTTATTAAATTAGAGTTTGAAACCGAACAATTGTTAATTAATAATGTATGTGATGAAATTGCGATTATTCCAGCTGTAGTGTCTGAAGAATTGTTTAATTTCAAATCCTGAACATTACAGTTTGATATAGAAGTAGCACCATCGTAACAACTTAGTGCGATTATACCTGCAGTTATATATGTAGAATCGGTTACCTCCATATTATTAACAGAACAATTATTAATTGTTGAGCTACCATTAACAAGAGAAACTATACCAGCATTAATGCCTGTTGAGTTTAGTGAGAATTTCTCCACTTTACAATTATCTATATCTAAATCCCAAGTTATTCCAACAATTCCACCAACGTGATAACCACCTGTTATAGAAGAATCAATAAAGTTAGAATTTACAATCTTAGTACTTTCATTAGAAACTGCAACTAATCCTCCAATTGCTGCTCCACTTCCACTTGTGATTTTAGTTTTATTTACTTCACAACCAGTAAATTCAGTATCTGAATTTGCTGCTGAAATTATACCACCAATATCATCATAGTCACTTGTTATAGTAGAATTTAATACTTTACAATTTGTAGCAGTAAATTTCCCTTCGCTTAGATAAACCATTCCTGATATAACAGCTTGTATATTAGATGATTCACAATTTGTAAATGTTGTATCTCCAGTCGAAATATATACCATACCGACAGGAGCAACGGTTTTAATAGATTTACAACTAGTCATAGTTAATTCAGCATCATTGTAACCTATAAAACCAGCATATTCAGCTGTTACACTTTCAACTCTAGATGAAGTAATCGTTATATCTCCGAAAGATGTTGCTATCATACCAGAACTATTATCCCCAAGGATTTTTGTTGATATAACTTTACTTTTTGTTATAGTTATAGGTAAATTGTTTACAAATCCAATTAATCCACCAGCACTTCCTTTATATCCGTATATAGGGGCAACATTACTAGTAATATTAGAGTTAATTACTTTACAACTTGTAATAGTAGTTCCTGTGTTTTCTCCCATTAAAGCACCTAAACTACCAACACCTGTAAGATTCATTCTATCTATTGTAAGATTCTGAATAAAACCATTAGTTACTCTATCGAATAATCCACCGGGTGGATCAATTTCAAGTCCAGATATTACAGATACATATGAAGTTGTTGAAGTTGTTGTATCCATAGTAATATTTTTTACTGTATATCTGTTTCCTTCCAATGTACCTGTAAATCCCTTTATAGGTACTTGATTTGAAATACTAGAAAAATCTAAATCATTCATCAAAACATAAGTAGCATTTGAAACCATATTGTAATTCCCTTTAGATACACCACTTTTATTTAGAATTTGATAATTAGTTTGACCAGAAGATATATTATTGAATTGTTCAATAGTAAATATAGGGATATATTCAGAAGGTAAATTATCTTCTGTATATATAGGTCCTACTGGCTCAATAGCTATATCAGCATCACCATCTGGATATACGTTATATGCATTATTTATGTATACAACATAATCGTTTGTATCTAATACAAAAATATCCTTTGATTTAGTTCTTGTACCAGCATTTGCTCCTAAACTAAGTTTTAGGCCTAATCCGTTCAATAATAATAACATTGTATAGACCGTCTTCTTCATTTGCATCTTCTAATGGAAGTTGTGCAACTATATTATTGTCTATTAACTCTGAAACAGTGGGATTTTGAAAAGTTTCAGACATAATTTTTAATTTATAAAGGTCTAATGCATTCTGTACTGCACCAACACTTGTTAGTATTGTTGCCTCCTTTGCAGATGTTATTGGGTTATTATTAGCTAGGCTTAATAGAATTGCACCTGCTAATATAATTACCACTACAATAGTTATTATTAAAGCTATTAGTGATATCCCATTTTTTCTCTCAAAAAAATTAACCATTTTTCTCCTCCTTAGTAATTAATATATGATAATAAATATTATTGTATAAATTATATCACCAAGTAAAAATGTTGTCAATAAATGAAAAAATATAACAGTAAAAATCAGATTAAAATATTATATTTTTTCAGATTGTTACACTATTATTACAAAAAAATATATACTTGTAAAATTAGTAATTTAATTTACGAAATATGTTGATTATATAAAAATAAAATGATATAATATGAAAAATATAGTAGTATATGTAAAAACTACAAATTAATTGCTTTAGGGGTATAATGTGAAAAACAAAAACACAAAATTTCTTTTCTATATAATGTTTATATTTACATTAATATATATATTTTGGAGATTATTATTTACTTTACCATTAAATTTTGGATATTTATCCTTAATTATAGGTTTAATTTTAATAATCATAGAAATATGGGATGCAATAGATTTTTTCATTCATTTTATAAATATTTTATTAGCTAAGAAACAAAAATTAAAACAAATAAAAATTAGAAATAATGTGAAATTTCCAGATGTAGATATTTTAATTGCTACATATAACGAGGATTTAAATTTATTAGAAAAAACGATTAATGGATGTTTAAATTTAAAATATTCAAATAAGAGTAAGTTACATATATATATATGTGATGATGGTAATAGATCAGAAGTTAAAGAATTAGCAAAAGAAATGAATGTAAATTATATATGTAGAACTAATAGATCTGATACAAAAGCTGGAAACTATAATAATGCGTTACGTGAGATAAAGTCTCCGTATGTTGTTACTTTTGATGCTGATATGATTCCTATGGATGATTTTTTAATTTCTAATATTAAATACTTTTTCAATAATGAAAAAATAGGATTTGTACAGCTTCCGCAAAGTTTTTATAATTCTGATATATATCAGAGTAGATTAAATTTATCTAAATTAATTCCATTTGAACAACAATTTTTTTATAATGAATTACAATTAACAAAAAATACTATAAATGCAGCTATATATTGTGGTACTAATACAATATTTCTTAGAAAGGCGCTAGATGAAGTAAATGGTTTTGCTACTGGAACAATATCTGAAGATATTGCAACAGGTATGCTAATAGAAGATAAAGGATATAAGTGTATTGCTGTAGATGAAATTAAAGCATCAGGATATTCAGTAGATGATTTATCGGGATTTATAAAACAAAGAACACGTTGGGCAAGAGG
The DNA here is from genome assembly GCA_028684095.1 of Clostridia bacterium. Classification (GTDB taxonomy): domain Bacteria; phylum Bacillota; class Clostridia; order TANB77; family CAG-465; genus RGIG5057. Next base: position 8,957 of record JAQUGQ010000021.1, read on the forward strand.
ATGTATTCAAATGCTTAAGAAGTATAAAATATTTTCTCTAAAAGGATTGAATATAAGACAAAAATTAGAATATTTTTCATGTGTTTCATATTGGTTCTTTGGTATTAAAAGATTAACTTATTTAATAATCCCTATATTGTTTGGTATTTTTGGAATTGTTGTAGTTGATTGTAATATAATAACATTTCTTATGTTCTGGTTACCTATGTATATTTTAAAGAGATTTGTTTTAGATATATTATATGCAAGTAAAAGATCTTCGACGTGGAATAAGATATATGAAACTATATTAGCACCTATATTAGCTTTCAATGTGTTAATTGAATTAATAGGAATTAAGAAAACAACTTTTGAAGTCTCACCAAAAAATAATATTCCTAATAAAAGTGTAAAACATAAAATAATGTTACTTTCATGTCACTTAATTTTATTATTTTTAAATATATTTGCACTAGTAATTTGTATACAGAAGTTTTTTAATACTAATTTAAGCATATACTATATATCATTGGTATGGCTGACATCTAATATTTTTTACTTGATAGTTGCTATCATTTTTGATATAGGTAAAAAAGGTAAATTATCGGAGGAATTTGGTGTTTATGCACCATGTAAATGTGTATTAAAAAATAATTCTAGTGAATTGCAAGCAAATACAAAGAGAATATCAGATGATAAGTTGTCAATAATTTCAGATAAAGAATTAATAATTAACGAAACAAATAATATAGATATTTTTTATAATGAATATCAAACTAATTTTACTGCAATTATAAAGGAAGAAATAGAAAATAAAAATTGTAAAGAATATATTTTAGAAATTATTAATATAGATAAAAAAAATAAATTATCACTTTATCAAATAATGTATAATAGGCAACCACCTAAAGTAGATTATTTTCATAAAAAAGCATTATTCGATGTGTTTTTCAGACACAATTAGAAAGGATTTATATGAAAAAAGAAATAATTTTAATATGTATAATAATTGTATTGATTAGCATAATTCTTTTTACTGGTGTAATTGATAGTATTTATTTAAATTTTAACAAAGAAAATAATAATTTGGTATCTAAAAATGGTTTTTTAAAGGTAGAAGGAAAAGACTTAACAAATAAGCGAGGTGATACCATTCAATTAAAGGGTTTAAGCAGTCATGGGATACAATGGTATAGTGATATGATAAACTATAAGAATTTAAAACATTTAAGAGATGAGTGGGGAATAAATGTTTTTAGAATTGCTTTATATACTTTAGAAGGTGGATATATATATAAACCAAATTTAAAAGAAAAAGTAATTGAAATAATAGATATAGCAATTGAATTAAATCTTTATGTTATAGTAGATTGGCATATATTATCTGATAATAATCCTAATTTGTATAAAGAGCAAGCAAAAGATTTCTTCAATGAAATATCTTTAAAATATAAGAATATTCCAAATGTAATATATGAAATATGTAATGAACCAAATAGTGGTGTTAGTTGGGATTATGATATAAAACCTTATGCTGAAGAAATAATACCTCTTATAAGAAACAATAGTAAAAAATCATTAATAATAGTAGGTACACAAAATTGGTCACAAGACGTTGATATAGCAGCAGATAATCCATTAGACTTTAATAATATTGTATATGCATGTCATTTTTATTCTGGTGATCATGATGAAGAATTAAGAAAAAAAATCGATTATGCTTTAAATAAAAATATATCAATATTTATTTCTGAATGGGGAGTAAGTAAACCAGATGGTGATGGCGGAATACATATTGAAGAATCTAATGAATGGATAAATTTTTTAGACGAAAGAAATATTAGTTGGATTAATTGGTCATTTTCTGATAAAAAAGAATCATCTGCAATTTTAAGTTATTACAATAATTTAGAGCATTATAATATTGATGATAATTTATCTCCAGCTGGAGAGTATATAAAGACAATTATAAACACAAAGAAAACAAATAATAAAAAGTAAATAAAGATAAAAATACATTTCTTCAGACTGAAGATAAACTTAGTATTAGTTAACAATTAGTGCTAAGTTTATTTCTTTTTTATGAATATTTGTTATATACTTTTTATATTTGTTTTTATGTAAAAAAAATAGACTATAGACACTTTGTAGACATTTTAAACAGATATGTACTTAATAATAAGTACATATCTGTTTTTAAATTCTTTTTGTTATTCCTATGTTTTAATTCCTCATAGAAATTGTGTTACCAGACTCATAACTTCTCATTGCTTTATTGAATAGAAGTAATGCTAATATAATATACATTACACCTACACCAATTATGCAAAGAAAACTTTTTACATCAAAACTCATAACAACATTAATAGGCATATATGCCATATAACCAACTGGTATTACAGTATATAGCAGTACCTTTAATATACCACTAAATAATTGTTCTGGATATATTGAAAATGTAGTTAATAAACTATCACTATATTTTTTGGCTATAAGTTCTGTATCACCCAACCATACTGATATTGATCTTAGTATTATAGCAGTTGATACATAAAATATAGCTCCAAAAGTACCTAATATTAATATCAATAAAAAATATACTAAGTTAAATTTTACAACTATTAACCCTAATACTATTCCATACATTAGATCTCCAAATGCAGAAAAATTGCATTTTGAAGTTAATATATTTAAAAGTGGATGTTTAGGTTGCAACATATAACTATCCATTTGACCTGATATAATATATTTGTTTATATTATCAGATCCACCAAAGAAAAAGTATGCAATTCCAAAAGATATAACTGGCAAAGACCATAGATACAAAATTGTATCAAATGTTACTCCATTTATGTTATCACCATTTACTTTAAATATAACTAACCAAAACACTAACCAAAATCCATTATTTATAAACATAAAAATTGATTGTACTAAAAAACTAATCTTATATTCCATTGCTGATTTCATACTACATTTTATAGCAGTTACGAAAAATTTTAAATTGTTAATTATATTTTTAACCACCGTTAACATTGATATTTTCAACTCCTTTCTTATTCAAAAAATAGATTATAGTCAGTACAAAACCTAAAGATATTATTTGCCCTCCTAACAATTGAATGTTTTGCATACCATTAAAGTGAACAAAAATCTTTGCAGCAGGATATGAAATATATGTTGTAGGTAAAATACTTAAAATTTTTTGAATAATATCTGGAAAAAACTCTAACGGAGCTAATACTAATAATAACATAGCTTTAGATATTATCAAATAAAATGCTTCGTTTTCTTCAGTAATAAATGCAAGTAAACCTATAAATACTTGTATAGATATCCATAATACAACTGCTAGTAAGATTGATATTATAAACATAATACCCTGAACAATAGATAGTTTTATCATACCCGCCATAACCACTCCTAGTATAGCTGCAAATATTATATTTATTATAACATTTACTAAGCAAGAAGCTTCTTCAGCAAATATATATTTTACAAAATCTATTGGTTTAGTAAGCATATTTGCAACATCACCACTTTTAACCATATCAGATATCTTTCTATAGTTATGTGCAGTTGAATAAGTTATAAGCTCTCCAATAATTATATACCAGATAAGTTCTGGCTTAGTATATCCCAAAATTGTTTTTCCTTTTAATATAAAATCCCACAAGGTATTAAATACTAATATGTGAATTGTAAACGATAGAAGCGAAAAGAAATAATTTGCTTTGAAATTCATCTTAGTTTTTAAGTTAAATTTAAAAATTTCATAGTATTTTCTCATAAGTCATACCTCTTTTCATATATTTTTCGTATTACATCTTCAAGTGGTGTAGATTCTATTTGAATATCAGCAATGCTTCCAACTGAAGTAAAATATGAAAGAATATCTCCCACTTTTTCTTTTGTTGTATCAACAGCAATTATAACTTGATTTTCTTTTCTTGATACAACATCATAATTAAATTTCAAATTAGTTATATCTTGATCATAGTACATCGTTATTAGTTTTTTTGATAAATATTTATTCCTAATATCTTCTATACTACTATCAGTTATAACCATACCCTCATTAATTACTATTATTCGGTTGCATAAAGCTTCTACATCACCAACATCATGACTAGTTAAAAAAATAGTTGTTTTTTGCTCTTTACTAAGCATTGAAATAATTTCTCTAATTCTTAGTTTCGCAATAATATCTAGTCCTATAGTAGGTTCATCTAAAAATATTATCTTAGGTTCATGTAAAATGCACGCAGCTATTTCACAAATCATTCTTTGACCTAAAGATAACTTTCTAACTGTTAATTCAAGTAGATGTTCAATTTTAAATAATTTTGCAACATATGATATTCTAGACTGTATTTTCATTTTGTCCATATCATATATGCTACCTAAAAGTCTAAAACTATCAATAACAGATAAGTGTAAATATAACTGAGATTTTTGACCAAACATACATCCAATTTCATATGCAAGTTTTTTCCTGCCTTCACATGGATTAAATCCTGAAACAGAAATACTACCACTAGTTGGTTGAATTATTCCGGTAAGCATTTTTATTGTTGTTGATTTACCTGCACCATTTGGTCCAATAAAAGCAACCACTTCTCCTTTTTCAATCTCGAATGAAACATCTTTAACCGCTTTGATATTAATATATACTGGTTTGAAAAATGCCTTTATTCCTTTCTGTTTTACTTTTAGTTTGAACTCCTTGTTTAAATTTTGAACGCTGATTAACATTTTACATCACCCTTCTTTACAATTTTTTTGGAATATACTCTTGTTATATATTTATATAACAAAAAAATATTCTCATAAAAAGATTCTCTAAACGAGACTCCTTTTATGAAAATATTTTCATTTCGTGTACCTGATTGGCTGTGTAGCTCACATTACTGCTTATACACTCTCTTCGTATATATAATATTTTAACACAAATATTATCCTTTGTCAACATTTATCCTAAAATTTATAAAATATTACATAATATATATTTGTTATTATGTAATATTTTATTTATTTATAGCTTCATCTAATCTGCGTAACCTTGTAGCAGTAGATGCTCCACCTGCTACTCCTCCGATTATAAGTACCTTCATAATACCTCCTATATTAATTAATCTATATAATTTAACATTAAATTAACAATTTCGCTTTCATTTACTAATCCAACCATTTTATTAACTGATTTACCATCTTTAAAAACAACCATTGTCGGTACTACTTCAATTTTATATTTCATTGCTAAATCTTGATTTTCATCAATATTTACTTTTATAATATCAAAATCAGCTCTGCTAGTTGATATTTTTTCTAAAATTGGTGCTAACATTTTACAAGGTGGACACCAACTTGCATAAAAGTCAACCAATACCGCTTTTTTATTTTCTAATACTTCTTTTAAAAATTCATTACTATCTATATGTTTTAACATAATTTATCTCTCCTTTTAAATTTTTAATTACTTTATTTCTAATTTGTTCAATTTCCTTTTTACTTTTGTTATTAATGTGATTTTAAAATTATTCATTGCTATTTCTCCAATAAAATTTTTTTTATAATATTTTTGATTTTTTCATCACATATTTTATAGTATACTTGTGTTCCATCTTTTCTATCATTTATTATACCCATATATTTTAATTTCATTAATTGTTGAGATACAAAAGACTGTGAAGAATTTGAACATTGCTGTAATTCATTTACTCTTTTTTCTCCATCTTTACATAGATTAGTTAAAATACATAGCCTTACATTATTTGAAAGTATTTTAAATAACTTCGCTTTTTCATTAATTATATCATGATTAATTTTTTCCATAAATATCTCCTTTCTAAATATTATATTATTATTATATACTAATATATATTTAATGTCAACTTTTTTATACTATTTTTCCACTTTGTGTTAAAAAATTACAAATATAAAATAATATACGTAATTTTTTTTAAACAGAATATTTATTCGAGAATTATATCATAATATATGAAATACAGAATTGATAAAACAAATAACGGAGGAAAAAATGTTAAATTATATTTTTAATACATTGATTACACTTAAAATTAATATAACTATAGCAGAAATTTTATCAAATATAATATTGCTAATATTTATTATATTTATTAGTGCAGTTGTAAAATTAGTTACCGATAAAATAATATTAAAAAAACTTAGTTTATATGTAAAAAAAACTAAAATCAAATGGGATGATATAATGCTAACACGAAAAGTTTTTAATAGACTATTCCATTTAATTACTCCTCTTCTTATTTATTTTTTTATACCATCATTCTCCAGTAAATTTCAATTTTTTTTAAACAAAATTATTTTTACATATGTTACTATAATTATATTATCTGTAATAGTTGCACTTTTAAATTTCTTAAATGACATATACAATAATTATGCAATATCTAAGAATAAGCCTATAAAAGGTTTTATACAAGTATCTCAAATGGCATTATATATTTTTGGTATAATAATTATATCATCCAATTTACTTGATAAAAGTCCTATTATAATTTTAAGTGGTATTGGAGCTTTAGCAGCGGTATTTTTGATAGTATTTAAAGATTCACTGCTTGGATTGGTTTCTGGAATACAAATTGCAACTAATGATATGGTAAGAATTGGTGATTGGATTGAAATGCCTAAATATGATGCAAATGGAGAAGTTATTGATATATCACTTAATATAATAAAAGTAGAAAATTTTGATAAAACAGTAACAACTATTCCGTCCTATGCCTTTATATCAGATTCATTTAAAAATTGGAGAAATATGCAAGAGTGTGGTGGTAGACGTATTAAACGCTCAATATATATAGATTCTAGTAGTATACAACTTTGTGACTCACAAATGATAGAAAAATTTAAAAACATCAGATATATTTCAAACTATATTACAAATAAACAGAAAGAAATTCAAGAATATAATAAAAATCCAAATATAGATCCTACTCAGTCTATTAATATAAAAAGATTAACAAATATAGGAACATTTAGAATATATATTCAGCTATATTTAAATAATCATCCAAGTATCCATAAAAATATGATACAAATGGTTAGACAGCTTGAACCGAGAGAAAATGGAGTACCATTAGAAATATATGCATTTACAAATGATACTGAATGGATAAATTACGAAGGAATCCAAGCTGATATATTCGATCATATATTATCAGTAGCCTCTGAATTTAATATTAGAATATTTCAGAATCCAAGTGGCTATGATATACAATCAACATTACGTAGAAATACTTGAAAACACAACAATTTGACATAATTTAGAGATTAGTATAAAAAGATATTGTTTGGATATATTATATATATTACAAGATAACTTTATGGAGGTGAATTGCTTGTATAACAAAATAAGTTTTAAAAAAAATAATGATGAAACATTTGATATTTTAATATGTTATATTACAACTACTGATACAGAATTTGGTCTTGAATTTTTGCATTCTGAAAAATTAAAAAACAATACAAATAATATTGTATCATATTTAAAAAGAAATGCTAAAGAAATGAAAATAAATGCTATTAAAATATTAGTAAATGGTGTTGTTATAGCTACAATGTCTTATTCCTCATTTATGAATGTGTATGGCTTAGAAACACCAAAATATAGTATGGCATATTTATACACTGGAACCCCTACTCAGCAAATATCATATATAGATCGTACAAATGGTGCACTTGGTACAATATCACCTAGCTATTTTGACATAAATGCTGATGGAAGTATTAAAGTTAATACTATAAGTACGGAACTAATTAATCATGCACATAGTCAAGGAATAAAAGTTATTCCTTTTTTAAGTAATCATTGGAATAGAGCCGCAGGTATACTTGCACTTAATAATACCGAGAATTTATCAACAGAGCTTGCAAGCTATATATCCCAATACAACCTTGATGGTATAAATATAGACATAGAAAATGTATCTGAGCTTCAACGTAGTCAATATACAGATTTTGTAACAAAACTACGTGCAAAGATACCTTCCTCAAAAGAAGTATCAGTGGCAGTTGCTGCAAATCCAAATAATTGGCTAACTGGTTGGCATGGATCATATGATTATACAAACCTTGCAAATAACTCCGACTATCTTATGATGATGACATATGATGAACATTGGCAAGGAAGTCTTCCAGGTCCAGTAGCTAGCATATCTTTCGTAGAAAATTCTATAAGATATGCACTAACTAAAACAACAGGTGATAAAATAGTTGTAGGTTTACCATTTTACGGTAGAATTTGGAACGAAGATAATTCATTTAATGGTAATGGTATAACTTTAGATAGAGTAAATCAAATGATAATATTGTATAATGCAACTGTTACTTACGACAACATACAGAAATCTCCAAAAGCTACCTTTATAGTTAAATCTACAGATCCGGTAAGTACTTTAAATGGTAAAACATTAACCCCAGGAACGTATACAATTTGGTATGAAAATGAAACTTCCATTGAAGCTAAAATATCACTAGTTAATATATATAATTTAAAGGGTGTCGGAGTTTGGGCACTTGGGCAAGAACCTAGTAGTATCTGGCAAAATTATTCTACTTGGTTAAATCCAATTAAAGTTGCACCAGAACCAACTACTACTGCAGTAATTACAGCATATGGTACAATAACCGCAACTAATTTAAATGTACGTAACAGTCCATCTTCAACTTCAACTATATTAACAACTCTTCCAAAAGGTACAATTGTATCAATAATAGGAACAGAAACTGGTTGGTATAATATTATTCTTGCAAATGGTCAAACTGCATATGTTAGTAGTACTTATGTTACTATTAACACAATAGTTCCAGTCACACCTACACCAATTATTACTGCACCTGTTACTGTATTAGGAAATGTAAATACAGCTGTATTAAATGTACGTAGTACTCCCTCTACAAATTCAAAAGTATTACAAACACTTAAAAAGGGTACAACAGTAACAATAATATCTACTGCAAATGGTTGGCATACTATTAGACTTGCAAACGGTCAAACTGCATATGTTAGTAGTACTTATGTTACTACTGCCACAGAACCTACTGCCATAGAACCAATTACTACAAAAACTGGTATTGTAAATACAGGTGTATTGAACGTTAGGAGCTTGCCAACCACAAAATCAAAAGTATTACAAATGCTTAAAAGAGGTCAATCTATAAATATAACATCTACTGCAAATGGTTGGCATACTATTAAACTTGCAAATGGTCAAATTGCATATGTTAGTAGTACTTATGTTACTACTGCCACAGAACCTACCACTACAAAAGTAACTACAAAAACTGGTATTGTAAATACAGGTGTATTAAACGTTAGGAGCTTGCCAACCACAAAATCAAAAGTATTACAAATGCTTAAAAGAGGTCAATCTATAAATATAACATCTACTGCAAATGGTTGGCATACTATTAAACTTACAAATGGTCAAATCGCATATGTTAGTAGTGCTTTAGTTAAATTAAAATAGTATAAATAAATGATAAAAATAACTTATTTTAAAGTGCACCCAAAATGTTAGACAATTTTTGATTAAGCAAACTAAAAGAAATGAATTCTGTAATTTGAACTGTTCCCCTTAAAGTAGACATCTTAAAGAAAGAGGTGTATAATACTTTAAGGGGGATTTTTTATGGGAAGTATTAAAAAAACATACTCTAAAGAGTTTAAGTTAAAAGTTGTAGAAGAAT
>JAQUGQ010000029.1 GCA_028684095.1 Clostridia bacterium
GAAACTTTAAATGTAGAAATCAATATTGATTATAGTATAACAGGATGGACTTTTCTATCAGTAATAGGTATACTTATGATGATTAATGATAAAAAAGTAACTACTGTACCTTCAATTTTAATATTTGTTGGTATATGGAATGTACTCAATGAATTAGGAGTAATATATGGATCAATATTTGATCTTATATGGCCTTTTATCCTTATAATAGTTGGGGTTAATTTAGTATTTGGTAAAAAATTATTCAGTAATACACCAGCAAATGTACAAAACAATGCAGGAGAACTTATATACAACGGAATATTTAGTGGAGTGAAAGAAAGACTTACAACTAAAAATTTCAAAGGTTTAACTGCAAATGCAATATTTGGTGGAGTTGAACTAGATTTAAGGGATATAGAAATAACTGGCAACGTACAGATGGATATTAGTGCATTATTTGGTGGAGTATCAATAATACTTTCAGAAAAATATAATGTAGTTATAAGTGAACCCATGGCTCTATTTGGTGGAACAGAGAATAAATTTAGAGGAACATACGACGAAAGTAGAAAAACTGTATACATTAATATTAAAGCAATATTTGGTGGGGTTGAACTTAAGTAGAGTATTCTAAATGACAAAAGAGAAAGGTAGGATTTACTATGAAAGAAAAAAGAGATAAAGACGTTGTATCATATTCCGTGATGACAGTACTAATATTAGTATTATCTTTAATACTATCTATGTTTAGAGAAGGATTGGCAATTATAATATTAATATTAGTTATAGTATCATATATAGTGATTTGTATTAAAGGTTACGGAGAAGATAACAAAAAAGTCCTTGGTTTTAAGTTAGCAATTAAAACCATATTATTATGTCTATTATGGGTTTTGATAACCTTTGGAGTATGTTTTGCTGGAATCGTATTAACTTATAAATAAAATTAATAATAATTCTGTAAACTAGCCTCTTTAGGAGTATTAAATATTAATTATTAACATTTTTATTTTTTATTATATCAAAGTCTTGCAATTCTAGCAAATATATGTTAAAATATATAGGTAAATTAAATAAAACTAAATATAGGAAGGTGATTTTAATGAAAACAGAAATACAACCAAAATATTTTAAATCAGAAATAAAATGTGCTTGTGGTAATATTATAGAAACTGGTTCTACAAGAGAAAAAATGAAAATAGATACTTGCAGTACTTGTCATCCATTTTACACAGGTCAAAAACAAACTATGTCTAATCAAGGTAGAGCTTCCAAATTTATAGAAAAATTTGGAAAAAAATAATATCATTAAGGGTGCAAAAATTGCACTCTTTTTTATATACAATATATTAAAGTATAATAAATTATATATATATGAGGAGTAAATATAATGAACCATAATATTGATGAGAGATTAATAAAAGTATATAATGCAAATAATAATAATTTGAAGAGCATTTCATTGAATATTCCTCTTGGTAAATATATTACTTTTATAGGCAAAAGTGGAAGTGGTAAATCAACGCTAGCTATTGAAGTTATTTATTCTGGATATTTTGAAAAAAAAGAAAACATACATATACCTGTCGAACCATGTTTATTAGAACAACGTGTATATATACAAAAGACAAATCAATCAATTGGAAAATTTTTATTTAATGTTGATATAGAAACAAAAACTTTAAATGAATATTTATTAGATAAAGGCACAAGTAAAATTAATATAAATTTTAGAAATAGTTTTTTTATTAAAGTGGTAAAATTATTAAGTATAAATATGCTTCTATTAGATAGTAAAATTACTGAGTTAAGTCTTAGTACATATAACAAGTTAAGATTCTTAAAGTTGTTATTATTAATAAAAAAAGAAAAGTTACTAATAATAGATGAAATAGGTTCAGGACTTTCATATGCAGAAGCAAAAGATATATCATACATATTTAAAGAATTAGTGATTTTAGGATTTACAGTTATAGCTATTGAACATTCTATACCATTAATAACAGAGAGTGATTATATAGTAGAGATGGGGCCAGGTGCTGGAGAAAATGGTGGGAAAGTCATATATTGTGGCGATACAAAAAGTTTCTTGTATTCTGAAAATAGTTTGATTAACACTATAAACAAACATAAAAACAAAATGCTAAATTCAGATGAAAATATGAAAAACATTGTTTTTGAAAATGTAACCTACCGTACGTTTAAAGATTCGAATCTGAAAATACCACTTGGAAAATTAGTATGTATTTCAGGATCTACTGGATCAGGTAAAACTGTTATGTTAGAAATTATTCAAAAGCTTACAGATAAATCTTCACAAGGATGGAAAAAAAGGGTAGATATAAAATACACTAATATTAGAGGTAAGGAAAATATAAGACGACCACATATGGTTGATCAGAAATGTATTAGTACTAACATAAGAAGCATACCTCTTACATATATAAATAATATGGATATTTTGCGTGATTATTTTTTTAGCAAGTTCAGTGATAAAAAATTTCATATAGGAGACTTTAGTTTTAATTCTACAGGTATGTGCACAGTATGTATGGGAAAAGGATATATAACTGAAAAAATAAATAATATAGATATCCAACATAAATGTAATATATGTAATGGAAAGAGATATAAAGACGATTTACTAAATTGTAAAATAGATGAATATTCTATTGGAGATGTATTATCAAAAACAGTTTTACAAGCATTAGAAATTTATAAAAATTGGAAATTAAGATGTGGTAAATTAACATTTTTGTGTGATGTTGGTTTAGAATATTTATGTATAGGACAACCTTCTTCTACGTTAAGTGGAGGAGAATCTCAAAGAATAAAAATATCTAAAGAATTAGCTAAAAAATTGGGTGATAGAAGTCTATATATTTTAGACACACCTTCTAGAGGTTTACATATAAGTGATGTTGATCGTATAAGTTATATTCTTAAATATTTGATTAGTAAAAATAATTCTGTGATAATAGCGGATAATAATTTATTATTGATATCTAATTGTGATTGGGTTATACATTTAGATAAAGAAGGAAATAATAAGACAACTATACTATATCAAGGACCACCATCTAATATGCCAACAAAAATAAAAGAACAATTAGGTTTACATTTATTAGATTGATTTATTTTTATATGGTATTATACTAAATATTAATAAAACCTCTTAATTTGACAAATTCATTTGGATATGATACAATATATATATAATTTATAAGGAAGTGTTTTATGGATTTTAAAGAATATCAAGAAAGAATTAATAATTTAGATAATCTTTCTAATAATTCAAGAAGAGAGAAAGTTATAAATTCTGGTTTATCTACGATTACTAAATCAGGAAATATTTCTGGTAATTTAAAAAGCATTTTATATAATGATGATACAGAAATTAAAAGAGAAAATATAGAAAAATTAAAAGATAATGTTGCAGATATTATGTATAATCTTACAAGTATTTGTAATTCGTTAGATATCTCTATAGAAGATATATTATTAAATAATATAAATAAAAAATAAGGAGTTAATATGAAATTTAATGATTATGATTCTGCTATTTCAGATACTTTAGCTACAAGATTAAGAAATAATCAAAGAGAAAGACTTATATATTTGACATTAGGATTAGATGAAGAAAAATCCGAGGTAACCAGTAGTATAAGAAAAGCATTACTTAAAGGGAATTTTCACGAAAAAGAATTAGATGTTAAACACGTTGAAGAAGAATTAGGTGATTGTTTGTGGTACATCTCATTTTTAGGTAAAGAATGTGGTAAAAGTTTAAATGATTTGGCCATTGATAATCTAAAAAAAGTTTATACTAGGTATAGGCACGAAGATATACCTTTAGCTGGACCTATTACTTTTGAAACTTATCAAAACTATGCCATTAAAACTATTGATACCGCTATTAAAGATGATGATGAAAAAAGACTATTGATTGCATCAATTGGACTTGCTAAAGAGATGGGGCAAATAGGAACTGAAGTTGGTGAGAATTTAATAGACAAAAAACTTTTAAGAACTGATAAAATTGTAGAAAAATTAGGTGATTCTCTTTGGTATTGTTCACTTATTTGTGACACTTTAAATTTAAACTTAGAAGATGTGGCAAATTTGAATATATCTAAAACGAAAAATAGATATGATAATGATGGTAAATCAAAAAGTACCGTTGATTTAAATGAAAGATAAAACAAAAACATTTACATTTGTAAATGTTTTTGTTTTATTATATTATCCCCTTGAACTACCCCAGGTATACAACCACTGGCTATGCCAGTGAGAATAGAAAAGCTTTTAGCTGTAATGAAAAAAATCCCCCTTTATGATATAATAGTGATATTACGACAATACACA
>JAQUGQ010000022.1 GCA_028684095.1 Clostridia bacterium
TTTAACGCCTAATCAATTTAAACAAAAAGAAATAAAAAGGTTAAAAAACGAGAAAGTATTGCAAAATTAATTACAATACTTTCAGTACTCTTTCTTTTTCAAGTCTAATTTATTGGGTATAGTTCAATTTACAGAGCTCATTCCTTTTAGTTTGCCCTTATTTTTTTTAATATCCTATATTTCCCTGTAATAATTCATCACAATCAAGCCAACTATTAACACTAATTTCTTTGTAATTTTCTTTATCTATTCTTATAATTACTTTATCTATACCTGAATTTATTATTAATCTTTTACAAAATTGGCAACAATCTGGATTCTTAGCATAAGTATCTGCTAATTCATTATTATATAATGGATTTTTATGATATTTACCTACTATATACATTGTACTACCCATCATATCTTTTCTTGCCGCACTTATAATAGCATTCATTTCACTATGAACAGATCTACACAAATCAAATCTATTCCCTTTTCCAGCTTCAGGAATCATTTTTCTTCTTATACAATAACCTAAGTCAATACAGTTTGCTCTTCCCCTTGGAGCTCCAGTATATCCAGTAGATATTATCTCATCATTTTTTACTATAATACTACCATAATTTTTTCTAAAACATGTCCCTCTCTCAGATATTGTTTCTGAAACATCAAGATAATAATTTACTTTATCAATCCTTTTAAATTCTTCTCTCATTTTTTTACACCTCAACCATTATATATACTTTTTCTAAAATAATTATACACTATTAAATATATATATTCAAGTATTATCAATTGTAAAATTCATATTATGTATACTTTATACTTAAAAGTCTTAAATTTGATTATTATGTACTAATAATGTATAATTATTTTATAAAAAAAGTACTATAAATTAATATAGTACTTTAAAATATATTTTTCAATTGATATTTCTTTGATTTAAATTTTATACCAAATATCATCATTTTTAAATATAATTTTCTTACTTTCAAAAAAGTTTAGCAAATATCTTAAACTTCTTACCGAGCAAAAGAAACATTTTGGTAATTTATATTGTTTTTTTAGTAAAGTTACCATTTTTTCCTCCGTTATTCCTTCATTAGTTACTAAATTCAGAATCCCTATAGCTACCGGACAATTTTTTTCTTTTCTAAAGTCTTGTAGCTTAGTAACAGTCATTTTCAAGCTTTCCATCAATTTCCCATCATCAATATTTTGAAACCAACCTTTTTCTTCTTGCGTTTTGATTATTTTCTTTAAATCTTCAATGTCTTCCTCAAATGTGCAATCTTGGCACTTTAGATATTGATAAATTTCTTTTTCTATTTTTGAATTATAATCCCTCTTTCCAACCCGTGCATAAAATTTAAAATCATGATGATGTTGGCAATGATAAATATTACAAACCGAAAACTTTCCTTGAAATGGTGTACCTTCTCCAACTGTACGGTAATGTAAAGCTCTATCACATAAGTAACAATTACCATTACACCTAATTTCAAACTCATAATTCATTTTCCGTATATCGCATTTTTCTACTGGACATATGGAACAAAAACCAAAATCACAACCATTTTTCTTCATTATATAACCCTCCTTAATTAATTTGAATTCAATAATTATTTTTATTATTATACCATATTTACACAACATTTTCAACCCCATCCTTTTTAAGATTATTTTATGTTTTATTCAATATATATTTTCAATTTTAAGATATATAAAGACAGACTCAAATTTTTGAGTCTGTCTTTATATATTTGCTTGTTATTTTACTTTTTTATATAGTAATTATTTTAATCTGTTTAATACCTCCTCATAAGCTTCTTTAACCCCTCCAAGATTATTTCTAAATCTATCTTTATCGAGGTTTTGTCCAGTTTTATTGTCTATTAGCCTACATGTATCAAGAGAAATTTCGTCACATACGATAATGCTCCTATCTTTTAAACGACCAAATTCTAATTTAAAATCAATGAGCTCAAGTCCAAGTTTGTCAAACAGTTCTAACATTACATAATTTGCCTTCCGTACAAATTGTTCAATTAGCTTAACTTCTTCTGCTGTAGCATATCCTAATGTTGTTATAGCCCACTCAGGCATGAATGGATCTCCCAATGCATCATCTTTTAGACAAAACTCCACTCCAGCAGGGAATACTGTTATTCCCTTATCACATTCATAACGTTTACAGAAACTTCCCCAAGTTTTATTTCTACAAATCACCTCTAAAAGTATCATCTCAGCCCTTTTAACTACCATAGCTGTATCCGAATACCGCTCAACAAAGTGTGTTTTAACACCTACTTTTTCAAGAAGATTGAATACAAGTTCAGATACTGCATTATTTGATTTTCCTTTACCAAAGATTACATCTGTTTTGGCACCATTTCCAGCTGATATCCGATCTGAATGATCAATAATTAAAAGATTTTCATTGCCTGTGGTGTACACATCATTTGCTTTTCCTCTGTGTAACAAAGTTCCCTGTACTAATATCATTACTTATACCCCCCATAAATTTTTTCAGAGATAATACTTTAAATTCATAATATTATAACACAAATAGATTTATATGTCAATAATATTACATAATCCATATAGACTCTTATATATTTTTACATTATATAAGCAAAACAAGAAACACCAACAATATTGGTGTTTCTTATACAATAAATTTTATTGTACTCCTAGATATGAACATTTTAATTTACATTTTCGAAACTCTTTTATCAACTCCTTCTTCCATTTTAAAGTAGATGTATCTCTGGCCATTTCTCTTTGCATAACATATAACTTGTCTTTCATAATTTCTCCACTGGTTATCTGTTCATATGGTTCATACCCCAATACACTGTATGCTGTCTCTTCTTTGATTTTTAACATAAGTGTTGTATCATATACATATCCGTCAATTAGTAACCATGCATGTTCACCACTAGGGGCACCTTTTGTTCCTATTAATATCTTACATATACCTTTTTTAATCAAATTAAAATCATCAAACAAATATGATAAATGTCTTGATGTTTGTCCACACGAACCTATATTTAGTCCTTCTTGAAATATTTGGAAAAAATCTCTGAATAAGAATACATTAGTATTTTTAATTTTTCTTATAAGATCATCATCAAATTCCATAACATTTTTTTCATTTATAAGTTGATCCAATAATAATTTTGCATTCAATGTTTCACGTAATTCATGACTAGGCAAATTCATTATGCTACCCTCCTTAATTATTTCGGATTACCAAGATTATTATAATGTTTACATTATATCATAATTTACTTTAAAAGTCTATATATTTAGTAATATCATTTACATAATATAATATAAACAAATCAAATACATTGAAAACCAACTAAAAATATGTTATAATATTTATATTAAATATTTTAAGATTAATAAATAAATATTATTAAGGAGGGGTTTTATGTACTATAAAAAATATGAGGGTGACAGAATATATCTATCTCCAATAGACGTAGAAGATTATCAAATAATTACAAAATGGATGAATGATGAAACACTATCAAGTGGTCTTGGAACTGTATCGAAATTAATATCAGATTTAAATGAAAAAGAATGGTTAGAAAATGTTTGTAAAAATGGAAAATATCATTTTGCTGTTATAAAAAAAGAAGATAATACATTACTTGGAATATATGGACTTGAAGAAAAAGACTCTACTTCAAGAAGATTTCATGTAGGTGGATTTATAGGAGAAAAAGAAAACAGAGGAAAAGGATATGGAACGGAGGCATTAAAACTTATTACAAAGTTTGCTTTTGAAATATTAAATGCTCAAAGTTTGTTTTCTGGCATTTATAGTTTTAATATAGCTTCAATAAAATCAGCAGAAAAATCTGGATATACAAAAGTTGGAACATTTAGAAAATCAGTATACTATAATATGGAATATCACGATGCCATCTATATAGATATTATTAGAGAAGATTATATACTAAAAAAATAACATAACATATTTATTAAAACAGAACTACTGACTAAATTAGTTAGTAGTTCTGTTCTATATTATCTTTATTTTTAAATTAATTATTATATTACTTTGTAAATTCATCCTCTTGTTTTGTTTTCAACAGACAAATATTATCTGCCATTTCTTTTAATATTTTGTTCGGATTATCTACTTGTTTATCTATTATACAACACTCGAAATAATCACCACATTGTCCTGGTATTAAACTTATATCTAACATACCTAACTGATCTTTTAATCTTACCATATTTCTTAAAAGTTTATCTGTTACATTAGTTTGTATTCTAATTTGTTCTTCTTTTAATTCTTCTAAATTTAAATTTTTAGCTTTACTTTTTTTCTCATTCGCTAAACTTTTAGCATACCATCTCATTGGCATGAAATCTGGCATTCTAACTTTATTTATACCTTTTTCTTTAGCTAGAAGTATTGCACCAGCTAAGCTAATTATTGAAAGAGGTTCTACATCTTGTTCCTCTTTTTCAACACCTGAATTTAATTTGAATTTTTCTCTATTCACTTGTTTTTCAAAGATATTTTTCTCTTTTTCACTATCTACCCTTTTATTTTGCACTGCTGATATATTTAATATCTTATCTCCTTCATCTTCATAACAAAAACAAGAAACACTTGGAAGTGAAACAGTATATTCATTGTTATCTTGCATTAACTTACTAAGAGTAAATTCTAATTTTTGAGGTGTTTCTAAAAAAATAGATTGCTGTGTACTTTTAACTCTTAAGTTTGCATCTTTAAAAGTATTTAATTTACATATACTTATTCCTTCCTTTAAATCTGAAAAAGTATCATCTTTTATAGCAGCAGTATATTTATCCATATATTTAATTGGAAATACAAAATCTTCAGAAGTAGCATTTACAAATAACATGGCCGCTATATATTTCAATTTGCTTTTCTCCTCTTTAAAAGGCATCATTCCACATATATTGTCTTTACTACTTACTGCTTGAATATATTCACTTAATTTTTCTTTAAAAATATTAACATTATTAATATTTATTATTGGTAAACTATCCTCAATATTAATTTTTTGTTGTTTATATTTAGTATCAGTTATATTATAATTTAAAGCTATGTTATATACAAAACCTTCTATATCTATTTCTTTTTTACCAGAAATTTCGTTTATAAACATATCAAATATTTCGTCTTCATTCATGCTGTTTCCTCCACTTACCATTTATCATTCTTTTTAGTTTGTTCATCTATTTTATTTTTTTCATATTTTATATGATTTTATACATAACTCAAAGTAAACCTACAAAGATATACCAATATTTTAAAAGTTTCATATTATTCCCCTATATTTAAAAATAATTATATCATATAAAAACATTTATTTCAAACTCGAATCAGAAGATGTTCTTTAAATTTAAATTATATTTAACAATTATTGAAATCATACATAAAAAGAGTTTATAAATTTTTAAAATCTATAAACCCTTCTTCATTAATATGTTAATTTTAGAAATTTCTAGAAGAGCCACCTCCGCCCGAAGAGCCACCTCCGCCACCGAAAGAGCCACCTCCGCCACCGAAAGAGCCACCTCCGACCTCCGCCTCTACCAAATATCATAAACAACCAAAATAATACCTCAAATATTCTACCTTTAGTTACAATAACTAAAAATATAAAAATTATAATTGCTATAATTATATATTTTGTATCAATAGTTATACTATTGTCAATTGGAACAAAATTTGGATTTTCTACTGTATTATCTATACTATATTCAGTATAGATTTCACCTTGTATCTGTTTTGCTGAATCAATGATAGCTTGATCATAATTGTTTTCTTTTAATGGAATAACAGCATATTTATCTAGAATTCTTCCAACTTTTGCATCATTTAAAGCTCCTTCTAGTCCATATCCAACTTCAATTCTAATTTTTTTTTCTTCTTGTGCTATTATTACTAAAACACCATTATTTTTTTCCTTTGCTCCAATCCCCCACTCATTAAAAAGTTCATTTGTAAAAGATTCAATAAAATTACCGCTCATATTTGGCACCGTTACAATAACTAATTGTGCAGTAGTCTTCTCTTGTATATTTAAACCTATATTAAATATTTCTTGTTCAGTTTCATCTGATAATATATTTGCAAAATCATTAACAAAAAACTGTGCAGTAGGTTTATACTCAATATCAGCAGCTTGAACATTAGCTAAATTAGTTGTTAAAAACAACAAGAATAATGCTAATACACTAATTTTTCTCATAATATCACTCCTCTAACTATTAGAACTGAACATTTGGAAGTGCTTTATCAGCTTCTGTTGTTTCTAAATATGTTTTAGTTGAAAAACCTGACATTGAAGCAACTATACTGCTTGGAAATCTTTTGATAGTTGTATTAAATGATCCAACTTCATCATTATATGCTTTTTTTGCATTTGCTACTCTATTTTCACTACCAGCTAATTCATCCATTAAACCTACAAAAGCAGTATCAGATTTTAGTACTGGATAGTTTTCAACAAGAACGTTTATACTTGTTGTTAATGCTTCATTTCCAGCTAATTTTTCTTGTGTTGTACCAGTTGTCATTTTAACCCTTGCGCTTGTTACAGCTTCAACAAGTGCTAATTCTTGAGAAGTTAACCCCTTTACTGTACTAATTAAATTTGGAATCAAATCAGCTCTTCTTTTTAATTGGTTGTCAATTTCAGCTTGATTTTGATTTATCTTTTCATCCTTAGTAACCAAACTATTATAAATAGACATCCATCCAAAAATCAATATTACTACAACTACTACCAAAATTATTAATCCTTTTTTCATATAAATACCTCCTCGTATTTGATATAATATACCATATTATTCGACATTTGTCAATATATCTAATCATATATAATTATTATATATGATTTTTCTAAAACAAAAGAAAGTATTACAAACTTAATTATAATACTATATGTATTTTTAATTTAAATTAGACACAACTAATCCTATACCTAATTCTCATTATTACTTAAATATTATATATTTCATTCCACATAAGGTTATTGAATTTCAAAAAAACTAAATAGATAAACTTAAATAAGTTATCGATTTAGTTTTTTATAAACTCTACTTTTCAGAGTATAGTTCAAGATATTAAAATTGTTATTTAGTATTTAACTGTAGAATTCTAATGTAATCAGCAAGACAAAAAAGAAATTCTGAATTTGTCGGTCTCGTTCTAACACGGTCATTTGAATATTTGAAAAGTTTATTCTGTAAATTAGTATCTCCTCTAATCCAGGTCATTTCAATAGCATGTCGTATCACACGTTCCACATTAGAAGATGATGTATTAAACATTTTTGTGATTTGTGGGTAAAGAATTTTTGTAACTGAATGCATTACTTCTGGTGTATTTACAATTATTTTTATTGCTTCTCTTATATATTGATAACCCTTAACATGTACTGGCATACCAATTTTAATGAGAATATTTGATATATCTAATTCAATATTACCCTCAGAAACAATATTTTCTTCTGTGAATTTTTGTGTATTAACTGTTACCTTGCCATCTTTTTTTATTATTATGTCTGCTTTAGTTAAATCTGAAACTCTCCGAATAGAAACATTTTTGTCTTCATAGTATACGTTTATTATTTTTAAATTTGCCATTATTTAAATCTCCCCTTCTAAATTATTACAAGTTACGAATTATGTATTCTTAAATATTATATACTAATTTCTATCACAAGTCAATACTTATGTTAATTAAAATGTTTTTATATCCGTTTTTACATATAAAGAACATGTTGAAAACCAACATGTTCTTTATACTTTAATTATATATTATTCATGTACTATTTTAGAACCAAGATGTTTTCCACCCAATAAATGAAAATGTAAATGTGCTACTACTTGACCACCATCTTCACCACAATTACATATAACTCTATATCCAGATTCATATATACAAGATATTCTAACAACTTCTCTAATAGCAATATATACTTGTTTTATATATTCACTATTTTCATAAGTTATATCATTCATACTTGAAATGTGCAATTTTGGTATTATCAAAATATGAACTGGAGCAACTGGATGAATGTCTTTAAAAGCTAAAATATATTCATTTTCATATACTTTTTCACACCCAACTTCACCTTTTATTATTTTACAAAATAAACAATTTTCCATATTTCCTCCTATTAATATAATAATAAATTATTTTTACTTTATAAAAACAGCTTTTATTCTTCTTATACCTGAAGATACTGCTTCTTCTTTAAGTATCTTAATATGATTTAATTTAGAAGTATTATCTACATGTGGTCCTCCACATATTTCTTTTGAAAATCCTTCTATTGTATAAACTTTTACACTCTCTCCATATTTACTGTTGAATATTCCTTTTGCACCATATTTTCTAGCTTCGTCAAGTAGCATTTCACTACATACTACTTGCAATTTTTTATCAATTTGTGCATTAACCATATCCTCTACTTGATCTAATAATTCTCTTGTAACTTTTTCAGGATGAGAAAAATCAAATCTTATTCTTTCTGCTGTTATATTTGAACCTTTTTGTATTACATCATTACCTAATATTTTTTGTAGTGATTCAAGTATTAAATGTGCTGCTGTATGATATTTTGTAGTTTCCTCACTATGATCAGCAAGACCACCTTTAAATATGCCTTCTGAACCTTCACGAGATTTAGCTTGATGCTGCTCAAAACATACTTTAAAACCATCCATATCAATACAAAGTCCATTTTCTTTAGCAAGTTCATTTGTAACTTCAGGTGGAAATCCAAATGTATCATATAATCTAAATGTAGCTATGCCATCAATAATATTTATATTATTTTCTTTTAATTTATTAATAACTTTTATAAATTCTTTTTCACCACTTAAAAGTGTATTCATAAATCTATTTTTTTCTGTTTTAATTTCTTCTAATATATTATTACGATTAGTTTCTAATTCACCATACATGTTATTTAAATTATCAATAAGTGTTACACAAACATCAGTTATTTTATCTGGATTAAATCCAATTTTTCTCATATGCCTTATAGTTCTACGTATTAACCTTCTTAATATATATCCTTGACCAACATTACTTGGAATTACAGAATCACATATAAGAAATGCTGATGCTCTTAAATGATCAGCTATTATCCTTAAAGAATCCTCCTCTGGATTTTCACTCATATCACTTACTTTAGATATAATTGGCATAAATAATTCAGTTTCAAATATATGATTTTTTCCTTGCATTAAAAATGCCATTCTTTCAAGTCCCATACCTGTATCAACATTTTTCTGAGATAATTGTTTAAAACTACCATCTTCCATTTTATTGTATTCCATAAATACGTTGTTCCAAATTTCAATATATTTACCGCAATCACATGACGGATTGCAATCATTTGAGCATTTTATAACACCTGTATCTAAAAATATTTCTGTATCTGGTCCACATGGTCCTGTTTGACCTGCAGGTCCCCACCAATTATCCTTTTTACCAAAGAAATATATTCTAGTTTTATCTATTCCACATTCTTCCCATATTTTAGCAGATACATCATCTTTTGGAGCATCGTTATCCCCTAGAAAACATGTGACAGATATTTTATCCACTGGAATATTTAACACCTTAGTTAAAAATTCAAAACTATATTTTATTGAATCCTCTTTAAAATAATCTCCCAATGACCAATTGCCTAACATTTCAAAAAATGTTAAATGTCTATTGTCCCCTACTTCATCTATATCATCTGTTCTTAAACACTTTTGAAAATCTACAATCCTTTTACCTTCCGGATGAGGTGAACCAATAAGATACGGTACAAGCGGATGCATTCCGGCTGTGGTAAATAACACAGTAGGATCGTTCTCAGGTATTAGTTTTGCTCCTGATATTATTTTATGACCTTTACTTTTGAAAAAGTCTAAATACTTATTTCTTATTTCTATTGCTTTCATAAAATTCTCCTAATCATTATTTTATTTCTAATTTATTTCATCAAATCTTTTTATTCCCCATCTTTTTAGTATATTATATTGTAACATAATAATAGATAAAAGTAAAGCAAAAATAATTAAAATATATGTGTCAATATCTATCTTCAAAGACGTATACACAGCTCCCATTATAAAAAACAATAGTAATGGTACCATTATTCCTAAAAAACTACTAAAACTTTGTTTTACAACATGTGTATAAGATATAAAATCAAGTCTCGGATACTTTAAATTTATTAAAAGCCCAAATATTGAACATGCTATATTTGTAATTATTGCTAGTAATATAACAGTTATAGTTTGCACTATTGTAAGTTTAAGAGAAATACCAAATATTATTATAGAGACAACCATAAGTGGCAACACAACTAACGTATTCAAAATTATTTTACTTAAAAATATATGTTTACTTTCAATTGGCATAGTTTTTAATATCCAAAAATTTTTACCCTCTATTGATATACTACAAGCTGCTGTATTTGACGCAGCTATGACAAATGCAATAACTGGTATAAGTAATAAATAAATTGGTAATGATTTACTATCTATTTCCATTATCTTAAACAAAATATCTTTATCATAAAATAATGTTGCTATGCTTGCAAAGAATATAAGTACAACACCAAAAGACGTATTCAATATATATATTGGTATAGAAAAATACATTTTAATTTCTTTTAAAACCAAAGTTGTTATTATATTTTTCTTTGTATGTTCTTTTTCTATATATTTCTTTTTTGTATTTTCTATTTTTAAATTTTGCAAAATCTTAATATATGAATTTTTAAATATAGCAATAAATAACACTACTGCTGCTATGTTAGTAAAAATATATATTAATAAATCTTTTAAACTATACTGTGATATAAGTGCCATAAAACTATTTATTAGGAATCCAACACTACTTAATAATTTATTTATAATATCTACATTATTTACAAATTTTAAGGCTATAGTTTGTATATTAAACGATAAATACATAACAAAAAGTAGTGTTCCATATGTTAATATAGTTTCAAATAACTTTTTATTATTTACTTTAGAAGTAAAATACCCAATTATATAACCAAATATACATCCTAGCACAGTTGGTACAAATGGCATAAATAAGTATGCTAAAAAAGCATATATATAATATAACATTCCAAGTTTTAATATAACTCCATATACTATAAATGCTGGTATAAATATAAATGATACGATAAAATAGTTTAATATTGTAAGCACAATAATTCTACTACTAAGTATTACACTTGGTTTTATAGGCATAGCAAAAATATTATCTTCTGGGTTAAATAAAAATGATTTTGCCTTATATATTGTAGTATAGAATATAGCAAATCCACATAAAAAATATATAATTGGTAGTACGTATTTTTCAAGACCATACTTCATAAAAAAATTAATTCCCATATATGTATACATTCCAACTGAGCTAAGCACTGAAGTAGTTATAAATAAAGCAAGAATAACAATACCTATTGTTTTAAGTATATTTTTTCTGTTCTTTAACTTATTAATAGAAAATGTTCTTTTTATATCTACTTTTAAAAGTAATAATAGTTTTGACATATTACTCATCTCCTAACGTAGCCATAAATACATCTTCAAGTGAACCTTCTTTTATTATGTCTTCAATTTTTCCAATTCTAACAATTTTTCCTTTATTTATAATTGCAATTTTATCACACAATTTTTCAACAACTGCTAAAACATGTGATGAGAAAAATATACTCATTCCATCATTACATAAGTCTTTCATTATTTCCTTTAATTGAAACTGAGCCTTAGGATCTAATCCAACAAAAGGTTCATCCAAAACTAATATTTTAGGACTATGTACTAATGCTGATATAACAACTAATTTCTGCTTCATTCCATGAGAATATGAAGATATTACATTATCTAAATCATTATATATTTCAAATTCTTTAGAATACTTATCAATTAAGTTTTGTCGTATATTTTTATCTACATCATATATATCACTTACAAAATTAAGATATTCAATACCAGTTAAAGTTTCATAAATATCTGGATTATCAGGTATATATGCCATTTTTGTTTTACACTTAATCGGTTCATCTTTTATACTATCAGCATCTATAAGAATATTTCCATCTTCAAAAGATAAAATACCTACTATACATTTTATAGTAGTTGTCTTACCTGCTCCATTATGACCTATAAACCCAAATATTTCGCCGGATTTTACCTCTATAGAAATATTATCTATAGCGATTTTATCACCATATTTTTTAGTTAAATTTGTTATTTTAAGCATAATAATCAATTCCTTTCGATATAAATAATTTTTTATTAATATTAAAATATATTCTCATTAGAAAGTAACTACAATATATAAAGTACTGTACGGAAAGCCACCGCAACGTTAACGTAGCTAATAGAGAAAGTGAAACGACAAGAGGTTGAGAAAACACTACCATCATCGTTATAATCCCCACTTCGAGCCACACTATTAGATATATTGTATAATTCAGTTGACCATTCAAATGTATTTCCTGCTAAATCGTATATGTTGTTTGCTTTCCAATATTCACTATATCCCGTTGTTTTCAGACTACCATATCCCGATACATTTGCAGGTGCTACTGAATTACTATAATTTCCCCATGTAATACTATCTGTTGTTACATTTTTACCAGAATTTTGTACCCATTTCATTACTGTATCCCACTGAGTTCCTGTTACAAGTCCACTTTTCACCTCTGCTGTTGTGTACATTGATTCTGCTTTTGCTTTTGAATCTATATAGATGGTACTATTCCATACTGTTGCATTTTTTTTACTTACTAATACATTAGATGCATTTCCTGCTTCATATCTTGCTATATAAAAGCCACTATAATTTGTTATTTGACTCATTTCATTTGTTATTCCTGTTGGTAATGTATCATCTGTTATACCTGGATAGTCATATGCTTTAATTGCTGTACACCATTTTGCATATGGTACATTTGTTCCGTCTACCGGTACCCATACAAATTGATTTCCACTTACATCTTCTATTACTAGTCCTGTATTCCAATCTGTTGGCCATATCGTACCGTCATTTATTGCTTTAAATCCTGTTGGTATTATTGGATTGTTATATGCTGCAGCTTCTCCATTTATTGTTGAATTTTGTGTTGCTATTACACCTAATTCAACCAATGGTGGTGGAAAAAACGCTTGAACTAAATTAGTATTTATTATTCTGGTTTCTGTTATTGTACTATCGTAGTTTACTGCTACCATCTTTATATATGCTACATAATTTGTATATGGTAAGCTTTGTTTAGTTGTTACTCCATTTGTTGTAGTATCCAATGTATATGCCTGTTCATCAGTAAAATTTACTCCATCTGCACTTCTAGAAAAAGTTATTGACTTAATACCATTTGCACTAAACATTTTGGCTGTTAATTGTAAAGATTCTGATGTGTTAATATCTATTGTATACCCAATATATAACCTTGGTGCTATTTCTTGATTATATAAATTTATATTACCTGCTTTATCTATTAAAGCAATTTTAATACTTTGAACATTTTTAGGTGCATTTATTGTTACAACTAAATCACCTTTAAATTGAACTTTTCTTGACTTACTCTGCATATATGTTGCATCAAAATCCGAATAATTTTGATCATAATTTACAATTGTACCATCGTCTAAATATTTTGTTAAATATTCATATCTTACTTCTCTAATTCCAGCTTCAGAACTAGCTAATGATAATTTTACAGTATTCATTGTCGAATAAGATGAAAGTATTTCACTTGTTAATGTTGGAAGATTTTTACTAAAATTTGATAAATCTATTCTCACCTTACCAATTATCTCAGAATTTTTATATTTTAATATTTCCACATATCTATCTGATAATGGTTTTGTACCTAATTCTATATAATTTGCTTCTTCTAAAGTAAGTGTTGGTACTTTTATTGTTTCAGTATCATTAATTATTGATGAAAGTAAATTAAATCCAAATATATTTTGGCCAGAAGTTGTTGTAATAAGCCTGGTAGTATCCCCACTTACTGACATATATAATGATTCATACTCCGCCATTTCTACTTCTATATTTACACCCATTTTATTTGCCCAACCATTAGTTTTAGTAACAGTTATTCCACCTGATGAAATAACTGTTGTTGTTGATGTATCTAATTGACTTGAAATTGTTTTTGTTACATTAGATATTTTTGATGTTATAGAAAAATATGTTTCACCACTTACCTCTAATCCATAAAGATAATATGCATTCATAGAAGGATATGCTATAACAAAAATATCATTTTCACCAAGTTCCATATTTCCGTATGGAACTTTTGTTATTTCTATTTTATCAAGATCTAATTTATAAAACTGTGAATCTAAATCATTATTTTCTGTAAGTTCTTCAAGTAATATATCTTGAAATCTAGCAATTGATATTATCTCATCTTTATTCATTACAGTAGAATCATCTAATAATGGCATTAAATTATTTGTTATATAATACCCTTCTGTAGCATCCTGTATTTCCATTAAATTCTTAGCAAACATAGTAGTTTGTGCATCATTTATCTCAGATGTCGATAACATTATAACTGTTGTAATAATTAGCAATGCAATAATTATTGTTATTACTAATATTATTAATGATATACCCTTATTATTAGATTTATATACATTACTTTCTGATTTGTTTTTCATGATTTTTTCACCTATATATATTTTACACTTAAATAACGATAAAATCAATACTTATTTACATTTTATTTATTTTTTCAAGTAATTTATTATAGTTGATTATTTTATATTAACTATATAAAAACATTCAATACACCCATATTTATGGATAATACTGAATGTTCATACATATATCTAAATGTTAAAATTTATTTTTGTCATATTTTCAAAATTCAGATTTATTTTAAAGTGCTCCTTCAACAGCTAAAACCGGGCAGAATTCAAATACTAGTGCTTAAATAATCAGTGTAATTGCTGAAAGCAAACGGACCAGCATTGATTTACTTATTACTTATAAAATCTATATAAGACTATTTTTTATAGTGCTGTATTTACAAGTAATACTGGTCTAAAACCGTAAGAAGTAGAAGAAGCACCTGTATACTTGTTAAAACTAAATACTCCAGCATTAGTTGTTGAAGTGCTTAATCCACCCATTGCAAAGAACGGACTTGTAGTTGCTGGCATAATAGAATAATCAGTAAACCATGAAGTAGAACCAGCAGAAGTACTAGATGTTTCGTAAATTGTATCTCCCTTTTTATTTGCCGCATTATTATAATTATTTACGGCTGAATCAGTTGTTATAGTATATAAATCCTTATACTGATTTGCTGCATTTATTAAATCAAGGCCGTATGTAGTTAAGTTAGCAGTTCCATTATTTATATATGCAGCAGTATATTCATATGTTTGACCACTCATATCATATATTCCATATATATTACCTGTTGTACTTTGTGCTATATTTGTAATATATGCTGTAGTCGCCCCTCCACCAGTAGTTGTTGCATTAGCATTAATAGTAACTTCTGTTGTATTTTTCCCATAAATAGATTTACTTAAATATGCAACAGTTCCCCATTCTACGTTTTTCATTAAATGAGTGTCTAATCCTGTTCCAGTTGTTCCCCATCCAAATGGAGTTCCATATGTTGTTTCCATATTTCTACATGCTAAAAAAGCATTACTTACTGTTGTACTTCTAAGTGCAGTAACACCAGGTAAAGATTTTAAATTTGTAACTGTACCACTTGCTTGGAATTTTGCTACCCAGATTCCTGTTAATTGAGTGCTTCCAAATGTAAATCCTGGATGATTTGTCCAAGTATTATTTGATGCATTAGCCCCAGTATCTGTATTTAATGATCCTATTGCACCAATATTCCAATTATCGTTTATATTATCACTAAATTGTACATCTATTGTTCCTCCAGCAGGTGATGCAGCATGCCAAGAAATTGGTATTTTATAAACGTATCTTGGTATCCATACCCACATACTTCCATCTGCTGTTTGTGCATTTGCCCACTCTTTATTTGAATAATCATACCACGTTGTATCTACATCTGGATCAGGTACCGTTATCCATGCTGCTCCGTTCCATTTTTTTGCTGTCATTCCTGTTGCAAGTACTGGTTTATTTAATATTTCTGTAGTTAAAGCAACTTTAACTATTCGAGTTTCTGTTATTGTACTATCATAGTTTACAGCTACCATTTTTATATATGCAGTATTTAATGTAAAATTTATATATGGTAAATTTTGCTTAGTTGTTACACCATTTGTTGTAGTATCTAATGTATATGCTTGCTCATCAGTAAAATTTACTCCATCTGCACTTCTAGAAAAAGTTATTGATTTAATACCATTTATACTATACATATTTGCTGTTAATTGTAAAGATTTTAATGTAGCACTATTTATTGTATATCCTATATATAAATTTGGTGCTATATTTATAGTGTCTAGCATTATATTACCTGCTTTATCTATTACAGCTATCATTATACTTTGAACATTTTTAGGTGCACTTATCGTGGTTATTAAATCATTTGTTATCTTACCTTTTTTTTGTGTGTTCATCATGTATGTGGAATCAAAGTTTGAAATACCATTATAATAATCTACAATTGTTCCATCTTCCAAAAATTTTGTTAAATATTCATATCTTATTTCTTTAATTCCACTTCCTGTACTAGCTAATGTTAATTGTGCAGTATTTAATGTCAAATATGATAGAAGTGTCACATTTGATATTGTTGGCATATTATTATTAAAATTTGATAAATCTATTCTTACCTTACCAATTATTTCAGAATATTTATATTTTAATATATCTACATATCTATCTGATAATGGTTTTGTACCTAATTCTATATAATTTGCTTCTTCCAAAGTAAGTGTTGGTATTTTTATTGTTTCAGTATCACTAACTATTGATGAAAGTAAGTTAAATCCAAATATATTTTTACCAGTACTCGTTGTTATAAGCCTATTCGGGTCTCCACTTACTGACATATATAAATATTCATCAACAGCCATGTCAACCTCTATATTTACATTCATTTTGTTAGTCCAACCATTAGTTTTTGTAACTTTTATTCCATTTGATGAAATTACAGATGTCAGATAAGAACCAACTTGGTCTTGAGGTATTACTGTTATTTTAGATATTTTTGATGTTATGGAAAAATATGTTGTACCTTTTGCATCTAGTCCATATGGATAATACACTGTCATTGATGGATATGCTATAACAAATATATCATTTTCACCAAATTTCTTGTTTCCGTATGCAGATTTCGTTACATTTATTTTAGAAAAATCTATGGTATAAAATTGTGAATTCAAATCATCATTTTCAGTAAGTTCCTCTAATAATATATTTTGAGATCTTGTAATAACTAATAACTCATCTTTATTCATTACAGTAGAATCATCTAATAATGGTATTAAATTATTTGTAACATAATAATTTAATGTAGCCTGCCTTATTTCTGTTAAATCCTTAGCAAATGTAGTAATATTTGCATTTTCTATTTCACTTTTAGTTGAAATCACAATAGTTGTTAATAATATTAATGCAACAATTATTGTCAATACTAATACTATTAAAGATATACCTTTCTTATTAACTTTTTTAAAATTATCTCTCATATTTACTAATCATTCCTTTCTTGCTACGTAATACTCTCTTTGAAGAAAAAAGGCACAAAATAGCATTAAAAATTTGATTTTATATCTTTTAAGCACACAAACTTATCTTTATTTTTAACAAGATCTGTTAATCTAGCTTGATATACAGTCAATGTCTATACATTTTTTATTCAACAAGTTTAAATAGTTTTTAGTTACCATTTTAACACCCATATTATTTAAAAAGTCGTATTTTCAGGACTATATTTTTTCATGTGCATTTTCTGTATTTATTTTTCAAACTTTATCTCCTCTACTTTTTTTATTTCTACATATATCTTAAATTTATTTACTTATTACTTATTCCATATTAAATCTATATAAAACTATTTTTTATAGTCCTGTATTTACAATTAATACTGGTCTAAAACCATAAGAAGTAGAAGAAGCTCCTGTATACTTGTTAAAACTAAATAATCCCGCAGAAGTTGTTGAAGTCCTTAATCCACCCATTGCAAAAAACGGCCTTGTAGTTGCTGGCATAATAGAATAATCAGTAAACCATGAAGTAGAACTAGCAGAAGTACTAGATGTTTCATAAATTCCATCACCTTTTTTATCTGATGAATTGTTATAATTATTAACAGCTGAATCAGTAGTTATAGTATATAAATCCTTATACTGAACTGCAGCATTTAATAAATTAAGTCCATATGTAG
>JAQUGQ010000030.1 GCA_028684095.1 Clostridia bacterium
GTAGTGATTTAATCGTTAATTAATGATTAAGGAGGAAACTTAAAATGCTTTCAATAAGATCACCGTGTATAATTAATTGAAACTATTGGTAGTAAACTTTATAATTAAAGGAGGAGTTTTGATGTATTGTTCGAAAAATAAATTAATTTCAAGAAAAACATTTCTAATGCTTATGATGATAACTGTAATGATGGGTACAATGTTACCGACTAGCGTATCTGCAAGTTCAATAAAAAATCAACCTAATGTTTTAACAACCTCTTTACAACCTCAAGAGGCAGGGTTATCAGGTTTTGGAATGTCAGATCATAATACAAATGGAACATTTTATATACCAGTGTCTGGACCAACAAAAACAACTGGTGGTATAACTATTAAAGCTTTAAATTGTTCGCCAAATGCCGTGATTATAGCTACTATATATCGACAAGATGGTAGTGTGCTTAGTTTGTCTGTGCCGAACGGACTTGCATATGTTAATTTGATTCCTGGTGATAGCGATTATTTAAATAGATACCAATTTCGGAATGCAAATGCTGAAGTGTATCATATAACTTTTGGGAGTTCTGAACCTGTTACTATTTTATGCTGGATATATGGATAATACTTTAGAAAGTTAAATTATTTCATACAAGATAAATTAATTAGAACATTAAACTAAATATCAATAGTATAGTATGAAATTTTCTTAAAAGTCAATTTAGGAGTGGGAGTTTTTTAAAAAACTTCTACTCCTTTGTTTTAATTAAACATCATTAACAAAAATAAGATTTAATATATTGCTAACAATTTGTAGTTATTAATATTTAAATATATACTTATATATAGTTTGTTCTATGTTCTATTTTGCACATTATAATTTTTATATGCAAAGTATCCATTGATTAGTAAAATGAAATTTAGTTTTATAGCGAATATAATTTGAAGAACGATATATTTTTAAAACCTAGTAGTGTTGAAAAAATCCTCAATTTTAATATGTATTCTAAAAAAAGATATATATATTAAAATTGAGGATATTTTAGATATTTAGTAATTATCTATACATAATAGATGTATGATTATTTTTATTATAAAACCGTATATTTATAATTTGGTTGACTACTCAACGATTTTTGTATCTCTTCTAGAGTATTTCCATTTAAAAAATTAGTATTGTAATATAAGCTGTTATTTTGAATACTTAAATTTGTGAAAAGATTATTAATTCCTATGAGTTTATTATATTGTTGCTCCAAGCCTTCGATGCTATACCCAGTTTCTTTTGCTCTAACATCTATAACTTTATTATCTTTGTTAAGTATTAAGATATATTCTCTAGTTATTGTTGACTCTGCTTCATCCTCTATTGTATAACCTTTTGTATCATCTAATATATTATATCTAATATGAACAAGTGAAAGGTTTGCTACATTTGATACTGCTCTAGATTTATCAATTTCCTTTTGTGTAAAACCTCCAACTTTTGTAAAACTAGTGTAATTTAGATATATTGAATATAATATAATTCCACTAATAATTAATAATATAAATAACAATACACTTATTAATATTTTTTTGTGTTTCATATAATCCCCCCTATTATATGACATAATTATACTTTATTTACAAAATATAGTCAATACGATATATTAAATTAGTAGAAATATATATAAAAATTTGCTATATATTGAGTATACAAAAAATAGTTATGGTTAAAATATGTTCATGAGGTATTATTATGTATGATTGTATAATAGTAGGAAAAGGACCAGCTGGATTATCTGCAGCTTTGTATTTGGGTAGAGATGGATATAAAGTATTAGTAGTTGGTTTAGGTAGTATGTTAGAAAAAGCAGAAGTAGTAGAAAATTATTTAGGTATATTTGCTATATCTGGAACAGAGTTGTTACAAATATCTAAAAAGCAAGTTACAAATGTAGGTGTAGAAATAAAAGAAGAAAAGGTTTTAAATATATACAATAAAAATGAAGAGTTTAATGTTGTAACTAATATAGGAGAATATAAATCTAAATGTATAATTCTTGCTTTAGGTTCAAAAAAGGGTAATGCTAAAATTAAGAATGCGGAAAAGTTTGTTGGAAAAGCAATAAGTTACTGTGTAAGCTGTGATGGTTTCTTTTATAAAGATAAAAATGTAGGTGTTATTGGTAGTAGTGAACATGCTGTAGAAGAAGCTATAAAATTAAAAAACTATACAGATAATGTAACAATTTATACAAATGGTAAGGATATGAAGGTAACAGATAAGTATATTGATTATCTTAAAAATTTTAATGTAGATAACAGGAAAATAGAACATTTAGATGGAGAAGATGAACTTTCACATATTGTATTTAGTGAAGATGATAAGATAAAAATTGATGGTGTGTTTATAGCTAATGATACTCCTAATATAGATGATTTATCTAATAATCTAGGAATATTAACTGAAAAAAATAAAGTTGTTATAGATGAAAATAATATGACCAATGTAAAAGCTGTCTTTGCTTGTGGAGATATGATTAATGATTTCAAACAAGTTTCTACAGCAGTAGGTAGTGGAGCAGCTGCTGGTAACTCTTGCATAAAGTATTTAATAAATTCAAATTTAAGTGAGAAGGTGAAAAAGTTATGAATATTGAAATATATACAACACCAACTTGTATATGGTGTAAAACCGCAAAAGAGTATTTTGATTCTAAAGGTATAGAGTATAAAGAATATGATGTTACAGAAGACAATGAAAAAGCTTTAGAAATGGTAGAAAAATCTGGTCAAAGAGGTGTACCTGTAATAGACATAGATGGTAATATAATTATTGGTTTTGATAAAGAGGCAATAGAAGAGTTAATAACAGAATTTATAGAAGATGAGTAAAGGATATATTTTAAAATATATCCTTAAATTCATTTATACCAATGATAGGTAGACTGCAAGTATTGTTACTACAAACATATGCTGTTGGGACATCATTAACAGATGTATAGTTTTTTAAATGTGGCATAAGTTCTAATATTTTATCACTGCCTTTTGTATCTATAAATAATGTTGTTATAAATGGATTAAAGTTAGTATTTAATATATCTAACATTTCTTTTGTTCTTGTTTTTTCTTTATCTCCTACAATAATTAATTCTTTAGATTTAGAATTTAAATATAGATATGATGATAAGAGGAAAGTACATGAACTTGGACTTTCGTTAATTTTATTGCTAAATACTTCAAATTGTCTTATTGCCAACTTTTCTAAATCACTGTTATTTGTAAGCCTTGCTAGTCTAATCCAATTAAGTGTAGATATTGAGTTACTAGATGGTATTACATTATCGTAAATTTCTTTTGGCCTGATAATAAGTTTTTCTGCATCATCACTATACATGAATAAACCACCAGATTTTTTATCATAAAAATGTTTTACTAATTCTTCGTTTAGTTTAATAGCTTTTTCTAAGTATCTACTTTCAAAAGTAGATTCATACAATTCAATTAATCCCCAAATTAAAGAGGCGTAATCATCAGCATATGCTAAGATAGAAGCTGTTCCATCTCTATATCTTGCTAGTAATCTACCATCTGAATCTATTAATTCATTAAAGATAAATTCTGCTGCATTTTTAGCTGCATAAATATAGT
This sequence comes from Clostridia bacterium, assembly GCA_028684095.1. GTDB lineage: Bacteria > Bacillota > Clostridia > TANB77 > CAG-465 > RGIG5057. Next base: position 3,616 of record JAQUGQ010000030.1, read on the forward strand.
TATCGTTTTTGAAAACTCTTCCTGCAACAGATAAAGCTACAATCATAAGAGAGTTCCAAGATGTTAAAACTTTATCATCTTTGTGTGGATGTTTTCTTTTCTTCCTATACTGAAATAGTTTATTCCTAATTTTTTTATTTACATTTATTTTTTCACTTCCAATTAAATTTAATATGTTTTTACCTTCGAAATTGCCCCTTTTAGTTACATTTAGTTGTTTGGCAAACACAGGACCTTCATCATATCCTAAAACCTCCATTATTTCGTTATATGACCAAACATAAAATTTACCTTCTGTTCCTTCAGAGTCTGCATCTTGTGCAGAATAGAAAGCTCCTTCTTTTGACATCATATCTCTAAAAATATATGTAAATATTTCATCAGTAGCTTTTTCAAATAGTTTGTTTTTCGTTATCTGGTAAGCTTCTGTATATATTAAAGCAAGTAGGGCGTTATCATATAACATTTTTTCAAAGTGAGGAACAAGCCATTTATTATCGGTAGAGTATCTAGAAAAGCCGAAACCTAAATGATCATATATACCACCTCTATACATAGATTCCAAAGTATATGTAACCATTAATAATGCTTTATCATCTTTAGACTCTATGTAATACCTAAGTAAAAAATATAGATTAGTTGGCATAGGGAATTTAGGTTGCTTCCCAAAACCACCAAACTTTGTA
>JAQUGQ010000008.1 GCA_028684095.1 Clostridia bacterium
CTTATATATATTAAATTATATAATAAATGCAATTTTTTGTCAATAAGTATTTAATTATTTGATATATTTTATTAGAAGTGTAATATTCTCGAAATATTAATATACAAAAAATAAGATGATACAAAAAGCTAATCTCGCACCATCTTATTTTAATATTATAAAGTACTCTCTAATTCTTTTATATATGGATATCCATTATTTTCACTTGCTGATATTGTCCATACATTAGTAAAATCCCAACCAATAAAAGTTGATTGAACTTTCATTTCAGCTGTAGTTTTTCCATATACTCCGCCACCACCAGATCCAGTAGCACTTGTTAAAATATTTGAAATACTAGTATTCCAATATGCAGATGTTATTGGAGGTCCATTCTCATTAGGTCCACCAATAACTCCTCCCACATAATTAGTTCCTGTTAAACTATTTACAGCATAGCCGTTTATAATATCATCACCATTTAAATATCCTATTAATCCACCTATATATTCACCAGTTGCTGTAACTGTATTATTTGCATAACTATTTGTAATTTGGACTCCTCCACCGTAACCAATAAATCCTCCAACATTATTGACACCAGTAACAGAACTTGTAGTATAACATTTTACTATATTATTACCACCAGTTTGACCACCGATAAAGCCTCCTACATTAGTAACACCGATAACATTATTTTTTGAATAAGATAAAGTATGGTGACTAGGTCCTGCACCTGATAAGCCTCCTACGTTAGTTTCACCTATTACGTCACCTAAAGCATATCCATTAGTTATCATTCCATAAGAATTTCCTACTAATCCTCCTACCCCTTCTATACCTTCTACACTACCAGTAGCATAACAATCTGTCAATTCGAAATAATTTTCTCCTATCAAGCCTCCTACACCATTATTGCCTTTTACAGTACCTTTTGCATAAATATCTATATGTGAACGAGTATTAGTTGCACAACATGAAAAACCTGCCAAACCTCCTACATAATCTTCACCTTCTATATTTCCTATTGCATAACAGTTTATCATATCTGTATAATTTTCTCCTACTAATCCTCCTACATAGTTTACTGTACCTTTAACATTTCCTGTTGCATAACAATTCTCAATTTTATCTGTACTTAAAAAACCTACTAGTCCTCCTACACGATCTTCACCTTCTATATTTCCTATTGCATAACAGTTTATCATATCTGTATAGTTTTGTCCTATTAAACCACCTACATATCTTGCTGTACCTTTAACATTCCCTGTTGCATAACAAGTATTTATCGCACCATTATAATTTTGACCTATTAATCCACCTACATTTTCTGTACCTTCTACAGTTCCTATTGCATAACTATTTTCAATTAAAGGTCCATAACTTTGTCCTACTAGTCCTCCAATACTATCTGTACCAATCACTTTACCTTTCGCATAACAATTTTTTATAGTTCCATTATTTTGTCCTACTAATCCTCCTGCAGAACCATTATTTGTAATATTTCCTGTTGCAAAAGAATTCAAAATACTAGTACTATCATCGTAATTAGCACCAATTAATCCACCTATTACATAAGTATTAGCTATACTATTTACACTAGAAGAACAACTACTAATAATTATATTTTCATCATCTAATAAACCAATTAAACCACCTGTTTCACCAGTTGTATTACTTATATTACCAGATGAGCGCACGTTTGTTACCTTAGCACCATTTCCTTGTAATACACCAACTAGAGCTCCTGTTACACCTGTACTATTTATATTTACGTTATTTATTATTAAATTTTTAAATTCAACATTGTCACCATTTGCATAACCAAATATACCACCAAAATCTGATTCCATATTTATATATAAATCAGATATTTGATTTGTATTTCCATTATATACACCAGTAAATGGTCCATCAATTTCAGAAAATATAGGATCCCAGCCACTACCTAATGAATATGAATTTAAATTTATATTTTTAACTTGTATATATTTTTTATCTAATCCACCAGTATATTGTGCTTCCCACTCTGTACCAGTACCAAATGTATTTGATGTACCATACCTTATATTATTTAACTCATCTGCAGTTGCTATTGGTATATAATTCTGATTTTGAATTAAATCTGTTATCTCAACATTTGTATATGGAATTGGTAATGGAATTGCTACTTCAATCCCTACTTCCAGTACCATTGTTTGTTCTTTTTCATTTGTTCCTACATATACTAATTTTCCGGATTGTATCTCAAAAATTTCAGAATCATCATCAGTCATAATAGTTATAATATCTTTAATTGTTAGATTTTCATATGTTCCTATATCTTTAGTCGCATTCACTGTTAATACATCAAAAGCTCCTAACTTATTTGAATATTCTTTTGAGAGCCACAATGTTAATTCACTATTATATTTTGAAACATTACTTTGAAATTTTGCTTCATTTGCTGATTCTATTGGATTATTATTTGCTAAACTTAATATTACTGCACCTGCTAATATTATTATAACTATTATAGTTATAACTAATACTATTAAGGATATACCTCTGTTCTTATACATTAAAATTCCCCCTTATATATATCACAAAAATGTAACTTATATATATTAAATTATATAATAAATGCAATTTTTTGTCAATAAGTATTTAATTATTTGATATATTTTATTAGAAGTGTAATATTCTCGAAATATTAATATACAAAAAATAAGATGATACAAAAAAACTAATCTCGCACCATCTTATTTAAATATTATAAAGTATTCTCTAATTCTTTGATATATGACAAAACATTATTTTTAATTTTTATTCCCTTGTTTGATTTATTATAGTAATCGTAGTATTAATGAAATAGAATTACTTACTTTTTTCAATCACTATATTATCATTTTTATATACAACTTTAATATTATCATATGCTTTAATTGTTTCATCTAATAGTTCATTTGCAAATTTGTCTTCAATATATGTTTGTATAGTTCTTCTTAATGGTCTTGCCCCATAAGCATGATCAAATCCAGTTTTTGTTATATATTCTATAACTGAATCATCAAATTCAACAGATATATTTTTAATAATTAACCTTTTTTTAAATTCCAAAAGCATTAATTTTACAATCTTTTTTATGCTATCAATTTGTAATTTTCTAAATACAATAATTTCATCTAATCTATTTAAAAATTCAGGTCTAAATACTTTTTTAATTTCACTCATAACTTCACTTTTAGTTTTTTCATAATTCTTCGAACTATCCTCTTTAGACATAAATCCCATAGATTTATTTTCTGTTATGGTTCTAGCACCAACATTAGACGTCATTATAATAACGGTATTTTTGAAGTTTACAACTCTACCATTAGAATCAGTAAGTCTTCCATCTTCTAATATTTGAAGTAATATATTAAATACATCTGAGTGTGCCTTTTCTATTTCATCAAACAATACTATACTATATGGTTTTCTTCTTACTTTTTCTGTTAATTGACCACCATCTTCATATCCTACGTATCCTGGGGGTGAACCAATTAATTTTGATACACTATGCGGCTCCATATATTCAGACATATCTAGCCTTATCATAGAAGATTCAGAACCAAATAAATTTTCGGCTAATGCTTTGGTAAGCTCTGTTTTACCCGTACCAGTAGGTCCTAGTAGCATAAATGAACCTATTGGTCTTTTTTCATCTTTAAGTCCTACTCTTGCTCTTTTTATAGCTCTCGCTAAAGATTCAACAGCTTCATCTTGACCAATAACTCTTTTTTTAAGTTCTAAATCTAAGTTTTTCAATTTATTAGTTTCTTCTAAATCAAGTTTAGTTATAGGAATTTTTGTCATTCCAGATACAACACTACAAATATCTTCCTCTGTTAATTTAACTTCTTGATTTGATTCTTCTTTTTTCCATATGTTTTTTTGTTTTTCTATTTTATCTTTTAATTTTCTTTCTTCATCTCTTATTTTTGCTGCTTTTTCAAACGTTTGGGATATTATTGCTTCTTCTTTTTCTTTAGATAATTTAACTAACTTGTTTTCTAAATCTACAATATTTGGTGGTGTCGTAACAGTTTTTAACTTGATTTTAGAACAAGCTTCATCAATTATATCTATAGCTTTATCTGGTAAATACCTATCATTTATATATCTAACACTTAGATTTACAGCTATCTTAATACTTTCATCTGTTATTTTAACTTTATGATGTGCTTCATATTTGTCTTTCAAACCATATAATATCTTAATTGTATCTTCAACTGAAGGTTCATCTATAAGGACAGATTGAAATCTTCTCTCTAAAGCAGAATCTTTTTCTATATGTTTTCTATACTCATTTAAAGTTGTTGCACCTATTATTTGTACATCACCTCTAGATAACAATGGTTTTAAAATATTTGCTGCATCCATTGCACCTTCTGCAGATCCAGCACCTATAATTGTATGCAATTCATCAATAAATAATATAACATTACCAGATTTTTTCGATTCGTGTAAGCATTTTTTAAGTCTTTCCTCAAAGTCACCTCTATACTTAGCTCCGGCAATCATTGATGACATATCAAGTGATACAATTCTTTTGTTTTTAAGTACATCTGGTATTCTAGATTCAATAATTATTTGAGCTAAACCCTCAATAACTGCGGTCTTGCCAACACCAGGCTCACCTATAAGTACAGGATTATTTTTTGTTCTTCTACTTAATATTTCTATTATTCTAGTTATCTCTTCTGTTCTTCCTATAACAGGATCTAACTTATTTTCTCTAGCTAAATTAGTTAAATCTTTTGAATATATATTTAAAGTTGGTGTATTATTATTTATATTGTTATTTGTACTTGAATAGCTGCTTATAGGAGAATCATCACTTATTAATTTCATTAAATCAGCAAATATTTTTTGTGGATCTACATTTGCATCAATTAAAATTCTAATTGCTATACTATCTACTTCTCGCATTAATGAAAGTAAAATATGTTCTGTTCCTATATAATTATGATTTATTCTTTTAGATTCTCTAACACTATTTTCTATAATTCTCTTAGCCCTTGGAGTAAAATCTATGTTATCATGTTCTAAAGTATCCATAACTCCATCTATTTTAAATATTTCTTCTTTTATATATTCTACAGTTAGTCCTTGAGATACTAATATTTTACTTGCCAAACCCTCTCCTTCTCCAACTAATCCATATAATATATGTTCTGTTCCTATAAAAGAATAATTATTCTGTATTGAAAAAGTTCTTGCAATATCTAAAACTTTTTGTGCTCTCTCTGTAAATTCATACATATTAACTCAGCTCCTTTCTTAAGTATTTAGCTCTTTCTTTATTTTCTTCATATTGATCAAAATCCTGTTTTAAAATAGTTTTGAGTACATTACTACTGCTCTCAGTCATTAGTCTATTTACTACTTTTAAGTCTATTTCACTTATTAATTTTAAACTTATTCCTACTCTTAGTTTTGATAAATATTCTATAGCTTCCTTATATGTTATATATCTAGAATTTTTTAAAATTCCATATGCTCTGAATATGCTATCTTCAAACAATATATCAGTTTTAAGTAATATTTGTCTAGCCTTACTTTCTTGTGATATTAGATAAGAAATAACATTTTTAATATTTAATATAATTGAATCATCACTTTCGCCAAAACTACTTTTATTAGAAAATTGATACATATCTCCATATCCAGCAGTATTTTCTCCATATAGACCTCTTACTAAAATACCAGTTGCAAGTACATCTTCAACTATATTATTTATCTTTTTAATTTTAACTAAGCCCGGTAAATGCATCATAACAGATATTCTAAGACTACTTCCAAGATTAGTTGGACAACTAGTTAAATATCCATATTTATCATTTTTTGCATAGTTTAAATTCAAGCTATTTTCTATAAATTTAGCACTATCGTAAGTATCTATTATATTAAGTCCACTAGAGAATGTTTGTATTCTTAAATGATCTTCTTCATTTACCATAATTACTATACTATTATCTTTATTAGTAATTATAGCACCGTTTATATTTTCAGCACATTCAAATGATATCAAATGCTGCTGAACTAAACTATTAACAGTTATTTTATCCATATCTTTAAGTCTTAATAGTTTAAACTTATTGATATCAATGCTGTTTTCTACTAAACAATTTAATTTCATCATATCATCTTCAGACATATTATTAGGAAAATTAAAATTTATTAAATTTCTAGCTATTCTCACCCTAGTAGAAATAACATACTCTGAATTTTTCCCTATTTCATTATACCACAAATAAATCACCTACTATTCTAAATCTTTTATCCTATCACGTATTTTAGCTGCATCTTCATACTTTTCTTCTTTTATACTTAAATCAAGTAATTTTTTAAGTTTATTCATGTCTATAATGCTTGATATATTAATATTTTGATTTTTATCTTTTATATTCATATATGTCTTTTTTGTGATTTTTTTTTGTGAATTACACTCTGTATTTACATGTCTATTTTTTCCATGAATTCTACTAAGTAATGTATCAATTCTATCATTAAAAGCACTATAACATTCAGGGCATCCAAACAATCCAGTTTTTAAATAATTCTCAAATGTATATGAACATTTATCACATACTTTTTTTGTATATTTATTTTCTATTAATTCTTTTGAATAACTACTAAAAAAATATGATAACATATTTGGAAAATCTATTAAATTCAGTTTTTTTGCACAATTACTACATAACATAATTTCTCTTTTTTCGTCATTTGAATTTTCGTAGTATTTAATAATTGCTTCTTCTTTTTTACAACTTTGACATTTCATAAAAACACTCCTCGTATAATATGTATATAAGATTTAATTTTTTAAAAAATTGTATATACATATTATTTAATTAACATTAGATTTATTTACATTTCAAACTGATTAAGTATTGTTTCATATAAATCATTATACATTAAAAGGTTATTCAAGTAAATATATGAGACATTTTGTGACATTTTTTTATTCATTTCGCTAATAAATACAATTTGAATAATCCAATTTGTAAAATTATATATTTTTGCCAAGTTACAATAAATTGTAATTGTATTCTTATATTATACTATACAAATCCAATAACATCAACCCATCCTTAACCATTAAAAATAAAAAAGCACCTTTTAAAGTACTTTTCTATATTAATATTCAAATTAAATTTATAATTTACTACATTCCCATTAATTGACTTGTAATTTCATTTATCACATTAATAATTTTAGGATTTTTATTTTGGAAATTTGTCATAATATCATTTGTTTGCTTTGTTGTAAGTAAATTTAAATTTACACTATTTACAAAATCTGGTTTTACAATACTATCTACTACTTTAAGTGTTGTATCAATTGTTAAATTAACTGTTCCATATGATTCAGGTGTATTTAATTTGAGATTAAATTTTTGAGTTATTGCATTTTCACTAATTTCATTAGTTTGAAGCATAAAATCACCCTTAATATCGTCCAGGCCACTCATTCTTATTATATAAGTAATATCAATCAACGATTGACTAATAACACCTTTTATGTCCATACTAGTATCTTGTCCAGAAACAATAGTAATGTCGTAATTATCTGCAGATGTTTCTTTTATATTCGATTGTAAAGTTAGATTATTATTTTCATATATAGCAATTTGAGTATCAAATACTGTTGTTTTATATGTTGTAATTTGAATTACATTTTCATAACCATCTAAATTTTTAAATTCATTTCTTATTACATTATTGAATATTCCAGATGTATATATTGAATATTCACCTAATACTTTATTATCATAAGTTGATGTTTCTAAATCAAATAATTCATCTCTTATATCATCTTCTAAAAATGCAACACTTGGATATGTATCAGAATCAACTACCTTAAGTATTATTTCTTTTGCTTTGCTATCACGTAGAATTTTATTAAAAAATATTGTTGAAGCTTTGTTTTTAAGTGCTGTATCTATTGTTAGCGTAGTTTTATTTACAGCTAATTTTTCTTCATAAACATCTATTTCTACCTTTGAACTAGTAAATGTACCATAATCTATACTATCAACAACTGATTTTTTAAGAATATCCATTAAATATCTTACTTCATCAACTTTTAATCCTGATGTAATTTGATCAAAGAATTGATCTGCATCAAAATCTTCTGTATCAACTGTTAAATACTTATCAAAATAATTTTTTAAATATATATATAATTCATTATTACTTATATATGCATTAGCTGTTATTATCTCATTTTTATATGAATAATTTAATCCAAAATCTATATATTTATTAGGAATATCTGTTTTAATATTAGTCTCTATAGTTGAATTGTTAATCAAATCCTCTATACTTTTACCTGCAGATTCCAATGTTTCAATTGTATCATCACTTAATGATGCTTTTGCAACTATTCTATTTGTAATTTCAACTTTATTATCCATAAAAGCATTAGTCATAGGAGAATTTTGTGCTAATCCTAGTGTATTATCGGTTTGATTAAATACATATTTTATGGCTGCTTTAACTTTATACTTTGAATTGTTTGCAAGTATTATATATCCAGTAAATGCTAAAAGTGCTATAATAATCACTATTAAAAAATTTCTAACTATCTTTCTATTCCCTTCAAATCCCATTGAAATACCCCCATTTATATCATAACTTTATTTAATATAATTAATTATATATCATATATGTTTTTATTTCAACACTTATCTGACAAAATACAACCTATTTTTTATATTTATTTGAAAATACTTATATTCTGCTATTTATTATAATAAAAAGAAAAAACTTGTATAATTAAATAATATTATACAAGTTTTATATATTATATTTGTTATTCTATAAGTCTATACTTCCGTATTCATAAAATCTTTTAATCTTTTACTTCTACTTGGATGTTTTAATTTTCTTATTGCTTTAGCTTCGATTTGTCTTATTCTTTCTCTTGTTACTTGGAATTCTTGACCTACTTCTTCTAAAGTTCTCATTCTACCATCAATTAAACCAAATCTTAATTTTATTACTCTAGCTTCTCTAGGTGTTAATGTCTCCATAACATCTTCTAAATGTGTTCTGAGCAAGACATCAGCTGCTTGATCAGAAGGTGAAGCTTGTTCTTCATCTTGTATAAAATTACCAAGAACTGTTTCGTTTTCATCACCAACTGGTGTTTCTAATGATATTGGCTCTTGTGCGATTTTTAATATATCTCTAACTTTTTGTACCGGCATTTCAACTTCAGCTGCTATTTCTTCTGGTGAAGGTTCTCTACCATTTTGTTGAAGTAAATGTCTAGAAGTACGTATTAATTTATTTATAGTCTCAACCATATGTACTGGTATTCTTATCGTTCTTGCCTGATCTGCTATAGCTCTTGTAATTGCCTGTCTTATCCACCAAGTAGCATATGTACTAAATTTAAATCCTCTTTTTAGATCAAATTTTTCAACTGCTTTAATTAACCCTAAATTTCCTTCTTGAATTAAATCTAAAAAATGCATTCCTCTACCAATATATCTTTTAGCAATACTTACAACCAATCTTAAATTTGATTCTACTAGTAATTTTCTAGCATCCATATCGCCAGCAGCCATCTTTTCAGCAAGTTTTGTCTCAGTTTCGTAATCTAACAACATAGTATTACCTATTTCTTTTAAAAATAGCTTTACGGGATCATCTGTATTCATATTATCTACAAATGATAAATCGCTTACTTCATCAAATAGTATATCTTTTTCTATTTCACTTAAATCTTCAATATTTGGTTCAATATCCAGTTCTGCAACTGGAGAAACACTAAAAGTTGTAACTTTTTCGATACTTTGATCTATTTCTAACGGTTCTAAATCTTCTAAATCACTATCATCATCTGTATTAATTTCATTAGAATCTATATCTAATTCATTACTTTTTTTAACAAGTTCATCTGAAATAGTTATATTCTTTGATTCTAACTCTTCATAAAGTTTAGATACATTTTGTGGAGTAAAATTTTTATCTTCCAAAAAATCTATTACTTCTTTGTATGTTACAATATCCCTATCTTTATATTTTTCAATAAACTCATTAATATATGTAACATATACAGGTAAATTTTCAGTTTTCTTTGCTTTTTTAGAGTTACTTTCTGAATCAGTTTTTACATGTTGTTTTGAAACCTTTGCAGCCTCTTTTTTTTCTACATTAACAGATGTAATTTTCTTACTATCTTTATTAACGTCCTTAGTTTTTTCATCTTCAGTATTTTTCAATAGTTTTTTACTCATAAAAACAATCTCTCCTCCTAATATTTATCTAAGTTTGCTCATTTGAATTAGAATTTGATTCAACTCAAATTGCAAAACGTCTTTCTCATCTTTAGAAATATCTTCAGCTAATCTTTGGAAAATTTCCACTCTTCGATCAGTAAACTTACCTTTTTGTATTTGATTCAAAACATCAGATAATAGCTTTTCTTTTCCAGACATAGATACATCTATATACATTACATCTGTTAGTTCTTTCATAAGTTGCTCATCTTGTGTCTTAGATAATATATCAATTTTGTTTATATCATAGTCTTTAGAAAGTGATATAACATGGTTATATAAATTCTTAAGCCCAATATTTTTAAATGTACTTTCATTAATATTCTCACATATTTTATCATGTATTTTTTTATCTTTTATTATAATAAGTGCAATAATATATTGTTCGATTCTCTTTCTAGCATTTATATTTGATCCTATTTTTCTAGATACATCATTTAAATTAACAATTACTTTATTACTATCTTTATTTAATTTTTTATCTATCTCTTTTACAATTGGTGTTTTACCTATTTTATACTTCGAAGAAATTTTATCAGCATATAAGTCTCTTTCTATATTATTATCTATTTTTCCTAATATATTTGCTACACCATTTAAAAACTTTATTTTAGAATCAAGATTATTTATATCCAAATCTTTTTCAAGTTTAGAAACTTTAAATTCAACTAGTGACATACTCTTTTCTATACATTTTTTAAGTCTTTCAGGTCCATATTTATTTACATATTCATCTGGGTCCTTTGCATCTTCTTTATCTAATTTAAGAACTTTGACATTTAAACCTTTTGAACTTAAAATATCTAATCCTCTTAAAGTAGCATCTTGTCCTGCTTCATCTTGATCATATGCAATTATTACATTGTCAGTGTATTTTTTAATAAGTCTTGCTTGTTCTATAGTTAAAGCAGTTCCAAGTGATGCTACAACATTTGTAAAACCATACTTTTGAAGAGAAACCGCATCCATATATCCTTCAACAATTATAACTGAATCAATTTTCTCTCTTTTGGCAAAATTCAATGCATATAGATTTTTACCTTTATAATATACAATATTTTCAGCTGAATTAAGATATTTTGGCATATTTTTATCTAATACACGTCCACCAAAAGCTATTACTCTATCTCTAATATCAAAGATTGGAAATACAAGTCTTGAAAAAAATCTATCATAAGGTTTCCCTTTTTCACTTTCAAGTACTATACCAGAAGCAAATATTTGCTGCTTAGTATATCCTTTTTCTGTTAAATAATTATATAAAGGAACCTTGCCACTACCATATCCAAGTCCAAACTTTATAATAGTATTTTTGTCTAAATTTCTTTTTTTTATATATTCTTTAACTAAATTATTATCTTCCTCTAATTTATCGACTAAATTTTTGTGATAATACATAGCACTGTCTTTATTTATATTATATATAACTTCTTTTAAATCATTGTTTGTTTCTCTATTTAAATTTGAATATGAGTTAGTTATATATTTACTTAAATCAATATGTGATCTTGCAGCTAAAAATTCAATTGACTCAATAAATTCCATATTTTCAATTTTCATTATAAAATATATAACATTTCCACCTGCACTACAACCAAAACATTTATATATCTGTTTGTCCATTGATACACAAAAAGAAGGTGATTTTTCTTTGTGAAAAGGACAAAGTCCCATGTAATTTCTTCCACTTTTAGTAAGCCCAACATATTCAGATACTACATCTACAATATCATTTTGAGATATTACTTCTTCAATTAATCCATCTGAATAATATGCCACTTAAATTCACCTTCCTTTTTTCTATTTTATGAATTAAGTAATTTTATTCTTTCATCTCTATTTAAATATAAATTTGATGTATTTATTACAGAAATTAGTATGAGTAATACAGTAAGTATTTCACCATATACTAGTATATTTAAACCAAATAATGTATAAAAAGTAATCATTACTATAAATAGTATCTTTATAATAGTTGATTTTGTATCATATCTTCTCCTTAAGAATACAGTTAGTATTTCTATGAATAATATATATATACATAATATTAAATAATATCCTTTAGAGTTATCTACAAAATTTTCAAAATTACTTATTATATTATTTTTTTCTATTGTTTTAAATAACATAACATTTTCTATTGCATTATTTCCATCTGGATTTTTAATGTTACTTATAACATTTATTGTGGAAGGTATATTACTTGATTTCAAAATCACAAAATTTAGTAAAATATATGATAAATAAGAAGATGCAAGAATTATAATTACTGATACAAATATTTTATTTATATATATTCTTTCAATACTATATAGCATTACCTTATTTTTTTGCCTTAAATTATTTATAATTTTATTAGAAAAGTTTAAATTTGTTTTGTCTATATTTGATGTAACAAATATCATAGATAAAGCTACAACTATCCATATAAGACTATTTAAATTAAATATCATTGTTATTCCAATAAATATACCTGTAAATAATGATAAAACTATATATTTTTTTGTTTTGATTCCAAGTTGTTTTAATTCATCAATTAATTTTTGCATATACATTATTACTAGCAAACTAAAAAGAGTAAGACATACCATATTATAATAAATTAATTTGTCAATTATCATATTAGGAAGTAATGCATACGTAAGCATACCTACAACTGATAATAAATCACTTTTTGATATGTTATATATTATTTTTTTTAATACAACTGCAGATAAAACTGAAATAATAGCCCAAGTAAGTATTGTAAATTTCGATATATCATTTATCGCAGTATATATATATATTATTTTCACTAAGAATGTTGCAGTTATTAGAAACACAAATCTATATGTTAAACTTATACTCTTTTTTATCTTTTTTTTACTAAGTTTTTCCTTTAATAATGCATATATTGTAATCAAACTTAACAAACCAATTACATATATTATTTTTCCTATCATACCATTGTTCAAATTTAAATCACTAAATGATAAGTATATATTTGTAAATATTAAAAGTATAATTAAGACCGTAAATATTGCTACAACTAAACCACGTGATATTTTACTAATACTCATTTTTATTTAACCACTCGTTCTATTAATTATTTAATCTGTCTATCATTAGTTTTTATTATTATACAATTCATTAACATATGCTAATGACTCAATTGTTCCTACATCATAGCATTCTCCTGAAAACGAATATGCATATGTTGGTAATTTCTTATGTAAATATGCAAGAAAATTACCAGGTGCATCATTAGAATTGCCTTCTTCCATATATTGTTTAAACATTGGTATAACACTTTTTGGATATAAATATTCAGCATATGCAACGTATTTACTTTTTGGTTCTGCAGGTTTTTCTTCAAAACCAATAATTTTCATTTCTGAATCAACTTCTGCAACTCCTACTCGTCTAAGTAAATTTATATCACTTTCTTCTCTAACACACACTGAAGGTGCTTGTCTTGTTTTATAAAAAGAAACAAAATCATTTAACTTAAATGTAAATAAATTGTCTCCTGCTATGATTAAAATATCATCATCAATATTTTCTTTTTCAATAGTATATAATATATCTCCTATTGCACCAAGTCTATCATCATTTGTTAATGTCCCGTCATTTACTACTGTTATAGGTTTTATATTATTACTTTCTTCAGCCCATTTTGAAAAGTGAGATGAATACTTGTCGTTTGTAACTAAAAATATACTATCAACTTCCTTTATAGAATTTACCTCCTCAAGTATATAATCAAGTAACGCTTTGTTCCCTACTTTTAATAATGCTTTAGGAAAATTCTCAGTAAGTGGAAATAATCTTGTAGCATAACCAGCACATAATAAAATACATTTCATTTAAAATACCTCCCATTTTTTTTCATATGATGACATTATATCATAGAAAAACATATTTTTCAAGTTATTTATTGAAAAATATGTTTTTTAACGTTGTTAATTTTTAGATTTTAAATTAGAGATATTTTTTTATTTCAAGCAAATTAGCTATGTGTACTGTTGGTTTAAAATATTCACTTCTCTCGTTATATTTTAATTTATATCCTGTAGATTTAATGTGAAAATTATTAGCAAATTTTATATCGTTACGTACACAATCACCAATAAAAACAATTGAATCTCTAAACTGTGTATTACTCAAACTATATAATTCCTTGCGATGTGGTTTTACACATATTTTATCCCAACGAAAAATTCTTTCGAAACAATCAAATATCTTCAATTTTTTAAGAACATCAAACTGATTAAAAGTAAACCAATTTGTTAATGCTATAATATAATATCCTTGTTCTTGCAAGTATTCAAGTATTTCATACACACCATCAATAAGTTTGGCGTTATCAACTTCATCAGAAAGTGAAAACCATTCTTCTGCAGATAAATTTATCTTACTTAGATAAGGTATCATTTCTGTAACTAAAGTATAAATTTTATCTCTTTCAACTATTTGACCCTTTTGAAGTCTCTTGGATAAATTATCCCAAAAATATCTAACTTGATCATTAAACTCTTCACTCAATTCTAAACCAAGAGTCCGTAAAACATCATTTTCAATATTTTCAGAATGTTTAACTAAAGTCCCCTCGATATTAAAACAAACAGTACTAATCCTTGAAATTTTATTCAAAAATTTCACCCCTTTATATTTTTATATAAATATTATACTTTATAAAATATTATTTGTCAATATATTTGA
This sequence comes from Clostridia bacterium, assembly GCA_028684095.1. GTDB lineage: Bacteria > Bacillota > Clostridia > TANB77 > CAG-465 > RGIG5057. The sequence goes on from JAQUGQ010000008.1 coordinate 14,996, forward strand.
TTTTAAAAATCTAATATATTGATAAATACTATAGGTCATGAATTTGTAAATTCATTCGCCCTTTATTATTATTGTCATTTGTATTTACATGGTCTACATGTTCTTTAGTAGCTTTTTCAATTTGTTTAACTTTTGCTTCTTGTTCATCTTCAGTAGTCCAACAATGAGAAGTTCCCATAAAGTTATATCCCTCTTGACTTTCATCTGTCATTTTTTTTCTTCCTAGAGCAGCATCCTCTGCTAAATCTGCAAGATTTTTTTTAACTTCTTTATCTTTATTTGTATCCATAAAAATCACCTATATATAGTATATCCTAAAATTTAGAATATACACATATATAGGTGATTTTAGAAAAATATTTTTTCACTAAAATTATTCATTTACAATAAAATTTTCTTCTTCTAGTCCATTTTCAGTTTGAACTAATATATTTATTCTTTTTTCAGCTTTATCTAATTTTTCACTACATTCCTTAGAAAGTTTTATGCCTTTTTCAAATGTTTCAATTGATTTTTCTAAACTTAAATTTCCCCTTTCAAGTTCATTAGCTATATTTTCTAACTCTTCTAAACTTTTTTCAAATGTTTCATTTTTCATAACATATCTCCTATTCTACGATTACATTTACTTTTCCATCTATAAATGTTAATTTTAAGTTATCACCAGATTTTACTTGATTTGTTTTAGCAATAACAGCTCCTGTATTATCTTGTGCTACAATATATCCCCTTGTAAGTGTTTTAAGTGGACTAAGAGCATCTATTTTTGATACCACTTGTAAATATCTAGATTTGCTTTTTTCTAGTTTCAAATGTAATTTATTTTCATTATATTTTAAAACAGCATCTATTTTCAATCTATAATTATTTATAATATCTAAAGGAACCTTTTCTAGTTTAGATAATTTTAATCTTTTAACATATTCTTTTTTTCTATCCAAATAATTTAAAATAGCTTTTTTACTTCTATTTTTATAACTTTCTATTTTAATTATTAGATCAGACATTTGTGGATATACCAGCTCAGCTGCAGCTGATGGTGTAGGTGCTCTTAAATCTGAAACAAAATCACAAATTGTAAAATCAGTTTCATGACCTACTGCAGATATTATTGGTATATTAGAATTGTATATTTCTCTTGCTAATTTCTCATCATTAAATCCAAATAAATCTTCAAAAGAACCACCACCACGAGCTATTATTATTACTTCTACATTATTTAGTGCATTAAACGTTTTTATACCCAATATTACTGTTTCTGCTACATTAGCTCCTTGAACTGAAGCTGGATATATTAGTAAATCCATTTTACCATATCTTCTATTTGTTATATTAATTATATCCTGGACAACTGCCCCAGTTTTTGATGTTATTATACCAACTCTAGTTGGAAGATAAGGTAAACTTTTTTTATTTAATTCATCAAATAATCCTTCTGTTTCTAATTTAACTTTTAATTGTTCATATGCTAAATATAACTCTCCTAAACCTTCTGGAATCATTTTTTTACAATATATTTGATAAGTTCCATTAGCTTCATATACACTAACTTGTCCTTCTATCACAACCTTCATACCATCATTTATTTTAAATTTCACACTTTCAGCATGACCTTTAAACATTACACATTTAATTGAACTTGTTTCATCTTTAAGTGTAAAATATAAATGACCAGTATAATGAGCTTTAAAATTGGTAATCTCTCCTCTAATACTTATGTTATATAAAAAGGTGTTCTTATCAAACACCATTTTTACATATTTATTAAGTTGAGATACACTATATATTTTTGTTTCCATATAATTTATCCTTTACTATAATATAACTTTTGCAAGTAAACCATTTACAAAATTTGCTGAAGTATCATTACCATACATTTTAGCAAGTTCTACTGCCTCATTTACACTAACTTTGACTGGGATATTTTCAATATACTTTATCTCATATATTGCTAATCTAAGTATCGCTAAATCTATTTTAGCTATTCTATCTATTGACCAATCTTTTAAATTTTTTAATATTTCTTCATCAATAGCATCAATATTAATTATTATCCCTCTTAGTAACTCAGAAATATATTCTTTTTCTTCCTCAGTACTAATATTTTCTTCATAAGAATGTTTTAGAACATTCTCTAATTTTAAATCAAAGTCAAATCCCAGTTGATATAAACATTTAAAAGCATTATCTCTTGCTTTTTTTCTACCCATTTTGTACTCCTCTATTTTTCATTACTATCTTTTTTTTCTTTACTTTCTTTATCTTGATAATAATACACATTATCCTCACTTTTAAAGCCTTTATTTTTAAAAACTTTATTTAATATTGACTCATTATCTTGTATTTTCTTACCTATATATATTGCTGCTGCAACTAGTAAAAGAAGAACTATGAATTTAGTTATAAATTCTATTACACCAAGTGTATATAAAATCACAACAATTGCTACGCATATTATAACGTATTTATTCTTTAGTACGTATTCTATCATATCTTTAAAGTCTTTCATCTAATTCACTCCTTTTCTATGCTTTTTTTTCAAGTTGATTGTATACTCCCTTTATTTTAATATTAGCTTCTTTTATTTCTACTGTTGTTTGTTTAAGAACAGCATCTTTTATATTTTCTTGAAGTTTTGCTGTAAGTGTTGGGACTACTGTATCAGGCATTATATATGTATAAACATTAGCATAAGCTCCTTCTTCAGAGATATTTACAGAAACTTTTACATTCTTTAAAGCTGCAAATGATCTTGTTACATTTAATACAATACTTTCAAATGTATCTTTAGTTATATATACCGTACCTGCTTCGTGCTTTATTGCAAGTCCAGCTTTTACATTTTCATCTTTATCAGATGATGAAAATATGCCAAAAAGTGCTAATATAGATACTATAAGACCAATTCCCATAACCAAAATTTTATTATTTACTATGTAATATACTATATCATCTAATTCTAATCCAACTTTAAATATTTCAAGTGATGTTAAAATCACCGATATAGCTAGTCCTAACATACATACTGAAAATATAACTAATATAAATTCTTTAAAATATTTCATGATATTATCTCCTCTCTTTAATACACATTATTCTTCATCTTCAATTTTAACTTCTCTTTTGTCAAATATTATTCCTTGTACATTTATATTAACTGATGCAACTTCTAGTCCAGTCATATTTTCTACAGCTTTTTTTACTGCATTTTGTGCTGACCATGCAACATCAGGTATTCTAACTCCATATTTAACATTAACATATAAATCTACTATAACTTTTTTACCTTCAAGTTCTATTTTAACACCCTTAGCATATTTTTTATTTGATCCTAATATTTGGTTAAGTCCATCAACAAAACCTAAAGTCATACCAGCAATTCCTTCAACCTCAGCAGCTGCAAGACCTGCAATAATTCCTATTACATCTTCTGAAATATTTAAGTTTGTAGCAATTTCAATATTTGTATCTGCATCTAAAACTTCCTCTACTATTTGTTCATCTGTTTTTTCTACTATTTTTTTATTCATAATATTTCCTCCTCTATACAGAATATAATTTCTGTATTCTTACATTTATATTATATACTATTTTAAGTTAAAAGTCACGTATTTATTAGGTATTTATGTTAATTTTCATTAAGTTATCACATTATTCCATATCTTCTATCTACACCTTTTAATTTTTTATTAATTATTTTAGACCATATTCTATACTCTTGCATATCTTTAGATACAATCTCGATATGATATATATCACTAGATAGTTTAATAATTCTTACTATATCTTTTTCCTCATAGTCAATATTTTCAATATATTTACTCATAATCGTCATATATGTTTGACCTTTTTTTTGCATCATTTTTGCATTTATATCAAATACCTTAGTATTATTTTTTACATCAACAATTTCCACTTGAATATCTTTAATTTTATGTTGAATTCCATTTATAACTTTACTTTTTGTTTTTCCAGAAAATTCAAAAAAGTTAGGTATTATTTCTCTTATGTAATTAGGTATTTTAAAAACATCTAAATCTTGACAGTTTTGCTGTTTAGCTGGGAGTTCAAATATATAGTTTGATATATTGTTTAAATCTAATTTTTTAAATATAATAGTTTCTTGATCTGTATTTTCTTCTATAATTTTTGGCTCAATTGTATTTAGCCTTACTTTAGATTTAGTTAGTAACATAGTATTTAAATCTACAACACCATTAAATAATTCTAGATTTTCTTCAATAGTTTCATCTAATTCATTTTCTTTAAAATCAGGTAAAATTTGTTTAGATTTTCTAGTGTTTTTTACTTTTTTATTACTAACACTAATTTTAGGTACTTTATCTTCTAGATTATCAATTTCAGTTTCAACTACATCAGATATATCAATTTCTATATTTGAACTAGATAAATCAACAATAGGTATATTAAATTCATTAGCTAGTATATCATCTTCTACTTTACTATTCTCTTCATTTTTGTTTAATTCTTTAGAATGTTTAATTTCTTTTTTTCCAAGAAATTCTGAAATACTTTTAATATTGTGTTCATACTGTTTATTTGAAAATATAACCTTAGTGTCTAACAGAGTTTGAATAAGATTTTTATCTAATTTTGTAAACTCTGTTTTTTTAAGTTCCATTAAATTTTTCAAATTATTCTTATACTCTTTGTTATCATTTTCATCATTAAGAGTATACTCAACTCTGCAAAATACAGATAAGTCATTTACAAGTCCACCTTCAGACATATTTGACGGTGATAAATAAATACTAGCAATTTTTTCAGACTCAAATATATATATATTTGATTCAAATTCTTTTAAATTATTATTATTATATACATAAATTTCTTTTGTATACTTTAAAATATCATCTAATAATCCTTTAGTAGTATTTTTTTTATCTATACCCATAAACAAAATTATTTTTGATTTAGTATCTACTATACTCTCTTCTAATATATTAAACCCAGACTCTTTTAATGTACCAATAAACATGTAAACTTTTTTTGGCTTTTTAGCCATCTCATCATCTATTAATTTAGCTAGATTTAATTCTTCACACTGAATTTTAAAGTCTAATTTCATTTATTTAACCACCTCTATAATATATAAATATATTTTACCATATTAAAAAAGATTTGCAAGCATTTCATATATAATACTAGTAAAAAATAACATTTTATATATTATAATAAAATGTTATTTAGTTTAAATTTATGTTAATATTTATTATTGAACTATAACTGCAGTTCCAGAAACTGTAACCATAAGCATACTACCACCTTGACCAAGTGTTTCATAGTCAACTTTAACTCCAACTATTGCATTAGCTCCAATATTATTAGCTCTTTGTTTTAACTCATTTATTGCATTAGCTCTTGCTAATACTAATTCATCTTCATATGAACCTGAACGACCGCCAAATATATTTGTAATACCAGCTGTAAAATCTTTTATAAGGTTTACACCACTTACTACTTCCCCAAATATTACATCTTTATACTCAATTATTTTTTTACCTTCGATATTATTAGTTGTTGTTATTATTATTTTATCCATATTATATACCCCCATTTAAAATCACTACAATATTTCATTTCTTTCTTATTCATCTTTTTCAATTGCAACAGAAATAGTATCACCTGGCTGTTTGTTTATTATCTGTCTTATTTCTTAAGTTATTCCAATTAAATAACATTCAGACATATTTACAACTGAACCTCTATATATAAAATTATCAAATTTAACTCTTACTTTTACCCTTTTAGCTCCAAATAATTTTTCTATATCAAATGGAACTTCAATATACACACCATTTATACCTTGGTGTTTCTGTATAATATCATTAAAATTCAACATATTTTCACCTCTACATTTACTATTTAAATATTATCTAACAATAAATTTGTATTCGTATCTAAACATGATATATATGATGCAATTTGTTTTTGATTACCGTCTATATTATAAAAACTATGAAAAGACGAATACAAAGGCTGAAACAATTTTAAATTAAAATAGTCATCTGCATCTTTTGGTTTAGTTGATAATTTATCAAATAACCTAATATTTATTAGATCATCTTTAATATATCCTACTTTTCTAGTATTAGTAGTTTTCATTATTATTATTGAATATCCAAGTTCAACTTCTAAAAGTCTAATTATCATATCTAAAACTTGTTGATCTAAGTAATGAAATGGTAAATATCCAGAATCAATTATTAATTCATCTCTATCATAAACATTATAATAGTAAATATAATCTCTAAAAAATCTTTCTAAATTTTGTTTTATTAATTTAAATCTTATTTCAGGATCTCTTGTTTTTAACATTCTCATTTTTTCTACATTTATTAACATATCTATACTCCTCATTTTTTTAATCGTGATTGTATTATACCACTAAAACAGTGAAAATAAAAGAGCTAAATTCTAAAAATTAGAATTTGCCCTATATTATTATGTTATTTATTATTATATTATTCAATTATCTTTTGTACTCTTCCAATTATTCCATCAGTTAGACGTACTTTTATTCCTCTAGGATGATTTAAGCTATTAGTTAATAAATCTTTAACTATTCCTTCTGTTAATTGTCCAGTTCTTTGGTGTTCTTTTTGTACTATCAATACTTTTGTACCCATATGTATATTATTTCTATTTGTTCCATTCATATAAATTACCTCCTTACCATATTTTATTTAACAAAACAAAAAAATTCCTTGTTAAATTCTTTATTACATTACTTTTAATATAATATTTAAAATAATTTTATATCTTACTTTCCAAAGTCAAATTTCTTTTTATTATCTTGTTCTCTAGTTTCTTCATTATTTCTATTTTGTTCTCTCTCTAAATCTTTCTTAGCTATCTCGTCTAGACTATAAACTTTTTCTTTTAAAAATCCAATTATAGTTTCTTTTCCTAGTCTTTGGTCATTAATAACAGGAAATTTTTCATTTACCATTTGCCAAAAATTACTTTCGATTTTCGGATAATCTATTACCATATTCAGCATATTTTCTGTGATACTTTCATCTTTTTCATTAAAATCCATTGAAATAGCTTTTATATCTTCAATTACAAAATTTATAAAATCTACTTTTGATTTCTGAGTAGGATTTGTTTTCCATAATTCCATAACTTTATTTTTTATTTCATCATTTTTTTTGTCATCCACTTTGTTTTTGAAAAATTCATTGATATTTGGCAATAAATTTATAAAATCACTCATATAGTGTAATAAATCTTTTCCATCTATTGAACAACTTTCTAGTTCAGATATAATTTTATTAGAACAAGTCAAATAATCTTTTAATGAATCTTCCAATCCCCTTGATGTAAATACTTTTTTAGCAATTTCAACTTGTTTTGAATATCTTTCTGGATGTTCAACTGTATCTCCAACTTCTTCCATTACTAATCTTGAAATATATTCTGTACACCCTTCACTAATTTGATTATGCATAATTCTTTTATTAGGATTTTTTTCTAAATTTATTTCTATTGTTGAAATCCCTCCAAATAAAATTGCTTCATTACTCAAAAATATATTATCTATATAATTCTGATATTCATTCATTGTTAAATCAGCACTTAGTAATGAATTTATATAAGTTGAATTTCCTTGTCTATAAATAATATTTTCTTTTAAATCTTTTCTTTCTACTAAACATTTCTCCATAACATGTGTCCACTCATGAAAAATTGTGTGCCTAATATCTGATAAATTACTAAAATCTATTCCAGACAACTTCGTTCCATCTTTTAATGTTTGTTTATCATCAAATAATACTACTGCATCTTGTTGTATTTTATCATTTTCTTCATACGAAATAGTATGTGCACCAAAATTACTTTCAACTCTACATTGAGTTGTATATTTATTTGATGTAACAGCATTTTTATCATATTTTATATTATCATCTTGTTTCTTTTTAAAATCACCATATCTTAAAGTTCCCATTTGATTAGCTAACTTATCTATGACAAATTTTGCTTTTAATTGTACATTTGATAAATTTTCAATAGCCATTGCATACTCACACAAAAGCATCTTTGTTAATCCTTGTGAACTTTCATTTATTCCTAAATCCCACTTTCCATTTTTACTTAAAATTATAGCATTTATATACTCTAATATTTCTTTTTTACCAGTATTTTCATATTTTAATAATGTATCATTAACTTTTTTTGATAAATCTTCTTCCATAGATCAAAAACCTTTCTAAAAAATATAAAATTTTGTTACAATTATTTTTCGTATTTGCTTACACAAAGTATAACTCCAACACTTAAATTTTCTATTGTTTTTTATTTTTGAGACAAATGTTACCTTTATTAGTATTTATTATATCACATACCAACAAAGGTAACAAGTATTTATTTTAAATTTTAAATTATTATTATTATTACTAACTCTATGTTTAATATATATCTAAAATCACACAATATAAGTGCTTTTATCTATATTTTTTATTATATTAATATAATATGCTATTGTAAATTATTACTTTTTAATATATAATTATATTAATAAAATAGAAAGGAGTAATTATATGAAAGATGAAGATGTATGTTGTCCAAGGTTTGACCCAATAATCTGGGACAATAAACTTTTAGAATGGAATAACAAAAAATTTATAACTACTAAATTAGCTAGTTTCTTTTACATACCTATTGGTTTTGGCAAGGCTATGACAAAATTAACAAAATGTATTGACAATGCAGGAGCCAACTTTGAAGATGCTCTTTGTTTATCAAATACTACATCTAAATGGAATATGAATTTATATTTAGCAGTAAACAAAGAAATACCAGGTGCTAAAAATTTAACATTGAGTGGGAATTTTTATAGCAAAGTATACGAAGGCTCTTATAAAAATATTGGCAAGTGGATGGAAGATTTTAGTAATGCAATAAAAGAAAATGGATATGAACAAAAAAAAATATATATGTGGTATACAACTTGCCCTAAATGTGCTAAAAAATATGGTAAAAATTATGTAGTTTTTATATCAAAGATTTAAAAACTTACATGTATGTATTAAACTATTATTATCTATTGGTTATACCCTTTCTTTTATCACTGGCATAGCCAGTGAGTGTGTATTTAGGGTAGTTCAAGGGCTAAAAAAACAAAAAAAAGAATATCATAATTAATTATGATATTCTTTTTTTATTATAATTACTACAAAACCATCATTATAATAATATAGGTTCGAGTAATGTTTTATTGGCTGGGATGGCTGGATTCGAACCAACGAAATGCTAGCGTCAAAGGCTAGTGCCTTACCACTTGGCGACATCCCAATAAATAACATAATATGGGGTGGATAATGGGGATTGAACCCACCACCTCTAGTGTCACAGACTAGCGCTCTAACCGAATGAGCTATATCCACCACAAAGTTACTATTATATTTTAACTTATTTTTGCTTGTTTGTCAATATTTTATTCAAATTTTATTACAAAAAGCAAAAATATACCTGTTATTTGACTTTGGGGATAACTAGTGAAATATATAAGTTTGAATATTTTATCTAGTTTACTATAAAACATTATTATTTAAATTTACTTACTAACATATATATAGGACCTTTTTCACAAAATTTACTCTCATATTCAGTTAAAACATTATCTATATTAGTTTTATGAAGATCAAGATAAATCTCTTCAAATTTAAATCCAAAATTGTTCATTGAAACTAATGTATATTGAAATAATTTTAGATTATCAGTTTTAATTCTAACATGCCCATCTTTTTTTAATACTTTTATATATTCTTTTAAAAACATTTCGTTTGTTAGTCTTCTCTTTTCATGTTTGAATTTAGGCCATGGATCGCTGAAATTCAAATATATTATATCAATTTGATTGTGATTAAAAAATTCATTTATTTTTATAGCATCTAATGCCATTATATAAAGATTGTTTAATTTAATATCATTTTGAATTTCATACCTTGATATTTTTTTTGCTGCTAAAGCAAGTACTGATTTAGATATTTCCACTCCTATATATATAGTATCTGGATTAGTTCGAGCCATTTTAGATATATACTCACCTTTTCCCATCCCTATTTCTATATTAACTTTTTGTTGTTCTTTCAATATTGTTTGCAATTGCTCTTTAGAATTTATATATTTATCATATTTATTCAAATCATTATCTGCATTCTTATTATACCTTGTTCTCATTGTTATACTCCTGTAATTAATGCTGCCGTTACTACTATTATTGTAGATATCATAGCTGTAATTATTAAACCTTTATATTCTATTTTTATATTCAATTTTTCTCTTTTTTCTTTTTTAATTTGTCTTTTCTCTTTTATTTTATTTAATTTTACTTCGTTTTTTGTTGTCTCATATATTTGTTGTTTAACATCATCTAAACCGAATGTAATTGATTGACTATATCTAAATTTTTTTGAAGAACACGTACAATAATATATACCTGCCGCTATTGCAAGTGACACTCCAAATATTTGTATTATACTACCAATACATGCTAATACCATATTAAATCCCGACATATTAATTATTTCTGTAGCTAGTATATATGGATATCCTATAATACCTACTACTGGTATAAATGCATACGGTGTTATTCCAGAAAATATAAATAAAAAAACAAGAGGTATTTTTTCTTTCACAATAGTCATAAATATGTTTGACTGTTCTTGTGTACTACTTAATTCAGTTAACAATTGATTTAATTGATCTAAATTATTAATAAAATTTGTCATAAAAACTGTAAAAAAAACCAATGATAGTATAAATACTATTATATGTTTTTTTCTTAGATTTTTATTATAAAAAGAAAAATATTTTTTTAACACACCTTTGAAATCACTAGAATGTGCTCTTTCTTTTTGTATTTTCATAGAATACCCCCAACTTTTTTAAACAAGTTCAAAGTCTATTTGTTTGCTCTTTATATCAACTCTAGTAACTCTAACTTTAACTTTGTCACCTATTTTATATGTAACATTATTATTATCTACTAACAAATATTTTTTCTCATCAAATGTGAAATAGCCCTTCATATTAGAGATATGAACTAATCCTTCTACTGTACTTTCTAATTTAACAAATATTCCAAATGAAGTTACAGAAGATATTATTGATTCATATTCTTCTCCTACTTTATCTTTCATAAACATAGCCATATATAAGTCATCAAAGTCTCTCTCTATCCTTGTAGATTCTTTTTCTTTATCTGTTGATATATCAGAGTATGCAATGCTTTGTTTTTTATATTTTCCTTTTTTATTATCAGATAAAACATATCCATTTTCTAAATAATCTGATATAACTCTATGTATAAATAAATCTGGATATCTTCTTATTGGTGAAGTGAAATGACAGTAATATTTAAAAGCAAGACCAAAATGTCCTACACATTCACTACTATATTTAGCTAGTTTTAATGTTCTAAGTGTTATTGTACTTATAACTCTTTTTTCTTCTTCACTATCAAACTGTGATAATACATCAGCTAAAATCTTAGGAGTTACATTTTTTAATGATTTTATTTGCTTTCCATAACTTGCCAAAACTTCATTTAAATTATGTAGTTTTTCCTCATCTGGTTTTTCATGTATTCTATATATTAATGGTGCTGTTAGAAATAAAAATTTTTCAGCTACTACCATATTTGTTATAAGCATAAACTCTTCTATGATTTTATTAGATATATTTGTTGCATAAGGATGTATATCTTTAACTAATCCTTTTTCATCTAATTCAACTTTAGTTTCTGGAATATCAAAGTTAATACTTCCAAGCTCTACTCTTTTTTTATTAAGTACATCAGCAATTTCTTGCATTAAGGCTATATCACCTAAATAATTTTTATATTCTTCTAAAACTTTATCATCTGATTTCATTATACATTTATATACTTTTTCATAAGTCATTTTCTTTTTTGATTTTATATATGCTTTATATATATTGTTATTTATAACATTACCTTTAGTATCAATATGCATATCTACACTAAGTGTAAGTCTTATTTTATCTTCAGTTAAACTACATATTCCATTTGATAATATTTTAGGTAACATAGGTATTACACTACCAGGAACATATATACTTGTTGCTCTACTTATTGCTTCTTTATCTAATGCAGTTCCATCTTTTACATAATGACTTACATCAGCAATAAAGACAGATAAATCGTAAGTGCCATCTATTCTTTTACTTACACATATAGCATCGTCTAAATCTTTTGCATCTTCTGAATCTATAGTATATATATTATCCTTCGTTTTATCTACTCTATTTATCAAATCTTCTTCTTTTACTTCATCAGTAAAATTTTCTACTTCTTTCATTACTTCTTTATTAAAAGTTTCTTTTTTATCTAACTCATATGCAACATATAAAGCTTTAACATAAGCATTTACTTCATCTTTTCCACAAATAATTCTAACAATTGATCCAGTAAAACCAGTTATTTTATTAGGATAAGAAGTAATTTCTACTTCCACCATAGATGCACTTTCAATACTTTTATCGTCCACTAGTATTTTATCTATATATATACTTGGTTCTTTAGTATCGATAGATTCTACAAATATCTTTTTATTTACCTTATATACACTACCTACAATCTTAGTTATTTTTCTTTTAGTTATAGATACTATTCTGCCAACTCTTCTATTTGAGTTATATTTATTACTTTTGTCTATAACAACAAGAATTTCATCACCATTCATAGCAGTATTCATACCAATATCAGGTATAAAAATATCTTCTTCAGACTTATCTTCACATATTGCAAAACCAAATCTTTCATTTTTATATTCAAATACGCACTTATAACTATTAGACTCATTTACTACAATATATCTTCTTATATCATCAAATGTTAGTTTGCCTAGATCACATAATTCATTTAATGTATTTTCTAATATATACATATCCTGTCTTTGTATATTTAGTATACCAGCTATTTCTTTTCTAGTCATTGGCTTATATTCTTTGCTCAAAAAAAAGGAAGTAATTTTATCCTTCCTCTTTATATATTCACTGTCTATACAAAGAGTATTTGAGTTTTTAATATTATAATTTTTACTCTTTTTTATATTATTATCCATTCTTCACCTTATTTCATAATAGAAATTGTTGTCAAAATACATAGTATAATAAATGCAAATGACAAAACAATTGTCCATTTAGATAGAATACCATCTAAAGTACTTGATTTATTTGATCCGTAAAAAGTGTTTACACCTGTTACTGAAGATTGTGACGACTTTGTAGTTTGTATCATAACAACCATAGTTACCATAAGACCTGCTATTAATGTTAAAATTGATAGAGTCCAATCTATCCAACCCATGTTAAATTCCCCCTTAGTAAAATATACCTTATTATACCATATATATTATTTAAATACAAGCATTTTAAATAAATATATATTTTGTATATATTTATATTGTGCTTATTTTTAAATAATATATAATAAAAAGTATAAAAATACTATCTATTTCAAAGATCAAGTCATTTTACAAAACAAAAAACAGCGAAAATACATTTCTATATATTCACTGTTTAATATATTAAATATTTAACTATTCCTCCACATAACATTCTGTCCTTGTCTGATTTATATATTTTTTTATACTTCTATATTATTTCCCTTCTTTATTACCGTATGGTAACACCATTGCTACAATAATGTATGTCACTACACCAGAACCAAATATACATCCAAATAATATCCAAAGTAATCTTACCAGACTTGGATCCATATGTAAAGATTCAGATATTCCTCCACACACCCCAAAAATCATTTTATCAGCTCTTGATTTATGTAATTTTCTTTTGCTCATTTTATATACCTAACCTTTCATTTGTTACAAAAATTTTAATCTATTGTTTAATTATTTTTCTAGTTTCAGATTTATTCTCGATTATTCCTATTAACATACTAAATACAATTAAGCATATTAAATATGAGAAATTTAAATCTGTCAAACTATGCAATATATACATTATAAAACATAATTTTAAGGCTGAAAATTTATTATATTTTATAACAAAATATATTATTAAACAAATTGATATACCTCCAATAATACCTGATTCTATAAATATTTGTAAAATAGAGTTATGCACTTCTGTTGAAACGTATTTAAGTGTTTGCACATTTTTATATAAGTATTTAAATCCTTCTCCCCCAGTTCCAAATATTGGACTTGTAATCCATATTTTGTAACCGTCCTTAATATATTCAAATCTATCTCTTGAACTTGTTGAACCATAAAAAGAATCTTTAAATCTAAATACACTATCACTTGGTAACATACTATATTCTAAAGGTTTAACATCTCCATTTAATTTAAATTGTGTTATATCAATACTTCCTTCATAACATATAAATTCTATATTAAGCCTTTTTGTATTTGCTTTTGGGGTGAAACTACTATTAAAATTATTTGATACATTTGCATAATATTCAAATCTTGTAATTTGCTCTTGTTCAAATTCATCATTCTCTTCGTATACAACAATACTATATTTACTATTACTTTCATTTTCTTTAATAGAAATTTCAATATTGTTTATCTCATTATTTTTTACTCCATATATTTGCCTTGTTATAGTATTATCTTTTTCGTTTTTAACAATTTCTAAGGGTTTATATACACTAAGTCCAATTAATATATATATTATTAAAGTAGATATACAAATTATTATAATCTTTGTTTTATTTAATTTTATTTTATTAATTTTATTTGTTAGGCTTTCGTTAAGTATTATATATTTAATAATAGATCTAATTGCTATAACTGAAAGTATTATATATGTTAAAAATACAAAGTATATTCTACTTGGATTTGTAAGTACTAAAACTAATATATTATTTGAACATAGGAATGAAATAATATATGATGTTGATAATACAATTAATATGTTAAACTTATTTGAACTTGTTTTTAGTAAATATAATATTAAAGTAATAATATAGATAACTAATACCATTCTTGATCCTGTTAAAATAATTGAAAGTGTTGAAATAGTAAACAAAGTGAAGTATATTACAAGTCCTAAATTATTTAATTTAGTATTATCTTCCTTAACTTTCTTTATATATGTATTTATTTTATCTAATATTAATATACCCGAAACAGCAATAAGTATAGCTGCCGTATTTGCATATTGTATAGTTCCAGATAATCTAGTTAGATCTTTACTTAAATATCCAGAATTAATCAATTTTAAATATGGCTGTAATATCCTACTTGCTAATCCATCAATACCAACAAAAGCCTGTATTAATCCAATAGATATAAGTGTATAATAATATAGATTCTTATTAACAGAATTACTAATTATTATATATAAAATGAATATACTAACATATCTAACAAATTCAAATTTACTATCTGTTATATTAGCATAAGTATTAAATAGTATAGGTAACATATAAGCTATAGCAAGTAATGCAAATAATATAACCATGGACCTTACATTACTTATACTAAATTTTTTACATTTCTTTTTATATCTATCTATAAAGTATTTTATAATAAAAAACAAGCCATATCCAGCTCCTAAAATTGCTATAGAACTAATAAAAAAGGTTATATCAGATGTATAAAATCCACCTTTTTTTATACTTTGTATTAATATCAAAAAACAAACTATAATATCTATAGAAAGTTTAAAACTTTTACTTATATCAATTTTTGCCATGTGTACTTATATCCCCTTTTTTGCTTAATTATTTAAAATTAAAATTATTTTTTATTATTGATTATATCATAAATTATAGAAAAATCAATGGAATCATAATTTTATTTTTATGATTTTTTATCTGATTTATACTTTTGTATTTTCACACCTATTCCCCCATTTATCTATAACTTCACCATTTTTATATACCTTTATTACTTCACAATTATTACTACATCCATTACATTCTTCACCTAACGTTATAAAATCTTGCTCAGATATATTAAAGTTAAATAATCTTTCAGTGCCAGATTTTTTTGCAAGTATTGCAACACCTAATGCACCTAATAGATGTGAATTTTTATCAACATATATATCTTTTCCTGTTGCCTCCTTAAAATATTTAATTACTCCATCGTTTTTACTGACACCACCTTGAAATACAATTTGTTCTTGTATATTTTTTCCCTTCCCAACATTATTTAAATAGTTTGATACAACCGCCTTACATAACCCAGCAATTATGTCTTGTTTACTATGACCTATTTGTGCTTTATGTACTAAATCAGATTCTGCAAAAACAGTACATTTCGCAGCAATTTTAATGGGATTTTTAGATTCCATAGCAATTTTACCTAAATTTTCTACATCAACACCTAATCTTTGAGCTTGAGAAGACAAAAATGCACCTGTACCAGCAGCACATAAAGTATTCATAGCATAATCTATAACTATTCCATTTTGTATTATTATAATTTTAGAATCTTGACCGCCTATTTCAAATATAGTCTTAACATCTGGGTATATTGATATTGTACCAACAGCATGTGCAGTTATTTCATTTTTTACAACTTGCGCACCGTAGCATGCTTCCTACAAGTTTTCTTGCAGAACCCGTTGTACCCACTCCTACTATATTTATTATATCGTTTAGATTTTTTCTATTAACTTGATTTTCAAGTTCTTTTACTACCTTTTTAGTTGCTTCAATAGGATTACCTTCTGTCCAAATATAATTTTCTAAAATAATATTATTTTTCTCATCAATCACTACCGCTTTAGTAGAAATAGATCCTATATCTACACCTAAATAGTTTTTAGACATTTTTCAGCCTCCTTTTTCATTTTTAACATATCATAAAAAGCTTCTAATCTGGTTTTTACACCAGTTTCACTTGTTTGCATATCAAATGTAAAATGTATTATGGGAATATTATAATCCTTAGATATTTTTTGTAATATAGGCATTGCATTAATTTCAGGAGTACATCCAAATGGTTTTACGTGTATAATTCCATCATATCCCATTTCACACATTTCTTTACTATGCGCTACACTTTCTGTACCATCTGCACCTAATGCATACTTTATATAATTATTTGCACTTTTAATAAGTTTTTTCTCTTCTCTAAATTTTTCAAATAATAAATATGTTGCAGTTGTATATCTTTTTACTTCAACATTCATTTTAGCTAATTCTCTTTCTAAAAAAAAACTAGAGAACTGTTCCATTGTTGTATATAACTCTCCTACTATTCCTACTTTTAACTTGCTCTCCTTATCCTCTAATTTTACATTTTCTAAAATCCACTTATATTTATTTTTAAATTTATATAACTGAATTAAATTTTTAACTGATTTTAATTCTAAAAGTAATTTGCTATGTATTTTATCAAACTCACCTTTATTTACTTCATATGCTACTTTTTTTCTAATACTTTCTTCTAAATCATCTAATATATCTATCATCTTTATAGTTAATAGAAAATGATAAGAAAATTTAATCTTTTTTAATTTAGGATTTATTATTTTGAATTTATTATATACTTTAAATATATTTACACCTTTAGCATCAAATAAAGTTATAAAAGTAAAATTATACCCCAAATCATGCAGTATTTGTTCTTGTAGTTCAGCATAATATCCAAATCTACATCCGCCACCCGCTTGTATTAGAACATTAGCACCTTTGTCTAATGATTCTATAAAGTTACCCATATTATACTTAAATGGAGTGCAAACAAAATCCGGACTATATTTTTCTCCGAGCTCCATAGTTTTTTTTGTCATTTTTGGTGGAATTAGAATTTCAGAGTTACCTACCAACCTGGAAAGTAAAAAATATATTGGTATATAATAATTACCTAAATGAGGAAAACTTATAATTTTTTTTTTATTTGCAAATTCATTATTACTATCTTGTATTTCTTCTTTTAATTTATCAACCATATAATACAATCCTCTTTTTATCATTTAAAACATCTGTGAAACTTTCTAACCTTGTTTGTATTCCAGTATCTGAATTCAGTTCATCTAATATTAAATTTAAACAAGCTTTTTCTTTAAGTTTTCGTGTACATAATTCATTAACTAAAGAATCAGGACCACACGTAAACACTGATATAAATATTATACCATCAACAGAATCCAAATAATTATTTAATCCACTTAATAATTCTTTACTACCCTCCCAATATACAGTTTTAGAAAAATTTTTCCATCCATTTTTTATATATTTCTTATCAACAACATTTGCATAAATTAAATTTGCATTTAACTTTTTTAAATATATTATTATGGGCTTACCTAATAACTCATCATAAACAATATATGGATGAGAAACCACTAATATATTTAATTTATCTTCTTTTTTACTTTTTTCTAAAAACAAGTTTTGATTGTTTACATTAATTTTATATTGTTTCTTATATTTTTTTTTTGCAATTAGATACGCTCTTAAAGTTTTCATATAACTTGCACCTAATTTTTTCCCCATATCTAAAAATCCACAAAATTCACTTTTTCCTCTTAAATAATCAACATCGTATGTAAGTATATTAATATTATCAAAAACATTGGAACATATATCATAAAAAGCATTAAATTTTACACATATAATATCGTTATTTTTAAAACTACAAAATCTAGGAATAAAAATATAATCACATTTACCTATTAAACTAAAAATATGTCCCATATATATTTTACTAGCTAAACAGCTTTCATCAGCGGAATATATTATACCATTATTTAAAATTTTTTTATTTGTATTTTCACTTAAAATTATTTCACATCCAAGCTCGGTAAAAAAAGTTTCCCATAATACATTATACTTATAGTATAACATTGCTTTTGGAATACCAATCTTCAAATTAATCACCTGTTATTATCTTTAACTGAAATGGATAAATTATACAAGAATGTAATCTAAATTAAATATAAAAAATAGTTATCAAAATTTTGATAACTATTTTTTATATTTAATTTATTTTTAAAGGTATTTCTATAATTTACAATGTTTGTTTATCACATCCCAACATTTTTTATTCATATATTTATTTTTAAGAGAACTTTATATTTTAGGTATATCATTTATTGTATATATTTTTTTATTTTCACATCTACCTTCTTCCTTTATTTCTATATTAATATCTTTAAAGTATTTGTCATTAATTTTTGATTATTTCCTCCTCTCACATATATTCTATCTTTTAATTGTGTTTGTTTTATGTTGATTTTATAAAAGTATTGTGAAAATCAAAAAGATAGAGGAAATATTTTTTCCTCTATCTTCGAGTTATATTAATATTTATTTTATATCTTCTTTTTTTATAAAATTTTCTTCTAATAATTCTGGATTTTTTAAATATTTTGTAAATGTTTTTAAAGATGAACCAAAATAAAAACCATCGCAAATTCTTTCATCGGCTACTATTCCTAAAGAAATACAATTGTCTTCTGATATTTCATCTTCTTTATATATGTGTCTTTTTTTCTTCTTACCCATTGAAATAAACAAACTATTTGTACCAAAATTATATAGATGATGATAAATATAATCCAATCCTATAGAACCTACGTTAGTTAAAAACACACTTGTATGAAAAGGACTTGCTTCTATAATACTTTTTGGCATAATACCATGTTTATCCATGTATTTTAAAAATCCTACAATTAACTTTAATATCCAATTAGGAATAAACTTAAACATTCCAGCCAATTTATCGGTACTATTTACATGTTGAGTGTTTCTATTTTCTAATATACAATTTTCAAGTTTATCCTTTATTTCAAATATATTTTCATTTCCAGTAAACTTAAGTTTTACAACTGTTTCCTCAGCAGCATCATTCATGCTCTTTTTAACAACAAGAGAAATATATATATGTTTTCTTGAATATATTCTACTATTTATAACAAATCTATTAAGAGATGATCTTTCAGCAATAAGTCTAACTAAAGCTGAATATATAATATCCATATGTGTTATTCTTATACCTTCTGATTTTTTCTTATCTATATATTCATCTAAAGTATTAAGTTCAACATCTTTTCTAAAAAACACCTGTGAATCACTTCTTTTATTCATTATGTAAGGAATTAATTTAAAAAATATATCTACTCCCTTTATTATTTTCCCATCTGATCTTTTACCAAACATAGTAAACCTCCTAATTAAGATAATTATATCATATACTAAATAAAAAACAATCAAAATGTCGAAAATTAGATATAAAATAATCGCACAATCATTTATATAAATTGATTGTACGATTATAAAATATGGTGTCCAAGAAGGGACTTGAACCCCCGACCCATGCCTTAGAAGGGCATTGCTCTATCCAGCTGAGCTACTTGAACATATAATTTAAAATTATTACCATATAATAATACCACATTTTAGTTAAGAAATCAATACTTTAAGTTAAACTTTTATATATTTTAATTAACTTTGTATTTTAATATTGATTTTATAGTATAAGTGTAGTAGAATATATAAAGGTGATTGAATCATGAAAGAAATAGCAAAAAAAAATAAAAATTTATTAAAAGAGCAAACTGCTAAAGCTGAAGAGAAAGCAAAACTTGCTATTGAAGATTACAAAAAGTTTGCAATAAAGGGTAATATTATAGATTTAGCAATTGGTGTTGTTATAGGTGGAGCTTTTACAAATATAATAAACACATTGGTATCAAGTTTAGTTACTCCACTACTTAGTATAATGACTAACAAAGTAAATATTGCAAATTTATTTATATCTCTTTCAGGGGAAAATTATCCTACATTGGAAGCGGCAAAAACTGCTGGAGCAATTGTTATTAGTTATGGTGCAATATTTAATGCTGTACTTAACTTTTTTATAGTTTCAGTTATATTATTTATTGTTTTCAAATATATTGCAAAGTTAAGAGCATCTAATGAAAAAGGAACTGTTGAAGAAATAAAACAAACTACAAAAGCATGTCCTTATTGCAAAAGTACTATTGATATAACTGCTACAAAATGTGCATTTTGTACAAGTGAAGTTGAACTTATTCAAGAAGTTGCTATTGTAGAAAGTAAAAAAGCTAAAAAAAAGAAAGTAGAATAAAATTTTAAATTAAATAATAAAAAAGATTGTAGAATTACATAGCTACAATCTTTTTTATACTCTTTAAAATAAATTTATTTATTGTTTACTAAATCTTTAAGAGCTTTACCTGCTTTGAATGCTGGTGCTTTAGAAGCAGCTATTTTGATCTCAGCTTTAGTTTGTGGGTTTCTTCCTTTTCTAGCAGCTCTATGTCTTACTTCGAAAGTTCCAAATCCTACAAGTTGTACTTTTTCACCTGCTGTAAGTGCTCCTTCTACTGTTGTTACGAAAGCTTCTAATGCAGCTTCTGCTGCTTTTTTTGTTAATTTGCTTTCTTCAGCAATTTTTGAAATTAATTCAGCTTTATTCATTTTAAAATCCCTCCATTCATTTGATTACACTAGAAATATACTACAAATAGCTATAAATGTCAACACTTTTAATAAAAAAAGTTCTAAAAATATTAATTTTGTGAATTTTATCATACTTTTTCTTATATTTTAGCAAATATTGATACAAAATCATATATTTTCTGACCCATTGGTAACTCAAGTATTTCTTCCTTTTTTAACACTCTAAATGCTAATAATGATATACAATATATTATAACTGCACTAAACATTGTAATTATTGTAATTATACTGCCCGACATAGTAGTCATTGATAAAGTTTTAAATACAACAATTATTCCCGCAGCCATTGTTAAGGTAGCAAATATTGTCTTTATAAATAAATCATAAAAATTTGGTTTTACTTTTAAATAATTAAATAAAAGTATAAATGCAAAACTACAAGCAATAAATTGATATATAACAGATGATATTGGAGCCACCATTGCTCCATAAACAGGTATTAATGTTACATTAAGTATATACTTAATACTAATACCAATGACAAGACATAAACCTGGTATATAAAGTTTTCCCATTCCTTGTAATGCACCATATAATGTTTGAGCTATTACTGCAAATATCACCATAAAGGCTTGTATTTTTAAAAGTTCTGCACCACCATTAGAATTAGGAAATAATAAATTAAAAATAGGTTGTGCAAGAAGTGATAATCCTACTGCTGATGGTATTGCAATAATACCTGATACTTTAAGTGAAAATCTAACTTTTGACACAACTTCCTCTTTGTTTTTTTTAGCCATTGCCGCTGATATAAAAGGAACTAATGCTACTGCAAATGCTACATTGACTGCTAAAGGTAATGCATTCAAAATTTCAACCTTACCTACTAACATTCCAAATATTTTATTAGCTTCTAACAAAGTTGTATTATGAAACTTTTGAAGTGAATCTACAACTGTAATCGTATCAATTAAACTTGAAAGTGTTACAATTACACTGCCAAAAGATATTGGTATTACATACGATATTAATTTTTTAACTATTTTTGTTCTTGATTCTACAGCAAATTTTTCTGATACTCTAATTTCATTCCATATATCTTTTTTGTTTTTATTATAGTATCTCATTAAATAAAAGAACGACATTATAGTTGAAAGTGTTGTTGCTAAAGTTGAACCTGCAGCCATTATTTCTGGTGTTCTACCTAATAGCATTACAACAAATACAATTGAGAATACACTATTTACTATTTGTTCTAGAATTTGTGCTTTACTATATTCTGCCATATTTTGCATTCCTACAAAATATCCTCTTATTACTGCTGTCATTGCAACAAATATAATCGCAGGCGATAAAGCCATTAAAGTATATTTAACTCCAGGGTTAGATAATATATTATTTGATATATATGTAGATCCAAAAAATAATATAAGGGAAAATATTATTCCTATAAATGTAAATAACACCATGGCAATTCTAAAAATTTTATGAGCTCCTCTTTTATCACCAATCGCAAGTTTTTCTGATACAAGTTTAGATATTGTGCTTGGTATACCCATTGTTGCTATTGCTAAAATAAAAGCATATACAGAAAATCCAGATCCATAAAAGCTATTACCTAAATCTGAAAATTCTTCGAAATTTGTTAACACTATTCTATATATAAAACCCATTAATTTAATTAGTATCTGTGCAGCCATTATAATAAGTACACCTTTTAAAAAAGTTTGTTTTCTAACTGACAATTAATATCACTTCCTTAACTTAGTATATTTTGAATATTTTCTTTTATTACCAACACTTGTCCTTTTATAAGTTTAACCTCATTTACAACTAGCGGTAATCCTATTACTGGAAATACCGCTAATCAGTTTATTTTGTCATTAATTCAGTAGATTATAACTATATCTTTAATGTATATAATATTTATTCGTACATTGTTGCTTGTTTTTTAGCAACATCACTACTTTCAAGATATTCATCATATGTCATACGTTTATCTATTTTACCATTCGGAGTTATTTCTATTATTCTATTTGCAACCGTTTGTATAAATTGATGATCATGTGATACAAATATAATTTCACACTTGGTTTTGATTAATCCATCATTTAAAGCCGTAATAGACTCCATATCAAGATGATTAGTTGGCTCTTCTAAAAACACTAAATTCGGTCCTTGTAGCATAGTTTTAGCAAGCATACATCTGGCTTTTTCTCCACCAGACAACACATTAACTTTTTTTAATGCCTCTTCACCACTAAATAACATTCTACCTAAAAAACCACGTAGTATTGTTTCATCATTACTTGTGTAATAATCACTAAGCCATTCTGTTATTATTTTATCAGAAGTAAAGAATTCACTATTATCTTTTGGAATATATGCTGGCTTTATAGTACCACCAAATGTTACAGTTCCACTATCGGGCTCCAATTCTCCCATTAGTATTTTAAATAATACAGTTTTAGCTTTTGCTTCAGATCCTACTAAAGCTATTTTATCTTCTTTCAAAACTGTAAATGTTATATTATTTAATATTAATTCACCATCTATAGTTTTAGATAAATTTTCTACCTTAAGTATTTCTTTACCTGACTCTTTTTCTGGTTTAAAATCAATATATGGATATTTTCTAGTAGATGGTATAATATCATCTAATTCTATTTTTTCTAATATTTTTTTTCTAGAAGTTGCTTGTTTAGACTTAGATGCGTTTGCACTAAATCTAGCTATAAAATCTTGAAGTTCTAGTATCTTATCTTCTTTCTTTTTATTAGATTCTTTCATTTGCTTTAAAGCAAGTTGACTAGATTCATACCAAAAATCATAATTCCCAGAATATAGTTTTATTTTACTGTAATCAATATCTGCAATATGTGTACAAACTTTATTTAAAAAATATCTATCGTGTGATATAACAATTACAGTATTTTGATAATTAATTAAAAATTCTTCTAGCCATGCAATAGCAGCTAAATCTAAATTGTTTGTAGGTTCATCTAAAAGTAAATTATGTGGATTACCAAATAATGCTTGTGCTAAAAGAACTTTAACTTTTTCAGGACCACTAAGTTCACTCATAAGCTTCTCATGTAATTCAGTTACAATTCCTAAGGCTTGAAGTAAGTTGGTAGCATCTGTCTCAGCCATCCAGCCATCTAAATCTACAAATTCCGCTTCTAAATTTCCTAGTTTAATTCCATCAGCATCTGTAAAATCTTCTTTCATATATAATTCGTTTTTTAAATTTATTATCTCGTTTAATCTATCATTACCCATAATTACAACATCAATTACTTTTAATTTATCATATGCAAAATGATCTTGTTTAAGTACAGATAACCTTTCCTTAGGATTCATAGTTACATCACCTTTACTAGGTTCGATTTCACCAGATAAAATATTTAAAAATGTAGTTTTACCAGCTCCATTTGCTCCAATCAAACCATAACAATTTCCAGGTGCAAACTTTATATTTACGTCCTCAAATAATACTCTCTTTCCAAATCTTAGTGTTACGTCATTTACGTTTATCATAATTTCTCCATTTCCTTTTTAACTTAAATTTATTGGTATTTTATTCTAATAAGCCAGTATATACATTACTTGCTACTGTAACAAAACTAGCAGTCCAATTTCCCGCTTTATCTTCTATATATACAGTTATAGTGCTAACATTTTCATCTATTGTTATTATATCTTTATATATACTTTTACCATTTGACTTAAAATATGATTCTAATTCATCATCGGCTATTCTTTCATTTTCATACTTTATTGCCTTTATTCCACTTAAACTATCTGATTTACTTAATATTTTAAAATATGCATATGTCTCTTCTGGAACATCAGACTTTAATAATTGTTGATTTTCTGAATCTAATGTTATAGTAGGGGCAACAGTATCTACATTTGAAACATCAAACTTAGAATTAGTAACCGGTGAACTTCCATCTACTGCATAATTTGCTATTACAACATAATTACCTGATACACCTGTAACATCAAATATATCATATTCATCATCAGTAGTTGTCAGTGAAACATTTGAACTATTTACAGTTACTGTTTTTGATAAATAATTCGAAGGTATTTTAACCTGAACTGTAACATCATCTTTTGTCCAGTCTATATTTGATGGTATAAATACTATCCCATCTTTAGTAATTGGATTACTACCAGAAGTCGAATAATTGATTAATGATTTTAACTCATCTGTTAATGTATAATATGTTACGTTACCAACGGGTATTCCTTTAGCATAGTATACTCTATTTGTATCTTTTGAAACAACATATATATCTTCAGGACCATTTTGACCTAATCCATATTTCAAACTTGTTATCCCGAGTAATTCATAATCTAATTCATATAAAACAACTTTGTTATCAATTATTACTTCTCCATCAAATTGCATTAATGAATCTGGAGTTACTCCAGTAATATTTAGTTGTATTGAATCTCCTATGGGAAATTCTCCATTGTTTTTAGTACTATATGCCTCAACTGACTCTTGTAATAAGCTAGCTTCTGATGCAAAATTCATTTTTTTTGCATTGTTCACCGTAGCTATACCAGATATTGTAACGGTTGTAAGCAATATAGACATAATAACTATAGTTGCTACTAAAGCTAATAAAGTAATACCTTTTTTCATATATTCTCTCTCCTTTATTTTATATCATTTATACCTATTAATTTATATAATTCTTCAGTTAAAGTATAATATACATCATTGTCTATATGTTCCCCGCTTATATAGTATAATTTTTTTGTTGACGTAGAGAAAGCATAAATATCATTCTCGCCATATTTTTTCGTTCCTCTAATTATATTTTCTACACCTGCTTTTGATAAATCTATTGAACTTAGTGTTATACTATTGGTAGCATAGCCAGGTTCATCTAAAAATTGTACTTGTGAATCCACATTTATATTATCTAAATCCACAATTATTTCAGTTTCAATAGGATAACTAGAATTCATAAAATTATAATCTAATACTAATTTTTTTACAGTATATATCTCTTTAGCAAATTCACTTTTTTTAGTATTACCTACTACAGTTTCAAATGCTATTAAAACTGTAGATAAAATAATTAAGGCTATTATTACTGTTGCAACTAAAGCTATAAATGTTATTCCTCTTTTTTTACAATTTTCCATATAAATACCTCTACTCTATAATATATCTTTTTAGAATATTATCTTCAATTATACCAATTCCTTTATATTTTTTTTCACAATATACTCTTACTAATTTATCATAACATATACACTCTAATTTAACTCCGTTTACAAATTTATTATATTCTACATCATTTAAATATATTGCTTTTGAATTTTCATAATATTTTTCTATTGGAATGATTATTTTAATCATATCCTCATACTGTAATTTTAAAAAATCATATAGCTTTATACTATCTGAAACTGTATTATTACCGTTAGCAATTCTTCTAAGTTCACTCATAGTAGCTCCTGAACCTATTTTTTTACCCATATCATTTACTAGTGAACGTATATATGTTCCTTTTGTACAATGAACATCAAAGGATACATTTCTTTTTACAATATTAACTGAAATATTTGATATATCATATATCTCAATTTCTCGTGGCTTTAATTCAACTTCACTACCTTCTCTTGCATACTCATATGCCCTTTTTCCATCTATCCTAATTGCACTATATATTGGTGGAGTTTGCATTTGCTTACCTATAAATCTTTTTATTCTCTCTTTTATATATATTTCATCCTTGTTCATAACTGAGGCAAATACAATTCTTCCTGTCACATCATACGTATCTGTTTCAACACCTAAAAACATTTTAACCGAATATTTTTTGTCTTGACATGTTAAATGTTCTGAAAGTTTAGTAGCATCTCCTATACAAATTACAAGTAACCCAGTTGCCATTGGATCAAGTGTACCAGTATGTCCTATTTTAGTACCTTTTAATACTTTTCTTAACACATCTACAACATCATGTGACGTTATTCCAGATGGTTTATCTATATTTAAAATACCTGATGGTATTACTGGATTCATTTTTTCACACCCTTTATTATATTAATCTTTTTAACTCATTTAATAGTTTTTGTTTTGATATATCTAATGTATCTTGCATAGTATAACCTGAAGCCCTTTTATGACCACCACCACCGAAATAATATAGCTACAGCTGATACATCAACTTTATCGCCTGAACGTAAACTAACTTTATTAGTACCATTACTTTTTTCTCTTACATAAATTGCAACTTCAGTATCTTGTACCATTCTTAAATAGTTAGTCATACCTTCTGCATCTTCCTCATCTACACCCAATTTACAAATGGTATCATAATCTACGTAGGTATACCTTATTTTCCCATTTTCATACACTTCCATATTATTTATAGCAGTAGCAATAAGTTTTAATTTAGGTTCTTTTACTGTATCATTTAATTTTTTGCAAATATATGCAAAATCAATTCCAAGACCTACTAATTTAGATACAATAATAAGAGTCCTTTCATTTGTTGATGAATAGTTAAAACTACCTGTATCAGTCAATATACCAGCATATATATATGTGGCAATATCCAAATCCATTTTTATGTTTAAGTATGATATGAATTCATATACTAATTGACAAGTGGCAGGGCATGTTTCATCAATAATATTAACTTTTCCATAAGCATTCGATTTTTTATGATGATCTATCATTAATATGTTTTTTGCTTTTTTTATATCTTCTTCAGTTACTCCAAGTCTCTTTATATCACTTGAATCTAACGATATAAGTAAATCTATAGAATCTTCTTTAATAAATGTTTTTGCTTCATCAATATGAGGTAAAAAATCAAAAATTTTTGAATGTTCAGAAATTATAACATCAACATCTTTACCCATTTTCTTAAGTGCTAAATACATAGAAAAAGCAGCACCTATTGAATCTCCATCTGGATTTATATGTCCAACAATGTATATCTTATTTGCTTTTTTTATATATTTCTTTGCCTCTCTAAATTCTAACATTTGTTTCCCCTTTTATATTTAGTAAATTATATCATTAAAAACGTTTTTTTACAATATTTTTATTTAAAGTTTGATAAAAATGATTAATCTTGTCGATTAAACTTTATAATACGTCAAATAGTAGATTTTTTTAATATTTTATTTATAATAAATAAAACTGTGTAGATTCAGAAAAGAATTTACACAGTTAATTTATACAGTTAATAATTTCATGTATTGTATTGTATTCATATCTATCTCTGAAAATGTTTACAATACAGAAAATACTATGTGGAAGTTAAGTTGATTCTGATTTTCGAGCCATATTTTTAAAAACTTCATCCATATGCGACCCATACTCCAAAGAATTATCTAATACAAATGTAAGTTCAGGTGTATTTCTCATTTTAACATGTCTACTTATACTACCACGTATAAATTTCGTAGATTTTTTTAAACCTTCTAAAACATATTCTTTGTTTTTTACATTATAGATGCTAACAAATACTTTTGCATATTTTTGATCTGGAGTTATTTTAACATCAGTTACAGATATTAATCCAGTTACATCTGGATTTTTAAGTTCCTCTGAAATTATAACAGTTATTGCCCTTTTTGTATCTTGTTCTAATCTTTCATGTTTTTGCATATATTTTATTTCCTCTTTTCTTCAACCATTTCGTAACATTCAATAATGTCTCCTTCTATAATATCATTGAATTTTTCAAGTTTAATACCACATTCGTATCCTTCTCTAATTTCCTTAGTATCATCTTTTTCACGTTTTAATGTTTCTATTTTAGCTTCAGCTATAACTATGGATTCTCTTATTATTCTGCTCATTGTGTTACGAATTATACTACCAGATTTCACATAACAGCCTGCAATTGTACCAACGTTAGATACTTTAAATACTACTCTAACTTCAGCTGTTCCATGAATCACTTCTTTATATATTGGTTTAAGCATGCCTTTCATTGCACTTTCTACATCATTTATTGCATTATAAATTACACTATATAGTCTTAAATCAACTTTTTCTTTTTCAGCTTGAGCTATAGCAGTAGATTCAGGTCTTACATTAAATCCAATTATTATCGCATTAGATACACTAGCAAGTGTTACATCACTTTCTTTTATTCCACCAGTTGAAGCATGTATAATTTTTACTTTTACTTCTTCATTAGAAATTTTCTCTAATGAATTTTTAAGAGCTTCAAGTGTTCCTTGAACATCTGCTTTTACTATTAAATTAAGATCTTTTATTTCGCCATCTTTTATTTGACCAAATAAATCTTCAAGTGTTACTTTAGCACCTTGTTTAACTAAATTTCTTCTTACATCAGCTTTTCTTTTACTTACAAGCTGTTTAGCTGTTTTTTCATCTTCTACTTCATAAAAAACATCACCGGTTTGTGGCACTACCCCAAGTCCTATTATTTCTACCGGAGTAGATGGACCTGCAGATTTTACTTTTTTACCTTTATCATCTTTCATAGCACGAACTTTACCAATAACATTACCTACAACTATTGTATCACCAACATTAAGTGTTCCTCTTTGTACTAATAACGATGTTATTGTACCAATATTTTTATCAAGTTTTGCTTCTATTACAGTTCCTTTTGCTTGTTTATTAGGATTAGCTCTGAGTTCCTTCATTTCTGCTGTTAAAAGTATCATTTCAAGTAAATTATCAACACCTTCGCCAGTTACAGCTGAGATAGGTACACAAATAGTGTCTCCTCCCCATTCTTCTGATATTAATCCAACTTCTAATAACTCTTGTTTTACTTTATCAACATTTGCAGCTTGCTTATCAATTTTATTTATTGCAACTATAATTGAAACTCCTGCAGCTTTTGCATGATCTATTGCTTCAATTGTTTGAGGTTTTATACCATCATCTGCTGCTACAACTATAACAGCTATATCAGTAACATGTGCTCCTCTTGCTCTCATTTCAGTAAATGCTTCATGACCAGGTGTATCTAGAAAACATATTTGTTTTTTATTTATTTCTACTTTGTATGCACCTATATGTTGAGTAATACCACCTGCTTCACCACTTACAACTTGAGTACTTCTTATTCTATCTAGAAGTGATGTTTTACCATGATCAACATGACCCATTACAACTACTATAGGAGGTCTTGGTTCCATATCTATTTCTAAATCTTCTGTATCATCAAATAGTATATCTTCTTCTGTAACAGCTATATGCTTTTCTGCTTTTATACCAAATTCTGAAGCTATTAAAAATGCTGTATCAAAATCAATTTCTTGATTTACTGTAGCTAAAATTCCAAGTGAAAATAATTTTTTAATTATTTCAGATGCTTGTTTTTTTACAGCTTCAGCAAGTTCTTTAACTGTCATAGTTTCATATAATTTTACTTCTGTCATAGGAATTATTTTTGTTTGGTTTAATGATGATATTCTTTTATCTTTTCTTTTTCTATTCGTTCTTCTTACAGAATCTGTATTTCTTTCATATAAATCTATCATAGAGCTAGAAGAATTTACTTCTAATCCTTTTAATTTAGATGTTTCTACTCTTGTGTGTTGTTCTCTTAAATCATTTTTATTTATTGCTGTTTTTTTACCATCAACAGATGTTGGAGTATTATTATACTTCTTTTTATCTATTAATGTTAAACTATAATCTCTTGTTTCTTTTTGTTCTATTGGTTGATTATCAGTAGATTGCTTCATAAATTTATCAACTTGACTCATAGGAGGACTAAATCTATTATTTCTAAAACCACCAGAGTTATTATTGTTATACGGAGGTCTGCTTCCTTGTGTTCCAGGTGTACCGTTATTATATGGTCTTCTCTCATATGTTGAGCTATTGTTATTATACGGTCTGCTTCCTTGTGTTCCAGGTGTACCGTTATTATATGGTCTTCTCTCATATGTTGAGTTATTGTTATTGTAAGGTCTGCTTTCTGTTGTTCCAGGTGTACCGTTATTATATGGTCTTCTCTCATATGTTGAGTTATTGTTATTGTACGGTCTGCTTTCTGTTGTTCCAGGTGTACCATTATTATATGGTCTTCTCTCATATGTTGAGTTATTGTACGGTCTGCTTTCTGTTGTTCTATTTCCATTATTATTTATATATGGCTTTTTTACATAATTTAAATTACCATCAACTTTAATTTCGGGAATTTTTTCAACATCTATTTTTTCTTTTACTATTGCTACATCCATAATACTTTTTTCAACATCCTCTTTTTCTATAGATTTTACCGATTCAATTTTTACTTCTTCATCTATTTTTTTACCATTTCTAGTAATTACAACATTAGAATTTCTATTATATGAAACTCCCATACTATTTGAATTGTTAAATTTAGGGGTTACAACTCCTAAGCCTTCTTTTGAATAAGAATTATCAGATATTCTATTTTCTGTTCTTACCGTTTGATAACTTTTTTTTATCTCTCCTGAAATATTTGTAGTTATCTCTTCTATTTCCTTTTTATCATTATCAGTATTTATAACTTTTACATTTCTTCTAATGATATGAGGAGCAGCTTCTATTTTCTTTGAATCAGAACTCTTTTTGGGTTCAATCATCTCTTTGGAATAATTTGTATTACCTTTAAATCTACTATATTCTTCATCAGTAAGTGATGACAAATGAGATTTAACCTCAATACCTATACTTTTTAATTTACCTATTAATTCATTATTAGATAAATTAAGATCTTTTGCTAACTCATGTACTTTCATTTTACCCAAAACTTATTCCCCCATCCTAATTAATAACAATCCTAAAACTTCTTTCAAACTATCCAAATTTAAACTTATTTTCAAATTATATTTTGATTTATCAATTACTTTTACAAAATTTTCTATACATTTTTTGTTTTTACAAATATATATTCCTCTAGAATTTATATTTTGTTTTTCATCTAATATAGCTAACCCATTATCTGCTACTATCCTAAATAAATTATTTTTTTCATTTCTTTTTTTGCATAAACTGCAGCATCTTATTGGAGTCAATTATATCACCTTTTCTATTCTACTATATTTTCTTTAACACTTGTTTCTGTTTTTATATCTATTTTCCATCCTGTAAGTATAGCAGCAAGTCTTACATTTTGACCACCACTACCAATAGCATATGATAGACATTCATCAGGAACTACAACTGTTGCAATTCTTTCTTCATCATTTATATCAATAGCTAAAACTTGTGCTGGAGATAATGCATTTATAATAAAACTTGGTATGTCATCACTATATGGTATTACATCAATTCTTTCACCAGATAATTCTTCAATTATTGGTTGTATTCTAATACCTTTTTTTCCTACACATGCTCCTACTGGATCTATATTTTCATCCTCAGTATATACAGCTATTTTAGTTCTACTTCCAGCTTCACGTGCTATTCCTTTTATTTCTACTATACCTTCAGCCACTTCTGGAACTTCAAGTTCAAATAATTTTTTAACAAAATTTGGATCTTTTCTAGAAAGTATAACTTGTGGACCATATTTTCCATTAGCTGTTACACTTAGAACATATGCTTTTATTCTATCATGTGAATTGAAACTTTCTTTTTTAATTTGTTCTTTTTCAGGAATCAAAGCTTCAACTTTTCCTAAATCGACAATTGTTCCAAATTTGTCAGTTCTTTGAACTATACCAATAACTATTTTGCCTTCTTTATCACTATATTGTGAAAAGACTAAATCTCTCTCTGCTTCTCTTAATCTTTGTACTATAATTTGTTTACCTGCTGCTGCTGCAATTCTTCCGAAATTTTTTGGTGTAACTTCAATGTTTATAGTATCCCCTATTTTTGCTCTTTTAGTCACTGTTTTAGCCTCATCTAAAGACACCTCTAAATTTTTATCAGTAACTTCTTTAACAACTTCTTTAATAGCAAATATTTTAATATCACCTTTTTCTTCATTAAGCTCTACTACAACTGTTTCGTTTGTATCATAGTTTTTTTTATATGCAGCTTCTAAAGCCATTTTTAAAGATTCAATTAAGTATTCTTTTGTTATCCCTTTATCCATATAAATTTCATCTAAAGCATTGATTAATTCTTTGGCACTAACCTTTTCACTTTTCATTTTTTCTATTCCACCTCTCTATTTTTTATTATCTTTAAACATCTTGTCATAATCAAAAACTGTATGTGCAGATGCTATGTCTTTTATGTCTAAATTGAAAGTTACGTCTATATTTGATATATTCTTTTTAACTGTTATTTTATTTTGTTCCTCGTCTAAGTTAATTAGTTTTGCTTCAAATTCTTTTAAATTTACATCTTTTAATATATTAGTTTTCTTAAATAGTCTAACAAAAATATCATATCCAATATATTTTTTATATAATTTCAAACTTTTAAGTTGTCTTTCCATTCCTGCGGATGATACTTCTAGAACGTATTCTTTATCATCCTTCATTAAATCATCTATTTTTTCTTCAATTTTTCTACTTATATTTGCACAATCTTCAATATCTACTTTACCATTCATTTTATCTACAACTATTTTTAAAATATAGTTATCTAACTCTTTTACATATTCAATATATTCAACAATAAAACCCAAATCAGTTAAATCGTTTTCAATAGCTATTTCAATTTCATTTATACCTTTATTTGTAATATTACTCACCTCAAACTTTCACATAATAGTAAATGAGAGGATTTGTCAACCCCCTCATCTTAATTTGTATTTATATTATATACTATATATATGCGAAAAGCAATAGTTTTATGTTAATTCATTAAATATTTATACAAAAAAACGAAATAATTTTGTTTTTTCTATTTTATGTCTTATTATTTTCTTATTAATCTAATTACATCAATTTGCGGTGGATTAAATAATCTAAAAGCAAGTAGTGGCATTCTCTTACTCACACCCAATCCTGTACTCACATATTGACTCACATTTTCACATTTATAAAGTCCAGATACCATTTTCTTGTCCGGAAAAAAAGATTCTTTAAATGTTTTCGCTGGCACATATAATGCACCGTAAAAACGGAATTTTAATTTGACCTCCATGATAATGTCCAGCTATTATTAAATCATATTTATAATATTTTATTTTATTCATAGATATACAATTTAAAATGGTTTTACCTACTGGTTTATGTCCTATTGCAATACTTATGTTGTTTCCAATAAGTGAAAACTTTTGTTTGAATTTTTCTTCATAATAATATTTTTTCCCAAACACAAACATATTTGTAGCTATATCAAAGTTTGATAACCAAATTTTAAAATCATTCTTTTCTATACAATATGTATCTTTTAGTAGTGTACATCCTAGTGATTCTACCTGCAAACCAAAATTAGTAACTTTATTCTTTTCCTCATCATATGTTTTAGGTCCATTATTACCATCAACATAAATAATAAGATTTCTATTATTTATATTGCTTAAAAGATTTTTAAAAGATTTCATATTATAATCTTTATTGTTTATCATATCTCCTGTAAAAACAATTGCATCATAGTTTATACTATTTATTTTATTATATAAAACAAAACCAAATTCCTTTGAATGTAAATCCGTCATTTGCAATATTGTGTAATTATTAAATTCATCTGGTAAATTCTCTATATATACATCACTGTATTTTATATTTACGTCATTGTTATCCAATATAACATATATAGTAAATACACATATACAAATTATTATTATTATTATAGTCATATTATTCTCCTATAGATTTATATAATTCCCACATCTTAATAAAATGTAGGAATTATATATTATTATATTTACTTAAAATATTTTTATTATTTAATTATATTATCACTGATAGTTTTCCATATATCTGGAGTTTCAAACCCTTTTCTCCACCCTGCTAAACCACCTAGTTCATATGTATTTATTATATTTACTCTGTTTTTCATTGATAAACTATCTTCAATCCACATTTTATATGTCATATCACCCTTTGTGTATTCAATAAAATTTTGACCTGATTTTTCATCAAAAATTGATTTCAAATTATTAGTTTTGATATAATTTGCAGCTTCTTTAATAGTATATACACTAGTTGTAGGTTTACTTATACCTGTTTTTTCAGTCCATAATCTTGTATAAAATGGTACACCTAATATTATTTTATCAGAAGGTATTTTTGAATCATTTATCAATGATTTTATATTATCTTCAACCCATGAAATTTCAGATATTGAACCACTCTCATTTGACCAGCCACCTTTTTGATCATATCCCATAAGTATTGTATAATCTGCTGATTCACCTACACCTTTTCTATCAATATATGCAACAAAATACATATCCACAGATATCACTTTACCTTGTTTTCTAACTAATGGTGCAAGTTCACGTATAAATTGTGTATATAGATCTCTATCATCTATTTTCATGT
Organism: Clostridia bacterium; assembly: GCA_028684095.1. Classification (GTDB taxonomy): domain Bacteria; phylum Bacillota; class Clostridia; order TANB77; family CAG-465; genus RGIG5057. The sequence continues at coordinate 50,796 of JAQUGQ010000008.1, forward strand.
TTTCAAAATCTATATTTATACCGTCTAAATTATCATTTTTTAATATTTCTAGTATATTTCTAATTAAGTTTTCTCTTGAACTTTCACTATTCATTAGAAGTGAGGTATCTGTTGGCGAATAATTTGCTGAATCAATACTATTTGTTATTATTGGCCATACCTTATATCCTAAACTTTTAGCTTTATTTACATATTCATTAACAGATTTGCTAGTTATATCACCTTTAGAATTTTTCAATTCATATAATGTAGGTGATACAACATTAACTACATCAATTTTAGAATTTTCTAGTGTATTTAAACTATTCCCATACTGCCAAAACATAACAACTTTATCTTTCTTTTGTTTTACTTCATTTTGAACTTCTAATTCTTCAAAAGTCAACGAATTTTTAAATATATATCCAACAACATTTTGACTTGTTTTGATTTTTACCCATCTATTATGTGTAAGACTATCTGCATAAACAGTAATTTCATCATCTTTATTAAGATTAGACAAAACATCTGAATTAGTTTGTATGTCTGAATATACATTGATTTTATTATATAAAATATTACCTTGTGTACTATTTTTTTTATCGATAACTATTGAATTTAACTTTTCATTATACTGAACATCGATATTATACAAGTCTTTAAATATATTTATTGGTATATAAATTTTCTCATCTACCAGTTTAACTTCATTTTCAATATCTTTATATTCTAAATTAAGATTAACTTTTTTCTCTCCTACCTTAAATTTAGCAGTATCTGTATTAGTTGTAACTATAATTTTAGAAGCTAAACTATCATAAAATATATTGTTATCTATAGTTTTGCCAATAGTGTCAGAAGAAATATATATTCCACCATTTTCTATAAATGGTTTAAAATCAGTTTGTATATTATCTCCAAATATAACTAATGATGTTACATCTCTTGATTCAAGTGGTGATATTTGAAACATTACAACTGTAAAAACAAGTATTACTATTAATACAATAGAATATTTTAATCTAAGAATTTCTTTCATTATTTCCACCTCTTACATGGTTATTTTCTGATTTGAGCTTTAAACTTGCTATTTAACATATCAAACAAACTATCCATAAATGCTGATATTTCGGTATCTTCTAATGTTTTATCATTAGATCTTAACTTAATTCTATATGCCATACTCTTCTTACCCATTTCAATTTGATTACCTTGATATACATCAAATAATGTAACGTTTTCTACTATATTAATATTTAAGTTTTTAATTTCTTTTACTATATCACCTGAAAGAACATCTTCATTTATTACAAATGCTATATCCCTTTCAACAGTAGGATATTTAGGTAATTCTTTATATTTAATTTTGTTTACCTTATTTTCATATACTTTATCTACATAAATAATTGCAATATATGTATTTTCGGGTAATGTATAATTTTGAATAATCTTAGGGTTTAATTTACCTATTGTTGCAATTGTTTCATTATTAACTAGTAAATCAGCAGACATTCCTGGATGTAAATATGTCTCGCCACTTCTAACTATTTCTGTCTCAATTTTAAAACTATTTAAAATATTAGAAACTACATCTTTTAATTCATAGAAATCTAAATTATCGCCATACATTCCTAAAGTTAAGTGTAATTTTTCATCACATAATTCGTTTTTTATTATGTTTTCTGCATTCAAAAATACTTTTCCTAAGTCAAATAATTTAACATCATCGTTTTTTCTAGAATAATTTCTTTCAAGAGCTTCTAACATATGCGGAATAGTAGTGGTTCTCATAAATTCAAAATCTTTACTAAGTGGATTTTCAAGTTTAACAAGATTATATAATTTTTTATCATTTTCAGATATAGCCTTTTTTAAAGTATCTATACTAAAAAATGTATATGTATATATCTCATTAAATCCCAAAGATAAACTTAAAGATTTTATTTTATCTTCAAATAACTGTTTATCTGTTCTTCCTCCAAATGTTGCAGCTGTATTTGGCATTGTTGAAGGAAGTTTATCATATCCATATATACGTGCTATTTCTTCTGATAAATCTTCTATTATTCTTATATCTTCTCTATAGTATGGAACAGTTACAACTGAACCTTCTACTTTTAAATTTAACTTATTTAATATATTATCTATTTCTGATATACTAAGATCAGTACCAACTATACTATTAATTTTGTTATAATCAACATTAAGTTTGAAATCAATTTGTTTACAATTACTTACATTAACTACATCTAAAGAAATAGTTCCTATTCCTAATGTATTTATCAAATTGCATACTCTATTCATAGCATGCTCTGTAAGTTCAGGAGCAAGTCCTTTTTCATATTTAGCTGAAGCATCTGTTCTAAGTAATAATTTCTTTGATGTGTTTCTTATACTACCTCTAATAAAATTAGCAGATTCTATTGCAACTGATGTTGTTTGATTACTAATTGCTGAATCTAATCCTCCCATTACACCTGCTATTGCAACTGCTTTTTCACTATCTGCAATAACCATGTTATTATTATTTAATATTCTCTCTTCTTTATCTAAGGTAACTATTTTTTCATTTTCATATGCTTGCCTAACTTTTATTTCTCCATTTAAAATATCTCTATCAAAAGCATGTAGTGGCTGACCTATTTCAAGCATAACAAAATTAGTTATATCAACAATGTTATTTATAACTGAATATCCTGATTTCATTAATTTAAGTTGTATTTCAAATGGTGATGGTTTTATCTTAATATTTTTAGCAACATTTAGTATATATTTCTCACAATTTTCAGTCTCAACTTTTACACTTATATTATCTATACTATTTACATAATTTAAATTTGCACTTTTATCTTGCCATAATTCTGTACATTCCAAATCAAAAGTTACAGCAAATTCACGTGCTAATCCTTCTATAGATAAGCAATCAGATCTATTTGGAGTAATTTCAAATTCTATTATATAATCTCCAAGTCCTAATAGTTTTGATACATCTACACCTATTTTCACGTCTTTAGGAAATGATATAAGTCCTGATGATTTAACGATTGGAAATTGTTCCTTTGTTAAACCTAAATCTGCTATATGACAAATCATACACTGTGATGTAATACCTTTAACTAAATCTTCTTTGACACTTTTTCCAAGTATCTTTGCATTTGGAAGAGCTACAGGAACTATATCTCCTATAGCTATATCAGGTATCTTAGCTACAGCTATATAATTATTATCACAAAGATTTAAAGTTACAATACTAAAACTATCATCTTCTGAATGTTTAACTATATTTTCTACTAATCCAGTATAAACACCTTCAACTAATGTACCATATTTTTCAAATTTCTCTACTTTACTACCACTCATTGTAAGTCTTTCTGTTATTTCTTTTATTTCTAAATTATCATCTAATTTAACATATTCTTTAATCCAATTAAGTGAAACATTCATATTTTTTCCTACTTTCTAAAACTGTTTTAAAAATCTAACATCATTTTCATATAAATATCTCATATCATTTATATCAAATTTAGTCATTGCTATTCTTTCTAATCCCATACCAAACGCAAATCCAGAATAAATTTTAGAATCTATACCTGCTGCTGCTAATACATTAGGATGAACCATACCAGCACCCAAAATTTCTATCCAACCTTCACCTTTACAAACTTTACATCCTATACCAGCACAAACAAAACATGATACATCAACTTCTGCACTAGGCTCTGTAAATGGAAAATGATGAGGTCTTAAACGTATTTTAGTATTCTCACCAAAATATGTTTTAGCAAACGTTTCTAAAGTTCCTTTTAAATCTGACATTGTTATATTTTTATCTACAACTAATCCTTCAACTTGATGAAACATAGGTGAATGAGTAGCATCTACATTATCTGATCTATATACTCTACCTGGAACTATTATTTTTATTGGAGGTTCTTGAATTAGCATTGTCCTAGCTTGAACAGGTGATGTTTGAGTTCTAAGTATTATATCCTCTGTTATATAGAACGTATCTTGTAAATCTCTAGCAGGGTGATCTTTTGGTGTGTTTAAGGCATCAAAATTTAATTTTGAATATTCAACTTCTGGACCCTCAGCAATAGAATAACCCATACCAATAAATATCTCTTTAATATCATCTAATACTACAGTTAAAGGATGCTTATTACCAATTTTTTCATTTGATTTATCTATTGAAATATCTATTTTTTCAGAAGTGATTTTTTTATCTATTTCACTATCTTTTAGAATCTTAAGTTTATATTCTATAATACTTTCAACTTCTTGTCTTAAATTATTAATTAAGCTACCTGCTTCTTTTCTATCTTCTGGTGCCATTTGACCTAATGTTTTAAGAATTGTAGTTATTTCACCCTTTTTGCCAAGATACTTAACTTTAATATTTTCAATGTCTTCTACTTTAACTGAAGCATTTAATTCTAACTCTACTAATTCTTTTATTTGTTTTAATTTATCATTCATTTTGTACATCTCCTAGTTTCTACTATTTTTTAATATCTTAATTATATAATAAAAGTAAGACAAAATCAAGGAAAAAACCAAAATATAAGCTAAAAAAAGTAAAATATAAATTAATAATTAATTTATATTTTTATACTAACTAAATTACTATCATATAAAAATATTTACATAGCATCTTCTTCTATATGATAATTTTATAATCTACAATTGATTAGGATGATATATTTTTTGTTTTCATTATATTTTTTTTACTGAAATATAATCTTGAATACCATATGTCTTTTCTTTGTTATTTTTCAAACTACTAACTAATATTAATACAAATAACCAAAATAGATTTTAATCTATCATAGTAACAAAATTTCACTTTACCCAAACTTACTATTTCACCTTGTATAATACAATTGTTCAAATATACATTAACTCTCTTAAAAATAAATAGCAGTAACTAAAAAAATAGTTACTACTATAAAATATACAATTCAAATTTTACCATCCTGCTAGTGGTACCCCGCTAGATACTATACTAATTTTAAAACCCGTTCATTCATTAATTTATCTTAGTCTTACATATTTATTTATATTTTTTCTAATTAATTTTGTACCTTTTCTAATACAGTTTCAGTGGTCAGTACTATAATATATAAAGTGATGTACGGAACGAGAGGTCGTAGTTGGCACCAGTGGCATTGTAGTTGTTACGATAAGCAGCTGGAACACTGCTACCACTATCGTTGTAATAGCCTCCACGAGTAACACGGTCAGAGCTATATATCTCACTTATCCATTCCCATGTATTTCCTGCCAAATCATATATGTTGTTTGCTTTCCAATTATCGCTATATCCTGATATTTGTAATGTTCCATTTCCAACATTTGCTGGGGATGTTGAATCACTATAATTACCCCATGTTCTACTATCTGTTACACTTTTACCTGAATTTTGTATCCATTTCATTGCTGTATCCCACTGTGCTCCAGTTATTAGATTTGTTCCTACTTTTGATGTATCGTATCCATAACTTGTATCCATGTTTTCTGCATATAATTTTGACTCTGTATAATTTACAAAATTCCACACATATCCCGTGTGTGCATTATCTCTTGTTGCTATCCAATCTATCATTGTAAGATTTGTACTCTTTTTACTTGCTACTCTTAGACTTCCGCCGTTATAATCAAACATTGCTTCATATCTTGCTATATAAAATCCACCGTAAGAATTTATTTGATCTATTTCAATTATTCCTGGTGGTGTTGTATCATCTGATGTACTTGTATAAGACCTTCCTGTTGTACACCATTTTGTATATGTTACATCTGTTCCATCTACTGGTACCCATACAAACTGATTACCACTTGAATCTTCTATTACTAGTCCTGTATTCCAATCTGTTGGCCATACTGTTCCATCATTTATTGCTTTAAATCCTTTTGGAATTATTGGATTATCATATGTTGTAGCTTGTCCAGTTACTGTTGAATTTTCTGTTGCTATTACATTTACTTCTATTGCTGGAGGTGTTTTAGTTCCACATAATATTCCTATATCTGTAAGCCAATTTTCTTCTGTTTCATCTATTCCTACATATACTAATTTACTATTTTGTATTTCAAATTTTGCCCCATCCACTTCAGACATACTTGTTATATATTCCTTTATTGTTCCAGTTCCATCGCCAGTTCCATCCCATACTCCTACGTCAAATGTTGCTGAATCAAAAGAATTATCTTGTAAATATTTATTTGTTATAGCCATTGCAAGTTCCGAATTATATTCTGCTACATTTGTTTTAAACGTTGCTTCATTTGCTGATTCTATTGGATTATTATTTGCTAAGCTTAATATTACTGCACCTGCTAATATTATTATAACTATTATTGTTATTACTAATACTATTAATGATATACCTTTTTTTCTTTTCATTTAAAATACCTCCGTTTTTCTTTTAGATAAATTAATATTTTAATTATATTCTATATTATTTTTTCTAATTCATTTTGTACCTTTTCTAATATAGTTTCAGTGGTCAGTACTATAATATATAAAGCCCTACACGAAAACCTATACCGTTGTAGGTAATAGTAGCATTGTTGCCGTCACGGTAAGCAGCTGGGTAAGTACTACCACTAAGGTTGTAGTAACCTCCACGATAGACACGGTAAATGCTATATATTTCACTTGTCCATTCCCATGTATTTCCTGCCAAATCATATATGTTTTTGGCTTTCCAATTTTCACTAAATCCTGATATTTGTAATGTTCCATTTCCAACATTTGCTGGGGATGTTGAATCACTATGATTACCCCATGTTATACTATCTGCTACACTTGGACCTGAATTATTACTAACCCATTTCATTACTGTATCCCACTGTGCTCCAGTTATTAAATTAGTTCCTAACTTTGATGTGTCATATTCATATCTTGTAGCCATATTTTCAGAGTATATTTTTGCATCTGTATAGTTTACAAAATTCCATAAATATCCATTGTATGTTGCATTTCTTATTGTTGACCAGTCAGAAGTTGTTTTGTTTGTACTGACTTTACTAGCTACTCTTATACTTCCTCCGTTATAATCAAATGCTGATTCATATCTTGCTATATAAAAGCCACCATAAGTTGTTATATTAGCTATATTAAATCCTGATGGTAATGTGTCATCTGTTGTATCTGCATAAAATATATTTGTAGTACACCACTTAGCATATGTTACATTTGTTCCATCTACTGGTACCCATACAAACTGATTACCACTTTCATCTTCTATTACTAGTCCTTCATTCCAATCTGTTGGCCATACTGTTCCATCATTTATTGCTTTAAATCCTATTGGCACAATTGGATTTTGATATGTTGCAGCTTTTCCATTTACTGTTGTGTTTTCTATTGCTATTACATTTACTCCTAATATAATTGTTATTCCAATTTCTGTAAGATAATCCTTTTCTATTTGATTTGTACCTACATATACTAATTTACTTTTTTGTATTTCAAATTTCGCCCCATCCACTTCAGACATACTTGTTATATATTCCTTTATTGTTCCATCACCAGTACCAGTACCATCCCATACATCTACATAAAATGTTGCTGAATCAAAAGAATTATCTTTTAAATATTCATTTGTTATAGCCATTGCAAGTTCTGAATTATATCCCGCTACATTTGATTTAAACGTTGCTTCATTTGCTGATTCTATTGGATTGTTATTTGCTAAACTTAATATTACTGCTCCCGCTAATATTATTATAACTATTATTGTTATAACTAATACAATTAATGATATACCTTTTTTTCTTTTCATTTAAAATACCTCCTTGTTTTTAAATAAACATTATATTTTTAGAATAATACAATTATATAACAAATGATTTTTTTACCATAATTTTAAACATAAAAATATACCCTAATAAACTTTGACACTATTTTTCTGTGTCTTGTTCATAGGATACATTATAAAAAATAAGTACAAATTTTGTTATTTTAATAATTTCTTAACTTTTTTAACCTAAACAATTGACACAGAGCCCTATATTTTTATTATACTTCTTGAGGTAAACTTATACTCTCAAGTTTAGATTCAAATTCAGATATTTTTTGTTCTGTTTCAAATTGTTCTATTCTATTTAATGCATACAAATATTTCCTCTCATCAGAAAGTAATTTTTGGTACTCATCATTCCAATCTTCGTGATTTCTTAAACTTGTATGAACACTATTTAATTTATCTTCTAAAACTGTTTTAATAGGTTTAATTAAATCTCCATCTTTATCAATTTTAATTCCATTATCTACCATGTAATGAATAGATTCAGCAAATAATCTTTCGCCTTGTGTATTTACTAAATTATCTGTATTATCGTGTAAGATATTTACCATTTTGCATATTTGTGCTTCTCCAACTTTTTTAAATATAGTATCAACTCTAGAATCAATAAATTGACCATTATCTCCAAACACTTCTTGTCCACCAATAAATATATCAACATTATTTTGAACAATTCTTAGCTGATCTACTGGAATATCACTAGTAGCAATTTCTAATACATGTCTATCATAATATTTTCTAAAAGCACTATTACACATTTCGTGACTAGCTATATATGGTTTAAAATATTGTGCATATCCTCTCAATACTTCGTGTTGTGTTTTATCACCACTTGTATTTTGTCTTACTGTGTCAATATCCTCACCAAAATATGCAGTAACTTTATGATCTATTGCATCATTTTCGTATACTTGCTCTTGTACTTGTTTTTCTTCATCTACTGCCACTTCTTCTGTTGCAATATTAAGCATTAGTAATTCCTCTTTTACGCCAAACATCTTTTTAATTGTTTTTTTAACTGTAGTTAAATCATTTAATAATAATTCCCATTCGTTTTTCCAAAACTCTAACATAAAATAACACCCTCTTTTGTATTTTTTCATACTAATATATTGTATGATTTTCAACTTGATAATATTGTACAACATAAGAAAACAAAAAGCAATACTTTTTATATATTATTTTCGTTACATATTTATTACTAAAAGTGGTATCGATATATATTTGTATTTGCTTTTTGTTTATTAAACAACATATTTTACATATGAGTTTACAATAAATCTGTAATATTATCTGAATTTAGTTTAAACATCATATACAAAAAAAAGTTGTATTTTTTACAAAATTAAATATTTTCCACTATTTTTCTGTAATATTTGCTAATATTCAAGTAATTCTTTAAGCTTCAATGTATTTAATCCACCATTTCCCCAAATGTATATATTTTTGTATTCCATATTATTTAATTTTTGTATCGCAAGCCTAGCTCTGTCACCACTCATACAATATACTAATATTTTTGATTCTTTGTCAGGAATAATACTTTGAATATTTCTATTTAGCATATATAAAGGTATATTTATTGCATTTTTTATACGCATACCTTTAAATTCTCTTTCTGTTCTTACATCTAAAACATATACGTCTTGTTTTAAAAAATCATATAAATCTGATTGTGCAATCACCTTATATTCACCTATAAATCTGTTACTTCTATTATTCCATTTACTATAAAAACCTTTACCAAATATATTACTTTTATTAAACTTAAAATTAAACATACAATCACCTTAGTAAATTGTATGTTTAATTTCTATTTTTATGATATTATATATCTTCTTTAATATATATTTTTGCAAGAACAAGTTTTATAAGCTCAAATATAATTATTGATATCAAAGATACAAATAATATTAACATATATACATCAACTGGAATAGAATCAACTTTAAGCCATTCTCTTGTCATTGGTATCATAAGCATTGTGTATTGAATTATAAGTGTTGCAACAACACATATCATCATATACTTATTTGAGAAAAATCCAATTTTATATATTGGTTGTCTGTCAGATCTACATATAAATGAAAATAATATTTCTATAGTAGCTAATGTTACAAATACAGCTCCACTTGCAATAATAGCACCATGTGACTTTTCTACAATAATATATAATACAAATATTATGATTGATTTTAAAACAGCAGGTATTACTATTCTAGAAGTAAGAAAAGGATTAAAAAATTTTTCAGTCTTTTTCCTTGGCTTTTGCTTCATAATACCCGGTTGCCCCTTCTCAAAACCAAGTGCAATTGCAGGTATTGTATCTGTTACTAAATTTATCCATAATATCTGTATAGGTAAAAGTAATGTTTTATCCATAAGTGTTGCAAAAAATATTATTAATATTTCTGCTAAATTTGAAGCAAGTAGATAAACTATAACATTCTGTATATTAGTATATATTCTTCTTCCTTCTTTGACAGCAACAACTATTGTAGAAAAATTATCATCTGCAAGTATCATACTAGATACACTTTTTGATACTTCTGTACCAGTTATACCCATGCCTATACCAATATCCGCACCTTTAAGTGCTGGTGCATCATTTACCCCGTCTCCAGTCATTGCAACAGTCTTACCAATTTTTTTCCATGCCTTTATTATTCTTATTTTATTTTCAGGAGATACCCTAGCATAAACTCTTATATTTTCAACTTTTTCCATCAACTCATCATCTGACATTGCATCTACATCTAATCCTTTTACTGCTTGACTAAAATCAGTTAATATTCCTAGTTCAATGGCTATAGATACTGCTGTATCAATATTATCCCCAGTAATCATAACAGGTATCATCCCTGCTTCAAAGCATTGTTTAACAGCTTCTTTTGCTTCAGGTCTTGGTGGATCAATCATTCCAGTCATACCAACAAATATTAAATCTGATTCAAGTTTTTTCATATCATCTAGTTTTTTTACAATTAGTTTAGTTTCTTCATATTTATATGCAAAGCCTAAAACTCTGAGGGCACTTCTAGCCAAATTTAAATTTTCAGTTAAAATATTGTTTTTCATATTATCAGTTAAATTCTTAACTTCACCATTTATTAATATGTATTTAGAATTCTTAATAACAGACTCAATAGCTCCTTTTACACATATCATATATTTTCCACCCACTTCGTTTACTGTACACATCATTTTCCTTGTTGAATCAAATGGAACTTCCTCTATTCTTTTATACATCTTCTCATACTGTTCTTTATCAATATTAATTCGCTCAGCAAATGATATTAATGCAGTTTCAGTTGGGTCACCAAGTAAAACTTTATATCCATTATCTTCGCCTAATCTTGTATCATTACAAAGAGTAAATATTCTTGAAAATACATCAATATTTAACTCTCCTAAATTGTCATCATTGGTTACATCAATCAACTTATTATCTACATATATTTTTCTTACTGTCATTTTATTTTGTGTAAGAGTTCCAGTTTTATCTGAACATATAACTTCTGTAGAACCTAATGCTTCAACTGCTGATAACTTACGTATAATACTTTTTTCTCTTGCCATCTTTTGAACACCAACTGCAAGTGTTATAGTTATAACTGCTGCTAACCCCTCAGGTATAGCTGCTACCGCAAGTGCTATTGCAAGCATAAATACATCTAATATAGGTCTTCCTTGTATAATTCCTACTACAATCATAATAAATGCTATAGAAACAACAAGTATACTAATCATTTTACTAAGTTCTCTCATTTTCTGTTGTAGGGGTGTTTCTTCTGAATCAATACCAGATATAGCTTGAGCTATCTTTCCAAGTTCGGTGTTCATTCCTACATCTGTAACAATTCCATCACCTCTACCATATACACAGCTACTTCCAGAATATAGCATATTTATTCTGTCTCCTAACGCAATATCACTATCTGTTTTTAATGTATCTTCAGATTTATCCACTGGAACTGATTCGCCAGTTAATGATGATTCTTCAATTTTCAAACTATGACTTTCTGTTATTCTCATATCTGCAGGTACATAATCACCTGCTTCAATTAGTACAATATCACCTATAACTAATTCTTCAACTTTTACACTTAAAACATTACCATCACGTTTAACTTTAATGTATGGTAATGACATACTTTTTAGAGCTTCAATAGCTTTTTCAGCTTTACTCTCTTGTACAACACCAAGTATTGCATTTAATATTACTACAACTAATATTATGACTGTATCTATTAATGGTTCATTTTCAATATATGATACAATTGATGATAAAATAGCCGCTATTACGAGCACAATAATCATAACATTTTTAAATTGGTCCACAAATTTCAAAACTATCCCTCTTTTTTTAGATTCTTTTAACTTATTGTAACCATTTTGGATTAATCTCTTTTTTGCTTCAATATTGCTTAAACCCTCTTTGTTTGAATTTAATTTATTTATTACCTCTTCATGACTTAGAGTATACCATTTTTCCATTTATTGCCTCCTAGTTTATATATAATATATTACTATATATTTATTTATTTTTCAAGTTAAAGCTTATAATTTTATAAAAAACTATATTTTCGTAAATCTAAAAGACTTAATGTTATATCTTATAATAAAAATGTAGACGTTTCTGATATATTTTAGGAGTATTTTGAATCTTTAATATAAAACTTATTAACATAATACTAAATTGTTATTTTTACTTTAAATTTTTTAGTATATTTCATTAACTTAAGATATAATCAAAGAATTTAACTTTACTATTCTTTAAACTACCACATATTATACAGATATTATTTAAAGCATATTTATGTAAAAATATATCTATATCATAAATTCTACACTTCATAACATTATATATATTACAACTAATATTAATATTAATATTTATGACAAGAACAGCTTTCAATCTATCGTAATAACAAAACTTAGCTTTGTCTATATTTATTATCTCACCTTGTATAATACAATTGTTCATATATATATCCCCCATAAAATAAATAGTAGTAACTAAATATGGTTCTATAATATATGTAAAAAAACACTTTAATATATGTTTTTTTGTTTTTGGCATAAAAGTATTCTTTTCTTCAAAAATACTTTCGTAAATTTAATCCTGTTTTCTACAAAATTTAAGTCAATAAATATCCGCCGGTTCAACCGGCGGTTTTTAATAAACGCCTATAAGGCTATAATACCTGCTAGTCCTTAAGGACTACTACTTAGACTGACAACCGCACTAATTTTTACCAGCTACCCTTTA
>JAQUGQ010000031.1 GCA_028684095.1 Clostridia bacterium
ATCACTTATTTTTTATTTTCGACAAAACCAGACAGGAAAATATTAAAACAATTGCAAAATATATTATTTACTATATTTTTAAGACTTATATGTAATAACAATCTAATTATCTTCTTTTCTATATCTTACTACCTACATAATTAGAAATTAAACTGATTATTCCATATAGTAAAACATATACTAATGCTGAATCATTAAAATGGATAAATACTACTGGAATAAATAATATTGCAACAATAATTGAATAAAGTATATTGAATTTTTCTTTCTTACCATAAATTAACGATACTATAACGCAAATTACTGGTATAACTAAAAGAAGCATAAACATTCCACTACCTGTATCTGCAATAAATAGTGGTAATACATAAAATGCTATTAATATTATTAATAAATACGGTAACGCTTTTTTAATAGTGTTCATAAATAACCCCTTTTCTTATATAAATATAAAAGTATAATGTATTTATATTTATATGCATTATACTTTAAAAATTATCACAAAACAATAATTTTACAATATTACTTTGAGTAAGAAATATATTATCCAAACAAAATTCTACCAAATAATAATGCAGAAAGTGATATAAGTTGTAATATTATGATTATGATCTTATCTTTAGGTTTCTTTTCATCACTTTTAATAATTTTAGTTACAAGATACTTATTTATAAAAAGAAGGCAAATTAATGAAGTAAATCTTATTACTAATCTTATTTCACGTTCACCATAATCAAATCTTGGGTATATATAAAATACAAATACAAATAAGATTGATGCATATATAAATAAATACGTGTTTATTTTTTTTATAGATTTTATATAATCTTTCACTTTAAATAGTTTAAGTAATATATATTGAATACAGCTTAAGCCAAACACCTGAATAACTAATGTTAGATAAAATATTATCTGTAATATCTCACTTGTTTTATATGAGCCATACATTATTGTTGTAGGTGTAAGAAAAATCGAAACATATACAATACTTACTAATAGTTCTATCATATAATTCCGCCTTCATTTGTAACATTAAAGCCCATAAGACAACCCGCTTCGGTTGATATATCTATTGTTCCATCTTCAGTTATAGCCCACTCTTCGTCTAAAGAAAAATAATCTGGTAACAATATTCCAACACTCCCTGGATTCTTATCAAAAATAAATGTTTGATCTACAAGTTATCCTACCGAATACCTAGCTGTAGGAAACAGTCCGCTAAGTGTTCCAGGAGTAATTATAACCACCGTTTTATACTGAACCATTAATCTTTGTAAGAATAAATTAACAGCTTCTTGAACAACTGCTTTATCATGTTCTTGTACAGCTTTGTTAGCATCAGAAATAGGACTATTGCCAATAATTGTTGTAATAACCGTAGTAGATAGTATTAGAGTAATAATTATAATAACTAATAATACTATTAATGAAATGCCTTTTTTCATATTATCATCCTCCAGAAACAAAGGTGTTTATTACTATATTTGCCATTATATAACATATATATTTTTTTGTCAACAATCTTTGACAATTTTCAACATCTGTATAATATTAGACATTCATATAAAAAGAAAAAAATTAAAGGTTTTTATCAATAAATTAAATATACTCTATTGAATTGATATATGTGAGGAAGATGCTTTAGTATTATATATATCAATAAGTTGTGGACATGTACCAGATAAAACTAAATTAACTCCATCTATAGTTGATGCATTAAAAAAACAATTTACATAATTTAAAACAGATGATGCGTTTATTACTAATGAACCATTCAGTTTACTACATCCAAAAAACGTATTGTACATATTAGTTACGCCACTTGGTATCTCTGATGGTGCACTTATTAAATTACTACATGCAAAAAATGTACTATTCATATTGGCTACACTGCTTGGTATCTCTGGTGCAGTTACTAAACTACTACATCCATAAAATGTACTCTTCATATTAGTTACACCGCTTGGTATTAATGGTGCATTTGTAAGACTACTACATGAAGAAAATGTACTATCCATATTAGTTACACCACTTGGTATCTCTGGTACAGATATCAAACTACTACATCCGTAAAATGTACTAGACATATCTATTACACCGCTTGGTATTTGTGGTACACTTGTAAGACTACTACACCTATAAAATGTATACTTCATATTAATTACACTATTGGGTATATTAGGCGGTGCATTTACTAAACTACCACACTCAAAAAATGTATGATTCATATCTTTTACGCCATTTGGTATTTCTGGTGCATTTAACAGACTTCTACATCTAAAAAATGTGTAGTTCAAATTTGTTACACTAACTGGTATCTCTGGTACATTTGTAAGATTAGTACACCCATAAAATATATAATTCATATTTGTTATATTAATTGGTATATTTGGTATAGTTGCCAAACTACTACAACCATAAAATGCATATATCATATTGGTTATACTGTTTGGTAAGCTTGGTATTGTTACCAAGCTAATACAATTTCTAAATGTATACCTCATATCTTTTACACTATCTGGTATATTTATAACATTTGCCAAACTCGTACACCCATCAAATGTACTCTCCATATTAATTACTCCATTTGGTATTTCTGGTGCATTTATTAGGCTACTACATCCATAAAATGTTACATCTATAACATTTATACTGCTTGGAATCTCTGGTACAATTGTTATATTATTTAAGCCATAAAAAGTACGCCTAATTGAAGTTACTAGTTTATATGTTGAGTTGGATATATCATATATTACTGAGGGTATCTCTCCTATTATTTCTTCATCTTCTGGGCCCTTATATCCTCTAGTGTTAGAAGGATTTTCTAAAGTATTTAAGCAATATGTATTTAATGTTCCATAACCTGAATTCGTAATAATGCAAAAATTCCATAAATCAAGGTTTACTGGTTCTCCCCACATGTCATACGCAACAAATCCAGTTGTAATTGTTTGTTCATCTGGTTTCTCTGTTACTACATTTCTTGCTACAAAAAAGTCTTCCCAATCACTAATTAACTCTCTTTGTGGTTCTCCTGATATTTCTAATAAAAAATTAAATTCATTTGCCCATGCAATCTCTTTTTCTGTAAGGTTTATATCAATTAATTTAAATATATTATCTACTATTTTTATTTTATATTTATCTTCCTCTAATATACTTGGAATCCATGTCTTAATATTTTCTTCATCTAACCCATATGCATCTGCATTTATTATATTCCCTTTTGCTATATGTAATATACTTGTCATTGTATATTCATGCATATAATTTTTAATTCTTTCAACGAATACAGCCTTTTTTGTATGATCTACTGTATCGTTATTAACAATGCTAATAATAACTGTTGTTGAAAGTATTATTATAATTACTATTGTAATCGTTGTATCTTATGATAACACTTTTAAAAAAAATTAACAAATATTTTGATTTGCAATTTCTTCTTCGTTATTTTTTATTGCTTTCATATTCAGTAACTTAAATTTATAATAAATAGTAATTTCTTTTTGTTCATTAATTGTTACTTTATCAACTAATTGTACTAGCATAGTTCTAGTTATTTCTTTCATTTTCAAAAAGTTTTTTACTATTTTTATTACATCAACTACTTTTTCTTTTTCATTATTTGACATTTCAAGTTCTTCTATGCTTTTTTGTGTTGCATCTCTGTTTTCAATAAACTTCATATAAAGTCTTTTAAAATCTTCTTCAGTTATTAGACTTGAAACTTTGTCATCATATATTTTATCAATTTTTTGGTTCCAGTCATTGAGCTGTTTTTTTAGCAAAGCAATTTCATTATTTATAATGTTTTTTCTTGAATTTATTTTACTAGTTAAACTCCAACCAGTTTTACAATATTCTTCTTCTATTATAAAATCTTTGCACCTTTTCTTTATTTGCTTAATTACTATATCTGTTACCTGCTCTAAATTACTACTATGTGGAGTACATAATTTTTGACTTGTAGCTCCTGCATAAGTGTTGCATCTTAAATATGTTGTTATTTTATCTGATGTTTTATGTGGGTGTACTAATATACTTAATTTTTTACCACATTCCTCACATTCAATTATTCCTTTT
>JAQUGQ010000032.1 GCA_028684095.1 Clostridia bacterium
TTGAAGTACTACTTTATCTGTTATTTTAAAATTATGTATTGCATTTTTATCTACAATACATACGTTATACTTAGCAGTATCTGGATAAACTTTACCCACATTATCCCCAAATATCCAGTTATATTTACCACTTACATTATTACTAAAAGCATTACTTGAAGATATAACTGTATCCTCTATTTTAACAGCAAATATATCCGTATGACTAGATATTTCGTTATATATTCCTTCATGTTTTTTAACTTTGTTAACTTCATAACCTAATTCTAAAAAATATCTTTCAATATTTTTATCTACTCTTTCATCTATTATAACTTGCATATATTATAACATATCCTTTTTCTTTAACCAGAATGCTCCAATAACTGTTATTAAAATTGTAAAAGCTGTAACTCCATAAAATCCAGGTACATCTACTCTAAATGGAAATGTTACGTTCATCCCTAAATAACTTGAAACCATTGTTGGTATTGTCATAATTATTGTTATAGATGTTAATAACTTCATCACAGTATTTAAGTTATTAGATATAATAGTTCCAAATATATCTATAATTCCATTAAGAATTTCACTGTATGTCTGAATCATCTCCATAGCCTGTGTATTTTCAATTATTGTATCATCTAATATATCTTCATCTTCTTCATATAACTTAATATATTTACCTCTATTAATCTTTTGTAAAACTGACTGGTTAGCTTTAATAGATGCATTGAAATATATCATTGTTTTTTCAAAATCTAACAAAGAAGATAATTCACTACTTTTCATAGATTTTAACATTCTTTTTTCGAATGTATCTATATCTTTACTAATATATCCGATGTATTTAATGTAATCTGCAGCCACTCTATATAATATTTGGAATACTAATCTAGATTTCTTTTCTGTATAGATATCAAATAACTTTACAGTATTTAAAACCTGATTAATTACATCTACTCTTTGCTGAGATATTGTAACAAAATAATCATCTCTAACTAGTAACATACCAAGTGGTAATGTAGAATACATTTTTTTATTACCTCTATACTCAGTAATTGGTACATCTATAGTTATTAATACATTAGTCTCATCTGTATCTATATGGGCTTTCTCTGCAATATCTAGTGGGTATCTAAGTAAATTTTCTGATACATTTAATTTATGTGATATATATTGTATTTCATCGGAGGTTGGAGCCACAATATTAATCCATACTCCTCTAGTTATTTCTTTAACACTTTCTAATTTGCCTGTTACAGCATTTGTTTTTAAAACTTCTATCATTTGTACAACCTCCATTTTTGGTATTATTATATCACCTAATACTTAATAATACAACAAAAAAGCAAAAACTTTTTAGGTTTTTGCTTTGAATTAGAAATATTTATGATTCATTTCACATTTTGAATAATAATCAATTTTTGAAAAGATAAGTAAAACTTTATATTATAATTTTTTATACATATTAAATACACATTAAATTAATTTTTTATATGTATTTATATTGACTTAATTATTAATTAATGATATAATCCTAATGGTGATTATATGATTAATAAAAAAATCAGAGGAAGACCACAAGGAAAAAATAAAGATCAGAGGTTAAATATAATGATAAATTCAAAAATGAAGGATGAATTTAAGAGAGTCGCAGAAGCAAATGGTTCAAACGTTTCCGTTAAAATCTGTGAGTTAATTTCAGACTATTTAAAGAAAAATAAGGGGGATAATTAAATATGAATTTAATTGATTTATTTGCAGGTTGTGGAGGATTAAGTTTAGGATTTGAAATCGAACGGTTTTAATATTCCACTCGCGATAGAAAAGGATTTATGGGCATCTGAAACGTATAAAGCAAATCACTCTAATACAAAAATTGTAACTGAAGATATTACAAAAATAGAAAATCCTAAAGACTTGTTAGATGCAAATATTATTATAGATGGTATAATTGGCGGACCACCTTGTCAAGGATTTTCTCTTAGTGGTAATAGAGACGTAAATGATCCAAGAAATAGTCTATTTATGGAATTTGTAAGATTTGTAAAAATATTTCAACCTAAATTTTTTGTAATGGAAAATGTAACAGGAATATTATCTATGAAAACTAAAAACAAAGAATTGGTAAAAGATATAATTTTAGAAGAATATAATAAAATTGGATATAACGTAGAAATTTTTAAATTAAATGCTGCCGAATATGGTGTTCCTCAATCAAGAATTAGAATATTCTTTATTGGTATTCGAAAAGATTTAAAGTTTTATGCTGAAAATTTAGCTCCAAAACCATTTCTCTTTGGTGAAGATCAGATATCAATAAAAGATGCTATAATGGACTTACCACAAATACTATCTGGACAAGGACAAGAAATTACAGATTACACAAATGAACCAATTACAGAATATCAAAAGTGGGCAAGAAAAAATAGTCTACAACTAACTAATCACGTAGCTATGAGACATACCCAAAGATTAATTGAGCGTTTCAAAAATATAGGTTACGGTGAATCTGTAGCCCATGTTAGTGATGAACATAAACAAAGAAAACGTGGAGATGCAAATACGATTAGTAATAAAGTATATTCGCAAAATAATATGAGACCATATCCGGAAAAACCCTCACCAACAGTGCCTGCCAGTTTTCAAAGCAATTTCATTCATCCGTATCTAAACAGAAACTATACTGCTAGAGAAGGTGCTAGACTACAATCTTTTCCAGATACATATCATTTTTGCGGGAAAAGAACAACAATGTCATGGGAAAAAAACCTATCACAGTATCAACAAATAGGCAATGCAGTACCACCTTTACTTGCAAAAGCTATAGCTAGTAATATTAAAAATTATTTCAAGAACATATAAAAAAACACTGTCAAATTTTTGGTTTGACAGTGTTTTTTTATATGTTCTTGTTATCTGGTCTAATTAATCTACCCGGCAATTCAATTGTCTCTTCAAATTGCGCAGCTTTAATGTTATTCTCGATTTCAATATAATAGTCTAATAATACTTCTGTTGATATACTTGCATTTCTATCTTTACGTAGAACAAACATTTCATCCATTATATTATCATGTCTAGCAGCAAGAATTTTTTCTTTAGCCACCTGATTATATCCCATAAGAATATATGTTTTAACATTTGGACAAGCATCTTTTAATTGTTTACTCGAAAATTGAACTTCACCAAACATAGTAGCATCCAAATATGTTTTAACTTCTACAGCAATAATCGGAACAATTATATTAATCTTATTTACATCATCAATACAAAGCTCGATCTCCTTTCCTATACAAAAATCAACGTCTTTTTTGATGATATCTATATTCATATTATTTCCAAGTTTCATACCAGCATAAACACCTTTATTATAAATTCCAAGTATACCAGCTTCGACTGCATTCAGTTTTGAAAACAAATATATGTTTATTTCCTCTAAAAATGTAGATTCAAATTTTGATTCTGATCTTATTCCCATATTATTTGCGAAATTATGTAATTTTGCAATATAATCATTCATTATATTAGTTGCAGTATCAAAAATAGTTACATCTAAACTTTTAAAATCAAGTCCTAATAATTGACATTTTACAGGCAGATAAATTTCCTCATAAAATTTAATTAATTTTTCTGTTTGTTCAATATCAAATTTTCCGTTATAATTACTGTTAATTTTATTTTTAATATTATTCTCATGAGAGAATACCATAAAATCATCTCCTAACCAGGTTTTACATCTATACATAAAATTCATATTTAAGTTTTACTATATATTTCAAGTTTAATTTAAAATTTTTTTATCTTAATCGCATTACCTGTTTCTAACATTTCAATGTGATTTAATGCTTTACCTGTACCTAGTGCAACACAAGAAATTGGATCTTCAGATATCATTGTAGATATTCCTGTTCTTTCTTGTATTAGTTGATCTAGTCCATTAATTAAACCACCACCACCTGTTATATATATTCCTCTTGCTGTTATATCTGCAAGTAATTCTGGTGGAGTTTCTTCTAGTACACTGTGAATTCCTTCTAATATTTCTTCTGCTGAATCTCTT
>JAQUGQ010000033.1 GCA_028684095.1 Clostridia bacterium
TATTTGGTTGTCCGACCTCTTATATTATAGCATAAAGGGAGTGTTATTTTTCTGTTACTCTGTTCATCGCTAGAAGCTTTTTGGAACCACACGTATAACGTGTGGTATTCATTAACACAATAAAAAAAGAATAGTTTGCACCATTCTTTTTAACTAATAACTATCTTAAATCTATTACCTTCTTAGAAATTTCATCTATAGCTATATAATATATTTTTGGATTATTTATATCTATATAAACTGGTAAAGTTGTAATTTTTCTTTCATCAATAACTGACTGAGGATTATACCAAATGTTTTCACTTTTTATTAAGTATGTTTCTCCTGTAACACTATCAATTAACTTGCAAGTAATAAAGTATGGACTTCTGTGATTAACACTATATGCTGTATTATAAACTACTTCTTCTATAGCTGCATCCACTCTTTTTCCATTTGTTAATAATCTTTTCTTATTAGTAATTCTTTTGATTTTAATTATCATCATAATTAATCCTATAGCAAAAGCTAATAGTCCAATTCCTGCAAATACTAATCCAAATAAATCTTGTCCGCTTGTTTGTATTACATTAGGTGAGGCAGGGTTATAATATATTACTATTTCTTTCCCAACTGTCATATCAATACTATAAACATTTAATTGTTTGTTATATTCTGTACCCTCAACTGTATACTTAACAAATACCTTATGACTAATATCTCCATCTGAATCTCTGTACTCTTGTATATTGGTAATAATGGCTGTACCCTCAACAGCAACTTTTTTGAATTCTATAGATGATATGAAAATATTTAATCCTACTACAATAAATATTGCCCCAACTATTGCAAATAAAATACTTCCAAACCATTCTGTAAATTTTGGCCCCATGTTTTATCTCCTTTCATTATATATAAATATGGTACCACATAATTTTTTATTATTCAACATATATTTTCATTTTTTTACAATTTTATACTTTTTGTGTATTTTTCTTTTAAAATATTTTAAAATCAAAAAAGAATAGACGTTTGTATGTGAATTACTCTTTTATTAACTTTATAATTTAGTGGCATAATCTAAAGAAACCCATCCACTTGGGGTCCTTCCCCAACTACTTTGAATTTCGAAAACATTAAAAATTGTACCATTTACATATCCACCTTTGCTTTGTGCATCTGCAGATAATTCTTTTATTTTTTTTATTCTATAATTCGTTCCTGGCCCAATTCTAACATTGATTCCATTTGACGAATTTACTTTGTATTTTCCTAAAGTATATACTTTACTATTTACATCTAATATAATTCTGTAATTACTACTGTCATAACTTCCAATTATATTAGGAATACCCATATAATTAGCCGGATTTAATTTTTTAATTAAATTATTATTTAAATCATATTCCCTTATTTCAATATGAGTATGTGGCCCTGTAGACATACCTGTCGAACCCATAACCCCAATAATTGTTTCTGGACTTACATTTTGACCAACTGATACATTTATACTTTTTAAATGAGCAAAAAATACTTTTTTATATCCATTACTGTTAACATCAAATTTTATTGATACATACATACCAAATCCTTGCTTTTTATTACTTATGTTTTCCCATCCTGCATATGATACAATACCATAGCAAATGCTATACACATTTGGATTTTCAAAGTTACCCATATCTATACCATCATGCTTTCCACTAGCATATCTGCTATCTACTATGCCATATTGATATGTTACTTTAAATATACCTTCAAAAGGTAATTTTGTTATATATTTCATTATTCTTCATTTTCCTTTGCTACATCATCCATTGTTTCTATTTTTTCTTTATTCATTCTTAATCCCCCCTCTATATTTTATGATTTATTGAAAAATATGTGTATAAATAATATATGGCTTGTACATATATTTAGAATATAAATGGCAAATGAAAAATATTCATCTACCATATTATATTTTATTCTTCACTTGCTTTATCAATATCATTATAATTATCATTTTGATTTTTATCAAAAGATTTATTTATGAAACTATTAACTTTATCCACTAAATCTGGAATTAATTCAACTAATTTATCTATTGGTGTTGTATTATTTAATGTAAGTAAATTTGTACTGCCATCTTTTACAACTAAAAATGCCATTGGTGCTATGTTTACCCCCGCTCCACTTCCTCCACCAAATGGAAGTTTAACACTTTCAGAATATTTATTCAATTTATTTGTATTAAATTCACTTCCCCCTGCTGCAAAACCAAATGACACTTTTGATACGGGTATTATAACAGTTCCATCAGATGTTGTTACAATATCTCCTACTATTGTATTAACATCAACCATTGACTCTAACGACGTCATTGCTGTTACCATTAGACTTTCTATTGGATGTTCTTTTTCCATGTTTCTCATTACCTCTCTTTTTTAATTTAAAAGCATAGTAAACTATCTTTCTTAATACAAGTATAATATTTGCAAATTTACCATACATTATACATTTTAAATTTAATTTTATTTCTTTTTCATTTGAGGTAATAACATAGCTTAATTTTTCTGTGTTTATTTTTTCTATATTTTTACTAATAATTATTGCTACAGCTGAATTTATAAAAGTTACAATATATGAATTTAAAATATAGTCATCTACATTTATGTTAAATCTAAAGTCAAGTTTTTCAATTTTAACTTTACCAAACAGTTCTTTTATACTTTTGAAAAATAATTTTGCATCAGTAAATTCTATATTTTTTAAATAATTTTCAACTTCTTCTTTAGCAACTTTTTGACTTTTCGATTCAATCTCTTTTAATTCATTTTTATTAAACTTAAATCGTTTTAATTTGATATACTTTAAAACACTTATATCTATATACATTTCTTCATCTATAGTTATTTCAATTTTCACTTTAATAAAAAACAAAGAAAAAATAAATAATATTACTAGCAGAAAAATTATTTGGAACATATTACCACCATTAATATTATTTACTTATTTTTTTCTTTTACTCACTTATATTTAAATTTAGTTCTAAATATGGAATAGTTATGCAAAATTCACCATGTGTATATGGTGCAATTTGATATTTTTCAAAGAAAATAACCATACCATATTTGGTAAATACAAAACTTTCAAAATTAGTTTTAATGGCTTTGGTTCCATTGGTTAACATATACGGCATATTTATTTCTTTGATTTTATCACTATTTGATAGAGTTATGTATGCATATTTTGACATTAAATTTAGTATATTATTATTTTCACTAATTAATGTATCAATATTTATTATGCAATTATTTTTTATATTATAATTAACTGTAAATATGTATGTATTTGGATGTACTGCTGCAACATCTTCAAGTACATGAAATACAAATCCAATATAATTATCATATTTATATATATCAAAATTTATAAACATTGAGTATTTAACATTATCTTTTATATTTTCTTTAAATTTAGAAATTTTTGCATCTATTATGCTTTTTACTTCTTTATTTAATACTTCATATTTAGTTACCGGATAATAAACTTCTATATTAGAGTTTTTATATTTTTCATTAATCCTTTGTAACACATAATCATCTTGACTGGCAATTGTTCTTAGTGCAATCGTTTCCTTTATATTTTCATTTTTAGTCTCTATTATATTATTTACTTTTAAAATATATAACACTTTCAAAACAGCTATACTAATTAGTATAATAAATATCCGCCGGTTCAACCGGCGGTTTTTAATAAACGCCTATAAGGCTATAATACCTGCTAGTCCTTAAGGACTACTACTTAGACTGACAACCGCACTAATTTTTACCAGCTACCCTTTAAAA
>JAQUGQ010000009.1 GCA_028684095.1 Clostridia bacterium
TGTGTATTGTCGTAATATCACTATTATATCATAAAGGGGGATTTTTTTCATTACAGCTAAAAGCTTTTCTATTCTCACTGGCATAGCCAGTGGTTGTATACCTGGGGTAGTTCAAGGGGATAATATACAAAGAACGTGAAATATTCATTTGAAAATTTCACGTTCTTTTCCTAATACAATTTATTTAAGTACTGACTTTATAAACTCAAATAAACTATCGCATTCAGCATTGTCAAATTTAAATGCAGTTATATTTTGAAATATATTAGCAGCATCTACAATATTTTGTTTATCATCTAAAAAAATAATTTTATCAGGATTATATTTTTTAGATATATCTATCATTTTCTCAAAAAATTCTAGTTGTGGCTTCGATATCCCTTCTAATGAACTTATAACAATTAGTTCTTTCTGTATAAATTCAAGACTCTCAGTAAATAAAACGACTTCTTTTGGGCTGTTTGTAGCTATTCCAAAGATAAGATTACAATCTTTAACATTACCTATTAAATTAGCAAACAAATCTGATTCATAAAGTCTATGACACCGAATAATAACATCTTTAATCTCACTTTCAGTGGGTGGATTTTTTGACATACTAATAATATCTTCTGTTTTAAGTGGTATTCCGTATATACTACAAAATATCAGATAATCCCTTCCTTCTAAAGATTCACCCCGGCATAAAACACCCCCTAAATCAAAAAATATAACTAATGTTTTAATCATATTAAATTATTCCTCCTTATTAAATTATGGATTAATATAAATTTCTATATAATTATATATTATTTTGATATTATTCGCCACATCATTTTTTTATGTTACTATTTATTGACTTTTAATATATAAATGATATAATATAATTGGTGAAAATAATGGAAAAGAAAATAATAGATATGATTAAAAATAAAGATACGCATACTTCATTCAAAGAATTATCTAAACTAACTAATTATCACGAAAAATCATTAATTAGAATAAATAAAAAAATTAGAGATATTGGATATGAAAATTATTTAAATAATTTAAAATTAAAAAGAGGAAATTCATCAAAAATAGATGATGATGAAATCAAATATATTAAAAATATAATAATTAATACAAAAGGTCCATTTACAAAAAAATATAACGAATACTTAAAAATAGCTCTAAAGGGTAAAGAATATACTTATAGAAGTTTATCTACTATATATAAAATATGTATACAGAATAACTTAATTGTTCATAAACAAAAACCCAGAAAAAATACAAAACAAAGAAACATTATAGATATAAATAACATGAAAGATATCGTTATTTTCAAAGTTTCTAAAATTAAGTTTAAAAATATAATTTTCTTCGCATATATATTAATTGATTATAGAGAAAATAAAATTCTACATATTGAATTTAGTAAGAATAGAGATATAATAAAATGTTGTAAAATATTACAGCAATTAATAAACATGTATAATATTCCAGATAATATATACACCAATGGTTCACTACTTTTAAGAAAAAGTATCTATGGTCAAACATCATTCAGTATAATTTGTAATGATTTAGGAATAAATATATTAGAATATAGAATAAATGAATTTGAAAAAATATATATAAAAAACAAGAAAATAATTACTGATAATTTATATACATATATTAAGCAAAACAATTTAAATACAATAGAAAAATTAGGTGATTTTGTATCAAAAAAATTTGTTTTAAATAGTAAAGATTTTAGTTACAAAACTAAGGGAAATTTAAATAACATTTTCACAATCAGATATGTAAGATCTATAATGAGTGATGGTACAATCGAATTAAACAACAAAAAATTGAATATATTATCCAATAATACTAAACTATTACGTTATAGCAAAGTTAATGTAATAACTGATTTAGATGGAAATAATATAACTGTACAATACAATAATGAAATGTACAAAACAAGTTTAAAAAGAATAAAAATTTCAAAAAAACCATATTATTAATTCAAAAAAGGAATAAACTATTCCTTTTTTGAATTTTATTATCTACTCAGATTTTATAACATTATACCTTAAGACTGTTTTTAACTTACTAAGTTCTGTTTTACAAGCATCAGAAATATATATTTCTCTATGTCTTAATGTTTTGATAGTCAAATTGTTCTCATTAATAAAATCTTTCATTTTTTGAAAACTCAATGGTTCATCATCATATGAACCATTATGAAGTATTTGTACTGCTAAACCATCTTCTATAGTTTCAAATTTTACGTTACTTAATAGTGGATGTGGTTTTTTCTTTTTTACTATATCACTTGCCATTGTTGCAATCTCTTCTGTTACAAAATCAGGTTGCCTAATCATAATTGTGTATACCAATTCATCTTTACTAAATTCACTTGATTGTCTACCTTTTTCAGTTAAGTCCCATAAACCTTCCAGTGGATACACAGTATAATCAAAATACCCATCAGGAGTATATCCTTGTTTTGGCATCATTTTAACTGCATATGCTAGTGAGTAAAGAATACCAATTCTTTCAGCAAAATCAATACTGTTAGGATTACCTGTACCACTAATTGTAAAGAATTTTTGTTTAGGTACTAGTACTACTGTCGGTTCATTCTTCGGTAAATATAACTGTTTTTCTTGTTTTTTCCATTCAAATTTCATATTATTTCCCCCTTATTACTTAATATCAAATATCTATATTACCTAGATTGCTCTGTTATATCTTGACTTACAATTTTATCTCTTACACTTACATTATGTAACTGTGCAAGTAAAGAATAGATTTCACAATCTTTATTTTCTATTTTGGGTAATGCTACACTCATATCTACCTTTGATATTAAATCAGCATATTCTTTTTCACCTAATTCTTTTTGTATATACTTTGATGTCTCTTTAATACTATATTTTTGAGTGTCCATATCTACAAAGAAACGTCCACCTTCTCCTATTTCAAGACCTATATTTTCAACTGTATTTTTTAAATACTGTGTAAATCTTTTTACGTTATATTTTTGAATAACTTTTTCTACCATATTTTTATCTTTATTTTCTATTGATTCAGCTATTCCTTTCATTGCATATTCATTTTGTGAAAATGTTAGATCATAATCAAAGTTAGGCAAAAGTTCAGCGATATTATCTTTTATAACAATCCCCCAATTTTGTCCATGTCTATCTGGATTTGAAGTATAAATATCAGCTACAGTCATTTTTAAAATATCTTTCCATACTACTCCAATATTATCTTCGGTTATCCCGTTTACTCGTTAAAAATTTAATTAAATCACTTTTAATTAATGACAATTGTGTTTCACTACTTATGCTATCGCCTAAATATAGTTCTTTATCTTTTTGCACATCTTCTGTAACAAGATACATATTACTACCTTCATAGTTCTTTTCGTTTTTAACGTGTTTGGCACCTAGTTGTTCATATATATTTTCTGATAATTTTGTATAGTACCAATTCATAGTATATTTAACTTTTTTCCAATATTTAATATCACCATTTTCTGAAACTTTTTTTACTACATTTCTATTTATTATAGTTTCTTTCATATCCAGCCCTCCATTAATTTACATCAATTCATATATCTCTCTTAACATATTCAATTTGCTTTATATATTCAGTAATTTTATCTTCAAATGTTTCACCTTCTAAATATTCCAAACCGTATTCAAGTACAATATTTTCTTTATAATTTATTTCATTTATATATTTTACTATTTCTTGGATTTTCACATTATTATAATAGAAAGGATGATGATCATCTCTATTATTATCTATATCGTGTATATGTATATTTCGTATTTTATCTGCGTGCTCATTATCTAAATTTGTATAATCGTTTGAATAATCATATACATAATGTCCCATATCAAATGTAACCCCATTTGTCTTTAAGCTATCTACCATTTCATACACTTGATATATATTACACCTTAACATACCATTATGTTCATTTAAATTCTCTATTAACAATTCAATATCAAGTTTATTTCGTTCTATATATTTATTTATATGCTTTACGGTTTCAATGGTTTTTATTATAGATTCATATCTACTACCTTCTGTTGCAGGATGCAAAGTTAATTTAATTTTCTCACCATAAATTAATGCAATTTGGTTATAGTATTGTAAATATCGTTCGATAGTTTCTTTTTCTATATTTTGCATATCAGCAGAATGTAATTGTATTATCCAGTTGTTATTTTTCATTATTCTAGAAAGACTTAAACAATATTCTTTCTCTTCTTCATTTGTCATATCTATATATATTTCTATGCCTTTTATAACTTTATTTACATCTAAACTTGTTATAGTATTCATTAATTGTTTCGTATCATATTTTAAAAATATTTTACTATTTAAACTAATTAGAAAATTCATAATGCCTCCTATTATCTTAATATATTTTATATCTACAATAAATACTGTTCACTTAATATCTTTTTTCGTACTTTCCAATCAGGCATAAGTACTGTCATATATTTATAGAATATTTTATTATGACCTAAGACAAGAAAATGTATTAATTCATGTAATATAACATATTCTAAACAATTTTTAGGAGCTTTTACAAGTTCATAATTAATTGTAATTTTCTTTTTTGCTCTGTTACAAGAACCCCATCTTGATTTCATTTTGCGTATTTTCATATCTGGTTTATTTACACCATATTGTCTTATTATATTTAACATACTATCTAAACTTTCTTCAAATAATTCTATTGCTTTATTATTTATAAATTTATCTATAATACTTTTTTTCTTTTTGTAGTTAGATATATCTGATGTGTATAAATAGATTACATTTTCTTCTATTTCAACTTTGTTTTTATCATTTTCTAAAACTAAAAGTTTATATTGCATACCTTGAATTTTTATTTCTTCACCATTAATATATTCTTGTAATTCATGTTTTGTATGGTAAATATCTATCTTATTCAGATTTTTATAAATCCAATTTTTTTTAAAATTTACAAGTTCTTTTAACTTATCTATACTAATTTTACTATTCGCAGAGATAGTTATACTTTTATCTTTATTAACCTTTAAGTTAATATTTTTAATCTTTTTTCTCTTAACTTCTATAACTATATTATCAATACAGATTATTTCTTTAGCCATATTTATTCACCTTAGAGATATTTTATCATAAAAAAGATTGTTTTTCAATTATTTTTATGTGTAAAAAAAAATAACCCTTTAAAAAAAGGATTATCCTATAGTAACTTAAAAATGTTTTTTATATACTTCAACTTAATTATTGAATTTAATATTTATCAACTTAATCATTGTTCTTTATATATTTTCAACTTGTATAAAATTTTTATCTATCGTTTCTTAGTTTCTGATCATATTCAAATTATTTGACATACTGGGACGTTTCCCAAAAATTGTTATTGGCTGATTAATTTTTAATTACAAATATATTATACACTATTTTTAAAGTTATGTCAAGTATTTTAAGATAAAACATCAGAAATACCGTAAAAATGTATAGTTTTCATGTAAATTAAATGATTTTTAATTAGTTATTATCAACATAATGATTAATAGATCTCTAAAAAATTCTGTACATCCTACTGCAATTTTTTCATAATACTTTTTAAAGCGTTCATCATCTACATACATTTGTACAAGACCTTTATGTGCTTCTTTAAAATATGTACTCCAAAAGAACATTAACCATTCTTTGTGTAGTTTACAAGCTTGTAATTTTCTTTTATTTAATGTAAATTTGTTTTATTCAAGCTATATTAAACAAAAAAGTACAATTTGTTTAATATTTATACTTTAATAATGGATTAGACTTAAAAAATCATATCATAACTATGAGAAAATGATAAAAGTTACAATAAAGCATTTGCTCTATTGTAACTTTTTAGTATTATTCCAACATATCAGATATTGAATATAATCCATTTTGTTTCATTAGTATCCATTTTGCAGCAGTTATAGCTCCACTTGCAAAACTTTCTCTATTGAATATTTTATGAGAAAGTTCTATTGTTTCTCCACCTATTCCATAAAAATACAATTCATGTTCACCAACAATATCAAACAGACGTATACTCTCAACATCGATTATTTTATTTGGTCTAACTTCAGTAATAACTTTTATCATTTCTTTTGCTGTACCACTAGGACGGTCCTTTTTATACTTATGATGTTTTTCAATTATTCCAATTCTATATTCATCACCTAACACATTTGCCGCATATTGAATTATCTTAAGATATTTATATGCCCCTATAGAAAAGTTTGCTGATTTTATAATAGGAATAACTTTTGAAAGTTGATTTATGTGTTTAAGCTGCATATCAGAAAAACCAGTTGTAGCTATTACTAGTGGTTTACCGTTCTTTGTATATGCATCATAATTTTGCATAAATACATTAGCTGTAGTACAGTCTATATAGACATCTGCATTTTTAATTGAATCAATCAACTCATTATTATTCTCTATTATTATGCCTTCTATTTTATCATCACTGCTTTGAATCATAGTATATACAATACTACCTAATTTACCTTTTCCTCCAACTATACCTATTTTCATAATTGTCACCTCCTAACATATTTATTAGGATTGTTTATTTTTTCTAAATATATTATAACATATTACATACTAAATGTAAATACTTGGTATTTATATTTCATGATTACTTTAGTGTTAATTATATTATATTATTTTACTAAATTATATGTATATGAAACCATATATATACTTTCAAATATATACTACTCTATGCCATAATATAAAAATCAAAGGGAACGAGCCCTATCAAATAGGATTCATTCCTCTAATATAACTTAAATTATTTCACTGTCCAAAAAAATGGGTTCAGTTCATATATCTAAGTGTATATTCCGTATTATATTTTTTATGAACTTATTTAATTGAAATGGATTTGTACAAGTGATAATATATCAGTACCGCTAGTATTATTTTCAAGACTATGGCCAATTTCACGGTTGTACTCAGTCGTACTTGGCACTGTGCTTTGTTGATACATTCTTCCAGCAATATCACTTACGCCACACCAATAGCCTCTAGTTGCTACTTCATCATTTTTAAGAAGTACTTGTGCTTTACCGTAAACAACAACTTTTACGAGCGAGCCATTGGTAATATCGCTTTCATAGATAACTCCAATTGGCATATTAGAACTTGTTGGAGCTATATCTACAGCATTACTCACTGTAGTTGATGCAACTACAATTGTACCTTTTATACTTGTTCCTGTATTGTTGATAAAAGTTTGGTAAATTCCACCTTCTAATGTAAAACCATTACTACCACTTCCTATCCTATTTTTTAATAGTTCATAACTTACCATGCCACTCATACATTATGGCTCCACTATATATGGAACAGCTGCTTGCTCAGCAGCACTTAACAAATTGTATGCAGCTTCAGTAATTTGTTGGTTAACCCATGCAGGTACTGCCAACTCATCATTCCAATACCAATACGAAGTAGTTTCAGTTACATATGCATAATCCCCTAATAACGCAGATGCATGTGCAAGTATTAATGCAGCACTTGTAGCATAGACTCCTTTATAGGTTTCGACAGCTTGTGGAGGTAGTTGAGAAACTAGAACTTTACCAGAACCGTCTAGCGTTGCTAATCCATTTGCAACACCTTGTTTCGCTTGAAATAATTCATAACTTATTGAACTTGCCATTATTTAATCCCCCCTTTACGGTAATATAATCCATAAAACACATGAATTATATTTTAGACTGTAACATAAAAATTTGTAACAGTTTTCTGTGATAAATTTGATTTCCATAAAATCCCCCCTTTAATTGAAAAATATAATGGAATATTAATCATATTCATCTATATATATTATGTAATAATTCTTATGTTAGTGATTAACTTGTCCTAAATTATGTATAAAAATTACTTAATGAAAATATACATTATGTAATATTTCTATTTTCATCCCTAGTAATGCTGTAATCATTACAATAACAAGTGGCAAACTAAGTACAGCCAAAATAATCAAATTTGTTTAGTTTTATCTCTATCTTTGCCGAACATGATGCACATGTCATACCAGATATTTTCAAAACCTCTTTTTTTCATAGTTTCTCTCCTTATATATTTCACAAAATGCACCCCTTATTTATATTTATCAATTACTCTTTAAGTAATATTTTATTTTTACTTAATATATTTATCACTAATATTAAATAAACAACTGATATACAAAATCCTTCTACAACATCACTTGCATAATGAACTCCTAAATATATTCTACTTATTCCTATTAATAATATTAACAACGATAATATAGATATTAGAGTAATTTTAATATGTTTAGATTTTACAAATCTGAATACAAGATATATTATAAAACCATAGAATGCCATACTAACCATTGAATGTCCACTTGGAAAACTATACCCAGTTTCATCTATAAGTGCAAAACCAATTGGTCTTTCTCTGTTGAATATATTTTTAATTATCCAATTTAACCCAGTTATTAAAATTAAGTTTAATGTCATTAATTTTGAATAAATTTTATTTTTCATGAATACAAAAGAACTTATACATATAATTAATACTACTATAGAACTACCAATTTCAGTAATTAATTTTAAAAATACTGTCATATTGGGAGAAATAATAAGTGATACATATTTATATATATAATCATCAAATATATATATATCATTTTCATATAAGCTATGCATTATAATAAAACAAATAACTAGCATAAATATAGCTATTATCCATGTGAAATTTTGGGTGATTATCCTTAAAATTTTAGTTTTAATATTTTGTAATTTCATATATCTACCTACCTATCCATATAGTGTATACTATTTATTATATACCATACGACTATTATACAACAATTTATTGTAAAACTCAAGTAAAAATTACTTCATAATTTTATGAAGTAATTATATTTTTATATTAATTATAGCTATTATTTTATATTTAAATACTCTTGTATACTTTTAGCTATAGCTTCTACATATGCATTTTTGTTATTCAATAAATTATTTAAATCATTTGAATAATTCATAAAGCCTAATTCTAATAAATATCCTTCTGCACCAATATTTGAATTATAATATTTGTTTACCCCATATTTGGTATTTCTACCATCAATATATGCATTAGTTGCAATTCCTCCAGTTTCCCTTATCATGAACATATATTGGGTATCTGTTGTAATATTATATTCTTCATAACCTAATTCAGATGCATATTTTTTTGCTTCAATAATTTCCTCTTCAATATAATTTCTAACATACACTCCGTCTTGCACTTTATATAATATATTAGGTGAGTATGTAGTATTTGCAATACTTACTATATTATCTGCTATTAATTTAGGAAAATACAAATTAGAATTAGAAGGTGAATAAACTTCTACTCCTCCAGTTTCCATATCAACATCACTACTATTTAGATGTATAGAAAAAACATATTTTGATTTTACTAGATTAGGAACAACACCTCTACCCTCTTCACCATATGCATCAATGTATTTATCTTCTTCTCTAACCAATTTTACTTTTAGTCCTAATTCTTCTAACCTGTTTTTTAAATTCAAAGAATACTCTAATACAATTTCAGATTCATTATATTCATCTTTAACTGCACCTGGATCATTACCTCCATGACCTGGATCTATTACTATATCATATATATCCACAGGCAATTTATTTTTTTTAACTGATATATTCATATATGAAACTAGAATACCCTTTAATAAATCTTCACTTGAACTTATATTTATCTTATTATTTGTATTATTTTTTGTAATAGTATAATACTCTACATTTTCATATTCTGTTTTGTTATTTAATAAATAATAATTATCACTTTGAATTTCATCTATATTAGATACAACTTTAAGTAATATATAGTATTCACCTTGTGCTATCTCTTCTAAATTTATACCACCATTAATTTCATCTGATGTACTAAATGTAATACCATTTTCATCAATATTATAATCTACATCATAAGATATTTCTGTACTTTTTATATCTTTTAAAATTAATTTAACTTCATATATATTATTATCTGTTAAATTAATTTTCAATTTTCCATCAATATTTAAATGTGTCCCATAAACTATGTATTTATTAACCTTTACAAGTTCTGATTGTATATTGTTAATTATATTTTCTGTTAAAGCGTCTATTTCTATATTTGAACTATTATTATTTAATGTAAATATTAGTCCCATAATTAGAATAATTATAGTAATTACTAATATTAATATCTTCTTATTTTTTATCAAACATTCACCCCATGTATTAAAACAAACTTATCTATATATAGATTATATCATAATTATATATGTAGCATGTGACGGTTTTATGAAAATTTATGTCTTGCTCTAAAAACACAAATAAATAGAAAATAACAGATGAATATAATTCTATGTTATTTTAACTATTTATTAATTATTTTAATATATTTACATATTATAATTATAATATGTAAAGCGCCATACACAACCCAAATGCTATTAATGCTACTAAATATACTATAAGAAGTACTTTTAGTCCTTTATAATATGCTGTAACAAACTCACCTTGCACTTTATATATTTTAAGTAATATTGCCACTATAATTATTATCGGCATTGAAATTACATTAAATATAATACCTATACTCACTATTAAAAATGATATAGCAACTTGATTCATTGATAGTGACTTATTTTCTACCATTTTTTTCTCTTCATCTACATCGTTTTTCTTGAACATAGGTATAATAAAAGCTACTATAAATAATATATAAATCACTATTATTCCTATTACAAATAATTCCATCGAACCTTACCCCTTTCTTTTTCAAAAATTCAATTAAAAAAGATATATGCTAATCGATTATAAACTTATATCAGCAATACCTACTCCGTGCTGCAACAAGACACAATCCAAAGGATATTAATACTGCTAAATAAAATATAGTAAGTATTTTGAATGCTTTAAAATATGCTGTAGTAAATTCACCTTTTGATTCAAATAAACTAATAATTATTCCAATTATCAATATTACAAACATTGTAAATATATGACCTACAATACCAATAAGTACTATAATAATTATTAAAGCAATTTGATTACCTGATAGGCGTCTTTCATCTTTCTCTTTTTTTGTCATAACATGTGTAGCTTCTCTATTTCTTGCTTTTTTAATATTTAAAGTTAATAATATAACAAAAGTAAATATAAGTAAAACTAAAAATACAATCATACAATCAATCATTATTTTCCACCTTCCTTTTCTTAAATAACATAAATACTATTCCAAGTAAGCATATTATTTGATATATACTTAAAAACATAATTGTCTTTTCTGTTGCTCTTACAAATTCAATTATAAATCTAAATGCAAAATAATATATAACTAAATCTGAAAATAGCTCTCCATCTTTTAAGTCTTTCTTTTTATATTTTTTTACTACCAAATATACAAATAACATTATACAAAATACTGCTTCATACAGCTGTGTTGGTATTCTTGTACCATCTCCAAAATCTATTCCACAAAAATCAGTTTTAATCCCATAACAACAACCAGATAAAAAACATCCTATTCTACCTATTCCCATTGCAAGTGCAGTTGATGGAGCAATGTTATTACCAAATCTCATACCCTCTATTTTATTTACTTTCTTATATATCCTAATAGCTATATATCCACCTACAAGTCCTCCTACTATTGATTTACCAGATAATATAAATAGTTTTAAATTATTGACGTTATCTAATATTTTATCTAAATTTTCTATAATAACTGGTATTTTAGAACCTATAAACCCTCCAAGTAAAGCCATAATAACTATATCTAATGTATATTTACTTTTTTCTTTTGCTAACTTTTTACCTTCCTCATTTTCACTCTTTATTTTTTTATCAACTATAGACAATATTATATAACATATAATACCTAGTATTATAGCTAATGATACAAATATTGTATATGTAGAGATGCCCTGTATATTAGTTAATATTCCCCAATTTTCTGGTGTATAATGATTATCGAACATTACACTTTCCACCTCTTATTTTCTTCCCTAATTTACAGCAATTGTTACCAAGTATAATACACTCAAAAAGTTTTTGAGCAGAGCAATAACCAAAAGCCGCTATTGTTTGAAGAACTATCATTATCCATGTGATTATCCATCCAACAATATCAATTTTAAATATATAGAAAAATATAATAGCAATAGCTGTCATTATAGATCCAGTATAATGTGCAAATTTTATGCTTTGTACATTAACAACTTCAACATCTTTTTTCTTAAATAAAATATTACCTACAATTACTAAAGGAGCTTTTGAAACACCTAATATTCCAGATAAAATCATAATAATAAATGGAATTACAAGAAGTATCTTAGCTCCTGTTATCCCTATAATCCAAAACATTATAGCTATACTAAACCTACAAAATGCAACAGATTTTTTATTTACATTTACCATTTTATTCATAATATTTACCTACTTTCTCATTATAAATTTTGGAAAAAACATTCCTACTTTTTTCCTGTATTCTACATATTTTTCTTTGAATACTTTTTCAAGTTCCGTTTCTTCTTGCTTTGCTCTATAATACATTGATGGAATGAACACAAATGTAGTAAGTATAATTATTAAAATATTTTCATACATCATACCTACAGAATATAACATCCATATAATTGAAGCATATAGTGGGTGTCTTACATATCCATATATTCCAGTATCAATTAATTTATGATCCAAATATATTACTACGTTGTTCCCCCAGTTTGTGCCTAAACACTTTCTACCATATAAATTTACAAATACACCAAATATATATATAAATATTGCTATAACTTTTAGAAAGATTACATAACTGCCTAATTCCAAACTACCTATTCTATATAATACAACTATTGTGCAAATTGCAAAAAATGCTGTCATACTAAATGTCTCTACGGCTGATTTAACCTTTTTTTTCTCAAAACTTTTCTGATTTTCAGCATCTTTAAAATTACTATATACTCTTAAATATATAGCTACTAAACCTAGAGCTACTACAAAATTGCACACTAATTCTAGTATTCCAAACTTATTTATATATTCTACAAGTACATTCTTATACATTTCTAAAATATTATTCATTTATTTTTTCTCCCTATATATAGTGTTGTATGATGAAAATGGTATTTTTTTCATATCCTCTGTTATTACATGAACACATTCCTTTTGCATTGATTTTGTATCAAAGTTGTATCTATCTATAAATGAAGAAATACTAATTCTAAATGTATTTTCATTTATATATTCTACTCTCTTATTCATATCCCATTTTAAAAAATCTTTTGGCACAAAATTTCTAAAGTCTTTCAAAAAACTAAGCACATTACAACAACAACTATTAAATAAAACATTTTTACCATCTTTTAATGCATCTTCAATCTTAAACATAAATGTATTATTTATATACGGTAAATATTTTTCTACTATATTTCCCCTAGTTATAGGTATGAAATTACCATTATTTTTATATAAATATGTAAGGGCTACTCTTTCTACATTACAAGGAAGTGGTATAAAGTCCTCTCTTTTAAGCATTTTTTTAGTCTGATCTTCTATTTTATTTATAACATCTGTTAAAGTAGATCTATTTTCTCTGCATGTTTCATTCGTATTGTTCTCTTTCCTACCAAAATATGCTACTGGCTGAATATTCAATCCTCTTATGCATTTATTTTCTAGTGAGTATGATACAACTTGTCCAATTTCATTATCATTAATTCCATTTTCAACTGTCATAACCAAAGTTGTTGGTATATTATACTTATTAAGCATATCAATACATTTTTGTTTTAATTCAATATTATTGTTATTTCTTATTTTAAAATATGTCTCTTTATTAAAAGTATCAAATTGTAGATATATTTCAAAATTACCTACTAATTTAGATAATTCTATTACAAATTCTTCATCTTCTGCTATTCTTACGCCATTTGTATTAAGCATTACATGTTTAAATCTTTTTTTTGCCGCTTTAATTATATCCAATATTTCAGTATGTAATGTTGGCTCTCCTCCACTTATTTGCAGAATTTCCGCATTTCCATCTTCTGATTCTACTACAAAATCCATCATTTCTATTATTTTAGATAATTCTAGGTCTACACCTTTTCCAGAGTTTGCATAACAAGTATTACAATTCATATTACATCTATTAGTTACTTCAATTAAAGATATACAACTATGTTGATCATGCATTTCACATAAACCACAATCATACGGACAACCTTTTACAGTTTTTGTTTGTGTTTTACATTTGGTTCCTGGTTTATCAAATCTTCTTTTATTTACATAGTAATCTTTATCATGTTCTAAAAGTTCTTTTTGCTCTCCATGAGTATCACAATGTTTTAGTATATATACT
Source organism: Clostridia bacterium (assembly GCA_028684095.1). Taxonomy (GTDB): domain Bacteria; phylum Bacillota; class Clostridia; order TANB77; family CAG-465; genus RGIG5057. Next base: position 14,410 of record JAQUGQ010000009.1, read on the forward strand.
TTTCCTGATTCAAATATAACCTTAGCTGGTATTACTTTCAAACATTCATTACATAAACTATTAGTATATTCATGATATATATATTCTCTATTCATTTTTTATTCTACCTTTCACATATTTAAATTATATCTTATTTTACTACCTTTTCATTATAAAGTCAATTACAAATAATTAATTTATATAATTATATAAAAAATTGTAAAAATATGTAGATTAATGTTATATTACAATAAAAAAATTGAAGTATAATTTTTTAAAACTTATACTCCAACTATTTTATAATTTATACTATTTATTTTTTCTTAAATCTAATAATAATATATGCAATGAGAATTATTATTAATACTATTAATATATAAGGTATAATATATACTATAACCATAATTGTATTTATAAACATTTCTTTTATTTGTAGTAATGAAGATTCGAATGTATCTTTTATTCTACTAAATGTATTCTTTTCAGTTATTTTTGTACTCTCTACTTCTGTTAATTTAACTGTAACAGTTGAATATGATATTTGATTATCATATGAATCTTTTTGTCTTTGAAGTGATTCTCTTTGTTCTATAACCTTTTGAGTTTGATTACTTATTTCAAGTAAATCTTTTGCAACCGTTGCTTTCTTAATCAATTCATTTAATTGTGCTTCTTGAAGTTTGTATGATTCTATTTTAGCTTCTATATCTGCATAACTAGATGAAATATCTTGTGCTTCTTCATAATATGAAACAACATTAGCAATTTTTTTAAGTTCTATATTAAAACTTTCAAATTTATCTTTTGAAACCTTTATTGTCATATCAGCATTTCTTAAATTTGAACTTTGTGTTTTCATAATATCATATATGCTTCCTTGATTTTCTTGCATTTTTACAACATTAGCATTTGAAGTATTAATCAATTCCTTAATACTCTTTAAACTACTATCGTAATTGTCTGTTTGCATAGTTATATTTGATTTTTTTATAATTTTAGTTACGTCTTGTTTATCAAAAGTTTGTTCATCTGGAACTCTGCTCTCTATTGATTGTGCTGATAAACCAGATTCAGGAGAAATAGAATCAAAATTAGGACTTGTTACTGCATTACCAGCAGTATTAGTTTCTTGAATATTTTGATTGTAATTAATCACAAAAATAGCTAAGATTACTAAAACAATTATTACTATACTTATAATAAAAACTTTTTTCCTATTTGTAAACATTTTTAACACACCTTTCTTTAATAATTTTATTATACATTATCTTATTTTTATTTTCAATAGAATATACTAATAAATTATCATTAATTATTATATTTTTTATGATCCAACCGATTGATATTTCTTTACACCAAGTTTCCATACTAAATAACAAGGTAATATAAATAATAGTGATGTAAATGGTGCAAATACATATAATATATTATTGCTTTTCTCAATAACATATAGAAGAGGATAGTAATTTACCATTGAAAGTGGTAATACAAATGTAAAAAAGTTAAGTACCCACTTTTTATATATATTTAAAGGATACTGTGCTAAATCTCTTCCTCCATCAGTAAATATATTCATAAGTTCTAAACTTTGAATTGTAAAGAAAGTAAGTCCTGCCTTTAATATATGTAAACTCGAAAATATTACAACTGTTCCAATAATCATAAAAAACATAGTTATAATTTTATCTACCGATAATAAATATGGACAATAATAGAACAATGCTATAAAAACAACTATTGCAAGTATTGCTCTACCTATTTTTACAAATTCTATTTTAGTACCAAGAACTTGAAGGATTATACCGATTGGCCTTACTAGTATTCTATCAAATTCTGCATTAGATATAATACTACTAAAATTATCGAAACCCCTAAAAAAACATTCACTTATTGAAAATCCAAGATAAGATATTACAAAACAAATAAGTACATCTTCAAATGTGTATCCTTGTATATCCCCAAACTTTTCAAATAAAAAATATATAGCAAGAAGTGAAAACATTGAAGAGAATGCTTGTCCAATAGCTGTCAATATGAATGACATCTTATACTGCATTAAACTTTTTATATGTATTTTCAAATATGTAAGATATATTTTAAACATTTTAACCTCCTTGAATTACTACTTTTTTCATAGAATTTTTCATTAATAATTTTCCTAATGCTATTAAAATAACAATCCAAAATACTTGAATTCCTACTATTTTAATAATCTCTAAATTACCAGATATATACCCATTATATATATTATATGGTATATTTTGTATATAGTAAAATGGTGTGTATTTAAGTATTGTTTGTACTATATCTGGCATAAGTGGAATTGGTATTAAACCTCCACTAAAAAAATCTCCCATTAAACTAAATGTTATTTTTACTCCCAAAGGAGATATTGCAGTTATTGTTAATATATATATAATCATAATATATGATAATATAAGAATAGTACTAAAAAACATAGTAATAACAAACCAAACAGCAGCCATTATACTTACAGGTGCTGTCATAGTAAATTCTCCGAGAAAAGGAAGCATACATATTAAAAATATTGGTAATGCTCTAAGTACCGTTTTCCCTACCTTAAGTGCAAGTGTTTTTATAAACCATATATCATATAAGTTTACTGGTTTGGTTAATTCATAAGCTAAATTACCTGATGATATACTGTCAAAAATATCTTTATCAACACTCCAAAAAGCAAATAACATATAGAAAGCTTGTTGCAACCAAATATATGTAACTATTTGACTAGATGAAATTGCATTTGTATCAGAATTATTTATAAATGTAGTAAATAACATTATATACATAAATCCCCATGCAAATTGTGTGGCTATTCCTGCTAGAGCAGCCACTTTATACTGTATTTCATTTAAAAACTTTATTTTAAAATATGCCAAATATAGTCTCATATGCCATACTCCTGATAAAGTTTTACAACTATATCATCTACTGATGTATTATCTACTTCTAAATCTAATATTTCTATTTTACTAGTTAAAAAAGCTATGGCTTTAGCTAATGTTAGTATATTTTCATTTAATTCAATTATAATTCTGCCTTTATATTTTTCTATAAATATAAGTCCATCACATAATTGGTCTATGTCCCCATTAAATTCTACAGTCAAATATTTTTTACTAAATTTCTTTTTTAAATCAGATAATTTACCATCTAATAGTATTTTACCTTTACCAATTAGTATAATTCTATTTGTTAGTGCTTCTATATCTTGTGTATCATGAGTAGTGAGTATTATTGTAGTTTTATCTTCCTTATTAATTTTTTTAATAAATTCTCTTACTGCTATTTTAGATACTGCATCTAATCCAATTGTTGGTTCATCTAAAAATACAATCTTTGGTTTATGTAAAAATGCAGATGCTATTTCACATCTCATTCTCTGTCCTAAACTAAGTTGCCTAGTTGGTATTTTTATAATTTCACCTATATCTAATAACTTAACTAATTTTGTCTTTTGCTGCTTATAAACATCATCTGGTATCTTATATATATTTTTAAGAAGTTCAAAGCTATCATCTACTGGAACATCCCACCAAAGTCCACTTCTGTTTCCAAATACAACTCCAATATCTTTTACATATTTAGTTCTTTGTTTCCAAGGAATTAAACCTGAAATATTGGCTTGTCCACTATCTGGTGTAAGTATACCTGCCATTATCTTTATAGTGGTTGATTTACCTGCTCCATTTGGACCAATATATCCTACCATTTCGCCTTCATTAATTTCAAACGAAATATCATCTAGTGCTTTTATCACTTCATAATCTTTCTTAAAAAATGTTTTAAATGCATTTTTCATACCTGCGGATCTTTTCCTTACTCTGTAAGTTTTTGTTATGTTCTTTAACTCAATCATTAAAACATCCCCCTTTTACTAATTTACCTATATAAATATGACGTATTTTTTTGTATTAACATTATACATTATTTTATTATTATTTACAATAAAATATTAAAATCAATAATTATAATTTTAATATTTTAATTATCTAAAGCAAGACTTGTTTTATTGGAGATTTATTTTTTGATATATTTTGTGTTATCTTGAGTGAAAATGACATGTATACCAAATTTCTTCACAAAAGTTAAAATTAAAGTTTATTGTTTCATCTTAAAAAATAAACTTTTAAAACACAAACAAAAAAAACTTGAGCAAATTTGCTCAAGTTTTTTTTGTTTGTTGTATAATTACACAGAGACTTCGATATTAATTTTTCCCCCAAAGAAATCTTCATCATCGAAGAAACAGACCCCACCGCAGTCTAAAGCATATGGACAACCAATACAAATACAATCATCACAATAGGAATTCTTCTCCTCTTCATCAATATAGTCCAACAAGTCCAAAACATTTTGATCCACCTCGGCTAATTCAACCACTAATTCAGTTGTGGCGGATATGATAGCTTCTGGATACTCAGAATTGTTTTCTAAAGCATTTGCTGCGGCAAATAAAATCGCATTGCATGATTCCAGCCTTAATAGAAGAATATTTACCATGTCTTTAGACAGTTCTAGTGATGACCGAACCTGTAAAAAACATTCGGGACATATCCCATTTTCAGAGCATTTGTTACAACCGTCACACATAATTATGCCTCCCTTAAAATTTATTTCTGTCAATATTATATCACTTCATTTATTAAATATCAAGGTTTATTTTCATAAAGTGGTAAATTTTCTGTTAAATTACGATATATTTCTTATATTTTCGCTTTACTACCTTCTATTATATATGAAGCAACATAATCTTCAACATTTTTATTAGGTACCCAAGAATGTATTATTTCTTTACTATTATCTTTTGGAGTTAACTTTATATTTATGAATCCAGTTTCTTGTAGTATATTTCTAATATTTTCCACATATTCAGCTCCAGCAATACATCCAGACATCATACTTAAGTCATTTTTAATATCTTCTGGTAATTTTGCAGTAGCAACTACATCTGATACCAACAATCTTCCACCATTTTTTAATACTCTATATGCCTCTTTAAATACTTTGTTTTTTTCTTGAGACAAATTTATTACACAATTTGAAATAATAACATCAACTGATAAATCTGCAACTGGTAAATTCTCTATTTCACCTAATCTAAACTCTACATTTGTATATCCTAATTTTTTTACATTATCACGTGATAATTTTAACATATCATGAGTCATATCAACTCCAATTACAGTACCTGTTTCTCCAACTTGTTTTCTTGCTAAAAAACAATCAAATCCCCCGCCACTTCCAAGGTCAAGTACTATTTCACCTTCTTTTAAACTAGCTATAGCAGTAGGATTGCCACAACCTAAACCCATATTAGCTTTTTCGGGCATACTTTTTAAATCTTCAGTAGAATATCCAATCTTTTTTGAAACTTCTTCTATATCATCTTCAGTAAAGTTTAATACATCTGTTTCACAGCTACATCCTCCAGCACAACAACCTGCTGATTTTTGTGTAGCTACCTTAGAATAAGTTTTTCTAATATGTTCTCTTATCTCTTCTTTATTTACATTCATAAAAATCCCCCCATATATTTTTTTAATTTTTTATTTCTTCTTGAATATATTTCTTTATTTCTTCTTTACTTGATATTCTTCCAAAAACTTTAACTTTTTCATTGACAACTAATGCTGGAGTCCTCATAACGCCATAAGCCATTATTTGTTTTATATCTTCTACCTTTTCAAAAGAAGCATCTATATTTAATTCTTTTGCCGCTTCTTCTGCAAGTTTATGTAATGTTTTACAATTTGAACAACCCATACCTAATATTTTAATTATCATAAATTTCACCCCCCTAAAAACCTAAATAGAACATATATAACGCAAGTAATATTACTAATGTAGCAAATATGTATTTTAATATATTTGCTATATTACTTGTTTTATTTGAATTTACAAAACTTTGCACAAATCCAACTGATGTACCTGCTATTACTACTAAAATACAATGACCTATTGCATATACTAACAATAGAATCCCACCTAATAATATATTACCTTTTTCTGCAACAAATGCTAGTATTGCAATCAGTACTGGAGTTGAACATGGCGACGAAAAAATACCACCCATAATACCTAATAAGAATGCACCGAAAACTCCTTTACTTTTTTTAGGAACACTACAAGCATTTGATCCTATTTTTATTACTCCAAACATCTGTAATCCTACAGCAAGTAATATTACTCCGAGTATTATATACCACCAAGTTTCTATACCTATAAACATTCTACCAATTGTTGCAGATAAAACACCTAAAACAGTAAATGTAATTGCTAGACCTAGTGAAAATACTAATGAATATATAAATGACTTTTTTTTATCATTATCACTATATCCACCTACATATCCTATTATTAAAGGGATTGATGATAGTGCACAAGGTGTGAATGAAGATAATATACCTGCAATTAAAGCAAATAATATAGCAACCCATATATTTTGTGTTAACAATGTTCCAAATTGTTCAAAAATATTTTCCATTACTTAATCCCCATTTCAATAAGTTTTTCTATTATTTCATCTTCATATAGTACACCTTCATGTCTATATATAATTTTACTTTCAGAATCTAAAAATATTTGTGTAGGGATTACTTTGATATTATATTTTTGTGCTTGTTCTGAGTTTTTATATACATCTACAATACTCACCACTAGTTTATCTTTATAATCTTTTGATATCTTCTCTAATATTGGAGCCATTGTTTTACATGGTATACATGTTACAGAACCCAACTCTAGTAACATAGGTAAGTTTTCACTATATATATTAACATCGGTATCTTTCTTAACTTCTGTATTACTAAGACTATTTTTAGCAATTTGTGATTTTTCAATATTTTTAAATATAAATATTCCTACAATACTTAACACTATCAATACTACTATTGTTATTTTAATTATATTTTCCTTGTTTATTACTATACACTTCATATTTTCCCCCTCGTCTTTCATTGTTTATATTATACTAACAAATATGAAAACATATTAAAAATATATCCTATAAATATTATACCAAATGTTACTATTGATATGAATACAATAAGTAATTTAGGTTTTACTACTCTACTTATCATCACCATAGATGGTGCAGATAATGTAGTTACACTCATCATAAATGCTAGTACTGTACCTATAGTTATACCTTTTAAAAATAGAGCTTCTGCTATTGGTATTGTTCCAAATATATCAGCATACATTGGTATTCCAACTAATGTTGCAAGTATTACAGCAAATGGATTATTTGATCCTATAATATTTTCTATTACACTTTGTGGAATAAAATTATGTATTGCAGCTCCTATTCCAACTCCTATTAATATATACATCCAAACTTTTTTTATAACTAATTTTACTTGTGCAGTTGAATAATCTACTCTTTGTTTTTTTGTAAGTTCTTCTTCAACAATATCAACATCCTTTATTTCTCTTATGTAATCTTGTATTTGATCTTCCATATGTAATTTATCAATTATAGTTCCTCCAATAACTGCAAGAACTAAACCTATAAGAACATATATTATTCCAATTTTAATACCAAAAAATGATATTAATATTAAAAGTGAAGCAATATCTACAAGTGGTGAAGATATTAAAAATGAAAATGTTATTCCAAGTGGTAGTCCTGCTGATGTAAATCCAATAAAAATAGGAATACTTGAACAACTACAAAATGGTGTTATTGTTCCAAGTAATGCACCCATTATATTACCTTTAATACCTTTAAATTTACCTAGTATTTTTTTTGTTCTCTCAGGTGGAAAATAACTCTGTATATATGAAACAAAAAATATTAAAACTGATAATAGTATGAATATTTTTATAACATCATAAATAAAGAAATGAACTCCTCCACCTATATTTGTGCTAATTGACATATTGAATACTGTTTCTAGTACCCATTTTATAATATTACTAAGCCATTGCATTTTTAAAAATTGATCACTAAACCATGAAAATATTTGCATTTAACATTCCTCCTAACATTTTCCTTTACAACCTCTTGGACATTTTATTCTTATTTTCATATTCTCTATATCACACTTTAATTTATTATCGTTTATCAACTCTTTTTCAATAATATTTTTTACTATATTATTATATGAATCATTTTTTACTATACTATACTTTATCCAAGATCCATCTTTAGTATCTTCAATAACATTAGTATTTTTCATTATAGTTAAATGTCTAGAAACTGTTGATTGAGGTAATTTTAAAATATCCACAATTTCACAAACATATAAATCTGAATAGTATAAAATGTTAATAATTCTAAGTCTTATTTCATCTGATAATGATTTCATTAATTTTAATGTATTTTCCATAATTTTATATCTCCTCGTACAAGCATATCCGCATTTCCGAATATGCTAATATTATATGTTAATTAGTTTATTTTGTCAATATAATATACAAAATAAACTAAAAAAAGTGAAAACACCTCTTTTTAAAGAAGTGTTTTACTCTATATTATCAATTAAAGTTTAACTTGTTATCTAAAATTAAGATATATAATCTCTATATATGTAATAATATATAGCACCTTCATATGCAGCTACATTTGGATTTGGTACATTTAAATACATTCCTGAATTTATAGGGAATATGTTAGCACCTAACAACATCGGTGGAACTGATGCAGAAAAATTAATTCTGTTTAAAGTAGTACAATTATCAAAACTATTACTTGATATTGCTATAACCGATGTAGGAATTGTAAGTGTTGTTATAACACTTGCACCAGAAAATGCCCCTATCCCTACTACTTTAGTTGTACTTAACATAGTATAAGAACCTGTTTTTCTATTAGGATATTTTATTAAATGCGTGTTTGTTTTATTATATAACACACCAGCCGTAGCTGAATAAAATGCATTATTTGAATTTACATTTATGGTGGTAATTGAATTATTATTTGCCAAAAATCCATTTTGAATAGTATCTACATATCTAGGTATTGTAATTGTTGTTAAATTAGAAGTATTATCAAAAGTTGCTGGTCCTATAGACGTTACATTGTATATATTACCACTAACATTAAATGATTCTGGTATTACTAATGTTGTATCACTACCTGTATAAGATATAAGTTCTATCTGGTTTGTATTTATAACATTATACGAGAATGATCCTACATAAGAAACTCTTTCCATTACTTCATCAGGCCAAAGTGGCTCTGTAAATCCCGTAGCACCTGTTGGTACAGAAATCGAATGATTATAGTATTTCCATATCCAAACTGTTCTAAATGCAGGAAAACTATTTGCTGTTATAGTAGGGGCTGTCATTACGCTTAATGTGAAATTTGTCATTGGTCCTGCTGCTCCACCTACACCGCCATAATAAGGATTATAAAATGCATAATCTCCTATTGTAATTATATTTTCACCTAATATTACATTGCTGATTCTCATATTACTGTGGAATGCATATTCATCTACTACTTTAACTCCATTGAAAATCACACTAGTTAAATACTCACAATTTTCAAAGGCATGCTTTCCTATATATGATAATCTGTTTCCTGTTAACGTGGATATATCTCTATTATTAAATGCATAATCTCCTATATACACCATAGATGTTCCTAGTGCAACGGACCATGTTTGTGAACCTACGGAATCTGTATGGAAAAATGCATAATCTCCTATTGATATAACATCCATCGTTTGTGAATCTGCAGTAAACGAAGTTGGTAAACTATAACCACTCGTTAAATTAGGACCATGATATTCTATTATTTCCCAACCAGTTGCAACTGAATTATCTACTTTTAACTTTGTTGTAGATTTTATAGAATATTCACCTATATCGTATACTAATGGTGAATTTACATAACTACCATATATTGTACCTGTTCCATAAATAAAATTTTCAAAATCTACTGACATTGTGTTTTTATATGCATCTACATAAGTGTAATTTCCAGACAAATCCCCATATGGAACATAAATTCTTAATCTATTCCCTATTTGAGTTCCTGCATTTAAAAATGCATAATTACCAAATACTATATTCATTGTTCCAGATTGTACATTTCCATTTGTAGAAGAAAAATATATCTGTTCTATTGCTGTATCATTCTCAAATAAGTTATTTCCTAAGTTAGTTATTGTACCTAAATTAACATAATTTAATAAGTTATTTTCAGCAAATGCATATTGTCCTGCAATAGATAAATTATTAAAGCTAATAGTTAATAATCTATTACTTATGAAAGCATAATCTCCAACATTTACAACATTATTAGCTGTAACAGAGCTTACTCCATCTAAACCATTAAATGCATAATTTCCTATATTTAATAAATATGGGTGAGATATTGCAAATGAATTATCCGGTATCATTTGAGCAAATTTGTATGCATAATCTCCAATAGATATTAAATCATAAGTTTCACTTTCAATAGTTAATGAATTTGGTAATGTGTAGGAACTAGGTATATCCGCTCCATGATATTCTATTATTTCCCAACCAGTTACATTTGCTGCACTAGCATTTGTTTTTATTACTTTTCTTACACTAAAAATACCAATATCCCATGGTATATTTGCTTGTTGATAACTACCAATTATATGTCCTTTTGCAAAGAAGTATTCTTTATACTCAGTTGCAAATAAATCTTTATATACATCTGCATATTGTTTTCCGTTTGGAGCAATTGCATCAGTTACATATATTCTAATTTTATTATTAGTTAAAGAACCAACATCTGTTATTGCAGTATTATTAAAAGCTAAGTTTAAATCAGTTGACTCAAAAAATATTTGCTCTAGTCTATCTAAATTGTATAATGAATTTGCATCCATATTTTTTACAGTTCCTAAGTTTATGCTATATAATGTTAACATATTTGCTAAAGCATATTCACCTATTGAATTTAAATTATCAAAACTTGCATTAGTTAATGACGAATTTTCAAATGCATTATTTCCTAATGTAACTAATGAATTTGCTATTATAGAATTTATTCCTTCTGTTCCTTTAAATGCATTATCACCAATATTTAGCAAATAATTACTATTTATATCTACACTTAGTCCAGTATCTAATGTTGTATGAATAAATGCATTGTCACCTACCGATATAACATTCAGTGATAAACTTTCAACATTTATTTCAGTTGGAAAAACATATCCACTCTGTAAGTTTTGTCCATGATACTCGATTATCTCCCAACCGTTTACATTAACACCATTTGAATTTAATATATCTACTACCTTTATTGAATATTCTCCGATATCATAAGGGATTGGTGTGTTTATATAACTACCAATTATTATACCGCTTTCATACACATATTGTTGATACAGAGGTAGTAATGCTTTATAAAAATCTATACTTGCTTGATCATTTGGTACATATATTCTAAATCTCTTGCTAGAATTAATTCCTATATTCGAAAAGTTTATTTCATCAATTGTCATATTATTTACATCATTACAATCAAAGAACAATTGCTCTAAATTAATATTATTTGCTATTGCATTTTGTCCTATCACACTTGCCTTACCTATATTCAAACTATATAATGTACTAAGATTATAAAATGCTTCATTTCCAATTGAGTATAAGTTATCAAATTCTGCCTTTGTTAATTTTGTAGCAGTAAATGCATTATCACCTATTATTTTTACTTTAGGTGTAATAATTGAATTAATTTTCAATCCATAAAAAGCTTTTTTACCAATATTAACTATATTTGGGTTACTGATATTTACAGTATTATTCAAAGTAACAGTAGAATTTCTGTAAGCATTATCTCCAATTGATATTACATCTTTAGTTACTTCATTTATAGTAAATGTAGTTGGTATATTATAAGATGATGTTAAATCTGCTCCTTGATAAGAAACTATTTCCCATCCATTAACATTATTATCATAATAATCAGTTAAATTTACTTCTTTTACTGTATATTCTCCAAAATCATATGGAATAGCTACATGATAATAACTTCCTGTTATTGATCCTGTTGTATATATATATTGTTCATTTGATGAAAATAGATCTTTATATAGGCTAAGTATTGTATTACCTTCAGTACTAGTCCCGTTAGGTACATAAATACGAAGTCTACCATCTAAATATTGTCCCCACCCACTAAATACAGCAGTATCTCCAACTGTTAAATTAACAACCTCTGCATTATTAATAGTTCTTGTAGTAGTGTTATTAAAATAAACTTTACCAAGTTGTGGACAATTAAATAGTGCTCTATCACCAATTACTTCAACTTTGCCTAAATTAATTTCATATAAACTTAAACTATCCTTAAAAGCATTATTACCTAAATTAATTATATTATCTAATGTTACATATTTTAGTGTTGTTGTTTCAAATGCGCTATTACCTATTGAAGTAATATTATTTCCATATAGATTTTCAATTTCTGTATTATAGAAAGAATAATCTCCTATTACATTAACATTTTGTAAATTTATACCTATTATGTTTCTATCATAAAAAGCATAATTTTTTATTGTTTTAATATTATCTGATATTATTACTGTTGTTCCAGATATTGGTGTTATTAAATCTCTAAAAGATGAATATCCTAATTCATTTATATTATATTGTTGGTTGTTATACATTATATTATTTGGTACTGTGAATAAGCTACCAACGCTTATTTCACTTACAAATAAAGATATTCCTACACCATCAATAGTATTATATATAAAGTAATTTCTTAAATCAGATAAGTTAGAAGTTCTATGCACATATTCATTTGATATATTTGTTGTATTTCTGTAAAGTTCAATAGAACTTTCTGGTACAAAATATCTAACTCCATTAACACTATTATCAAAAACTTGGCTAGCAACTTCTGGAGGGTTTAATCCCTCAAAATTAATGTATTTAGAATCTGTAAATGCTAGAGTTTCAATTAATGTAACAGTTTCAGGTATAGATACAAAATTAAATTTATCTGTTGGCTCAGAAGGAATTGTACCAAGTGTATCATTTTCAAAAGCACTAGCACCTATCTCTACTAAAGTTTTTGGTAATATGATAGTTTTCAAAGATGCTTTATTAGATAGAGCATTAGCTGGAATTCTATCTAATACACTATCATCTTTAACTCTTGCATTAGCAATATCTAGATACTCTAGCTGTGGTATTTCGCTACTTTTAAGAAATGTAAAGTTTGTATTTTCCATATAATTAGCATTTACTGTATAAACAACTATTTTTTTTATATCCGCAATACTTTGCATTACATCAGGAGATTGACCCTCAGTAAAATATTCAATTAACAAATCTCTAATAGTATCATCTGCATTTCTTATATAAACTATATATGAGTTTGTTTCTCCAATTATAGGTACTACCGAATCTATTATATCAGTATATGATATATCCGCTTGTCCAAAGCTTTCAGAACCGCTTACTGTTATATCATTAGATGCTACTCCTTTTACTATTAAAGTATTACCATTATTTGGTCCTAAATATGGAGTTGCAGTTGTAGGTAAAACTATTGAACTTCCACCTTCAATTCCTCTAATTATATTTAAGTTGTATATATATATTTGTGGTTTTGTAAATGAATCTAACAATCTCATATCTTGAAATTGAACTTGAACTATACTTCCATTGTTTAATATTTCTATATTAGTTGCGTTAGGTTCAGCTACAACATTTCCAACATCTACATTTGGTGCAATTGTGAGTCTTGTATTTGACATGATGTGTAAATCTGCTGGAATATTACCTATTTTATTACTTATTATTCTTACATTATCTAGTAATACTCCATCTTCTTCTTCATTTTGTAAGCCATTCAAGGTAATTTTGTCTCCAACAAATATATCATAAACTCCATTTTGACCAAGAAAATGTATTTTACTTTTTGGTGTATTAATAAATAATTCATTTCCGATATCAATTTGACCAGTTCCTATAGTGTTAATAATTAATTCTCCAAATTCAACGAAATCATAAACTAAATCTCCTGTTATTGCTAATTTATATCCATTAGTATCAATATTTAATCTTCTTGATATATTTACTGAACCATCTACATTTATATTTGATGTAAGTTTAACTGTATCTCCTGGTACAGCATTACTAATAGCATTTCTAAATTGTAGTTCACTTCCTACTTGCCAAACTTCACCCTCTAAAGGTCCATCTATTTCTGCACCTACTTGTGTTACATACACATTTGTATGAACAGACAATGTTTGACCATTATATAGAGCAGTATTGGCTGTTGAATACATGCCATAGTCTAATCTATAATATCTCTTGTTATTTTCAGTAAACTCTGCATCGAGTTCTATAATTCCATTTTTAATTGAATTTCCTATGATAGAAAGATTAGATACTGGTTGAGAACTATCAAATTCAACACTTTCGTCAAGTGGATTTGCTGCCGCATATGCTTTTAATTTCGAATCATATTCTGGTGTAATCGCATAAGTCTTTACACTATCAGTTACATCATAAAATCTATAATACATAACACCCGCATTTGCAACAGTTCCATCTAATTGAAACGTTATATTATATGCTATATCAAGTGATCCAATATTTTCTATTTCAATAAATTTGCTATTTCTTGATGTAACACCTAAATTAGTTTCATATATAGTAGTTGCTACATCATCTATATCTCCTAAAAAAGTTCCAGCATTATCATATTGATTAATTTCACAATCAATATTACCTATACCAAAAAATGTTCCTTTACTGACATATTCATTGTAAAACCAAGCAAAAACAGAATTACCTATAAGCAATAGCATAACTACTACTACAAGTGCTTTAAAGGATAATTCATTTACTTTAAACTTTTTCAAAATATTATACAATTTATATATATAATTTTTATTGTCATCTGATTTATTTTTATTTGCCATTTTGAAAATAAAATTTTTACAACCATTTGTAAAATTCAAAGCTGAATCTCTAAATCTTAATGACTTTAATTTTGTTATAATTTTAAACTTACTTAAGTTTGATTTATTGTTTTTTATTTGTCTAACTTTTTTTACTTTATTTTTTTTATTTGATTGTAGAATAGGATCACTTAATTCTTCTGTATTTATAATATTATTAGGAAAAGTAGCAAACTTATTAATATTTCTAACTTCTTCATTTTTGTTATTCTTATCAAATTCTAAAATAGAGTCATTAATTAATTCTGTTTTTTCAATATTTTTTGAAAAAACAATCTTTTTATTTTCATCAAAATCTTCATAATTTCTATAATTCTCAAGTAATTGCCTTATATTCGTATCATTATCAAAGATAGTTTTATGTTTTTTATCTTCTTTGTTACTTTTCACTAGTTTCACCTACTTTTTTTTAATAATAATTTTAATTCTTTCAACTCAGATCTAAATAATATAGCTAAGGGAAGTATTACTATAAAAATAAATCCAAATACATTTCTCATAAGTCTACTTATAATACTTACTGTAAAAATCTTATAAATTACTACTCCATATACTTGTTCTTGATATACTGCAGGGTCTAAAATCGGATTAGAAATTCCTTTTGTATAATATATATATCTATCATTTTCTGTTATTATTTGTTCAACTTGATGAGTAATTATTTTATCTTTAAACTCACTAGTCATACCTTCATATGATATTATATCACCAACTTTTATTTTGCTATAATCAGTCTTTTTAACTATTATCACATCACCAACTTTTAGTTTTGGACTCATACTAGCAGTTGAAACAGAAAATATTTTCAATCCAAACAAGCCATTACTTCTTGGAAATAGTCTAGTAAATAATACGAGTATTATAAAAGAAATAATTATAAAAAATATCAAGTATTTAATTATATTTAAAAATTTTGTTTTCATTAATTTCTCCTGTATTCATATTTAATCTTATTTATGGATTTATAAACATTATTTTATTAATCGATAAATAAGTATTTTGTATAGCATTTGTAGCATTTTTAACTATAGTTATATTAAAAAATATTGATACCATATCATTTGCGGGTATTTGTAATTTATTAAAAAAGTCAAAATAATAATGTTCATTCACTTCATCGTACTCTATCCTATCTTCCAGTTTAAACGTAAATAATTGAGGGCTAGTACATGTAATTTGTACTACATCTTTTAACAAATCTATATCTCCATACATTTCTGAAAAAACAATTTTTGTTATTGAAGCAATAGTTTCAACATTATTATATACATCAAAACGATATTTTTGAGTAGAACCAGGTTCTAATGTCGCTATTTGTATTAAAGGTTCTGATGGAGATTGTAACTGTTCAACATATTCATTGTCTTTTAGTAAAAATAGTTTTACATCCACATCATTATCTGTTACAATAAGCTGACCAGTATAGTCTATATTTTCAGCAGATGAAGCATTTGTAACCATCCAAGCAAATACACCAAACATAGCCACTATAGCAATATTAAGTAAAATATTCATTATGAGTTTTGGACTTTTTAGTGTATTTACTTTCTTCTTTACTTGTTTTTTCATATTTCTTGTTGCAAACTTTTTTCTATATTCCATATATTTACCTCATCATAATCCAGTGATTTAGAAATTTACTGTAGTTGCATAAGATTCTGGTGATATACCTGGTTGCTCAGCAATTCTTACATAAACCGTCGTATAACCCACAAACGACATATATGGATCTGTTACTTTTGTCCATATCGTTGTTTTATCATTAGTTAAAGCCCATTCCATATCTGTAGTTAGGTTATTTATTGTATGATTAGAAGTATTAGCTGTGACATTTGGTGCATCTAATAATACATTAGCACTACCAAATTTTAAATATACATCTAACAATGAACTTGCAATAGTGTTAGTACAGTCAACATCGCCGCCTTCTAACCATATTCTAATATTCACTCTTACTTGTGTATTTGCAGGTATTGTAGTTATTAATTTATTTAAGTCAATAGGGTCATCATCAAATAATCCTCTACCACCATTTTTATTATCAAAAGTTCTAACAATTTGATCCCCAATTAAATCAGGATCAATATTATTATATATAAAATCACCTATACCAATGACTGCTTCTGTTGTAAATGGTTTATTTATTCCATTTTCTTCTTCATTACCAAAAATCATATTAGTTGTAGTAGTTGCATTAGTTATTGTAGCTGCTATTCTTATTGCATCTGCTGCAATTCCTGTAAAACTAGAATCCTTATGCATATATACATGTTTTGCATATTCTTCTGTTTGTAAATAAAAATCATAATCAATATATCCATATTCGTTTATATTACTTTTGGCTACAACAGTATCTATTTGTACAAATGTAGGATTTTGAACCCCTAAACCTTGTCCAAAATCAATTCTGAAAAAATTAATATTATCTGCTGATGAAACTTGTTTTAATTCAAAAGATTCGAAATCATTAAATAATTGATTAAGACTTAGCGTTGTTCTACTAGGACTATCTGGTGAAAGTTTTATCATAAGTCCATCTGCTACCGTTACTTTTATTTGATTTCCAACTATTTGTGGATTAGCATTTTCTGAAAACCAAGAATATGAAGAAAATATAAACAAAATGCTTATTCCAAATAGTATAAAAATTTTAGTAAATATTTTACTACTTACATTAAGTTTAAAAAATTTGTTTTCACATTTATCTTTTGTTATTTTCATAATCTATTCCCTTCTTCTGTATTATTTAAAATATACCAACAAAACTCAAGAATATCTTAAATTGTCCACCTTTTAATGAATATATAGCTTCTCTATCATTTCCCTCTACCCATATTCTTATAGTTACTGCTCTTACATTTTCTTCAATATTTTCACTAATAGTGTCAATACTTGTTAATGCAATATCATCTCCACTTGAAAATGTCTCATATGAAGCATTTATGTCTTCAGTAACATTTGTTAAACTTTCTAAGTAAAAACTATCAAAATCTATAACTTTTGTATATTCATAGTCTTGTGATTCAGTTGAGTCTAAGTATCCATAGTATTTATCATCTACTATTTTAACTTGATATCCTTTATTAGGTGCCCAGATTAATTTTGGAGTAGTTTGCTCAATAAATTCTTCATCTATTATATCATTTTCAATAAATGCTATCCTAACTGCTCCTGCTATTAAATCTTTGGAAAAATTTCCATCTGGACTTTCTCTTATAATTTCAGTTGAATTAATTAAATTTATTGTATTTTTACCTGCCGCTGGATAAACATCAGATTTTTTTTCCAAATATATAGTTGTCGGAGCTAAAGAACGAAACAATACTTTATATTCTAAGTAGTCTTCGTTTTTAATTGCAGGAACAAAATTTATTGGTGTACCATCATCACTTTTGATATTTGGCTTATAAAAATTAATACCTTCACTTGTAGATTCTTTATACAAAACAAAATCATCAGCAATATCAAACTCTGCTGTTTTCAACCATGTAATTCCATTATCTAAAGATATTTCTACCTGTTCAGCCCCTGATGTAGTAGCATTTAAATTAGGAACACCTATATCTTTATTATTTGTAAACCATGCATATGTTGCTATAATGAAAAAAATTACAGCAATAAGTAATTTTGTAACTGAAGAAACTAATTTTTCCTTTAATATTACACTTCTTGGTATTAAAGATTTACTTTCTACTGTTACTACATTTTTTATTTTATTTTTCAAAACTATACCTCGCTTTACTATTTTCGTATTATTTGAATTGCTCTCTTCAAATCAACATTATGTCTTTTTATATATTTGCAAAGTTCATTATATATAGTTTTTTGGACTTTGATTTTCTTCTGTTTATACAAACTAAAAGTTTTAGCAAGTATTTGCTTAAACTCTGTTGCATCAATATCTTTATTTTCTTTCATGAAATCTTGAATTGACTTATTCAAATAATAGTCGTCTGATTTTTTTTCTTCCGGCTTAATATCCTCTTTTTTAGATGTTAAATTATTTAATATATTGTAATTCATAAAAGAAGTTAGTACATATTTAAGTTCAACTTCTTTGTTAGAATCAATAACTAAATTTTCTTTAACTTCTTTTCTTTCTTTATAATCATATCTTTCTATAAACTCCCATAGCTCAAGTGCTTTCTTAAAATTTGTATTCTTTAAAATAGTATTAGTCTTTCTAATTGGTGATCTTACAGGCAAAGCGCCCATTAAAGATTTCATTAATGGGCTTTTAATATAATCTTGAACTATTAATTCAATTTTATCAATTCTTGTATTTATATCTAATCCTTGCCCATTTGATTTTAATGAATCTTCATAAGAATTTGCTTGTAGATTAAGACTTATATTTATTAGTTCACTGTTTACTTTTGTTTGTGAATTGAAATTAAGTTTCTTATCACTTTTTGAAAAAGATCCTTCTTTAACAGCATCTTTTCTTTGCTTTATAAACATATATAAATTATTAAGCAATGAAAAGATAAATCTATTTTCATACAAATCATAAGTTTCTTCTTTATGTATATTTAAAACTGCACTTGGTGTTATAAATCCATCATCACTTACACTCTGAATTAAATTAGTATGTTGTGCCAAATGTCTAATTGTTTCCATTGATATCTTTTTTGCTTTCTCTATAGGTACAATTTCTTCTTCTTGCATTAAAAATTTCTTTGGAATTCTTACTATAGCATCTAGATATTGAATAGTTTCCTCGATTTTATCTACCCATGAATAATCAAATTGGATACTATGAATATCTGTTTCAATCTTATAGTTAGAATTATTTTGAGAAACAAATTCTTGTAACTTGTTTTCATCAATATTATTTACTAAATCTTTCATTCCATCTGTTTCCACTTTAATACCTCTTACTTTATTACATCATTTTCTTAAGTCTTAATAAGAAACTTTTACATTCATTCATATTATCTTTTCCATATGTTTTACTTAAAAAAGTAATAAAACCATCAATTTCATCTCTTATAAAAGACAGATTCAATTGTTCAAATTTTCTTAAAATTTTATGTGCAATTACATAATCTATTGCATCTATTTCAGTACCACCGCAAGCAATATATGCAGGTACAAATTCTTTTAGTTGCTTTACAATACGATTACCAAAAGCCATACGAAAATGTTCAATAACGTAATCATCCATTTTTGCTAGATTATTCATATTTTCATCAGACACATTATATTTAGTATATGCCTCTGCAAACAAACTTTCTAAATATTTACTACTTAATTTTATAGAATCAGTAGGTGGTGGATCAAATTTTACACCCTTATCATTTATATCTATTGGCATTGCTCTATCATAAACTTTATCAGTTACCATGAATGTAGAATCATCATTATTGATAGTACCGATATACCACATATTATCTGGTAATTTTAATTTACCATCAGGAAGTCTTTTTGGATCAGTAGGCCAAACACTTGGCACTAACTCTATTATCCATTCAGCTCTACTTGGCATTTCTAAAATTGATAACATTTCTGCAAAATAATACTCAACACGGGCTATATTCATCTCATCCAGTATTGTTATATATACTTGATCAATATATGTTGCTTCATACATTTTTTTCAAAACTTCTGTTTCAGTAAATTTTTTGGTAAACTCATTAAAAAATCCAAACAACTCTGTTCTATCACGCCATGAAGGCTGAACAGAAGCAATTACCGCATCGTTTTTCATAAATTTTCCCCAAGCATAAGGTAGTGAAGTTTTTCCTGTTCCAGATATACCTTGTAATATAATAAGCCTATTAGAAGCAAAAGAAGCTAAAAACAACCTAATTATATCAATTTTATAATATAAACCTAAATGAAAAGCCGCAAAGTTTCTAAACCTTTCGCATATATCTATTAATGATAAATCATCATTAGTAGGTTCAGGCACATATGTTTCCATATCCTTATCAATTTGTATAAGTTTAAAGAAACGGCTATCAGTTGTGATATCTATTTCCTTTTGCTCATCAGTAGTATCTTCTTTTAATATTGGATTACCTTTTTCATCAAACTCAAAATTTTCATCAGAACTTTCACCTGGCTTTAAACCAAGCTGAGATACTTTCATTGCAAATAATTTTTCTTTTTCATGTGTTAATTTAAATACATCATCGTTTAATTTTCCTAATTCATCTAATAGACATTCTTGTTCTACTAGAGATTTTCTTACTCTTATATATTTTTTGAAAAGTAATGCAAATAGTAATATTGCTGAGCCAACAAGTACTATTATTAATATAGCAGCAATAACAATAAATATCCATTGACCACCTTTAATATCATTTGAATATCTTCCAATGATATCATAATAGTCACCTATATTTAATATTTGCTTTACCCCATTAAAAATCCCATTTAATATTTGACCTATCCCGCCAAAAAATTGTGACATAAAATCAAATAAAAATCTAACGTATAAATCCATATGTTGTACTCCTTAAATTGTATTACTTTTCAAAATCTAATCTTTTTTAACTATTAGTTATATTATCATCTTGTTTGATTCTCACCATAATTAAAACAAAATTTACTAATTGAAATATGAATATCAGAAATAATGGTAATATAATGCAAACAAAGAAACCTATTTTTGATTTAAAGAAATCTAATAAGTATCCAGCTTTTGAAATTTTAATACCATCAAATTTAGAAACTATATCTCCTGGTGCTACTTCTTTTTCGTCAATCAATTCATTATTATCACCCTTAGTTACAAAAGATAATACCCCTTTATCATTTTTTGCTTCTTTAATTCTATGAGTTATTATTACTACTTTTTCTTTTTCAATTGAGAAAAATGAAATTACATCTCCCTCTTTTAAAGTTTTAACATCAGATTTCTCACTAATTATTAAATCACCTGTATAAATAGCAGGCTCCATTGAAGCAGATTGTATGCTAAGTGGAATGTATCCAAAAAAATTAGATACTCCTTTTTCTTTTGTATTAAGAGATATTATTGTAATAGCAGCTGCTATTACAATGAATACCCATATTAATATGTTTAAGATAATCTTAAATTGTTTTTTCATTTCTTCACCTCACGCGTATATGTTATTATAATTGTTATTTATATAATTAAAATTATGTATTGTTTTTTGATATTTTAATGTTAAATGTTATATCTGAACCAGATGCATTGTTTTCACAATCAACATCTTGTCCTTCAATCCATGCATATACTCTAACTTTTGTAACTCCTGCATTTAATGATAAAATTTGTGTAAATGCAGTTGATCCAGCTACTCTTTGAACTGAAGGTGATACTGAAGGAGTTAAATTATTAAAATATAGTGCATCAACAGAATCTAATTGTACATCATTTAGTGCAGTTATTGGTGCTTTTACTCCATAATAACTTGCTATTGCTGGACCAGTAGTTGTTGTTGTAATACCATACACATCTAGTGCTGCTATTACACCAGCAGCTGTATGTACATCTGCATTAGGCTCCCAAAATATAACCTGTGTAGCTCCATCTAGTGCTTGTGCTGCTGCTGCTGTAGAACCAACTGCCACATTACCTTCATCTAAAAGAGCAAATCTTGCAGCATTTTTCAAACCTACATCTGTATCTTGAAAAATAACGTCTGCTCCTGGTGTTAAATATAATGTTTCTGCATCAGCAGATTGAATGAATAAATCAAATGCTATAAAATCTCCTGTAAGTCCAGCAACTCCTGATCCATCAGCAGCCTCTGTTGTTTTAGTTGCAGTTAAAATATTATAACCTTCTGTCTCATTTGATGTAACTGCCCCTTTATACATATTTAAAAATCCAGTAGCAGCATCAATAACTCCTCCAGAAGAAACTGGTACTAATGATGCTGGTACTTGATTTGTATGGCCTGTATAAGCTACATCTTGTATGTCAGCAGTTGTTAAACTTGCTTTCCAGTTTGTAGCATCCATAGAGATTTGAATACCATTAGATGCTGTAACGTTTACATCCAATGAACCAAGTGTAACTGTTGCATTAGCTGTAAACCATGCATAAGTTGATGTTGTTAGCGATATTGCTGTAACTAATAGCGTTAATAAAGCTATTACGATCGTACGTCTTGTTACTACTTCCTCTTTTTGTTTTTTAATTTTTATATCTTTCATTTTTTTTAATTCCTTTCTTTTGTAAATTACATTTTTAGGCTTTTACCTTTAAATTAATAAATTAACACGGTTTGAATATTATTCACTTCCTAATTCGTGAATAGTCATCTTAAGTTTCATCTCACCTCCTAAAATGTCATCTTTGCAATCGGGATCATCACCCTCCAGCCAAATAACTATCGTATATTTATCTATTTCTTCAGGTTCAAAATCTTTTCTTTCTTCTATCATAACCAAACGTTCTGATAAAAATTTAGTAGTGCCACTTTCTGGTTCCTTAGTTGTCTTACTCTCTTTTGCATATGTTGTTTTTACACCATTTTTGTATACAATAACTCTAATTGCTTCATCTACATTTTTAATCACTGATATTATTTCAATTATTGATTCATATTGTGCAGATTCAGTTCCAATGTTTTTCACAAAAAATGTGTAACCTATTGAGTATTTATCATTATGTGGTCCTTCATGTTCTTGAATATCTTGTGGTAGCCAACTTTCAGATATGTTATCCATATATTCCAAATTATCTGCTTTTAATATCATAGATGTTTCATGAAAATCTTTATAATTTGATATTTCTATATTTTTTGTTGCATTTAAATTTGGATCTAGGGTTATTGTAAAATTTCCTGTTTCATTTACTATATATACTATTCCATATATAAAGGATAAGAATGATAGTAATGCCAACACAAGAATTCCTAAAATTTTAGTAAATATGTTTCTTTTTCGTACTTGTTTTGCAGTAACCTTTGCATATAGCTTGCCTTTTTCAACTTTTTCAAATGTTCTTTTTACTGTGTTGACTACATCTGGCTTTATATCTTTTGTTTTTTTCAATGCCCCCTCCTCTTATATTTAATGCTTAAGCAAGTAATTTTCACTTACGTATTCTGAAGATTCTAATGAATCTTCAAAAAAAGTTAAGTTGTTATTATTGCAAAAATCAATTGTATCATTGCTATTGTTTTTTAGTTGTTCGTTTAAAAACAAATAATCAACTGTATTCTTAAATAAATAAGTATTATGGTTTATTTTATTCATATCATATATTGCTATTTTAAACCCTAATTTTTTTAAATTCTCGATTACTTCTTTGTTTTTTAGCGAAGATTTATAATCTATATTTAAGCATATTTTTATTTTAGCTTCGGGATTATTAAGTTTTTTTATAAGTTCCTCTAATAATTCTTCATTTTCGATAAAATCCTCAGGTAACTTTATAAAAAAAATAGGAAGTTTCTTTTCTATTAGTAATAATTTTATTATAAATATCGTGAGCATTTCTGCTATAATAATGGTAAAATCAAAATCTACTTTCTTTGCTATAATCTGTTCTTTAACTTCACTAGGTAAATATTTTTCCAAAGATTTCATTTTATAATTAAGCCTTACATTATAAAAATTGGGTTGTATTTCAGAAAAGCTTAAGTTAAATTTATCATCTCTTATTCTATTAAAAAACTTTTTATCATCAGAAATATTTTCTTTTATTTTTTCTTCTAGTTCAAGTTGTACATTTTTTATTTGATTTTTAAATTCATCATCATATATTTTTGTATTATTCTCTAAAATCTCATCAACTATGGTTGTATATCTAATTTTAGGATTTTCTAATATATTAGTTTTAGTATTAATATCTAAAGAAAATAAAATAATTTTTGATATTAAAATTATATAGTCCTTGTTTTCATATATATCACTTACTACTTTATCGTTATCAATAAAATTTATTGTGTAGTTAATAATCTTTCTAAGTTTTAAATAAGTAATTTCATTATCGTGCAAAAACTTACTCACTTTATATGTGGTTTTTATATTATTTCCTACATCATCATCCATATATTTTTCAACAATTTCTTGAAATATTTTAATATTCATGTATTTTTTATCTAAAGCGTTTTTCATTAGTATCTGTGCATATTCAGTAACATTATCTTTTTTTCTCTGATAATAAATATCAATAATATTATCATCCATGCAATACCTCCAACACATTTAGCCCATTAAAAATTCATATCCAAAATATATAAATATTATATATTTTTTCACTAAATATCTTAATTTCTTCAATATTATATATTAAAAGGTAAAATAAATCAAGTGATTTTATACAAAATTCCTCATTTTATATTATTAATTTACAATTTATGATATAAAACATAAGATATTTAACCGAATTGTAACATAAATGACATATTACGACAGTAAACCATGTAAATTAGTAAGGGTTTTTCAATAAATTCAGCTGCAATTAATAAATGTTTTTAAAGTTATAATTCAAATAAAAAACAGACTGTAAACAGCAGTCTAAAATACAAAATAACCTAGTCTAGCTCACTATTTAAATGAGTAACAACTAGGTTGTTATTTTCAATAAAATTACCTAAACTATATGTTTAATATACATACTCATCTTTAGGTGCATCAATTATTTTAACTTGTCCAACATTAAGATATGGTATTTTCTTGCCTTCAAATATTATTGTTTCTATTTTTGCAGTAATATTAACCCATTCCTCGTCTTTAAGCTGTGCATAACCTGTGTATTTACATAGATATCCAAAAAGTTGTGCATCAGCTGTGCAGCAATTAATAGTTAATCTACCTGCCACAAAATTATTATTTGTAATACTATCATCTCTATATACAAAACCATCAAAAGAAATTTCACTACCTATATAGCTATCCAGATTTTCTGATATATCAATTATTGTTTGAACATAATTAGAATCATCTATTACAATCTTTTTAATTTTTATTCTTTCATCTTTTAATTCTACTTTATCTAGCTCATTTGTAATTTCAGTAGCTTTTTTAATATCATTACTTTCAATATTTTCTGTTGATGATTTCCCAACGTTAATACCTTTATTAGCTATTACAATTGCACTTAAATCTCCATTATTTACAAAAAATATTAATATTATTGGCAATATATATATTATATCTGATTTAACAAATCTATTGCTAACAACTTTTTTATTAAATGTATCAGTTACAAAAAAAACTAATAGTATAATTCCACAAGTAATTATATATGGAATCATTCTAGGATGTACAAATTGTGATATAAGTCCAGAAAAGACAACAAAAAGCATTATTATAGCATAACTTAAAATCATTAATCTTTCAAACTGTTTTTTAAAATTCAATATATTTCCCCCCAACATAAAATTATATACTTACTATTAATGAAACAATAAATATAAATATAAATATTAATGATATTAATTTAATAACAAACTTTTTATTATAGTTACCTAATAACACTATAGTATTTTTAATATCAATCATAGGTCCAAGTAATAAAAAAGCTAAAATCGAATTATTTGAAAAATGACTTGTAAATGTTTTTGCAACAAACGAATCAGAAGTTGAGCATAATGAAATTAAATATGCAAATAGCATTAAAATAACTACCGGAATAATTCCATTTCCATTAATACTAATTAATACTTCTCTAGGAATAAGTACTTGTGCACAGCTAGCTATCAAACATCCTATTATTAAATATTTAGTAATTTCAAAAAATTCATCTTTTGAATGTTCTATTATTCTTATTAATCTATTACCTATTCTATTTTTATTCGTTTGTGAAAGTTCATTATTATCAACTTGTCCACATTCACATGAACATGAGTGTGTATGTATGTGTTTCTTTCTAAAAGTAACTTTTTCATTTAAAAATATTTCATTCTTTTTTGTAGTCATACTAATAATTAGTCCTATAACTATTGCAATAGCCATTCCCAAAAGAGATCTATATATTACCATACTAGGTATTGTTGCACCAAATGAATATATTGTTGCAATTATAACTATTGGATTAATTATTGGTGATGCGAGCATAAAAGTAACACCAACATTCAGTGGTATACCTTTTTTTATTAATCTTCTTGCTACAGGTATTACAGCACAGTCGCATACAGGTATCAAACATCCCATTACAACTCCAACAAGAGCTCCTAAAATAGGATTTTTAGGCATTACTTTAGGGATAAAATCATCTGATACATATTCTTGTATAATAGCAGAAATAATTACTCCTAGCATTATAAACGGAAAAGCTTCTAAAATAATTGAAATAAATATTATAGATATATCTTGTATATATTGAATCATATTTATCTCCTACCTTTTATTATTAATGTTACAAAATATATTATAGAAGCTACAATTACAATTGTAGGTCCTGTAGCAATTCCGTTATAGTATGATAATATAAGTCCAGATATTCCGGATATAGTTGAAAAACATATTGCAAACACAGTATATTGTCTAATGTTTTTCGAAATATTTTTACTAGCTGCTGCTGGTAATATTAGTAAAGAATTAATTATTAATATTCCAACCCATTTTATTGATATCATAACTAAAATTGCAATTATAATTATAAATAGATTTTCAACTAACTTAACTTTAACATCTTTACTTTTAGCTAACGTATTATCAATACTAATTAATAATAACTTATTTGAAAAAAATATCCAAAATAGTACTATTAATATAAATACAACTATTAAATTTATTAACTCTGCTTGATTTATACTAAGTATATCACCAATCAAGTAATTTGAATATTTACTAAAATTACCCCCTTGTGAAAGTAATGCTAATCCTATTGCTATTGAAGTAGATGAAAAAACACTAATAATTGTATCATTAGATGAATTGTCATTTCCCTTTATTCTATTTATTGCATACGCAAATAAAATTCCAAAAGCTATCATTGCTATTAATGGATCTTTTAATCCAATAACAACACCAATTGCGATTCCTGTTAAAGCAGAGTGTCCCAATGCATCAGAAAAGAAAGCCATTTTATTATTTACTATCATAGTACCAACTAATCCAAAAAGTGGAGCTATAATAAGTATAGCTAAAAATGCATTTTTCATAAATGTATAATCTGACCAAGAAAACGGGAAAATATATTCCATAATGTTATATATTGCTTCCAAATTATTCCCCCCCTATTTGAATATTATCGCCAAAATATTCTTTAAATTTTTCATTAGAAAAGACTTTACTTGGAGAACCTTCACACACAATTGTTTTATCTATCATAATAACTCTATCAGCATATTTTGCGACAAAATTGAAATCATGAGATACAAGAATTATAGCTATATCCATTTTTTTCTTTAAATCATCAATTAACCTATAAAATATTTCCATACCGTTATTATCAATACCAGAAATCGGTTCATCTAATATTAAAAGTTCAGGATTAGAAATAGTAGCAAATGCTAACAAAACTCGCTGAAGTTCTCCTCCAGATAAATCACCTAATTTTTTATCAATCAACATATCTGCTCCAAAGTTTTTTAAATGACCCTTTACTATATCATATGTTGTTTGTGATCTAAATAGAAATATAGATTTGTTTGTAACACTAGATGCAAAAAAGTCATACACACTCGTAGGATTATTTCTATCTATATTTAATTTTTGAGGAACATATCCTATCCTTAATTTATTAATTTTATTATTATTCTTATCAATAAATACTATTTCTCCCTTATGCTTTATTTCACCAATTAAAGCTTTTAATAGTGTAGTCTTACCAGCTCCATTTGGTCCAATTATAATGTTTAAATGACCACAGTGAATATGTATATTAATATCTTTGATTATATCAGTTTTACCGTATTTTTACACTAATATTATTTATCTTTGTGCAACAATGACCACATGCATTTTTTACATCCATTATTTTAAAGCCTCCTGAAGAACTTCTAAATTTTTATTCATTATATCAATATATGAATTTTTTGTCAAGTCCCCAGTAACTATTGGATCAAGCATAAAAACTTTTGCTCCTGTTTCTTCTGAAATAGTGTCAGCAGAACTCTTAGAATATTGAGGCTCTGCAAATAATACTTGTACATTTGAATCTTTCACTACTTCTATTGTATCAGCTAATTCTTTTGGACTAGGCTCTGTACCTGGTTCCCTTTCAATTACAGAAATAATATTCAAACCAAATTCTTTAGCAAAATATGGGAATGCCTCGTGAAATGTTATTATATCTTTTTTAGTTGTACTACTTAAAGCTGTTTTCATTTTTTCAAGTTGCTCTTCTAGTTTTAATATATACTTATTAGCGTTAGAAGTATATTTCTCACCATTTTTAGGATCCATTATACTTAGACTATCACTTATATTTTTTATTTGCTCAATGTGCTTAGATATACTTACCCAAACATGAGCATTATCTATTCCACTTTCATCTTTAATTAATTCAATATTCTTACTTGCATATATAAGTTTTAAATTTGGATACGTATTAACAATATTATCCATAAAGCTTTCCATACCTGCACCATTTACAACGAAAATATCACCACTTTCAATTTTAATCATTTCTTCAGGTGATAATTGATAATCGTGTAAACATCCGGTTGTAGGTTTTGTTAAATTTGTCAGTTCTACATCATTAATTCCATAAACAATATTTAATGTTGCAATATACATTGGATAGAAAGATGTTATTATTTTCAATTTTCCATTATCAACTAATTTTTCGTTTTTTCTCATTATTCCAATTGAAATAAAAACAGCTAGTATTATAACTGCTATTATTATGTACCCATATTTTTTCATAAAATTTCCTCCTAATCATTTTTTGTTTGCAATTCACTTGCATTTGGAATTATATCACAAAGATAAATATTTGTCAATTTATTTTATAATTTATTTGACTATATAGTAAAAATAGTTTATAATTACAATATACGAGAGGAAGATTAAAATGAAATTTATAAAAAACACTAAACAAAGACATATTATTTTAAATATTTTAACAGTTTCAAATGTGCCACAAACCGCCGAAGATATATATATAAAGGCAATTTTAATAGCACCAAACATTGCAAAAACCACTGTATATAGAAATATTGATTCTCTTTTTTCTAATGGTATAATATCTAGATATCGTTTTGATAAAGATAAATATTCATATGAACTTAATACAAATGTACATACACACTATTTACTTTGTAAAAAATGTGGAGAACTCACAAGTCTAAAAAAATGTCCTATTTCAAATCTTGAAAATACAATACTTAAAGATACTGGATTTAATGTAACAAACCATTCAATAGAACTTTTTGGTTTCTGTAAAAAATGTAAATCTTGAATTTAATGCTCATTAAAAACAAAGAGATGACTCCTATTTTTGTATAGGAATCATCTCTTTGTTTTTAAATATCTCTTGAATATTCTATTAATTTATTACCTTTCTTTATTATTACTTGATTTGTATTAGTTTTTTTACTTTTTTCTACATAGCCAATAACTGTTGCATCAACTCCAAATTTTTTAGAAATTTCTATTATATCCATTGCACTCTTACAATCAGGTACAATAATATCCATTCCAATACCATTATTAAAAGTCTGCAGCATGTACCTATCCTCTATATCTTCTGTTGCTTGAATAGTTTCAAATAGAGGTGGTGTTTTAGGTAAACTATATTTCACATATATTATTTCTTTACCAAAATTAATACATTTAGTCATACCACCACCTGAACAATGAATTATCCCATGTATATTAATTCCAGGAATATTCAATATTTCCTTTAAAATAGGTAGATATGTCCTAGTAGGGGATAATAATGCTTCACCTATAGTTAAATCGGTACCTTCAAGCTTATCATGTAAATAATATGGTCCCCGAAAAACTTTACTATCCTCTAATGTATTATCCCATGCCTCTTTATATTTTCTATAATATGGATTTAGCATGGAGTTTATTGCTAGTGTTAATCCGTTACTTCTAATTCCAGAGTTATAATTACTTTCATACGTGCTTTGCCCTGTTGAAGAAAGTCCTACAATGATATCACCACTTTTAATATTAGAACAATCTATCACTTTACTTTTTTCAATATATCCAATAGTAGTTGCATCTAATCCTAAAGTGGTTATATAACTTCCAACATCTGCAGTTTCTCCACCTGCCTCAGTGATATAGATACCTAATTCTCTTAAAATTTCAAAGAATCTTATGTACCCATTAATCACTGCTGAAATATCCACATCTGATATTCTGTTAGCATTTCTTCCAATATGATTTGAAATAAATATGTTATTTACAATACCAACAGCAGCCATATCATCTATGTTCATAACAGTTACATCTTGTGCTAACGAACTAAAATGTTTTAAATAATTTTCATATCCTTCCATTTTCATTAAATATGCTAAATTAGATTTTGTTCCCGCTCCATCCGAATGTATAACTTGAGCAAAATCACTATTGAACATATTGGGCATATCGATTATTTTACAAAATGCCCCTGGATATAATCCTTTTGATAAATCTTTTGTTGCCTCGTGCACACCTTTTTTAGTAGCAGAAACTCCTAATGCTTCATAAGGATCCCGTACTTCTGTCATAATAACACTCTCCATTTTAATTTAATATAAATATAAATTATATAACTATATTTAGTATATAACTAAATTTTTAGTCACACAATCTAAATTTACTTAATAATATTATAGCATAACTGTCAAGGGTTATATTTTTAAAATGTTGTATAAAAAAGTAAATTTTCAATATTTATTTACTATTATATGTGAAATTCACATAAAGTTTACATAATTATTGTTTTTACAAAATAATTATGATATAATATATCATAGTTTGATTAGTCACTGCCATATCATTAATATGTATGGGGATATTGTCCACAATTATTATTTTAGGAGGAATGTTAGTTGGAATTATTTGAAAAGTTAATTAAAAGTATTGGAAATGTTAAAAAAAAGCTATTAGGACCTAAAGAACAAATTACAATTTATGTCTATAATCCTAGAGAACATTCACGTGCAGACAAAATCAAACATCAAGAATATTCTAAATCAATTGTTAATGGTGCATTACCTAATGTTCATGTTAGTGATAAGAAATCCTGAACCGGTTAAAATATTTGCTGAATTACTCACTCAAATTGATGTTAAGCTTCCTGTTACTTTAAAGAACTTAACTGGTGAATACAATTATACTTTCAATTGTGAAACAAATGATGGTAAAATGCTTAATATTACTCTTAAATTTGGTGATGGTTGGGACAGTCCCGATGAAATGCAAATTGAATACAAAGGAAAAACATCAATTTATACCTATTCATCTAATAGAATCAAACTAACACTTGAAACTAAAACTATTCTCAAAGATGATGTTAAGTTGTACAATTTCTATTGTGATTTCTTTTGCCACCGCATACTAACATTACCTGACAATTATGAATTCAAACTTGAAGTTAATGAAGAACCACAGTCAAATAATACACAATTTCATGTACTACAAAATGCCGAGGCAGTGGAAAATTATATATTAAGTCTTGCCTCAACCCCTATATACTCTTTTTATACAGTGTATGAAAGAATTAAAGAGTGTTACCAACTTGACAATGATTTAATCAAAAAGATGAAATATTTTAAGATGGTATTATCTCAAAAAAACAATGATAAAACCTCTAAAATAACTAGAGCTTTCGTTATTTATTATGGCCAGTTGCAGGAATATACTGAAACTCAAAATGGTGTTACAATATATTGGTCAAGAAATGGTGATTGGAAATATCAAACACCTAATATATTAGTATCATTTGACCAAAAATCACAAAAACCTACAGTGTCAATTATTTGTGAACCAGAAGTAATTGTTGTAAATATCAGTTCTATAATAGAACTTATTGAAACTACCGTTAGAAAAACAATTGATACTATAATAATTCCCTAAGTAACTGTTTTTTCAAAAAAAGTAAGATGTCAAAAATGACATCTTACTTTTTTATATTTTTTTGTTTATTATTTATTCTAAACTTCAAAATTTACCTCTATAATTATATAGTTCTTTTACTTCTTCTGGAAATGGTTGTAAAGGTTTAGATATGTCAATACCTAACTCTTCACCTATTGCAACTAACAAATACGGTATAATTAACATTGCTTCAATATTCCACTGACTAGACATATACGTGTCCGTTCCGATTTTAATGTAAGGTGTATTATTCTTAGCTGAAATATAATCTAAAAAAACTTCCAACTTTTCATCATATGGTGTTTTGTATATTGTATTTTGATGTTCGTTTAATTCATTTAAAATATCAACAAATGATATTAACCTCCTTAAGTTAATGTTAAGTCCTGACTTTAAAGTGTATAAGGATACATACCTACCATGCGAAAAATTCTTTTTTTCATGTAATATAACATTTGCAATTCCTGCTTCAGTAAATTTACTTTCAATATCAAATGCAGTTGGCATTGTATCCCATTCATAAAACACATTTATAATAGGATTTATTTTTATATGCTCTGCTAATGCTACTATATCCAATGTTTCTACAAATTCTTTTCCTTTCTCAAAGTATTTTTGGTTTCCAGTTTTACAGTTACTACCTAAATTATCAAAAATTACAATTGGAGATAATGTAGAAGCCATTGAAATCATACCACGTTCATTTCCTGTGTCATCATTTTCATTATGATATGAAATAATGTTGCTAAATATTGAATTATAATTAGAATACATTTCCTCAACATCTGAAATTATTGCTTTTGTAACAAGTATGAATTGAATATTTTTTGCTTTACATACTTCGTATACACTTTGAATATCAGGTGTTTTTCCGGAGTATGAAATAGCAATAACCACATTGTAAAATGGTTCATTAATTGGATTAAAAAAGGATTGTCTTAACATTTTAATTGCTGTCTGAGGTGTAACTACTTCTATTTCTGGTGTTTTACATTCACGTGCCAATATTTGTTTTACAAGTAATGCAGATGGGAATGAACCTCCCGCACCAACAATTAACATTTTCATTGGTCTATTGTCATTTTCTTTTTTTAGTTCATACAACAAATTTCTTAACTTTGATGTTGCATTTGTTTGCTCAGCAAACAAAACTCTATTTGGCATTAACCGAAGTTGTTCCACACTTACAGCTTTTTTCAACATAATAATTCCTCCTAAATATAGTTATTTTTAGATATATTAATTTATAATTAGCATATTATATCATAAATAACATTATTTATCAATCTTAATACATATTTTTACATATAGATACACTTATATTTTCTCATTTTTTAATTTTTATATAATATACAAAAGTCAGTCATTATATTCATAACGACTGACTTTCATAATCTAGACTACCATTTCCATGTTTTTTAAAAATTCTTCTTTTTTTCTCACTAATTCTTTCACTTCTGGCATCTCTAATAGCTCTCTACTATATTGTATTAAACTAATAGTTAATTCAATATAGTATTTGTTTTCTTGCCGCTCATATTCTTTTAGCTCTGTTTCTAATATAGCTATAAACAATGGAGCTGTAATATCAATAAAACTGAGATTATCCTCTAACTTTGATTGTTTTTGTTCTACATACCATTCATTTTGCATCATCTGAGCAGTAGTTTGCTTTTTATT
The DNA here is from genome assembly GCA_028684095.1 of Clostridia bacterium. Taxonomy (GTDB): domain Bacteria; phylum Bacillota; class Clostridia; order TANB77; family CAG-465; genus RGIG5057. The sequence continues at coordinate 48,921 of JAQUGQ010000009.1, forward strand.
TATTTTCACACCCATAAGCTTATAATATATTTTTTTATCAAATTTCATTCCCCATGTCGTGTCATAAACAAAATTTCCTACTTCTACCCAAGAATGATCAAATTTTTCATCACCTCTTGTTTTAGCATATCTTGATAAATCACCATTAACTAAAACACAATCATTAAATATAAATGTTAGCGTCATTGATCTATCATAACATTTTCCATCAGATAGTCTTCTTGAACCTATTAAAACATTTAAAGGACATCCACCATATTGATATCCCTTTAGTTTTTCAAATATTTCAAATTCAAAATAACTAATCTTATTCTTTTTCAAACCAATTTTAAATAACTTTTCGAACCGTCTATTGGCCAACATTCTTTTCAATTTTGTCATAGATTTCATCTAGGATTCCTCCTCTAAATTTATAAATAACACATCTTTAATAAATCTATTAAAAATCCACATTTTAAAACCACTCTATTATATCATAATTCACAAGATTTTTCAACTATTATCTATATATTATGTCAACATTTATCGATAAAATTACCAATTATACAATAAATCGCATAATTGGTAATTACTTAAATATTAATCTTCATAGTTTGATAAAAATTGTTTTAATTTACTAGGTTTATTATTATCGATATTATTTTGCTTACTGCTCTCTCTTTTCATAGCCAAATATACAAGAGTTGATCCTCCAATAAGTAGATATAACCACCAAGGTATACTTACCCAGAAATCTATCGTACCTTTTAGTACAAATATTATTAAAAATATAGCTGGTATTAAAAACATACTTTTATTTCTTATTGAAGATCCTATTATTACTAGTATAAGTAACATTATAGAATAGGTTAATATATCATTAAATTCATATAAAGTTACTGTTGCAATGAAATACATAATTACTGATACTATATACGTAAATGAATTTTTTACATTATATACTAATTTTTCTATACTAAACACAATAAATAGTATTGGTACTTGTATTAGTATCATATTAATAACATTTGTCATATTCAATAAATTTGAAATATATGATATAAAATACATATAAGGAATCAATCCAATTAAAAGTCCAAATGATATAATTAATTTTTGTATACTTAAATTTTCATTATTATTTGAGATTGATTTAAGTTCATAATAATTATATATATTTATACCACTCACTATCAGAAGTATTAATATATTAAATAAATTAAAAACTTCTTCGGGAATATTTTGAATTGTAGTAATTAAAATTGTATTTATAACAAGTGCACATAGAAGATATATGTTATAAGATACTAATTTTCTAAATGTCTTGTTAAAATATAATACTAATAACATTGATTGCATAAATATATACTCTAGTATTCCTGTTATATTTACCATCATAAATATATTAGATAATATTATCATAAATAATATATAAAATTTTGACTTTTCTAATAGCTTTCCTGTATTGTCTAATAAACTAAATAGGTAAATCAAAGTTGCTGCAATAAATGTTGTAAAGTATAAAGGAATTATAGTCAGCCAAGCAGTTAATATTATAAATATTGGAGCTATTATTGTTATATATGATATATTAAGAAGTTCTAGATCCCAAGTGTTATTTTGTTTGTCACTCTTCAAGTAATCTATATAATTTATAAAAACTACAACTACTAATAGTATTGATAATATAAACTTATATATTGCAATTTCTGGATTTATTTCTATAAAAGAACACATGAATGTTATAATTAGAAATAGTGTTCCAACACCTCTATACGTTGTTATTGTTGTGTTATTTTTATTTATAATATCAGTTATTTTTGATAATACCCAAGGTATAAAGCATATTATAGAGAAATATAAAATTAAATTTATATTTATATTTTCTGGTAAATATCTGTATATAGTAAAAGGTACTATAACAGTGAATATAGATATTGAAATATCTATAATTTTTGAAAATTCTGTTTGTATTTTTTTATAATTTAACTTTTTTTGTAAAAGTAACATTAAAGTTATTATAGCAAATATTAAAACTTCATAAGATGTGTTTGATAAATTTAAAACTTGAGTAAAACTTATAATGGTTAGTAATGATATAAATATTGTATTTGTTACGTTCATAAGTAATCTTAATCCATCCCATTTTTTTGCCAAAAGAAATTTTACTTGCATACCCTGAATTACTGCACACACGATAGCCAATGCATTAAACATGAATGATATATATTCTAAATTAATTATAATATTATTTTGCACTAAATATGAATATATACTACTAAAGAATGCAATTGCTGTAACGGCAGTTGCTATACTAAACAAATAACTCTTCTGCTTTATACAAATGTATTTATAGTTTCCAATAATAATTATATAATTTAATAGATATATAATACTTACTTTATAATTAATGTTATTAAGTATAATAGTAATTGTAGTTATAGTAACTAATGTTATTTTACTGAAAACAACCATTGCACTTGACATACTTTCACTGAATTTACTTTTAGCTGTAATATTAGTAAATATAACTAATACTATTAGATTATATAACCCCATTGCAATTAATATTATTTCAGTTTTATCTGATATATTAAGGAACATGAAATAACCTATTAACATTACATTAATTGCAGCAATATATGAAAATGTTTTTGATAGATACTTCTTAACACTTATAATATATATAGGAAGACATACTATTGAACTAAATAATGCAAATAAATATTTTCCCTCTGAATTCAGAGAAAAATAATTTCCAAATACTTCTAAATATCCAGCACATATACACGTTATTGGAAAGAATAAAGTTCCTAATATCCATAGTGCAAATGCAGTCTTTTCTAATTTCATTTTTTTCTCAGATAAATTACTTGCTCCAAATAACATTCCAGAAAAGCCAAATAAAAGTATTGCTTTTACCACTCCTGTTAAATCCTCCCATGTAGTTGTTGCAAAAACAAGACCTGCAAACATTATTAGTATAACACCTAAATATAACAAAGCTGAAATATTATTTTGTCTGCTCTTCTCTTTCAACTGTTTTACATCATCTACACTACGTTGCTCTATCATTTCAACATAAGGTTCTCTTTCTGAGTTTTGCTCTTTTTTAATAATTTCTTTTTCTTCATTTAAGTTATAATCTGTGGTTTTACTATTATACACCTTTTTCTTAATATTATTAAATTCTTCTTCTGTAAGTTGATTTTTATCAACTAGTTGTTTTAATATTTTTATACATGCTGTTTTCATATGATCTTGACTATAAATATATGCTATACAAATTAATACTATAATGATGTTTATTCCCATATATATCACTCTCTCATTTCTTAATAGTAATTTTATCATATATCAAAAAATATGTCAAATTATTTTAAGTGTTTTATTTGGTTTTAGGTTAATATTTTTACATTGGAGTAATCACACATCTAAATCCTAAACTTTTGTATGCTTTTCCACCTGTATTACTGAAAGCAAAAGCTCCTACTCCTGTAGTATTAGAATATGTTCCACCTCTATGAAGCCATGGAGCATCTAAAAACATAAAACTAGAATAATCTCCAAACCAAGATTTTGAACCAATACCATTTGATGTTTCAAAAATTGCATCTCCATTAATTATTTTATTATTTTCTAAATTATAGTTTGATTCATTATCATCATTATTATTATCGAAGTTATATACTGTTTTATATTTTGAACTTTTCTGCGCTAAACCATCTTCTAATATGTTTTTACCATACTTTAATAGATTTTCATTTCCATTATTTATATATGCTGATACTCTTTCCCACAAACCACCTGAAATATCATACACTCCATACACATTGCCAGTTGTGCTTTGATCTGAATTAATCATGATTGCTTCTTTTTCATCTTTTGCTAAACCATCTTTCCCATTTCCGCCTGCAGTTACTGCATATATAACATCTGTACCTGTAACTATTTTAGATTCATTTACTTTTAATTCAATACCATTTCTTCCATATTTACTATGAGAAAGATATGCAATGCAGCCCCATTCACTATTTTTAATCATATGTGAATCTGAATCATTTAAATTTAAACCATATGGATTACCATTTGAATTTAATGCTTTGCTTATATCATATGAAGATCCGATATTTATATTATTATATGAATATTTATTTGCTTTAAATACTGGAAATACAATTTTTGTTAATTCACTTTTTACAGTACCGTAATAATTATTTTCTACCTCTCCTGAAAAAGTAATTTTAGACTCTACTTGCATATCTCCTTGCTCAGTTACTGCGAAGCCAGCTTCGTATTTAGAAACCCAAAAACCAGTAATTTCACTATCCCATCCACCTATATCTACATTATTTACAAATGATGGATGTACTTTATATTCTTTAGATATTTCTGTCCCATTAGCTACGGTATTAGTATTACCTTTTAAAAATATAATATCTATTGGAGGTACTGCAAAAGAAATATCATCACTTATTTTATATGCATACCTAGGTATCCAAACCCATATAGATCCATCTTTTGTTTTTGCATTTGCCCACTGACTAGTTTTACCATCTGTTAATCCTATTTGCTCTTTATAATCATACCAAGTTGTATCAGAATTTGGATCTGAAATTTCAACCCAATCATTTTCCACCCATTTTACAGCAATCATTCCATCTACTAACTTAGGTTTATTTATACCTTCTAATTCTACAAAATCTGCTATATCACCTTTGTTTTCACTAATTTTTATATCAGTGTTAGTTTTCGAAGTACCAACCAAAAAAAGCACAAAAATTATTAGTAATATTAGTATAATTATAGCTATAACTATTTTAATTTTTCTATTATTCATTATAAAATCCCCCTTTTATATATATTATAATTTATTTTCTATTATTACTTTTCTTTTGAACATTGATAAATCCCGCTACCAATTGACATTTACATTTGCTTGTTTTAAGTAATTTATATATGTACTTATAGGCATACTTCTATTTGCATAAATTCTAGGTATTTTAAATATATCATGCTTATTTGAATAATATATACCTCCATCCATATTTAAGGCAAAAGTATAATTCTCCTTAGTTATATTTAAAATATAATCATTAAACAGTCCGTATGGATAACAGAAAACATTACTATCAATATCAAATTTTTCTTTTAATGCTTTTTTTGAATCAATTAATTCTTTACTTATCACTTCATTTTTAAGTGAAGTAAGTTTCGGATGAGATAAGGTATGTGATTGTATATCTATAATATTACTTTCCTTCATTTCTTTTATTTGTTCAGTAGTTAAATAATTCTCTCCATCTATATAATCCGTTATAATATATATACTAGCTTTTAAATTATATTTTTTTAGTAATGGAAATGCATTGTTATAAAAATAAACAAAACAATCATCAAATGTTAAAGCTACTGGTTTTTTGTATTTATACATTTTATCAAACTCATTTATATAAACTGTTTCATATCCATTTTCTGATATATATTTAAGTTGTTGTTCTAATTTTAAAGGTGATACATAGTTTTCAGTATCAGTAGCATTTCCAAAATCATCAGATATAAAATGATACATAAATATAGGTATACTAAAATTAAAATTCTTGGGTGGAATTAAATATTCTTCAATTTTTTGCTCAGGTTCATATTTTTTAATTGCATATATTTCTACATCATCATTATTAGATAAATTAATTGATACTTTATTTAATTTTACAAGTATCAAATAAAGTATCGTGATAATTAATAAAATTAAAACAGAAATAGTCACTTCTTTAAATAATTTTGATTCTAAAATCTTTTTCATAATTTACTCCTTAAAAATTATATAACTAATAATTTTATATATATATATATTATACTTTATTATACTAATTTTTTCAACTAAATAAAAGAATATTATCTATTATACACTTTACTTTTCAGAATTATTTTCTATTAATCAAAATAGTATAACAACTATTTCCACGATATTTTCCAGTTACCGGTTCAAAATCTTCTTCTCCATCAAATGTAAATACAGTTAATTCAATTGGCGATATAATATTTTTTGTTTCTTTATCTCCAACTAACTTTACTGATGTACATTGAGTTTTTTCTGTCATTTCTGGTTGTGTCACATGGTAATATGCTCTACCTGGAATTAAATTAACATCATCATATAAGTAAAATTGTAATTTAGGAAACATCAAATATGCATGATCAGGATTTAATATTACATGATCAATTACTTCACCAGTATTTAAAGTAAATTTTATATTATATCCTATTCTATATTTTTCAATATTTGAATATTTATTCCAATATTCCTTCCAAACATACTCAAAAGATTTTCCACTAACTACACTCTCGTTTGTAGGAATAGCATAAAATAATCCCATTATTAGTTCTGCATCCCAAACCGAAGAATATTCTGTTATTATTTTTTTTTCGTTACCACTTTTTATGTATAATCCAATTTTTATTGGATTATTATCAACATATACTTCTTCTTTGGGTTCTTCTTTTATATCTTCTACTTGTTTTACTATCACTTCATTTTTTTGTTCATTATTTCGATTGTCAAAATACAAAACCATTAAAGTTGTTATTATTATTAAAACCATTGTAATTATTATGAATAGTCTTTTTTTCAAATTTATCACTTCCTTTTAACATTATATCATATATTTTTTCATAATTCAATTTATTAAGATTTGTAATTTTTTTCAATACATATTTATATATTTTGATTCAATTTCAACAAAACTGCAGTCAATTTGCAGTCATTTAGGGGGTATAAAACATTTATTTATCAAAGATTATAAGTGTTTTGGTTTTTTGTGAATTTATGCACCATTTTACAGTTTCATGTGCATCAGTTCATTTACTGTAACATTTTAACTACTCAATTATAAAAATCTATATTTATCAACAAAAACATCCAAAACGAGTTATTACTCAAATTGGATGTTTACTATAAGTTTATATTTTTCGTATAAAAAACTTTATTCGGGGTTTTTGGCATATTTTAGAAGTTGTTGACTTTATTTGGGTTCATTTTCACTTATATATTTTTCACGCTCTTCTCTTTGTTTTTCATCGAACTTCATAAGTTTGTCTCTATACTCTTCTTTTTTTGCTTCCTCGTCAAAAAAATCAGAAAATGTCATTATAGTATTTAGGCTTACCTGTTTTGTTCCTATTGTTTCTGTATATCCACAATGGCTGCATACTCTAGCGGCAATGTATTTTTTTTCCTGCCTGATAGGACTTCCTACTGCTACCTGCACAGTATCGCCTGGTCTTCTATCTACTCCTCCTGCCGGTCTTGTTTCATACCTATATACTGGCACGTTTTCTTCAGATAGCCTATTTTCCATGGTGCATTTGTATCCTAACTCTTCACATTTAGTTTTTCCTGCCATAAAACTTCCCCCTTATATTTTCGGAGACTTAGTCTCCGAATTATTTAATTCGAAGAGCATAAAAAATTTACTCTACTCTATTATTATACTACATTTCTGTTCAAATTTCAAGTTTTATGTAAAGTGCCGTAAAAAACACCTCATATTTCTATGAAGTGCTACTTTATTCGTGGAGGCGCCAATCAGATTTGAACTGATGATCACGGTTTTGCAGTTTTAATTGTTTCAAAACTCTTAATATCAATTATGCCACTTTAAGGTTACACTTCGCCACCTTTAACAATTTCACTTTTCAGCTTCGCAACGTCTAATATATATTCGACCACCTTGACGTTGCAGTCAAATTTGCTGTCAACTTGATATATATATTATAATAATAGATATAATTATTTCAAAAAATTCCCTTTATTCTTAATATAGCTATTGTAAATATTTCTATGAATTTCAGAACCAATATTTATAGCTTCATTATTATAGTAAATATACATTTCACTAAATCCAGAAATAAATATAGAAATTATATATTCCCCTATATTTGTAGATATAATTCCACCATCATTTCTTACATTATCAATTTCATCTGTTTCCCATGCAATTGCACCACTTTTTGATGCAATGTATTTTATTTTACTTTCATCTTCTCCTTTAAATAAAACATCATATAAAGGTAAACCTTTTATTAGCATATCATTATTCTTTTGTTTCTTCAATATATCTAATATTTCGTTACATATATCTTCACTATATAGTTCTTTACTCAAAATTTTATTATATGCCAACGCATATTCATAAGGAGTAGTTTGCCCCAATTTTTTATATATAGAAAAATCTATTTTATTGAAAATTATAGTTTCCTTAAATCCTAATTTTTGAATTGTATTATTAATATTTTCAATACCTAAATAGTCTATTAATTTATTTGTTGCTATATTATCACTACAGATAATCATAAGTATAGCATAATCTTTTGAAGTCATTTTTAATCCAAATTCCAAAGAAGAAATTATGCCAGAATTTATATTAGAAATATTATCTTCTTTAGTGTATTCCATAATATCTTTTCTGTTTTTTAATCCATCACTAACTTGCCTATAATATTCAATTAGTATAAATAACTTAATACAACTAGCAGTTTCAAAAATATCATCACTATGAAACTTTATTTCATTTCCTTTTAAATCATTTGCATATATTCCAATTCTATAATTTAGTTTGCTTGCGATATCTATAATTTTCTCTTTTAAATCCATATACTACCTCACTTTATTTAATTTATATTGTACCATATATTTTTATATAACAAAAGTATTTTTTATAAATTATATGTAAATAATACAATAAAAGTATACAACTGCAGTCAATTTGCAGTCAAGCGTGGAAAAAGCAAGTCTCTAATTTCTTAGAAACTCGCTGTTTATTGTGGAGGCGCCAATCAGATTTGAACTGATGATCACGGTTTTGCAGACCATTGCCTTACCACTTGGCTATGGCGCCGTTTATATATATTATTCTATTTATTTTAAAATATTCCATATATAAAAAAAAAATGGAGCGGGAGACGGGGCTCAAACCCGCGACCTTCGCCTTGGCAAGGCGACGCTCTATCAACTGAGCTACTCCCGCATCATAAAGATATAATATGGTGGCCAGAGAGGGAATCGAACCCCCGACACGGGGATTTTCAGTCCCCTGCTCTACCGACTGAGCTATCTGGCCT